>NZ_JBIVLI010000002.1:0-521812 GCF_044751205.1 Streptomyces sp. NPDC088732
GTGTCCCGGTGCGCGTGGTCGACCTGCAGTTTGACGCCGCGGCGGGCCCCCACAATTTCCCACATTGGGGCCCCCCCCCCCCCCGCCCGGCCCCCCCCCCCCCCCCGGGGGGGGGGGGGGGGGCGGCACGGTCCGGTCGTGCGCCGGGGGTCAGACCCCGCTCGTCACTTCCGTCTTGTCGTTGTCGTCCCGCTGCTCGGAGCTTTCCCCGAGGCGGCGGTTTCGCACCACCGACGACCAGTAGGAGGCGCCGATCAGGACGACACCGACGAGGCCGGTGATGACCTCGTTGATCTCGTACTTGATGGTGACCAGGAGGATGACGGCCAGGGCGCCGATGGCGTAGTGCGCCCCGTGCTCCAGGTAGACGTAGTCGTCCAGGGTGCCCTTGCGGACCAGGT
This sequence comes from Streptomyces sp. NPDC088732, assembly GCF_044751205.1. Taxonomy (NCBI): domain Bacteria; kingdom Bacillati; phylum Actinomycetota; class Actinomycetes; order Kitasatosporales; family Streptomycetaceae; genus Streptomyces; species Streptomyces sp. NPDC088732. Next base: position 402 of record NZ_JBIVLI010000002.1, read on the forward strand.
ACACGGTGAGCGACCGGATGTACATCGCACCGATGCCGAGACCGAGCGCGATGATGAAGATGTCGTTGGAGATGGCGAACGCGCCGATGACGCCGTCGAAGGAGAACGAGGCGTCGATGACCTCGAGGTAGAGGAAGAGGAAGAAGGCCGCCTTGCCGGCCAGGCCCACGGCGCTGGAGCCGCTGCCGCTCGGCTTGCCGCCGCCGGCCACCTCCTCCAGCTCCTCGTCGGCCTCGTCGGCCTCCTCGTCGAGGCGGTCCTCGAAGTAGCTGGAGATGCCGCCGACAACGAGGTAGGTGATCAGACCGCCGACGCCGGCGAGCAGCACCGTGGAGGTCTTGTCGCCGCCGCCGTGGGCCACCGCGGTGGCCACGGTGGTGGCGGTGACCAGCAGCACGACCAGGGCGACGACCACCGAGAGCATGTCCAGCTTGCCGAGCTTGGACAGCGGGCGCTCCAGCCAGGACAGCCAGGTGTGCTCACGGCTCTCGAAGATGAAGTCCAGGAAAATCATCAGCAGGAACATTCCGCCGAACGCGGCGATCGCCGGGTGGGCGGAGGTCACCAGGTGTTCGTACTGGTCCTTGTTGTTGATCGCCAGATCGATCGCGTCGATCGGTCCGATCTTGGCCGTGATCGACACGATGATGATCGGGAAGACCAGGCGCATGCCGAAGACGGCGATCAGAATGCCGATCGTCAGGAAGATGCGCTGCCAGAAGGCATTCATCTTCCGGAGGATCCCGGCATTGATCACCGCGTTGTCGAACGAGAGCGAGATCTCCAGGACAGAGAGGATCGCGACGAGTGCGAGACCTTCCGCACCCCACAGGAAGCCGGCGAGGGCCAAGCCGATGGCAGTGACGCCGAGCGACCAGCCGAATGTACGGAGGAGCACTGGATATCCAATCCCTTTACGAAACGTTGACCCCGAAGTCTAGGGCGATACCCCGCAGCCCTGACGCGTACCCCTGGCCAACGGCCCGGAACTTCCATTCGCCGCCGTAGCGGTACAGCTCGCCGAAGATCATTGCGGTCTCGCTGGACGCGTCCTCGGACAGGTCGTACCGGGCCAGTTCGCTCTGGTCGAGCTGGTTGACCACTCGGATGTAGGCGTTGCTGACCTGGCCGAAAGTCTGGCCGCGGAGGTCCGCCTCGTAGATGGAGACCGGAAAGACGATCTTGTCGACCCGCTCCGGGACCGCCACGAGATCGACGATCAGGATCTCGTCGTCACCGTCGCCGTCGCCGGTGAGGTTGTCCCCGGTGTGCTCGACCGAGCCCTCAGGGCTCTTGAGATTGTTGTAGAAGACGAAGTACTCGTCGCCGAGGACCCGCCCCGAGGCGCACAGCAGGGCGCTCGCGTCCAGGTCGAAGGGCGCTCCGGTGGTGGAGCGCGCGTCCCAGCCCAGCCCGATCATCACCTGTGTGAGATTCGGTGCGGCCTTGGTGAGGGAGACATTGCCTCCCTTGGCGAGCGTCACGCCCATACTGTTCTCCTCCCCCAGCCGGGGTGCGCGGCCCGCCCCGGGCGGACGGACCGCACGACCCTGGACATCAGACGTTGACGCCGAAGTCCTGCGCGATGCCGCGCAGGCCGGAGGCGTATCCCTGGCCGATGGCCCGGAACTTCCACTCCGCACCGTGCCGGTACAGCTCGCCGAAGACCATGGCGGTCTCGGTGGAGGCGTCCTCGGTGAGGTCGTAGCGGGCCAGTTCGTTGTTGTCGGCCTGGTTCACGACGCGGATGAACGCGTTGCGGACCTGGCCGAAGGACTGCTGACGGGTCTCGGCCTCGTAGATCGACACCGGGAAGACGATCTTGGAGACCTCGGCCGGGACGGCCGCCAGGTTCACCTTGATCTGCTCGTCGTCGCCCTCGCCCTCACCGGTGATGTTGTCACCGGTGTGCTCCACGGAGCCGTCGGGGCTCTTGAGGTTGTTGAAGAAGACGAAGTGCTGGTCGGAGAGGACCTTGCCCTCGGTGCCCGTGAGCAGGGCACTGGCGTCCAGGTCGAAACCCGCGCCCGTGGTGGTGCGGGCGTCCCAGCCGAGGCCGACGACGACGGCCGTGAGGTTGGGGGCCTCCTTCGTCAGCGAAACGTTGCCACCCTTGCTGAGGCTGACTCCCACGAGTCCTCCCATGTCGTCGCGTGTCGCTCGTAACAGGATCAACGCCCTGAGGGTAGTACCCGGTTCCCTCCGGCTACAGGGCTTCGAGCGCCTTGACGTACTCGTTCAGGTCACGCGCGTCCGGCAGGCCGTTGACGACCGTCCAGCGGATCACGCCCTCCTTGTCGATGACGAAGGTGCCGCGCACCGCGCAGCCCTTGTCCTCGGCGAAGACGCCGTAGGCGCGGGAGACCTCGCCGTGCGGCCAGAAGTCGGACAGCAGCGGGTAGTCCAGGCCCTCCTGGTCGGAGAAGACGCGCTGGGTGTGCATGGAGTCGCATGAGACCGCCAGCAGCTGCACGTCGTCGTTCTGGAACGCCGGGAGCGCGTCGCGCAGCGCGCAGAGCTCGTCGGTGCAGACGCCGGTGAAGGCGAAGGGGAAGAACAGCAGCACGACGTTCCTGGCGCCGCGGAAGTCCGAGAGCCGGACGGTCCGGCCGTGCTGGTCCCTCAGCTCGAAGTCGGGGGCCTGCTCTCCTGCGCCGAGCGCCATACGGGACACACCTTTCCGGTGACGGGGCGGCGCCGGGACCCTCGCGGCCCGGCCGGCCGGCCGTCCAGTCAACCACTGCCCGCCGGACCCCATGCAAGACGCCCCCGCGGCATGCTGCCGCGGGGGCCCAGGGTCCGTCCTGAACGCCTCAGCGCTTGGCGGCCTTCGCCGACTTCGGAGTCACGAGCCGGCTGGCGGTCCAGTCCTTGGAGACGTTGACACTGCTGGTCTGAGCAAGGCCGGCGGTCTGCGCGGCCTCTCCGATGTCACTCGGCTCGACGTGCCCGTCACGGCCGGTCTTCGGGGTCATGAGCCAGATCTGGGCGCCGTCGTCGACGGCGGACGTGGCATCGACCAGGGCGTCGGTCAGGTCGCCGTCATCGTCGCGGAACCACAGGACGACACCGTCGGCGACGTCGTCGTAGTCCTCGTCCGCGAGCTCTTCGCCCGTGATCTCCTCGATACCCTCACGGAGCTCCTGATCGACGTCGTCGTCGTAGCCGAGCTCCTGGACCACCTGTCCGGGCTCGAAACCAAGCCGGCTTGCCGGGTTGGTCCGCTCCTCCGCGTGGCCCGCGGTCGCGCTCACGCTCTGCCTCCTGTCATGGGGGTTGTCTTCCCGCTCCTGTGCGGGGTTATGGGCGGTAGTCCACACGGGCGCGGCGGATCGCGCAAGTACCCGGCCGCCCATCCCGCCCAAACGTTGACGTGTCACCGCAACCCGAACTGCGAAGGGTGACGTGGCTCACTCCACTATGCCAGCATTTCTCCCGAATCGGAGTCGCGGTCGGTCGTACGTCCGAGTGGGCGTACAGTTGCGATTTGGTCGCTCGGCCACCGGAAGCCACACAGGAGCCCCGCCAGGGGCCTTGCAGGTGGGTCTGTGGCGCTACGTTACGGTTACCGCTCAGTAGAGATGACGTATCCCGAACGCGCGGTACACGATGGAGGCGGCGTGACCCCGTAGCACTATCTATCAGCGAAGGATTAGCGTGGCTTCCGGATCAGATCGCAACCCGATCATCATTGGCGGCCTTCCCAGCCAGGTCCCGGATTTCGATCCCGAGGAGACGGCGGAATGGCTCGACTCGCTTGACGCCGCTATCGACGAGCGCGGACGCGAGCGCGCCCGCTACCTGATGCTCCGGCTGATCGAGCGCGCGCGCGAGCGGCGCGTGGCCGTGCCCGAGATGCGCAGCTCGGACTACGTCAACACCATCGCGACCAAGGACGAGCCGTTCTTCCCCGGCAACGAGGAGATCGAGCGCCGCATCCTGAACGCGACCCGCTGGAACGCGGCGGTCATGGTGTCCCGTGCGCAGCGTCCCGGCATCGGCGTCGGCGGCCACATCGCCACCTTCGCTTCCTCGGCCTCCCTCTACGACGTGGGCTTCAACCACTTCTTCCGGGGCAAGGACGACGGCAAGGGCGGGGACCAGATCTTCTTCCAGGGACACGCCTCCCCGGGTGTGTACGCCCGCGCCTTCATGCTGGACCGGCTCTCCGCCACTCAGCTCGACGCGTTCCGCCAGGAGAAGTCCAAGGCGCCCTACGGCCTGTCCAGCTACCCGCACCCGCGGCTCATGCCGGACTTCTGGGAGTTCCCGACCGTGTCCATGGGCCTCGGCCCGCTGGGCGCGATCTACCAGGCCCGGATGAACCGCTACATGCAGGCGCGCGGCATCGCCGACACCGAGCAGTCGCACGTGTGGGCCTTCCTCGGCGACGGCGAGATGGACGAGCCGGAGTCGCTCGGCCAGCTGTCCCTGGCCGCCCGCGAGGGCCTGGACAACCTCACCTTCGTCGTCAACTGCAACCTCCAGCGGCTCGACGGCCCGGTGCGCGGCAACGGCAAGATCATCCAGGAGCTGGAGTCGCAGTTCCGCGGCGCCGGCTGGAACGTCATCAAGCTGATCTGGGACCGCACCTGGGACCCGCTGCTGGCCCAGGACCGCGACGGCGTGCTGGTGAACAAGCTCAACACCACGCCCGACGGCCAGTTCCAGACGTACGCCACCGAGACCGGCGCGTACATCCGCGAGCACTTCTTCGGCGACGACCAGCGCCTGCGCGCGATGGTCGAGGGCCTCACCGACGACCAGGTGCTGCACCTCGGCCGCGGCGGCCACGACCACCGCAAGATCTACGCGGCGTACAAGGCGGCCCGCGAGCACAAGGGCCAGCCGACCGTGATCCTGGCCCAGACCGTCAAGGGCTGGACCCTCGGCCCGAACTTCGAGGGCCGCAACGCGACGCACCAGATGAAGAAGCTGACGGTCGACGACCTCAAGCGCTTCCGCGACCGGCTGCACCTGCCGATTGCCGACAAGGAGCTGGAGTCCGGCGCCCCGCCGTACTACCACCCCGGCCGGAACTCGGAGGAGATCCAGTACATGCACGACCGCCGCAAGGGCCTGGGCGGTTACGTCCCGACCCGCGTCGTGCGTGCCAAGCCCCTTGCGCTGCCGGACGACAAGGCGTACGCGGCGACCCGCAAGGGCTCCGGCCAGCAGACGATCGCCACCACCATGGCGTTCGTCCGGCTGCTGAAGGACCTCATGCGGGACAAGGAGATCGGCAAGCGCTTCGTGCCGATCGCCCCCGACGAGTACCGCACCTTCGGCATGGACTCGCTCTTCCCGTCGGCCAAGATCTACAACCCGCTGGGCCAGACGTACGAGTCGGTCGACCGCGAGCTGCTGCTGGCCTACAAGGAGTCCCCGACCGGCCAGATGCTGCACGACGGCATCTCCGAGGCGGGCTGCACCGCCTCGCTGATCGCCGCGGGCTCGGCCTACGCCACGCACGGCGAGCCGCTGATCCCGGTCTACGTCTTCTACTCGATGTTCGGCTTCCAGCGCACGGGCGACCAGTTCTGGCAGATGGCCGACCAGCTGGCGCGCGGCTTCGTGCTCGGCGCCACCGCGGGCCGCACCACGCTGACCGGTGAGGGCCTGCAGCACGCCGACGGCCACTCGCACCTGCTCGCCTCCACGAACCCGGCCGTGGTCGCCTACGACCCGGCGTACGGCTTCGAGATGGCGCACATCGTGCGGGACGGTCTGCGCCGCATGTACGGCGGGACGCCCGAGGCGAACGAGGACATCTTCTACTACCTCACCGTCTACAACGAGCCGATCGTGCAGCCGGCCGAGCCGGCGGGCGTCGACGTCGACGGCATCCTCAAGGGCCTGTACAAGTACAAGGCCGGCGAGGCGGGCGCGGTCCCGGCGCAGATCCTGGCGTCCGGTGTCGCGGTGCCGTGGGCCCTCGAGGCGCAGCGCATCCTCGCCGAGGAGTGGAACGTGCGGGCCGACGTCTGGTCCGCGACCTCCTGGAACGAGCTGCGTCGCGACGCGGTCGAGGCCGAGGAGCACAACCTGCTCCACCCGGAGGAGGAGCAGCGCGTCCCGTACGTGACGCGGAAGCTCTCCGGCTCCGAGGGCCCGTTCGTGGCCGTCTCCGACTGGATGCGGGCCGTTCCGGACCAGATCGCGCGCTGGGTGCCCGGCACCTGGCAGTCGCTGGGCGCGGACGGCTTCGGCTTCGCGGACACCCGCGGCGCGGCGCGGCGCTTCTTCCACATCGACGCGCAGTCGGTGGTCCTCGGCGTGCTCACCGAGCTCGCCAAGGAGGGGAAGATCGACCGCTCGGTGCTGAAGCAGGCGATCGACCGCTACCAGCTGCTCGACGTGGCCGCCGCCGACCCCGGCGCGGCCGGCGGCGACGCCTGACGGTCCCCGCTCCACCAGGGCCCCCACCGCGGTCGCGGTGGGGGCCCTGCCCGTCTGCCTGTCTGCACGGCGTCATTGGTCGACGATCTGGAAGGCCCGGATCGTGTGCCGGGACTCGGGCACCCATGTGCCGGACGGGAACGTCTCGAAGTCGCCCTCGGTGGAGCACTCGGCGCTCTGGTAGGTCGTCACGAGCTTGCGGGTGCGGTTGGCGAAGGACTTCGCGGTGACACCGGCGGGCAGCGGCACGCAGGAGTTGACGTCGGTGTCGGCGAGTTCGTGGACCGCGCGGGTGCCGCCGTAGTCCGGCCGGGCCCACAGGCACAGTTCGCCGGGGTCGCAGCCGCCCGCGGGGGCCGCGCCCGCCGCGGCGGGGGACACCAGGGCGGCGGCGCTCGCGGCCAGGGCGAGCGGCAGGGTCAGGGTCAGGGTCAGGGCACGGCGCATGTGGATCACTCCCCGTTGTCGGTACGGCGTCGTCGCGGCACCCGAAGGCACCGGTACGGAGCACCACCGTGAACGACGAGGCCCGGGGCCGCCAAGGGCCCCGGGCCTCGATCACCCTGATAGGGAGTTCACCCGTGTCAGACGTGCACCGCGCCGCCCGCGGCGTCCGCGTTGACGCCGCGCCGGGTCAGGAAGGCGACACCCGCCGCGAAGGCGGCCACGACGCCGGCGACCGTGAAGGCCAGGCCCATCCCGGACAGGAAGGTCTCGTGCGTGACCTTCGTGATCATCGCGACGACCTCGGCCGGGGTGTTCGGGGCGACCGGCGGCACACCCACCACGACCGCGTCGGCGGCCTGCGCGGCCTGGTCGCCCTTGAGCGGGGGCAGCCCCGCGGCGGCCCACTTCTCGGGCAGCGCGCTGTCCACCCGCGAGGCCATGACCGTCCCCAGGACGGCGGTGCCGAGGCTGCCGCCGACCTGCATGGCGGAGCCCTGGAGACCGCCGGCCACGCCGGACAGCTCCAGCGAGGCGTTGCCGACGATGACGTCGGTGGCGCCGACCATCACCGGGGCGAGGCCGAGGCCGAGCAGCGCGAACCACAGGGACATGATCAGCGAACCGGAGTCGGCCTCCAGGCCGGTCATGCCGAACATGGCGACCGCCGTGCAGACCATGCCGCCGACCAGCGGCACCTGGGGGCCGAACTTGGTGATCAGCAGGCCGGCGACCGGCGAGCTGACGATCATCATCGCGGTGAGCGGCAGCAGATGGACACCGCACTCCACCGCCGACATCCCGTGGACGTTCTGCAGGTAGAACGTGACGAAGAACAGGCCGCCGAGGAAGGCGAAGGCCATCAGCACCATCAGCAGGGTGCCCGCCGACAGCGGTACCGAGCGGAACATCCGCAGCGGGATCAGCGGCTCGGAGGCCCTGGTCTCCCAGAACGCGAACAGCACGAACAGCAGCACGGAGCCGATCAGGAAGAGCAGGGTCTGCGCATTGCCCCAGCCCCACTCCGGAGCCTTGATCAGGCCCCACACCAGGCCGAACATCGCGCCGGAGAGCAGCAGGATGCCGGGGATGTCGAAGGACCGCGGCGCCTTCTCGGCGCGGACGTCCTTGAGGATCACCAGGCCCAAGGCGAGCGCGACCAGGCCGACGGGCACGTTGATGAAGAAGACGGACTCCCAGTTGACGTGCTCGACCAGCAGACCGCCCGCGATCGGCCCGGCGGCGGTGGAGGCGCCGATCACCATGCCCCAGATGCCGATGGCCATGTTGAGCTTCTCGGCCGGGAAGGTGGCCCGCAGCAGGCCGAGCGCGGCAGGCTGGAGCAGCGCGCCGAACACACCCTGCAGCACGCGGAGCGCGATCACCATGCCGACCCCGCTGGAGAGGCCGATCAGCCCCGAGGTGAGGGCGAAGCCCGCGAGGCCGATCAGGAAGGTCTGGCGGTGCCCGAAGCGGTCGCCGAGCTTGCCGGCGGTGATCAGCGACACGGCGAGCGCGAGCATGTACCCGGTGGTGATCCACTGGATCTGCTCGCGGGAGGCGCCGAGGTCGGCCTGGATGGCCGGGTTGGCGACGGCGACGATGGTGCCGTCCAGCGCCACCACCATGACGCCGATGGCTACCGAGAAGAGGGTCAGCCAGGGATGGCCGCGGAGGGGCTTCTTGGAGGGCGCCGGTATGGGCTCCGGTGCCTGGTCGGTGACGACGGAGGCTTGGGTCATGGGCAAGAGATTATGGCAGCATCTGACATTTGACCAAAGCATTCATCCGTCGGTTACTGACAGGAAGCGCGACCGGTTCGAAGGGGGTCCCGAAAGGTGGACGGCAGATGACGTACGCGATGCCCAAGACGCCCGTGTGCGGTCTGCGGGAACGCAAGAAGCAGCGCACGCGTGACGCGCTGGTGCGGGCCGCGGTGGAGTTGTTCGTGGCGCAGGGGTACGACGGGACGACCGTCGACGAGATAGCCGACGCGGTGGACGTCTCGCAGCGCACCTTCTTCCGCTACTTCGCGGGCAAGGAGGAGGTCGCCCTCGCGCTGGAGGACACCGTCGAGGACGCCTATGTCACCGCGGTGGCGGCCCGGCCGCCCGGCGAGCCGCCGTTCGAGGCGCTGCACGCGGCGCTGAGGGCGTCGTGGGACGGCATCGGCGCGCTCATCGTGGCCGTCGTGCCGCTGCCGACGTACATGGCGATGTACCGGGTGATCGAGTCGACGCCGACGCTGCTGGCCGCGCAGTTGCGCCGCTCGTCGGTGGTGGAGGGGCGACTGGCGGCCGTCATCGCCGCACGCGAGGGACTGGACGCGGCCGACCCGCGGCCGCGGGTGCTCGTGGGCGCCGTCGGCGGGGTGCTGAGGGCCGCCCAGCGGCTGTGGGGGGACGGCGACGAGACCACCGTGGAGTCGATCCGCAGGATCACCGAGGAGCACCTGGCCCTGCTGGTCCCCGTGCTGACACAACCGTGGGACGAGCACAAGGGTGTGTCCGGAATCTCCTTCTTTCAAACGTGACTTGAGTCACGGCGTGCTCAGGGGACCTGCGGCGTCTCCTATGGTGGCACGCAGTGAATTTCGCCGACGAGCGTTTCAGCTCCCCCTCCCTGCGCGCCCTCCTGGCTCTTGCCGTGGTCTTCGTCATGCTGTCGACCACCGGCTGGACGGCGCTGCGTCATCACCAAGGTGACAACGACGCCAAGTCCGTTGCCCTGGCCGCCTGGCGGCACGGGACGGTGGGCGGCCGTGCGCTGCCCGACCCGCAGGCGGGGGCGAAGGCGCTGGCACGCTTCTTCGGCACACTCGCCCCGAAGCAGGCCCAGCGCCTGGCGAAGCGCTACCCGTTGATCGTGGGCAACCTCAACGGCGCGCCACTGGCCCTGCGTTACCAGGCCAACCGGATCGCGCTCGGCACCGAGCGGGCCCGGGAGAACGCCCGCTCGCACAGCCCCCTGCTCACCACCGAGGGCCGGCAGGACGCGGCCGGCCGGGCGAGCCGCTACGCCTCCCTCCAGCGGCCCGGCCGGCAGATCCTGGCCTTCGACCCCGCGGGCCGGGGCCGGGTCGCCGAGGTCTTCGGCGACCTCCAGCACGCACATCGGGTCTCGATCGTGGTGCCCGGGGTCGACACCGACGTGATGTCCTTCGAGCGCACCGCCCTCCCCTACCGGGCCCCGGTGGGCATGGCCCGCTCCCTGTACGGCGCCGAGCGGGCCGCCGACCCGCGGGCGCGCACGGCCGTCATCGCGTGGGCGGACTGGACCACCCCGCTGGGCGTGGGCCTGGACGCGTCCACCGGCGAACTCGCCGAGCAGGGTGCCGTCCGGCTGACCGCCCTGGTGGGGGCGCTGCCGACGCGCGGCGACGTCGCGCTGTTCTGCCATTCGTACGGCTCGGTGCTGTGCGGGGTGGCCGCGCCGGGCCTGCCGGCCGGCCGGGTCTCGGACATCACGGTCTTCGGCAGCCCCGGCATGCGGGTGGACCGGGCGGCCGATCTGCGCACCGGCGCCCGCGTGTGGGCGACCCGCGACAGCTCGGACTGGATCGGCGACGTGCCGCACCTGGAGATCGCGGGCCTGGGCCACGGCGCGGACCCGGTCTCGCGGGACTTCGGCGCCCGGGTGGTCAGCTCCGACGGCGCCGAGGGCCACGCGGGCTACTTCCGCTCGGGCACCGGCAGCCTCGCCAACTTCACCCGTATCGCGCTGGGGCGCTTTCCGGACATCCGCTGCGCCCAGGGGCGGTCCTGCACGGCGGGCGTGGCCTAGACCGGCCTGACGCGGCGGGTTCCCCCGGCGGGAACCCGGCCTACGATGACTCGTATGGGTGACGTATTGGCCGGATCCAACGCCGTATGGGAGTTCGATGCCGACGCGGTCCTCATCCGTTACGAGCGCGGTTTGCGCAACTCCAGACTGCTCCAGGTCCTCGGTCAGCGCCGCGTCCCCTACGCGGCGCTGACGGGCGTGGAGCTCGCGCCGGGCAGACGCGGCACCCTCGTGCTGCGCGCCCTGCCGCGGCGCGGCGCCGACCCTCTGATGGACGCGGCGGACGGCCAGCTCAAGGAGGCCGCCGACCCCTACCGCCTGGTGCTGCCCACCGCCGGCCAACCGCTCGCGGAGCAGTGCGCCGAGCGGCTGCTGACCGCGATCGGCGCCCTGGGCGCCGGTGAGGACGAGCCGGCCCCGCGCCACCTCGTGGACGTCCCCGCGCCGCCGCTGTCGTTCAAGGCGTACGACGGGCGGGCGTCCTTCGACGGGCACACGGTGACCTTCCGGTGGTCCTGGACCGGCGCCTCCACGCCCAAGTGGCGGGCCGGCGACCAGCACTTCCCCGTCGCCGGGCTGACCGGCCTGGAGTGGCGCTCACCCGAGGCGCCCCGAGGCCACCTGCGGCTGCTCCCCCGCGACGGCGGCGGCCGGTTGCCGGGCAGCGCGGACGACGACCCGGCGGCCGTGGTGTTCGGCCTCGGCTACGGCCCGGTCCACGAGTCGCTGCCGCTGGCCGCGGCCGTGCTGGCGGCCGTCCAGCGGGCCGCGCGGTCGCGGCCCGCCCTGGAGCGCGACGGCTACTCGCGCGCCGCCGACGTGGACGACATGTCCGCGTAGCGGTCACCGGCGACCTGTCCCGCGATCGGTTCCAGCCGGCCGAGCTCGGCCTCGTCGAGGACGATCCGGGTGGCGGCGGTGTTCTCCCGCACCCGGTCGGCCCTGCGGGTGCCCGGGATCGGGACGACGGCCAGTCCGTGCACCTGCGCCCGCTGCTGGACCCAGGCCAGGGCGATCTGGCCGGGCGTGGCGTCGTGCGCCTGCGCGGCCGCGCGGAGCGGCTCCAGCAGATCGGCGTTGCGCTCGGCGTTCTCGCCGGTGAAGCGCGGCTGGGCCTGCCGGAAGTCGTCCGCCCCCAGCTCGGACGCGTTCCGGAAGGAGCCGGCGAGGAAGCCGCGCCCGAGCGGGGAGTACGGCACCACGGCCACGCCCAGTTCGGCGGCGGCACCGGCGAGCGACACCTCCACGTCCCGGCTGAACAGCGACCACTCCGACTGCACCGCCGCGACCGGGTGCACCGCGTGCGCCTCGCGCAGTTCGGCGCCGGTCACCTCGGACAGGCCGAGGTGCCTGACCTTGCCGGCCCGCACCAGCTCCGCCATCGCGCCCACCGACTCGGCGAACGGCACGGCCGGGTCGCGGCGGTGCATGTAGTACAGGTCGATGACGTCCACGCCGAGGCGGCGCAGGCTGGCGTCGACGGCCTGCCGGATGTACTCGGGGTCGTTGCGGACACCGCGGTACCGCAGGTCGTCGGCCTTGCGCGCGATGCCGAACTTGGTGGCGAGGGTGATCTCGTCGCGGTGCGCCCGCACGAAGGGGGCGAGGAACTCCTCGTTCGCGCCCAGCCCGTAGACGTCGGCGGTGTCGAAGAGCGTGACGCCGAGGGCCAGGGCCTCCTCCAGCGTGGCGCGGGCGGCGGTCTCGTCGGTCGGTCCGTAGAACTCGCTGATGCCCATGCAGCCCAGGCCCTGCACGCCGACCAGGGGGCCGTCCGTGCCGAGCCCGACCTTGGCGATCGGCTCGTGTGTGTCGCTCATGCGCTTCATGCCCTCTCGGACGCCCTGGGGGCGTCGGCATAGACGTTGATCTTGTGGTCGAGGACCGCGAGGGTGTCCTGGAGCTCGGTGATCCGCTGGAGCACGTCGCGCCGGGTGGACTCCAGCAGGTCCCGGCGGTCGGGGAAGGTGTGGTCCCCCAGCCGCACCAGCTCGGCGTAGCGGACCATGTCCGCGACCGGCATCCCGGTCAGCCGCAGCTTGCCGACGAAGGCCAGCCAGTCCAGGTCGCGGCTGGTGAAGCGGCGCTGCCCGGTGTGGGAGCGGTCGACGTGCGGCATCAGCCCGATGCGCTCGTACCAGCGCAGGGTGTGCGCGCTCAGCCCGGTGAAGGCCGCCACCTCGCTGATCGTGTAGCGGTCCCGGCCGGCCGGGAGGGGCTGCGGCGCCTCGTCGGCGCAGTTGCGTACGCTGCCGGGCTTGTTCTTGGCCACCTGCGTCACGGTCATGGGTTCCACGCTAAAACCCTGGAGTGCACTCCAGGCAAGGCCATTCGTTAGGCTCACCGTCATGCGGAGCCTGAGCAGCCTGAGCGCGATAGAGAACTGGCCTGTCCCGACGGCCGCGGCGGCGGTCGTCCGCCACGACGGCACGCTCCTGGGAGCGTACGGCGACACCGGGCGGCGCTTCCCGCTGGCCTCGGTGACCAAGCCGCTGTCCGCCTACGCGGCGCTGGTCGCGGTCGAGGAGGGCGCGGTGGAGCTGGACGAGCCGGCCGGCCCCGAGGGCTCGACCGTACGGCATCTGCTCGCGCACACTTCCGGTCTCGCCTTCGACGAGCACCGCGTGATGGCCGCCCCCGGCACCCGGCGGATCTACTCCAACGCGGGCTTCGAGGCGCTGGCCGACCACATTGCCAAGGCCGCCGACATCCCCTTCGCCGAGTACCTGCGGCTGGCCGTGCTGGAGCCGCTCGGCATGCACGCCACCGACTGCCCGGGCTCGGCGGGCGCGGGCGCGATCTCGACCGTGGACGACCTGGTGCGCTTCGCCGCCGAGGTGCAGGCGCCGCGGCTGCTGGCCGCGGAGACGGTGGCGGCGGCCACCTCGGTGGCCTTCCCCGGGCTCAGGGGCGTGCTGCCCGGCTACGGCGGCCAGAACCCCAACGACTGGGGCCTGGGCTTCGAGATCCGGGACCACAAGTCCCCCCACTGGACCGGCGCTTCCTCCTCGCCGCGCACCTTCGGGCACTTCGGGCAGTCCGGCACGTTCCTGTGGGTCGACCCGGAGGCCGGCGCGGCCTGCGTGGTGCTGACGGACCGTGACTTCGGCGAGTGGGCCCTGCCGTTGTGGCCCGCGCTCACGGACGCGGTGCTGTCGGAAGTCTGACGCGGCCGGCGCTTCGCCACCGAGGTGCGGGCGCCGCGGAGCCGGCTTCCCCCGGGCCACGAGAACGGGCGTCTCCCCGGCTCCGTCGCGTGGGCATCGCCGCTCCGGCCCGCACTCACGGACGCGGTGCTGTCGGAAGCGTGACGAGCGTCAGCGGGATCGGTGGAGGCGGCCACCCGGCCACGGGCGTTGACCAGTGCGGCCGGAGCGGGCAGCCGCCGCAGCAGCGGCAGCACAGCGGCCTCGAAGTGCCGCAGGTGGACATCGGCCGCGGCCGCACCGAGGAAGCGCCCGCCGTGCCGCACCGGCCCGCTCACGGACGCGGTGCTCGCGAAAGCGTCACGAGCGTCAGCGGGATCGGCCCGCAGGAACGCCCGCTGAAGCTCCGCAGGAGCGAGCCCGCCAGATGCCGCGGATCGGTGGAGGCCGCCACCCGGCCACGGGCGTTGACCAATGCGGCCGGAGCGGGCAGCCGCCGCAGCAGCGGCAGCACAGCGGCCTCGAAGTGCCGCAGGTAGACGTCGGCGGCGGCCACGCCGAGGAAGCGCCCGCGGTACCGGACCGGCACCGACAGCGTGAGGCTGTACTCGTCGGAGCACAGGTAGTCGACGTAGGGCCCGGCGACCGCGCGCTCGCCGGTGGCGCGGGGCAGCGCGAACCAGTCCCAGTGCGTGTAGTCGGAGTAGGCCGAGGTCGCCGGGTCGAGGTCCAGCAGCAGCGGACGCAACTCCCCGTCGCGGTGGGTCTGCCACCACTCCAGCCAGGCCGGTACGTCGCCGAGCAGCCCGGGTTCGGCGATGAAGCCGATGCCGGAGATCAAGTCGCCCTGGCCGCGCAGCCGGTCGTGCAGCAGCGGCCGCAGCGCGGCGAGGTCGGCGGTGGTCGGCGCGCGGCCGGCGGCGCGCACCGCGGCGACGGCGGTGGTGCGTTCGGCGACCTGGGTGACGGCGGCGAAGACGTCCTCGAGCGCGGCGCGGACCCGGTCCACGACACCGGCGGCGACGGACTCGACGACGGTTGATGAGCTCATGACCACGGCGAATGCCTCCGGTGCGGGAGGACGGGAGGTACGGGGCGCCCGGGTCAGCCGGCGGCGGCCAGTCGCAGTCCGATCAGGCGCTCCATCGCGTCCTGCACCCGCCGTTCGGCCAGGGACCTGGCCCGTTCCGCGTCGCCTTCGCGCACGGCGCCGATCAGCGCGCGGTGCAGCGCGACGGCCGCCGCGCGGGCGTCGTCCTCCCCGAGTGCGAGACAGATTAGCGCTCCGATCTCCGCCTGGATACGGATCTCCTCCTTGGTGAGACGGGCCGACTGGGAGGCGGCGGCGAGTTCCACATGGAGCCGGCCGTAGACCCGGCCGCGGGCGGTGAGTTCGTCGGCGGCCTCGAACTCCTCCAGGGAGCGCTGGAGGGGGGCGAGGTCGTCCGGCCCGGTGCGCTCGGCGGCCAGCCGGGCGGCGGATCCGGCGACGGCGGCCCAGTGGTCGGCGAGGTCGCGCAGTTCCTCGGTGCTCCAGTCGGCGAGCCGGTGGGCGAGCCGGACGTCCCGGGGCCGGCCGGGGGCGGTGACGAAGCTGCCGCCGCCGCGGCCGCGGCGGGTGGTGACCAGCCCCTGCTGCCGCAGGGCCATGAGCGCCTCGCGCAGGGTCACCGTGGACACGCCCAGCCGGGTGGCCAGTTCGCTCTCGCCGGGCAGTTGCTCCCCGTCGGCCAGCAGGCCCAGCTCGATGGCGTCCGCCAGCCGCCGTACGACCGCGTCCACCCGGGCGAGGTTGCCGACGGGTGCGAAGACGGCGTGCAGCGCGCCATTCGAAAGTTTGCTCACCCGGTCACCTTCTCACTTGGCGAAAGTTTTACCCCGGCCAGGCCTTGTCCTCTGAAATATAACTTCATAGGTTTTCGATCAACGCCCGCGCGAACAGAAAGGTTCCCCGCCCATGGAGGGAACGGACAGCGGAACGGCCGGGGGGACGGCCGACGGATCGCCCGCCGGGACACCTGCCGTGCGCCTGCGGGGCCTCGACAAGTCGTTCGGACCGGTGCACGCGGTCGACACGATCGACCTGGAGATCGGCGACGGCGAGTTCTTCTCGATGCTGGGCCCCTCGGGCTCCGGCAAGACCACCGTGCTGCGCATGGTCGCGGGCTTCGAGACGCCCACCGCAGGCACCGTCGAACTCGCCGGCCGGGACGTCACCCGCCTCGCCCCCTTCGAGCGGGACGTCAACACCGTCTTCCAGGACTACGCCCTCTTCCCGCACATGACGGTCGAGCAGAACGTCGCCTACGGGCTGAAGGTCCGCAAGGTGCCCCGGGCCGAGCGCGCCGAGCGCGTCCGCGCCGCCCTCGCCTCGGTCCGGCTGGCGGACTTCGGCGGGCGCCGCCCCGACCGGCTCTCCGGCGGTCAGCGGCAGCGCGTCGCACTGGCCCGCGCCCTGGTCAACCGCCCGAAGGTGCTGCTGCTGGACGAGCCGCTGGGGGCGCTCGACCTCACCCTGCGCGAGCAGATGCAGGTCGAACTCAAGGCGCTCCAGCGCGAGGTCGGCATCACCTTCGTCCTCGTCACCCACGACCAGGAGGAGGCGCTGGCCCTCAGCGACCGGATCGCCGTCTTCAGCAACGGCCGGATCGAGCAGGTCGGCACCCCCGCCGAGGTGTACGAGCGGCCCGCCACCCCCTTCGTCGCCGGCTTCGTCGGCACGTCCAACCTGCTCACCGACGAGAGCGGGACGTACAGCGTCCGGCCCGAGAAGATCCGGCTGCTCGGCCCCGGGGAGAAGGCGCCCGCCGGGGACGGCACGGGCGACGACGCGCTGCGCACCGTCTCCGGCACCGTCGCCGAGGTCGTCTACCTCGGCGACGCCACCCGGTTCCTGGTCGACCTGGACGACGGCGGCCGGGTGACCGCCCTCCAGCAGAACCGGGAGACCTCCTCGGCGGACGTCGCCGCGTACCGGGGCACCCGCGTCCGCCTCCAGTGGCACCGCCGCCACCACGTCACCGTCCAGCCCGCAGCACCGGAAACGGAGTCCACGTGCGTCTGACCCGTACCCTCGCCGCCTGCACCGTCCTGGCCCTGGCCACCGCCTGCGGCGGGTCCTCCTCCGACAAGGGCTCCGGCTCCGGGAGCGGTTTCACCCCGCCGAAACTCAGCGCGCAGAAGACCCTCGGCAAGACCGAGGGCGCGGTCAACCTGATCGCCTGGGCCGGATACGCCGAGGACGGCTCCAACGACAAGTCCGTCGACTGGGTCACGCCCTTCGAGAAGGAGACCGGCTGCCAGGTCAACACCAAGGTGGCCGGCACCTCCGACGAGATGGTCAGCCTGATGAAGACCGGCCAGTACGACGCCGTCTCCGCCTCCGGCGACGCCTCGCTGCGCCTGATCGCCTCCGGCGACGCCGCCCCGGTCAACACCGCCCTGGTGCCCAACTACAAGGACATCTTCCCGAGTCTGAAGATGCAGAAGTGGAACTCGGTGGGCGGTGTCGCCTACGGCATCCCGCACGGCCGCGGCGCCAACCTGCTGATGTACCGCACCGACAAGGTCTCCCCCGCGCCCACCTCCTGGTCCGCGGTGTTCGACAAGTCCGCCCCGTACAAGGGCCATGTCACCGCCTACGACTCGGCGATCTACCTCGCGGACGCCGCGCTGTACCTGATGAAGACGAAGCCGGAGCTGGGCATCAAGGACCCGTACGCCCTGGACCAGAAGCAGTTCGACGCCTCGGTGGCACTGCTGAAGGAGCAGAACGCCAACATCGGCGAGTACTGGAGCGACTACCTCAAGGAGATCTCCGCGTTCAAGAGCGGCGACTCCGTCATCGGCACCAGCTGGCAGGTCATCGCCAACCTCGCGGAGGCCGAGAAGGCCAAGGTCGCCGCCGTCCTGCCGAGCGAGGGCGCGACCGGCTGGTCCGACACCTGGATGATCTCCGCGAAGGCCCAGCACCCCAACTGCGCCTACAAATGGCTGGACTGGATCGTCTCGCCCAAGGTCAACGCCCAGGTCGCCGAGTGGTTCGGCGAGGCCCCGTCGAACGCCAAGTCCTGCGCGCTGACCGCCGACAAGAACCACTGCACCGTCTTCCACGCCGCCGACGAGCCGTACTGGAAGCAGGTCCACTTCTGGAACACCCCGATCCCGCAGTGCCTCGACGGCCGCACCGACGTGACATGCGTCCCCTACGCCAAGTGGGTCCAGGCCTGGACCGAGATCAAGGGCTGAGCCGTCGGTGACCACCACGATCCCCACGTCCGGCACGCCCGGGCGGCGGCTGGCAGGCTTCCTGCACCGCCGCCCGCGGCTGCGGCTGTCCCTGCTGCTGTCCGCCCCGCTGCTGTGGCTCGTCCTCGCCTACCTGGGCTCGCTGGCCGCGCTGTTCCTCTCCGCCTTCTGGACCACCGACCCCTTCACCTCGGACGTGGTGAAGGTCTGGAGCACCGACAACTTCCACGCCCTGTGGACGACCCCGGTCTACCGGGACGTCGCGCTGCGCAGCCTCGGTGTGGCGGTCGCGGTGACCGCCATCGACATCGTCGTCGCCTTCCCGATCGCGTTCTACACCGCGCGGGTGGCCGCCCCGAAGTACCGCCACCTGCTGGTCGTCGCCGTCCTCACCCCGCTGTGGGCCAGCTACCTGGTCAAGGCGTACGCCTGGCGGATCATGCTCTCCGAGAACGGGCCGCTGGACTGGGTGCTGAAGCCGCTGGGCCTCAGCGGCCCCGGCTACGGCCTGCCCGCGGCCGTCATGGTGCTGGCCTACCTGTGGCTGCCGTACATGATCCTGCCGATCCACGCGGGCCTCGAACAGCTGCCGGCCGGCCTGCTGGACGCCTCCGCCGACCTGGGCGCGCG
Organism: Streptomyces sp. NPDC088732; assembly: GCF_044751205.1. NCBI lineage: Bacteria > Bacillati > Actinomycetota > Actinomycetes > Kitasatosporales > Streptomycetaceae > Streptomyces > Streptomyces sp. NPDC088732. The sequence goes on from NZ_JBIVLI010000002.1 coordinate 19,052, forward strand.
CACCTGGCGCACCTTCAGGTCCGTGGTGCTGCCGATGGTGCTGCCCTCGGTCGCGGCGGGCTCGGTCTTCACCTTCTCGCTCAGCCTCGGCGACTACATCGCGGTGCAGATCGTCGGCGGCAAGACCCAGCTCATCGGCAACGTCGTCTACTCCAACATCACGCTCGACCTGCCGCTGGCCGCCGCGCTCGGCACGGTGCCGGTCGCGATCATCGTCGTCTACCTGCTGGCCGTGCGACGCACCGGCGCGCTCCAGAGTCTGTGAGGGCCGTACGCCATGCACCTGTCCCGACCCGCCCGGATCGCGCTGCGCGCCGCGGCCGCGCTCGGCTTCGCCGTCATCTACGTACCGCTGCTGCTGGTCCTGCTGAACTCCTTCAACGCCGACCGCGGCTTCGGCTGGCCGCCCTCCGGGCTCACCCTGCGCTGGTGGGGCGACGCCTGGCAGAGCGACGGTGCCCGCGCGGCGCTGTGGACCTCGGTGAAGGCCGGGCTCGGGGCGACTGCGGTGTCGCTGGTGCTGGGCACCCTGGTCGCGCTCGCCGTCCAGCGCCACCGGTTCTTCGGCCGTGAGGCGCTGTCCTTCGTGGTGGTCCTGCCGATCGCCCTGCCCGGCATCATCACCGGCATCGCGCTGAACACGGCGTTCCGCACGGTGCTGGAACCGCTCGGCGTGGGGCTCGGGCTGTTCACCGTCGTCGTGGGCCACGCCACCTTCTGCGTCGTGGTGGTCTTCAACAACGTCCTGGCCCGGCTGCGGCGCACCTCCGGCTCGTACGAGGAGGCGGCCATGGACCTGGGCGCCGACACCTTCCAGGTCTTCCGCGACATCACCTTCCCGCTGATCCGCTCGGCGCTGCTGGCGGGCGGGCTGCTGGCCTTCGCGCTCTCCTTCGACGAGATCGTGGTCACCACCTTCACCGCCGGGCCCGGCATCCAGACGCTGCCGGTGTGGATCTTCAGCAATATGGCCAGGCCCCAGCAGGCGCCCGTGGTCAACGTGGTCGCCGCGGTGCTGATCGTGCTGTCGGTGGTCCCGATCTACCTCGCCCAGCGGCTGTCCGCGGACACCGCCGGACACGCGGCAGGCGGCCGGATCTGACGCGCGGACGCGCGCAGAAGAGGGGTCCGTGCCATCCTTCCGCCCGGATAAGGCAGGCTTGTACCGTGCCAGAACCCGCGCAGAACGCATTCGACCCCGCCCGCGACCACTCCCACATCGCCACCCTGCGACGGCTGGAGAAGTCCGCGGGGCGCCTGGCGGCGGCAGCGATCGCTCGGATGGACGCGCAGCTGCCCTGGTACCGGGCCATGCCGCCGGAGAACCGCTCGTGGATCGGGCTCGTCGCGCAGGCGGGCATCGCGGCGTTCACCGAATGGTTCCGGCACCCGGAGACGCCGCAGGCGATCAGCACCGACGTCTTCGGCACCGCGCCGCGGGAGCTGACCCGGGCGATCTCGTTGCGCCAGACGGTGGAGATGGTGCGCACCACCATCGAGGTGATGGAGGCGGCCATCGACGAGGTCGCCGCCCCCGGCGACGAGTCGGTGCTGCGCGAGGCGCTGCTGGTGTACGCGCGGGAGATCGCCTTCGCAACGGCCCAGGTGTACGCCCAGGCCGCCGAGGCGCGCGGCGCCTGGGACGCCCGGCTGGAGTCCCTGGTGGTCAACGCGGTGCTGTCCGGGGAGGCCGACGAGGGCGTGCTGTCCCGGGCGGCGGCGCTGGGCTGGAGCTCGCCGGACAAGATCGTGGTCGTGCTGGGCACGGCACCCAACGGCGACAGCGAACTGACCGTGGAGGCGATCCGCCGGGCCGCGCGCCACGCCAAGCTCCAGGTGCTGACCGGTGTGCTGGGCGACCGGCTGATCGTGGTCGCGGGCGGCGACGACGAGCCGCTGCGCGTCGCCAAGGCGCTGATCGGCCCCTTCGCGGCGGGCCCGGTGGTGGCCGGACCGGTCGTCGGCGACCTGCTGTCGGCGTCCCGTTCCGCGCAGGCCGCGGCCGCCGGCCTGCGGGCCTGCGCCGCCTGGCCGGACGCCCCGCGCCCCGTGCAGGCGGACGATCTGCTGCCGGAGCGGGCGATGGCGGGGGACCGCTACGCCCGCGATCAGCTGGTGGAGGAGATCTACAGACCGCTGGAGGAAGCCGGTTCGGCGTTGCTGGAAACGCTCTCGGTCTACCTCGAGCAGGCCTCGTCGCTCGAAGGCGCGGCCCGTATGTTGTTCGTTCACCCCAACACCGTCCGGTACCGGCTCCGACGTGTGACGGACGTCACCGGCTGGTCCCCCTCGGATGTACGATCCGCATTCACCCTTCGCATCGCACTCATCCTGGGCCGGCTCTCCGACTCCGGACAGACACCGTAGGTGTACGCAGGGCATTTGTGGGACACCAACAAATCGCCCGTCGGTTCTTGGTCCCTGTCCCCACGGGCGGGGACGACCTCGCTCAAGAGAGAGTTGAAAGCGTGCTCGTACTCGTCGCTCCCGGCCAGGGTGCCCAGGCCCCCGGCTTCCTCGCCCCATGGCTCGATCTGCCCGGCGTCTCCGACCGCCTCGCGGAACTGTCCGCGACCGCCGGACTCGACCTCGCCCACTACGGCACCAAGGCCGAAGCGGAGGAGATCCGCGACACGGCCGTCGCCCAGCCGCTGCTGGTCGCCGCCGGCCTGGTCGCGGCGGAGCGGCTGCTGCCCGGCGCCGGCGCGCCGCACACGGTGGCCGGCCACAGCGTCGGTGAGATCACCGCCGCGGCGATCGGCGGGGTGCTGAGCGCCGACGCGGCGATGGCGTTCGTCCGCACCCGCAGCACGGCGATGGCCGCGGCCGCCGCCGTCACCGAGACCGGCATGTCGGCGGTGCTCGGCGGGGACCCGGACACGGTCGTGGCGCACCTGGAGAACCTCGGGCTCACCGCGGCGAACATCAACGGGGCCGGCCAGATCGTCGCAGCCGGCACGGCCGCACAGCTGGCCGCGCTGACCGCGGACAAGCCGGAGAAGGCGCGGGTCATCCCGCTGAAGGTCGCGGGTGCCTTCCACACCCACCACATGGCCCCGGCCGTGGCCACCCTGGACGCGCTGGCGGGCACGCTGGAGGTCTCCGACCCGGTACTGCCGTACGTGTCCAACACCGACGGCAAGGTCGTCGCCGGCGGCGCCGAGATCGTCGCGCGGCTGGTGTCGCAGGTCTCCAACCCCGTGCGGTGGGATCTGTGCATGGACACCTTCAAGGAACTCGGCGTCACCGCCATCATCGAGCTGGTGCCGGGTGGCACTCTGGTGGGCCTGGCCAAGCGCGCGCTGCCCGGCGTCGCGACCCTGGCCCTCAAGACCCCCGACGACCTCGAGGCCGCCCGCGCGATCGTCGCCGAGCACGGCACCCAGGAATAGGAGTCCTCGCAGACATGACCGCGAAGATCAGGCCCGCCAAGGGCTCCCCGTACGCACGGATCATGGGTGTCGGCGGCTACCGGCCGACCCGCGTGGTGCCCAACGAGGTCATCCTGGAGCACATCGACTCCAGCGACGAGTGGATCCGCTCCCGCTCCGGCATCGCCTCCCGGCACTGGGCCGGCCCCGACGAGACGGTCTCCGAGATGTCCGTGATCGCGGCGGGCAAGGCCATCGCGGACGCGGGGATCTCGGCCGAGGACATCGGCGGCGTCATCGTCGCGACGGTCTCCCACTTCAAGCAGACCCCGGCGGTCGCGACCGAGATCGCGCACCGGATCGGCGCCGTCAAGCCGGCCGCCTTCGACATCTCCGCGGGCTGCGCGGGCTTCACGTACGCCGTGACGCTCGCCAAGGGCATGGTCACCGAGGGCAGTGCCAAGCACGTCCTGGTGATCGGCGTCGAGCGGCTGAGCGACCTGACCGACAAGTCCGACCGGGCCACCGCCTTCCTGTTCGGCGACGGCGCCGGCGCGGTCGTGATCGGCCCCGCCGACGAGCCGGAGATCGGCCCGACCGTGTGGGGTTCTGAGGGTGACAAGTCCAACACCATCACCCAGACCGTCGCATGGGACCGCTTCCGAGCGGGTGATGTCTCGGGGCCTCCGGTGGACGCCGACGGACAGGTGAAGTTCCCCGCCATCACCCAGGAGGGCCAGACGGTCTTCCGGTGGGCGGTCTTCGAGATGGCCAAGGTCGCCCAGGAGGCGCTGGACGCCGCCGGGATCACCGCGGACGACCTCGATGTCTTCATTCCGCACCAGGCCAACATGCGGATCATCGACTCGATGATCAAGGCGCTCAAGCTCCCCGAGCACGTCGCCGTGGCCCGCGACATCGAGACCACCGGCAACACCTCCGCCGCGTCGATCCCGCTCGCGATGGAGCGCCTGCTGGCGACCGGACAGGCCAAGAGCGGCGACACGGCCCTGATCATCGGTTTCGGGGCGGGTCTCGTGTACGCCGCCACGGTCGTTACCCTCCCCTAGTCAACACCCCACGCGGCGCCGCACTCCCGCCCGCCGCAGCCCGTAGTAACAGCACCGAAGAAGGAGAGCGCCGCAATGGCCGCCACCCAGGAAGAGATCGTCGAGGGTCTCGCCGAGATCGTGAACGAGATCGCCGGCATCCCCACCGAGGACGTCCAGCTGGACAAGTCCTTCACCGACGACCTGGACGTCGACTCGCTGTCCATGGTCGAGGTCGTCGTCGCCGCCGAGGAGCGCTTCGAGGTCAAGATCCCGGACGACGACGTCAAGCAGCTCAAGACCGTCGGCGACGCCGTCGACTACATCCTCAAGGCTCAGGCCTGATCCAGGCCGGCCCCGGACGACGTGTCTGTCGCCCGCCCTTCTAGACGTGGAGAGACAATCCCTGTGAGCCCGACCAATCACACCGTGGTCGTCACCGGTATCGGCGCAACCACTCCGCTGGGCGGGGACAGCGCGTCGAGCTGGGAGGGGCTGCTCGCCGGCCGTTCCGGCGTCACCGCCCTGACCCAGGACTGGGCGGCCGACCTGCCCGTGCGCATCGCGGCGCAGATCGCCGTGGAGCCGCTGGAGGTTCTGCCCCGCCCGGTCGCACGCAAGCTCGACCGTTCTGCCCAGTTCGCTCTGATCGCCACCCGTGAGGCATGGGCCGACGCGGGCTTCACCGCCAAGGCCGGCGAGGACAGCTCGGTCGACCCCGACCGCCTGGGCGCGGTGATCGCCTCCGGCATCGGCGGCGTCACCACCCTGCTCGACCAGTACGACAACCTGCTGGCGTCCGGCCCGCGCAAGGTGTCCCCGCACACCGTGCCGATGCTGATGCCCAACAGCCCCTCCGCCAACGTCGGCCTGGAGGTCAACGCCCGGGCCGGTGTGCACACCCCGGTCAGCGCCTGCGCCTCGGGCGCGGAGGCCGTCGGCTACGCGTACGAGATGATCCGCTCCGGCCGTGCCGACGTGGTCGTCGCCGGCGGCACCGAGGCGGCCATCCACCCGCTGCCGATCGCCGCCTTCGCCAACATGATGGCGATGTCCAAAAACAACGAGGACCCGCAGGGCGCCTCCCGCCCGTACGACAAGGCCCGCAACGGCTTCGTCCTCGGCGAGGGCGCCGGCGTCGTCATCCTGGAGTCGGCCGAGCACGCCGCCAAGCGCGGCGCCAAGGTCTACGCCGAGGTGCTGGGCCAGGGCCTGTCGGCCGACGCCCACCACATCGCGCAGCCGGAGCCCACCGGCCGCGGCATCGCCGCCGCGCTGGAGCAGCTGCTGACCGCGACGGGCATCGACCCGGCGCAGATCCACCACCTCAACGCGCACGCCACGTCCACCCCGCAGGGTGACGTCGCGGAGATCAAGGCGCTGCGCAAGGTCCTCGGCGACCACCTCGACCACGTGGCCATCTCGGCCACGAAGTCGATGACCGGTCACCTCCTGGGCGGCGCGGGCGGCATCGAGACGGTCGCGACCGTCCAGGCCCTGTACCACCGCACCGCCCCGCCGACGATCAACCTCACCGACCTCGACGACGAGATCGACCCGGGTCTGGTCTCCGGTGAGCCGCGCAAGCTGCCGGACGGTCGGATCGTGGCCGTCAACAACTCCTTCGGCTTCGGCGGCCACAACGTCGTCCTGGCCCTGCGCACCGTCTGACAGCAGGGCCGACCGGCCGCGGACCCCGAGGGCCGGCCCACTGCTCACGCGGTGGGCCGGCCCTCTGCGTTGCGGGCGGGCGCCCGGTCAGGGGCAGCTGACGACCTGTCCGGCCCAGGACAGCCCGCCGCCGAAACCGAGCAGCAGCACGGGGGCGCCCGGCGCCAGTTCACCGCGCTCGACGAGCTTGGAGAAGGCCAGGGGGACGGAGGCGGCGGAGGTGTTGCCGGAGTCGACGACGTCCTTGGCCACGACGGCTTCCGTGGCGCCGAGCTGACGGACCACCGACTCGATGATGCGCAGGTTGGCCTGGTGCGTCACGATGCCGCCGAGGTCGGCCACGGCGACGCCCGCGCGGCGGCAGGCCTCCTCCGCGATCGGGGCGAGGGTCGTGGTGGCCCAGCGGAAGACCGCCTGCCCGTCCTGGGCGAAGCGCGGCTGCCAGGCGCCCGTGAGCCGCACGGCGTCCGCCCGGGTGGGGTCGGAGCCCCAGACCACGGGGCCGACGCCCTGGAGCCCGCCAGGGCCCTCCGTGCCGCCGTCCGGCACCGCGCTGAGGACGGCCGCCCCGGCACCGTCGCCGAGCAGCACGCAGGTGCTGCGGTCGGTCCAGTCGGTGAGGTCGGACATCTTCTCGGCGCCGATGACGAGGGCGTGCCGCGCGGCCCCGGCGCGCACGGAGTGGTCGGCGGCGGCCAGCGCGGTGGTGAAGCCCGCGCAGGCGTTGTTGAGGTCGTAGGACGCGGGCGCGGCCGCCCCGAGCCGGGCGGCGACCTGGGCCGCGGTGCTCGGGGAGCGGTCGATGGCGCTGGAGGTGGCCACGACGACCAGGTCGATGTCGGCGGGCGCCAGGCCCGCGGAGGCCAGGGCCTTGCCGGCGGCGGCCGTCGCCATGTCGGCGACCGATTCGTCGTCGGCGGCGATGCGGCGGGTGGCGATGCCGGTGCGCTGCCGGATCCAGGCGTCGCTGGTGTCGACCATGGCGGCCAAGTCGTCGTTGGTGAGGACGCGTTCGGGCTGGTGGTGGCCGAGGGCGACGATACGGGTCGAGGTCATGCCGGAACTATAGCGACCGACCGATCGGACTCTAAAGAGGGGCGGCTCGCTACGATGGCCCCATGAGCCCACGCAAGTCCGCCACCGAGGCCCGCCACACCCGCGAGCGGATCATCGAACGCAGCGTCGCGGTCGCCTCCGTGGAGGGCCTGGAGGGCCTGACCATCGGCCGGCTCGCCACCGACCTCGGGATGAGCAAGTCCGGGCTGCTGGGCCACTTCGGCACCAAGGAGGCGCTGCAGATCGCCGCGCTGCGCCGGGCGTCGGAGATCTTCACCCGCGCCGTGTGGCTGCCGGCCGCGGGCAACCCGCCCGGCCTGGCCCGGCTGACGGCCATCTGCGAGGCCTGGGTGACCTACCTCGACCGCGAGCGGGAGGCCTTCCCCGGCGGCTGCCTGTTCACCGCCTCCGCCGTGGAGTTCGACGGGCGCGAGGGGCCGGTGCGGGACGCCGTGGCACGGCTGTACACCGTGTGGAAGCGGCGCCTGGTGCGGGATCTGCGGGCCGCCGTCGAACAGGGCGAACTGCCCCCGGACACCGATCCCGACCAGATCGTGTTCGAGCTCAACGGCGTCTACTTCGCGCTCAATCACGCCGTCCAGCTCTTCGGCGACCGGAGCGCCCCCGACCGCGCCCGGCGTGCGCTGCGCCGCGTCCTGCGCTGACGAATCAGCCCTTCGGGGGGATTGGCCCGGATTGCCGGATGGGCGGCCCTGCCGCCGCACAACATCTGGGACATGACCATATGGCTGAGGGGGGCCGGCCTCACGGCGGCCGCCGTGCTGGTGGTACTGGGTCCGGGGGGTCCCGGGGGCGGAGCGGGAACCGCCCGTGCCGACGAGCGCCCCGGCGTCCCGGGACCGCCGGTCGTGCGGTTCCTGCCGGACGGCACCGTACGGGTGGAGACGGGCGGCGGCGCCGTCCGCGTGGAGACGAAACCGGACGGCGGGGCGGGAGGGGTGCCGCGGACCCGTGTCCGCATCCGGCACGGCGGTGACACCGTGGAGGCCCAGACCGGCCCCGGCGGCTCGTCGGCCCGCGTACGGCGCGAGCACTGCCCCCGCTACCAGGCCTCCGTGGACGCCTCCACGGACTCCTCGGGAGCCCGCGGCTCGGTGTCCTGGCGGCATCCGTGCGGACCGGCCCCACGCCCGAAACCCGCCCCCGCGCCCGCGCCCGTACGGCAGCGGCCCGCCCCCGCGCCGACCCCGGCGCCCACCCCCACACCGACGCCGACACCCACGCCCACCCCGACACCGACCCCGACGCCGACACCCAGCCGCCGGGTCGAACTGCCGCCGGTCGCCTACCACAAGGTGACCGCGCTCCCACCGCCCGAGGGGCCGAGCCTCGTCCATCTGATGCTGCTGATCACCGCTCCCGCGGTGCTGTCGGCCGCCGCGCTCAAACCCCGTTCCCAAGCTCGTTCCCGGAGGTGACGCATGTCGGACTGGATTGTCCTGGCCATCGGAATGGCCGCGAGCTGCGTGGTCGTGCTGAGCATCGTGGCGATCAACAACCGCCGGCTGAGCGAGGACGACGACCCCAGCGAGACCCCGGACGTCATCGAGTACATGACGATGATGATCGGCGTGGTCTACGCGATCGTCCTGGGACTGGCCATCGCCGGCGTCTGGGAGGGGCGCGGCGCCGCCGAGGACGCCGCGCGCCGTGAGGCCCAGGCGCTGCACGAGGTCCAGGAGCGGGTCCAGGTGTACCCGGCCGCCGTCCGCGACCGGGTGCGCGAGGACATCGACACCTACGTGTCGTACGTCGTGGACAAAGAGATCCCGTACATGGTCAAGAACGGCGACAACACCCAGCGCGGCAGCGAACTGCTGGGCGTGGTGCGCCGCGACGTGACCGCGTTCGAGCCGCGCACCCCGCTGGCCAACCAGGCCTACCAGCCCGTCGTCGACCAGGTGGCCGCGGCCGACGACGCGCGCAACGCGCGCGCCGACAGCTCCTCGCCCACCATGCCGGGCGTGGTCTGGTTCGGGCTGATCGTGGGCGGCCTGGTCGCGGTGGGACTGATCTTCACCCTGCAGATCCGGCGCTCCCGCCGGGAGTTGCTCCTGGCCGGGCTCTACAGCGCCCTGATCGCCTTCCTCCTCTTCCTGATCTGGGACTTCAACGCCCCCTACGGACGGGACCCCGCCGAGGCGGCGGCGTCCTTCGCCGCGCTCTTCCCGCACGTGGGATAGCCGCGGGGCGGCCGGGCGGCCGTTCGGGCGATGCCGCCGGATGAGCCCGCCCGGCCACCGCCGGGTGCCCCCACCGCCGACGGGCAGGGCCCGCGGCACCCCCGGCCACCGCCGGGGGTGCCGCCCGGCCCGGTGCATCGCACGGCGGACAGCCGTCCCGCGGTCGGCGCGGCCGGACCACCCGGACGATGCGGCGGCTCTCCCGGCCGACGGCCGGGGAAGTGCCGTGCCTGAGGGCACCTTCCTGCGGAGCCGGGGGGCCCGCTTCGCGTCCCGGCCGTCGCCGAAGCCCGCGGGATACGACCCCTCCCCCCGGCCGAAGGCCAGCGAAGTGCCGTGCCCGGGGCCACCTTCCGGCGGAACCGGGGAGCCCCCTTCGCGCCCCCGCCGTCGCCGGAACTCGCGGGATACGACCACTCCCCCGGGCCGAAGGCCGGCCGAGTGCCGCGCCTGTGAGCACCCTCCGGCGGAACCGGGGAGCCCCCTTCGCGCCCCGGCCGTCCCCGCAGCCCGCGGGATACGACCCCTCCCCCCGGCCGAAGGCCTGCCAAGTGCCGTGACCGCAGGCACCTTCCGGCGGAGCCGGGGGCGGACGACGGCCCGGCCGCCTAGGCCTGCTTCGCGTCCCGGCCGTCGCCGAAGCTCGCGAACCAGGTGGCCGCCATGTCCTCCTCGCCGTGGCCCTGGGCCGCCGCCCGCCGGAAGCGCTCCGCGCCGGCCGCGGCCACGTCGAGGCGGACCCCGGCGGCCTCACCGGCCGCCACGACCAGCCGCGCGTCCTTCTCCGCGGTCTGCAGCGCGAAGCTGGGCGCGAAGTCGCCGCGCAGGATGGCATCGGCCTTCCCCCGCAGGTAGCCCATGTCGAGGCCGCCGCCGGCCACCGCGTCCAGGAAGGCGCGGGGGTCCACCCCGAGTCCCTCGGCCAGCGCCAGGGCCTCCGCGGTGCCGTGGGTGACGGTGAGCACCCAGCTGTTGACCACGAGCTTGAGCCGGCTGGCGGCGCCCTCCGCGGCGTCCTCGCCCACCCACTGGGTGCGCCTGCCGATGGCCCCGTAGACCGGCTCCAGGGCCTGCCGCACCTCCTGCGGCCCCGCCGCGAGCACCAGCAGCTCCCCGGCCTCGGCCGGCTGCCTGGTGCCGAGGACCGGCGAGTCGACGAAGACGATGCCGTGTGCGGCGGCGAACTCCGCGAACGCGCCGAGCGCTTCGACGCCGGCCGTGGTGGCCTGCGCCCAGACCGCGCCGGGCCGCAGCCCGGGCGCCGCCTGCCGCATGGTCTCCAGCGCGGCCGGGCCGTCGTGGAGGATGGTCAGCACGACGTCGGCGCCCTCCACGGCCTCCGCGGGCGTGGCGGCGACACGGACGCCGTCCTCCGCGAGCGGTTCGGCCTTGCTGCTCGTACGGTTCCACACGCGGACGTCGAGGCCGGCCCTGACGAGGTTGCGGGCCATCGCGGCACCCATGATCCCGGTGCCGAGGACTGCTACTGAGGTGGTGTCGGACATGGGAGCCACCGTACGACGGACCAATCCGAACCGCTCGCGGCGCCGAATGCCGGACGGGAGACTGTGCACGGGGCGACGGCAGGACCGCGGCGGCCGGGCACCGAGCACACGACAGCGGACCGACACAACGACGAAAGCGGGAGATGTGGAGAGGGAACCGGTGCGAATCGGCATGCCCGCGCGCCAGGGGCCGGACCTCACGGAACTGCTGCTCGCGGTCGCGCGCGGCGACCAGGAGGCCTTCGCCGGGCTGTACGACGCCGTGAGCGGACCCGTGCTGGGGCTGGTCCGCGGCGTGCTGCGCGACCCCGCGCAGTCCGAGGAGGTCGCCCAGGAGGTCCTGGTGGAGGTCTGGCGCACGGCGGCCCGCTTCCGCCCCGAGAAAGGCAGTGCGATGACCTGGGTGATGACCCTGGCCCACCGCCGCGCGGTCGACCGCGTCCGGTCGGCGAGCGCCGCCGCCGACCGCGAGCACAAGGCGGCCCTGCTGGACCGCACGCCCGCGTACGACGAGGTGACCGAGCAGGTCGAGGCCCGGCTCGAACGGGAGCAGGTGAGGCGCTGCATGCGCACCCTCACCGAGTTGCAGCACCAGTCGGTGATGCTGGCGTACTACCGGGGCCTGACCTACCGCGAGGTGGCGGAACTGCTGTCGCTGCCCCTGGGGACGGTCAAGACCCGGCTCAGGGACGGCCTCATCCGGCTGCGCGACTGCCTGGGGGTGACCGCATGAGCACCAACGCCGAGCTGCACACCCTCACCGGGGCGTACGCCCTGGACGCCCTGGACCGGCACGAGCGCGCCGAGTTCGAGAGCCACCTGGCGGACTGCGAGCCCTGCGCCCTGGAGGTGCGCGAGCTCACCGCGACCGCCGCCCGGCTCGGGCTCGCCGCGGCCGAACCCGCGCCGCAGCGGATGAAGGACGAGGTGATGCGGCGGATCGCCACCGTCCGGCAGGAGCCGCCGCGGGTGGCCGAGGTCCCCGTCCGGGACCGCCGCCGTGTCCGCCGCGCCCCGCGGACCCCGCTGGTCACCCGATTCGCCCTGGCCGCCTGCCTGGTGGCCGCCGCCGCGCTCGGCGGCGTCGCCGTCCGGCAGCAGCAGCAACTGGGCGACGCCCGCCAGGAGGCCCGGCAGGCGCAGGCCGGCGCCGAGTCCGTCGCCCGGGTCCTCGCCGCGCCGGACGCCGCCGCCACCACCGGGAAGCTCTCCGGCGGCGCGAGCGGCACGGTCGTGGTGTCCCGGAGCCAGGACCGCGCGGTGTTCTTCGCCCAGGGCCTGCCCCAGCTGTCCGGCGGCCGGGTCTACCAACTCTGGTTCTCCGACGCGGGCGGCACCATGCGCTCCGCCGGGCTGGTCCCCCGCTCCGGCCCGGGCGGCAGCGAGGCCGTGCTCCTCGACGGCCCCGTCGGCGGCGCCTCCGGCATGGGCATCACCGTCGAACCGGCGGGCGGCTCCCCGCGCCCCACCACGCAGCCGCTCGCGCTCATGTCCTTCGCGAAGGCCTGACCGGCGGGGTGACGCGCCCGGCGAATGCGGGAGCCGGGCGCGCGGGCGGCCTAGGCTCGGGCGGGACAAGGCAATCAAAGGTACGAGGTGCACGCGTGTCCGTGGCCGTCTGCTTGTTCACCGCGGATCTGCGGGTGCACGACAATCCCGTGCTGCGTGCGGCACTGAACTCGGCCGACGAGGTCGTACCGTTGTTCGTGCTGGACGACGGGGTCGGGGCGGCCGGCTTCGCGGTGCCGAACCGCGCGGCGTTCCTGGCGCAGTGCCTGGCGGACCTGGACGCCCGGCTGCGGGACCGCGGGGGCCGGCTGGTGCTGCGCGCGGGGGACGTGGTCGAGGAGGTGTGCCGGGTCGCGGAGGAGACCGGTGCGCGGCAGGTCCACATCGCGGCCGGGGTGAGCGGCTACGCCGGCCGCCGGGAGACGCGGCTGCGGGAGGCGCTGGAGGGGGCGCGGCGGGAGCTGCGGGTCCATGACGGCGTGCTCACCGTGGTGCCGCCCGGGGCCCTCACCCCGGCGGGCAAGGACCTGTTCGAGGTGTTCACGCCGTACTTCCGGCGCTGGGAGCAGGAGGACGTCCGGGACGTGCTGGGCGCGCCGCGGGTGGTCCGGGTGCCGGAGGGCCCGCGGTCGCTCGCGGTGCCGGACGCGCCGGGCGGGGTCTCGCCGGGCCTGCCCGCCGGGGGCGAGAGCGAGGGCCGCCGGCTCTGGCGGGCCTGGCGCTCGGGCGGCGGCGTGGACACGTACGACGAGCGCCACGACGACCTGGAGGGCGACGGGACCTCGCGGCTCTCGCCGTACCTGCACTTCGGCTGCCTGTCGGCGACGGAACTGGCCGCCGGCGCCCACGGCGGCTTCGTACGCCAGCTGGCCTGGCGGGACTTCCACCACCAGGTGCTCGCCGCCCGCCCGTACGCCGCCCACCGCGACCTGCGCCCGCGTCACGACTCCTGGCAGGGCGACGGCCCGGAGGCCGAGGCCTGGCGGGAGGGCCGCACCGGCTATCCGATCGTGGACGCGGCGATGCGGCAGCTGCGGCACGAGGGGTGGATGCACAACCGGGCGCGGCTGCTGGCCGGCAGCTTCCTGACCAAGACGCTGTACGTGGACTGGCGGGTCGGCGCCGCGCACTTCCTGAGCCTGCTGGTGGACGGCGACATCGCCAACAACCAGCTCAACTGGCAGTGGGTGGCGGGCACCGGCACCGACACCCGCCCCAACCGCGTCCTCAACCCGCTGACCCAGGCGCGCCGTTTCGACCCCGACGGGGCGTACGTCCGCCACTGGCTGCCGGAGCTGGCCGGTGTGGCGGGCGGCGCTGTCCACCGTCCCTGGCTGCTGGACGAGGAGCGGCGCCGCGAGCTGGACTACCCGGCGCCGCTGGTGGACCTGGACGAGGGCGCCGCCCGCTTCCGCGGCGGCCGGGGGAAGAAGCCCGCGGTGCGGGAGGCGTAGTCGTCCCAGCCGGGGCGGCCGGCCATCCGCCGCTCCAGCAGGGCCTTCCCGCTGCCGCGGATCAGCAGCAGGCTCATCACCAGCGGGGAGACCACGGTGGCCGCCGCCGCCTGCCAGGCGTCGCAGGTCAGCGCGAACAGCCCCCACCAGACGAGGAAGTCGCCGAAGTAGTTGGGGTGCCGCGTCCAGCTCCACAGCCCGCGGTCCATGATCTTGCCCCGGTTCGCGGGATCGGCCTTGAAGCGCGCCAGTTGACGGTCGCCGACCGCCTCGAAGAGCAGGCCGACGGCCCACAGCGCGACGCCGACCGCGGCGGCGGGACCGAGCGGGCCGGGGAGGTAGGAGGCCGCCTGCACCGGCAGTGAGACCAGCCAGACCAGGGCGGCCTGGAGCAGGTAGACCATGCGCAGGGCGTACAGGGTGCGGTTGCCGCGCGCCTTGTCCAGCAGGGCCTCGTAGCGCGGGTCCTCGCCGTGCCCCCGGCCCCGCCAGGCGATGTGGGCGGCCAGCCGCAGCCCCCACACCGCCACCATCACCAGCACCAGCGCACGCCGGGCCGGGTCACCGTGCCCGGCCGACATCGCGTACGCGACCGCCCCGACGGCCGCGAAGCCGGCGCCCCAGGCGATGTCGACGTACCGGTGCATGCCGCGGGCCCGGCCGACCGCGAAGGCCACCAGCATCACCGCGAGCGCCGCGCCCGCTGCCGCGAGGGTCACCATCGCCCGTACCAGCCGTCCTGGGTGTCCGGCAGCCCGGTGCCGCCGTCCTCGGTGGGCCGCACGGCGAGGATCTGGTCGACGCCCATGCGCCGTTCGGCGAAGGCCAGCGCGCCGCCGGCCAGGTACAGCCGCCACACGCGGGCGGTCTCCTCCCCCGCCATAGCCGTGAACTCGGGCCAGCGCGCCTCCAGTGTGGCCAGCCAGGCGCGGATCGTGCGCACGTAGTGCTCGCGCAGCGACTCCACGGCGCGCACCTCCAGCCCGGCGTCCTCCAGCAGGGCGACGGTACGGCCGAGGGGGCGCATGTGCATGTCGGGGGCGATGTACGTCTCGATGAACGCGCCACCGCCCGGCGCGACCCGGCCGCGGGACATCTGCTGCACCAGGGCCCGGCCGTGCGGGCGCAGCACGCGGTGCAGGGTGGCGGCGAAGGCGGGGTAGTGCGCGTCGCCGACGTGCTCGCCCATCTCGATCGCGGTGACGGCCTCGTAGCCGCCGCTGCCCTCCAGGTCGCGGTAGTCGCGCAGTTCGACCCGGACGTACTGCTCCAGGCCGCGTTCGCGGATGCGGGCCTGGACGGCGTCGCGCTGCGCGGCGGACAGGGTGACCGCGTGCACCTGGGCGCGGTGGGTCTCGGCGGCGTACAGCGACAGCGCGCCCCAGCCGCAGCCGATGTCGAGCAGCCGCATGCCGGGGCGCAGTCCCAGCTTGCGGCAGATGAGTTCCAGCTTGTCGCGCTGGGCGTCGGCGAGGCCGTACGAGGGGTCGTCGGCGCGGGTCCAGTAGGCGCAGGAGTACGCCATGGAGGGGTCGAGGAGCAGGGCGTAGAACGCGTTGGACAGGTCGTAGTGGTGGCTGATGGCGGCGCGGTCGCGGCCGCGGCTGTGCAAGGTCCCGTTCAGCCGGGCCCGGCCGCGCGGGGCGGGCGGCCGGGGGCCGACCGCGCCGAGCCGCAGTGCAGCGCCGGCCGCCCGCAGGCGGTCGGCGGCGGTCAGCCGGGGCGGGGTGACGCGGCCCTCGCGCACCGCGGCCCAGATCGTGCGCAGGCTCTCGGTGAGGTCGCCGCGCACGTCGAGCTCGCCGGTGATGTAGGCCTCGGCCAGGCCGAGTTCGCCGGGCTCCCAGAGCAGCCGGCGCAGCGCGCGCCGGGAGCGCAGCACCACCATCGGCGCATCGCGGGGCCCCGCGGTGCTGCCGTCCCAGGCCCGCAGCCGGAACGGCAGCGGGCCGCCGGTGAACTGCTCCAGCAGGGGGACGAGGGTGTCCGCGGCACTCTTCACCGGGCGGTCTCCCCTCGGGTGAGCAGCAGTTGGCGCACGTCGAGGTAGCCGGAGCGGAAGCCGGCCTCGGAGTGGCCGAGGTAGAGGGTCCACATCCGGCGGAAGACCTCGTCGAAGCCGAGGGCGGCGACCTCGGCGGCCCGGTCGGTGAAGCGTTCGCGCCACAGCCGCAGCGTCTCGGCGTAGTGCGCGGCGAAGCCCGTGCTCTCCTCGACGCGCAGCGTCGTGTGCGCCGCGAGGGTGCGCTCGATCGCCTCCGGGGAGGGGATCAGGCCGCCGGGGAAGATGTACTTCTGGATCCAGGTATGGGTGTGCCGGGTGGCCCGCATCCGGTCGTCGGCCATGGTGATGGCCTGGAGCGCGATCCGGCCGCCGGGGGCGAGCAGCCGGTCGAGGGCGGTGAAGTAGGCGGGCCAGTACTCGGCGCCGACGGCCTCTATCATCTCGACGCTGACGACGGCGTCGTAACGGCCCGTCACCTGCCGGTAGTCGCGCAGCAGCACCGTGGCACGGCCGGACAGGCCGGCCTCCTCGATGCGCTCGGCGGCCAGCCGGCGCTGCTCCTCGGAGAGGGTGACGGTGACGACCTGGGCGCCGCGCCGGGCGGCGCGCACGGCGAGTTCGCCCCAGCCGGTGCCGATCTCCAGCAGCCGGGTGCCCTCGCCGACCCGCGCGAGGTCCAGCAGGCGGTCGATCTTCCGGCGCTGGGCGTCCGCGAGCGCCTCCGGGCCGGCGGGCAGGCCGGCGAAGACCGCCGAGGAGTAGGTGAGGGTCTCGTCCAGGAAGAGCGCGAACAGCTCGTTGGACAGGTCGTAGTGGGCGTGGATGTTGTCCCTGGCGCCGTCGAGGGTGTTGCGGCGCTCGCGGGGCTCCCGGCGTGCCCACAGGGCGCGCAGCCGCTGCATCGGCCGGGGGACGAGTGCGGTGACGTTGGCGGCCAGCACGGTGAGCACCGCGACGAGGTCGGGCGCGTCCCACTCGCCGGCCATCCAGGACTCGCCGAAGCCGATCAGTCCGCCGGCTCCCACGCGGCGGAAGAAGGCCTCGGGGTCGGCGATCTCGACCACGGGGCCACCGGTGCCGAGCACCGGGCCGCCGGGCCCGAGGCGGCAGTTCAGCGGCAGCCGGGACAGGGCGCGGCGCACGACGGCGCCGGCGACGGCGGCCCGTGCGCGGGAGCACCGCGGTGGTGCGGCGACGTCCGGCCAGCGGCGCGGGTCCACGCCGCCGGAGGAGGCGGGAGCGGGTGCGGGGACGGGGACGGACGTGGTCACTCGAAACCCTCCTGAGGCGGGTGAACGGGGCGCCGCAGCACGGGCAGTCCGCGCAGCAGCAGTCGGATGCCGTGGCGGCGGATGCCGGCCGACACGGCGGCGGTGGACCATGGGTGGCGCAGCGCGGCGCGCAGCAGGAACGGGGCGGTGCCGGGCCGCCGTTCGCCGCGCACCGTGGCGGTGAACGGCCGGGTCCCGGCGCGCTCCAGGTGGACGGTGAGGCGCAGCGCGGCGTCCGGCTCCGGCAGCCGCATGCGGTAGGCGCCGTCGACGGGGAAGAACGGCGAGACGTGGAAGTCCTTGGCCACGCTCGCCGCGCCGGACCCGTCGGTGCGCAGCAGGTAGGCGTGGCGCTCGCCGTAGGTGTTGTGGACCTCGGCGACGACGCAGGCCAGGGCGCCGTCCGGCAGGTGGCACCAGTACAGCGTCAGCGGGTTGAAGACGTACCCGAGGACCCGGGCGTGGGTGAGCATCCGCACCGGGCCGCCCCGCAGGTCCACCCCGCGCGCGGCGAGCCAGGTCTCCAGGGCGGCCCGTACGGTGGGCTGCCGGCCGCCGAAGTGGTCCCGGGCGTCGAAGCGGGCGAAGGGGCGCAGCGGCGCGGGGAGCCGGGGCGGCCGGTCGGGGTCGATCAGCCACAGGTAGGTGCGGTGGGTGAAGGCGTGGCGGACCGGGCGCGTACGGACGTGGGTGATCACGCACTCGTACAGGGCGGGCACGTCCGGCGGGGCCGCGGCGGTCACCATCGCGCCCCCAGCGCGCGGGCGGCCTCGGCGCCGGAGCGGCAGCCGTCCTCGTGGAAGCCCCAGCCGTGGTAGGCCCCGGCGAAGGCGGTGACGGGGGTGTTCAGGGTGGGCAGCAGGCGCTGCGCGGCGACCGACTCCGGGGTGTAGACGGGGTGTTCGTAGACCATGCGGGCCAGCACCCGGCCGGGGTCGACCAGTTCCTCACCGCCGAGGGTGACCAGGAAGCGCTCGGGGCTGTCCAGCCGCTGGAGGCGGTTCATGTCGTAGGTGACCCGTACGCCGCCGGGCGAGGGGGCGCAGGAGGGCATCCGGTAGTTCCACGAGCCGCGGGCCCCGGTGCTGCGCGGCAGCAGCGAGGTGTCGGTGTGCAGCAGCGTGGGGTTGCGGGAGTACGGGATCGCGCCGAGCACCGCGCGCTCCGCCGCCGTGGCGTCGGCCAGCAGGCGCAGCGCCTGGTCGGCGTGGGTGGCGACGACCACCGCGTCGTACTCCTCGCTCTCGCCGTCGTCGGTGACGATCTCGGCGCCGTCGGCGTGCCGGCGCAGGGCGCGTACGGGGGTGGCGGTGCGCAGGGCCGTCAGCCGCTTCGCGATCCGCTCGACGTAGGTGCGCGAGCCGCCGGTGACGGTCTTCCAGGTGGGCGAGCCGGACACCGACAGCATCCCGTGGTGGTCCAGGAACCGGAAGAGGTACGCCGCCGGGTAGTCGGCGGCGGTCCGCGGCGAGCAGGACCAGACGCAGGCCACCAGGGGGGTGGTGAAGTGCGCGACGAAGTACGCCGAGAAGCCCCCCGCGCGCAGGAACTCCCCCAGGGTGGTGGTGTCGTCGCCGCCGTCCCCGGCGAGCAGCCGCCGGGCCCTGCGGTGGAAGCGCGGCACCTCGGCCAGCATCCGCAGGTACTCCGGGCGCAGCCCGTTGCGCGGCTGCGCGAACAGCCCGGCGGGCCCGCGGGCCCCGGCGTACTCCAGGCCGCAGCCCTCGCACCGCACGGACATGCTCATCTCCGACTCCTGTGTGCGGACGCCGAGTTCGGCGAAGATCCGCAACAGGGTGGGGTAGGTGCGCTCGTTGTGCACGATGAAGCCGCTGTCGACGGCCGCCACCCGGCCGTCGGACGAGGGGACGTCGTGGGTGTGGGCGTGCCCGCCCAGCCGGTCGTCCGCTTCGAACAGCGATACGTCGCCGTGCCGTTGCAGTGCGTACGCGGCGGTCAGGCCGGCCACCCCGCTCCCCACGACCGCGATCCGGCGCCCTGTGCCGTTCATGCCGCTCCCTTCGTGCCCCGTCTCTCCCTGATGGTGATTCGTAGGCCTGCGGCCACCGGATTGGCCGATCGGGCAATCCGGTGGGGGCGCGGTTCCGAATCCCGGGCAGGTATCAGGACGGGCGGCGGCGGAGGGAGCGGCGGACAATGACGGAGAGTGCGAGGAGAGGCGATCCGATGACGTACGGTGACGACGCGGCGGGTGGCGACGGCGCCGCGACGCTGGTTCCGTACGCCTTCCCGGAGCGCCCGTCGGCCGCCGTCCTGCTGCTGCACGGGGGCCGCGCCGAGGGCCTGGAGCCGCCCACGCGGTGGAACCTCCCCGGGGCCCGGATGCGGCCGTTCGTCCGGGCCATCGGCCGGGCCACGGCCGGGCACCCGGTGGCGCTCGCCGGGGTCCGCTACCGGCACCGCGGCTGGAACGGCGACCGGCAGGACGCCGCGCACGACGCGTGGCGGACGCTGGAGGCCCTGCGGGGGCGCGCGGGGGCGGTGCGCGTCGTACTGGTCGGCCACTCGATGGGCGGCCGGGCCGCACTGCGGGTGGCCGGGCATCCGCTGGTGGGCGGGGTCGTGGGGCTGGCCCCCTGGTGCCCGGCGGGCGAACCGGTGGAGCAGCTGGCCGGGCGACGCCTGGTGCTGCTCCACGGCGACCGGGACCGGGTCACCGATCCGGCCGCGTCGCTGGCCCTGGCCGACCGGGCGCGCGCGGCGGGCGCCCTGGCCTGCCACCTGACGGTGCCGGGCGGCGACCACGCGATGCTGCGGGACGCCGGTACCTGGCACGCGACCACCGCCCGCGTGGTGGCGGGGCTGCTGCGGCTCGCCCCGCTGCCGCCGGACGTGGCGAGCGCCCTGGCGGCCCCGGCCGCCGGAAAGGAACGACCCGGATGACTGCGAAGACCGCCCTCACCTGCCTGGTGACCGGGGCCAGCGGCTACATCGGCGGCCGCCTGGTGCCCGAACTGCTCGACGCCGGCCACCAGGTGCGCTGCTTCGTCCGCACCCCGGGAAAGCTGCGCGACCACCCCTGGGCGCCCCGCGCCGAGGTGGTGCGGGGCGACGTGACCGACGAGCAGTCGGTGCTCGCGGCGATGGAGGGCGTGGACGTCGCGTACTACCTCGTGCACGCGCTCGGCAGCGGCCGGCACTTCGAGGAGACCGACCGCCGTGCCGCCGAGACCTTCGGCCGCGCGGCGAAGGCCGCCGGTGTGCGCCGGATCGTGTACCTGGGCGGGCTCACCCCGGACGGGGTGCCCGAGCGGGAGCTGTCGCCGCACCTGCGCTCGCGCGCCGAGGTGGGCCGGGTGCTGCTGGCCTCGGGGGTGCCGACGGCCGTGCTGCGGGCGGCGGTCATCATCGGCTCGGGCTCGGCCTCGTTCGAGATGCTGCGCTATCTGACCGAGCGGCTGCCGGTGATGGTGACCCCGCGCTGGGTCAACACCCGCATCCAGCCGATCGCCGTACGGGACGTGCTGCGCCTGCTCGTCGGCTGCGCGGCGCTGCCGCCCGAGGTGAACCGCGCCTTCGACGTGGGCGGGCCGGACGTGCTCACGTACCGGGCGATGATGCTGAAGTACGCCGAGGTGGCCGGGCTGCCGCCGCGGCTGATCGTGCCGGTGCCGGTGCTCACGCCCCGGCTGTCCAGCCACTGGGTGGGGCTGGTGACCCCGGTGCCCGCGGGCCTGGCGCGTCCGCTGACCGAGTCGCTGCGGCACGAGGTGGTCTGCCACGACCACGACATCGCCCGGTGGGTGCCCGATCCGCCGGAGGGCATGATCGGCGTCGAAGGGGCGCTGGAGCTCGCCCTCCAGCGCATCCGGGACGCCAATGTGGTCACCCGCTGGTCCTCGGCCTCGGTGCCCGGTGCGCCCAGCGACCCGCTGCCCACCGACCCCGACTGGGCGGGCGGCAGCCTCTACAGCGACCGCAGGGCCCGGGTGGTCGACGCCTCGCCGGAAGCCCTGTGGCGGGTGATCGAGGGCATCGGCGGCGAGAACGGCTGGTACTCCTGCCCGCTGGCGTGGGCGGTCCGCGGCTGGCTCGACCGCTTCGTCGGCGGGGTGGGGCTGCGCCGGGGGCGTCGGGACGCGGCGCGGCTGCGGACGGGCGACTCGCTGGACTTCTGGCGGGTCGAGGAGATCGAACCCGGGCGGCTGCTGCGGCTGCGGGCGGAGATGCGGCTGCCGGGACTGGCCTGGCTGGAGCTGTCGGCCGGGCAGGACGACCGGGGGCGCACGGTCTACCGGCAGCGGGCGCTGTTCCACCCGCGGGGGCTGGCCGGCCACGCGTACTGGTGGAGCGTGTCGCCGTTCCACTCCGTCGTCTTCGGCGGCATGGCCCGCAACATCGCCTCGGCGGCTAAGCAGGCCGCGGCTCCGCCGCCGGCGGCTGCACGGTGACGCGGGGCCGGTTCGTCGTCCCCCGCCGCCAAGAGGCGGACGCCGACCGCGAGTCCGCCCTCCGCAGGACGGGCACAGGTCACCGCCCCATGCCGGAACGGTCCCCCGACGCCGCGTTCACGCACGTGCGGTCGCCGGACGAGTCACACGGCGACCGCACGTCCGCCCTCGACGGGACCGGCGCGGGCCACCGCCCGATACCGAGGCGGTCCACCGACGGCGGCCTCACGCCGGAGCCGGGGCGGTCCGCCGACGGCGCGTTCCCCGTCCCACGCCGTCAGGAGGCGAACGGCGACCGCAGGTCCGCCCTCGGCGGGACGGGCGCAGGCCACCGCGCGACGCCGAGGCGGTCCGCCGACGGCAGCTTCACGGTGGCGCGGGGCCGGTTCGTCGTCCCCCGCCGCCAGGAGGCCTACGGCAACCGCGAGTCCACGCTCGGTCGGGCGGGCGCAGGCCACCGGCTGATCCCGGTGCGGTCCGCCGACGGCGCGTTCCCCGTCCCCCGCCGTCAGGAGGCGAACGGCGACCGCGAGTCCGCCCTCGGCGGGACCGGCGGAGGCCACCGCGCGACGCCGAGGCGGCCCGCCGACGGCAGCTGCACGGTGGCGCGGGGCCGGTTCGCCGTCCCCCGCCGCCAGGAGGCCTACGGCGACCGCGGGTCCACGCTCGGCCGGGCGGGCGCAGGCCACCGCCTGATCCCGGGGCGGTCCGCCGACGGCGGGCTCCCCGTCCCCCGCCGTCAGGAGTCCGCCCTCGGCGGGACCGGCGCGGCGGAGGCGGCCGGTCCGAGCCGGCCGGTCCGGGCGGGCGGTGACGGAGCCGGGGGTCGTCGCGCCGCCGTGGGCGTCGCCGTCCATGCTGAGGGCAGCAGAGGGAGACACCCGCACGCACCCCCACGGGAGAAGCGATGACATCCGTGCCACGCACCGTCCGATGGCTGCTCCCCGTGGTGCTCCTGGTCGCCTGGATGGGGATCGGCGGCACTCTCGGCCCGTACGCGGGCAAGCTGGGCGAGGTCTCCACCAACGACCAGGCGGCCTTCCTCCCCCGAAGCGCCGAGTCCACGAAGGCGCTCGCCGAACGGCAGGTGTTCCGCCGGGGCGAGACCGTGCCGGCCGTCGTCGTCTGGACCGCGGCCCGCGGCCCGGTCACCGATGCCCAGCGCGACGCCGCCACGGCCGCGCTGGCCTCCCTGGCCGGGACGGAGGGCGTGACCGGGCACCCCTCGCCCGCCGTGCGCTCGCGGGACGGGCGGGCGCTGGAGGGCGTGCTGCAACTGCGGCCCGATCTCGGGCGGCAGGTGCAGGAGGTCGTCGACCGGATCTCCGCGACCGCCGGGCGGGTGCCGGGCACCACCGCGCACGTCGCGGGACCGGCCGCCTCGCAGGCCGACCTGGGCGACGCCTTCGCGGGCATCGACGGGCTGCTGCTGCTCGTCGCCCTCGGTGTGGTGCTGGTGATCCTGCTGCTGGTCTACCGCGCGGTGCTGCTGCCCCTGGTGATCATCGCCGGCTCGGTCCTCTCCCTCGGCCTCGCCTGCGGCGTGGTGTACGTGCTCGCCGACCACGGCACGGTCCGGGTGGACGGCCAGGTGCAGGGCATCCTGTCGATCCTCGTCATCGGCGCCGCCACGGACTACGCCCTGCTGCTGTCGGCCCGCTTCCGGGAAGAACTCGCCGGGCGCGGCGACCGGTTCGCGGCCATGCGGGCGGCGCTGGGCCGCTCGGCCGGGGCGATCGTGGCCAGCGCCGCCACCGTGGCGCTCGGGCTGCTCGCCCTGCTGGCCAGCGATCTGACGAACAACCGGGCCCTGGGCCCGGTCGGCGCCGTCGGCATCGTCTGTGCCGTGGCGAGCAGCCTCACCTTCCTGCCCGCCGTCCTGCTGCTGCTCGGCCCGGCCGCCTACTGGCCCGCCCGGCCGCGTCCGGCGCGGGAGGGGGGCCGGGGGGTGTGGCAGCGGGTGGCCGCGCTCGTGGACCGGGCGCCGCGCCGGGTCTGGGCGGTCGCTCTGGCGGTGCTGGCCGCCTGCGCGGCCTTCTCCCCCGCCCTGACCGCCCGGGGCGTGCCGCTCGACGAGATCTTCGTCCACCGGGCCCCGTCGGTGACCGCGCAGCGCGTCCTCGGTGAGCACTTCCCCGGCGGCTCGGGGAACCCCGCCGTGGTGGTCACGGCCGCGGACCGGCTCCCCCAGGTGACCCGGGTGGCGGAACGCACCGCGGGAGTCTCCTCCGCCACCGCGGTCACGGCCTCCGGCCGCCCCGGCCAGGGCGAGCCGCTGGTCGCCGGCGGCCGGGCGCTGCTGGAGGTGACGCTGCGGGACGCGGCCGACAGCGACGCCGCCAAGGCCGCCGTGGAGCGGCTGCGGCGGGCCGTGCACGCGGTGCCCGGCGCGGACGCGGTCGTCGGCGGCTACACCGCGCAGCAGGTGGACACCCAGGCGACCGCGGAGCGCGACCGGACGCTCGTGGTCCCCGTCGTCCTCGCGATCATCCTGCTGATCCTGGCGGCGCTGCTGCGCAGTGCGCTGCTGCCGCTGCTGCTGGTCGCCACGGTGGCGCTGAACTTCGCCGCCACCTTGGGTGTGTCGGCGCTGGTCTTCCCGCACGTGTTCGGTTTCTCGGCGACGGACGCCTCGGTCCCGCTGTACGGCTTCGTCTTCCTGGTCGCGCTCGGCGTCGACTACAACATCTTCCTGATGACCCGGGTCCGCGAGGAGACGCTGCGGTACGGGACGCGGCAGGGCGTCCTGCGCGGCCTGACGGCCACCGGGGGCGTGATCACCTCTGCGGGCGTGGTGCTGGCGGCGACCTTCGCGGCGCTGGGCGTGATCCCGCTGGCCTTCCTGGTGCAGATCGCCTTCATCGTGGCGTTCGGGGTGCTGCTGGACACGCTGCTGGTGCGGTCGCTGCTGGTGCCCGCGCTGGTCCGGGACATCGGGCCGCGGGTGTGGTGGCCGGGGGCCGCGGCGCGGTGCGCGGAGCCAGGCGGCACGCCGCAGGGCCCCGCGGCGGGGGCCGTGGAGCCGAGGGAGCGTCAGACCACCTGATGCAGCCACCGGACGGGGGCGCCCTCGCCCGCGTACCGGAAGGGCTCCAGCTCGTCGTCCCAGGGCTTGCCGAGGAGCTTGGCGACCTCGGTCTCCAGGTCGGCCTCGCCCTTGCGGGCCCGCGCGAGCGCGGCGCGCAGCCGGTCCTCGGGGATGAGGATGTCGCCGTGGATGCCGGTGACGGCATGGAAGATGCCCAGTTCGGGGGTGCTGCTGTAGCGCTCCCCCTCGGCGGAGGGGCACGGCTCCGCCGTCACCTCGAAGCGCAGCAGATGCCAGCCGCGCAGCGCGGACGCCAGCTTGGAGGCGGTGCCGGGGTCTCCCTGCCAGGAGAACTCGGCCCGCCAGGTGCCCGGGGAGGCGGGCTGGCGGATCCAGTCGAGGTTCACGCGCACGCCGAGCACGCCCGCGACGGCCCACTCGACGTGTGGGCACAGCGCGCGCGGTGCGGAGTGCACGTACAGAACTCCACGTGTCGTCACCGGGACCTCCAGTGTGGGACGAGGTACGCCTTCCCCAGCGGCCTCATGCCCATAACCGAGCCATCCGGGACAGCAGTGGACATTCTGCACTAATCATAACGAATGAGACAAGATCTGACTTCTGATCACCTCTTTCCCATCAGGCGTCAAGGAAAAAGCTACCGCGCGGCGTCACGCGAGGAGTGACGTACTGTCGGGATCACCGAGAAGTCACCCACTCGTCCGAGGGAGCAGCGATGCGGGAGTCGCTCCGGCGCGGAGTGCGCGGCGCCACCGCCGCCCTGACCGGCCTGCTGACGACGGCGCTGGTGACGGCCTGTTCCGTGGGCGGCACAGGGGCTACGGCGGCCGCCGAGAGCGCGGCCGCGAGCCCCCGCCCGAGCGCCTCGGCGGCCCTCGACTGGAACACCCGGCCGGCCTCGCTGGCCGCCCTGGGGGATTCCATCACCAGGGGTTTCGACGCGTGCGGCGTGTTGACGGACTGTCCGGAACTGTCCTGGGCGACGGGCAGCGGGGCCTCGGTGACCAGCGTCGCCGGCCGGCTGCTGACCCGCCCCGCCGCCAGGAGCTGGAACCTGGCGGCCAGCGGCGCCCGGATGGCCGACCTGCCGGCCCAGGCCGAGCGGGCCGTGGCGCTGCGCCCCCAGCAGGTGATGATCCTCATGGGCGCCAACGACGCGTGCGCGCCCAGCACGGCCCGGATGACGCCGGTGGACGCCTATCGCCGGGACTTCGCCGCCGCGCTGCGCACCCTGCACCGGGGGCTGCCCGAGGCGCAGGTCTTCGTGGCGAGCGTGCCCGACCTGCTGCGGCTGTGGGACGTCGGACGGCGCAACGCGCTGGGCCGGCAGATCTGGAAGCTCGGCCTGTGCCCCTCGATGCTGGCGGACCCCGAGGCGACGAACGCCGCGGCGAACGCCCGCCGGCAGGCGGTACGGGAGCGCGTGATCGCGTACAACGGGGTGCTGGCGCAGGAGTGCGCGCGCTGGGAGCACTGCCGCTCCGACGGCGGCGCGGTCTTCGACTACCGCTTCACCGAAGCGGAGTTGAGCCCCTGGGACTGGTTCCATCCCAGTGCCCGGGGACAGTCGCGGCTCGCGGGCATCGTCTACGGCGCGGCCTTCGGCTCCGGCGCCGTCGCCCGGTAGGGCGCGCGAACGCGCCTGCGCACGACGGGGCCTAGGGGTCCGGCGGGCGGTCCGGACTCACTTCGGCAACAACGCCGACACCTGGGCGACTCAGCCATTGACACCGCCCGGAGCCCGTAACTACGGTCCCTTCAACATTTCGAACGGGTGACGAAATCTCGAACGACCGTCCTTAAGGGGCAACTTCCGTGCGCATCACCGGCATCAGTACCCACGTGGTCGGCACTCCCTGGCGCAATCTCACCTACGTGCTCGTCCACACCGACGAGGGCCTGACGGGCGTCGGTGAGACGCGCATGCTGGGCCACACCGACGCGCTGCTCGGCTACCTCCACGAGGCCGCCGCCAACCACATCACCGGCTCCGACCCCTTCGCGGTGGAGGACCTCGTCCGGCGGATGAAGTACGGCGACTACGGCCGGGCCGGAGAGATCGTCATGTCGGGCATCGCGGTCGTGGAGATGGCCTGCTGGGACATCAAGGGCAAGGCCCTCGGCGTGCCGGTGTGGCAGCTGCTCGGCGGCAAGGTGAACGAGAAGGTCAAGGCGTACGCCAACGGCTGGTACACCACCGAGCGCACCCCGGAGGCCTACCACAAGGCCGCGAGCGCGGTCGTGGAGCGCGGCTACCGGGCGCTGAAGATCGACCCCTTCGGCACCGGCCACTTCGAGCTCGACCACGCGGCCACCTCGTACTCCGTCTCCCTCATCGAGGCCGTCCGCGACGCGATCGGGCCCGAGGCAGAGCTGCTGGTCGAGATGCACGGGCGCTTCAGCCCGGCCACCGCGATCCGGGTCGCCAAGGACCTGGCTCCGTTCAAGCCCAGCTGGATCGAGGAGCCGGTGCCGCCGGAGAACCTCAAGGCGCTGGCGAAGGTCGCCGCGCACACCGACCTGCCGATCGCGACCGGCGAACGCATCCACGACCGCTACGAGTTCCGCGAGCTGTTCGAGCTCCAGGCCGCCGACATCATCCAGCCCGACCTCGGGCACATCGGCGGCATCAACGAGGTGCGCAAGCTCGCCGCCACCGCCGAGACGCACTACGTGCTGGTCGCCCCGCACAATGTCGGCGGCTCGGTGCTCACCGCGGCGAGCCTGCAACTGGCCGGCTGCACCCCCAACTTCAAGATCCTCGAGCACTTCAACGACTTCGCGGACTCCGAGATCAAGAAGGTCGTCAAGGGCGCCCCCGTGGTCGGGCCCGACGGGTACTTCACCCTGTCGGACGCGCCGGGCCTGGGTGTCGAGCTCGACGTGGACGCCGCCGCCGAATTCCCCCAGCAGCAGGCCCGCTTCGACCTGTGGGCCGAGGGCTGGGAGCGCCGGCAGCCCAAGGGCACCCAGTGACCGCCCCGCGCGCCGTCGTCCTCGACGGGCCCGGCCGGCACCGGATCGTGCCCGCGGAACCGGTCGCGCCCGGCCCGGGCGAGGCACTGGTCCGCGTGCACGCGGCCGGGATCTGCGGCAGCGACCGCGAGGTCCACGCCGGCACCCGCCCCGAGGGCTACGTCCGCTACCCCGTCACCCCCGGCCACGAGTGGTCCGGCACGGTGGAGGCGGTGGGCCCCGGTGTGACCGCGGACCTGGCCGGCCGCAAGGTCGTCGGCGAGGGCTTCCGCAACTGCCAGGTCTGCGACCGCTGCCACGCCGGGGAGACCACGCTGTGCGGCGCCCCGTACGAGGAGACCGGCTTCACGCAGCCCGGCGCGATGGCCGACACCCTCACCCTGCCCGCCCGGCTGCTGCACGTGCTGGACGACGACGCCGACCTGCGCTCCGCCGCGCTGCTGGAACCGGCGGCGTGCGTGGCGGCCGCGCTGCTGAAGGCCCCCGCCGCGCCGGGCGACCGGGTGGCCGTCGTGGGCACCGGCACGCTCGGGATGCTGGCGGTGCAGTTCCTGGCCGCGGTGTCCCCCGCCGAACTGCTCGTGGTGGGCACCCGGAACGACCGGGAGGAGCTGGCGGCGTCCTTCGGCGCCACGACGTTCCGCACCACGGCCGAGCTGACGGGCCCCGGCGCCGCGGACTTCGACCTCGTCGTTGAGGCGGCCGGTTCGCCCGCCGCGGCCCGGATCGGTGCGGGGCTGCTGCGCCGGGGCGGCCGGCTGGCGCTGACCGGCATCCCGGAGGCGGGCTCCGCGCAGGGGCTGGACCCGACCGATCTGGTGGTGCGGCAGCTGACCGTGCACACGGTGTTCGGGGCGCCGCCGGCCGCGTGGGCGCACACGGTGCGCGCGTTCGGCGCGGGGGTGCTGACCCCGGCTCCCCTGATCACGCACGAACTGCCCCTGGAGGACTACGCGGGGGCGCTCGGCCTGCTGGCGGGCCGGGACCCGAAGGTGGGCAAGGTGCTGCTGCGCCCATGACCCCGGCCCGCCCCGGACAACGATGTCCGCTCCGTACCGGCCCGCACCCAATGACCCGAACGTCGTCCGACATCCCGAACAACCCGCAGCCCGCACCGATCCGGAACGGCACCACCGGCACCGACGAAGGAGCACCGTGAACGACGCTTCCACCCCGAGTCCCGACGGGACCGGTACCGCCCCCGGCCCCCGTCGCCCAGGGCAGCACGCGCTCGCCCTGCTCGGCCACGGTGCCCCGGCGGACGACCCGGCCGACGCCTCCCCGCACTCCTTCCCCGACGGCGGCACCTGGCGCACCGAGATCCCCTCCGTGGAGGGCCCCGAGGCGCTGGCCACCGTGCTGGAGGAGGCCGAACTGCTGGAGGTGCCCGTGCACCGGATCAGCCAGGGCAGCGGCGTCTGGATGCTGACGGACGCGGAGATCACCGAGATGGTGGCCGCCTGCGCCGAACGCGACGTCGAGCTCTGCCTGTTCACCGGTCCCCGCGGCACCTGGGACATCGGCTCGGCCACCCGCACCGACTCCCGCGGCGGCGGCCTGCGCGCCCGCGGCCACGACCAGGTGGCCGGCTGCGTCGAGGACGCCCTGCGGGCGGCCGCGCTGGGCGTGCGCTGCCTGCTCGTCGCCGACGAGGGCGTGCTGTGGCTGCTGCACCGGCTCCGCGAGCAGGGACTGCTGCCCGCCGACACCACCTTCAAGGTCTCCGCGCTGGTCGGCCCGGTCAACCCGGCCGCCTACGCGGTGTGGGAGCGGCTCGGCGCCGACTCCGTCAACATCCCCTCGGACCTGACCCTCCAGCAGATCACCGAGATCCGCCGGACCAGCCGGGCCCCGATGGACTTCTACATCGAGGCCCCCGACGACCTCGGCGGCTTCGTCCGGCTCTACGACGCGGCCGAACTGATCCGCCGCGGCGCCCCGATCTACCTCAAGTTCGGCCTGAGCAAGGCCCCCGGCATCTACCCGTACGGACGGCAGTTCCGGGACGTCGCCCTGGCGACCGCCCGCGAACGGGTCCGCCGCGGACGCCTCGTGCTCGACCTGCTCTCCCGGCTCGGCGCGGACGGCGGGCTCTCCCCGCTGGGCGCGCGGCTGCCGGGCCCGCTCCACCGCTTCCCCCTCGACATCACGACCGACCAGGACCACGCGGCCGACCCCCGCCTGGCCCCCGAAAGGATCTGATCAGCCATGCGCATCGCGAGAGCCGCCCACCTGCGCACCACTGCCGCGCTGATAGCCACCCTCGCCCTCGGTGCCACCGCGACCGCCTGCGGGCAGAGCGACAACGGGGGCGGCGGCGGCGACAAGGACGGGGGGAAGGGCGGCACCATCGGCATCGCCATGCCCACCAAGTCCTCCGAGCGCTGGATCGCCGACGGCGACAACATGGTCAAGCAGTTCCAGGCCAAGGGCTACAAGACCGATCTGCAGTACGGCGACGACAAGGTGGAGAACCAGGTCGCGCAGATCCAGAACATGATCACCAAGGGCGACAAGCTCCTGGTCGTCGCGGCGATCGACGGCTCGGCCCTCAGCGACGTGCTCCAGCAGGCGCACGACGCGGGCATCAAGGTCATCTCCTACGACCGCCTCATCCTCGGCTCGCAGAACGTCGACTACTACGCCACCTTCGACAACTTCAAGGTCGGCCAGCTCCAGGCGGGTTACATCGTCGAGAAGCTCGGTCTGAAGGACGGCAGCAAGAAGGGCCCCTTCAACATCGAGCTGTTCGCCGGCTCGCCCGACGACAACAACACCAAGTACTTCTTCAACGGCGCGATGGACGTGCTCCAGCCGTACATCGACAAGAAGCAGCTGGTGGTCAAGAGCGGCCAGACGGGCCTCACCCAGGTCACCACCCTGCGCTGGGACGGCGCCACCGCCCAGGCCCGCATGGACGACCTGCTGAGCAAGTCGTACACCTCCGACGACGTGGACGCGGTCCTGTCCCCGTACGACGGCATCTCCCGCGGCATCATCTCGGCGCTCAAGAGCGTCAGCTACGGCACCGGCAAGAAGCCGCTGCCGGTCGTCACCGGCCAGGACGCCGAGGTCGCCTCGATCAAGTCGATCATCGCGGGTGAGCAGGCGCAGACCGTCTACAAGGACACCCGCGAACTGGCGAAGGTCGCCGTCCAGATGGGCGACGCGGTCCTCACCGGCGGCAAGCCCGAGGTCAACGACACCAAGACGTACGACAACGGCACCAAGGTCGTCCCGACCTACCTGCTGCCGCCGGTCAGCGTCGACAAGTCCAACTACAAGGAGATCGTCGTCGACTCCGGCTACATCAAGGAGTCCGAGCTCCAGTAGTCCCGGAGCCGGACCGCACGACCGACGATCGTCACCCCTCCACCCGAGGAGAACGGAAAGCAGGAATGGCCGGACCCGTCCTCGAAATGCGCTCCATCACCAAGACCTTCCCAGGGGTCAAGGCGCTCTCCGATGTCACCCTGACAGTGGCCGAGGGCGAGGTCCACGCCATCTGCGGTGAGAACGGTGCGGGCAAGTCGACCCTGATGAAGGTGCTCAGCGGGGTCTATCCGCACGGCACTTACGAAGGCGAGATCCTCTTCCAGGGGGAGCCCTGCGTCTTCCGCGACATCCGCGCCAGCGAGCAGCGCGGCATCGTGATCATCCACCAGGAACTCGCCCTGGTGCCCTACCTGTCCATCGCCGAGAACATCTTCCTCGGCAACGAGCACTCCAGCCGCGGCGTCATCAGCTGGAACGAGACGCTGCGGCACGCGGGCCGGCTGCTCAAGCGGGTCGGGCTCGCCGACCCGCCGAGCACCCGGGTCGCCGACATCGGCGTGGGCAAGCAGCAGCTCGTCGAGATCGCCAAGGCGCTGTCCAAGGAGGTCAAGCTCCTCATCCTGGACGAGCCGACGGCCGCCCTGAACGACGAGGACAGCCGCAAACTCCTGGACCTGATCCTGGAGTTCAAGGAGCACGGCATCTCCTGCATCATCATCTCGCACAAGCTCAACGAGATCGCGCGGGTCGCCGACTCCATCACCATCCTGCGGGACGGCCGGACCATCGAGACGCTGGACATGAAGGCCGGCGCCGAGGACGGCACGCCGGCCGTGACCGAGGAGCGGATCATCCGCGGCATGGTCGGGCGCGACCTGGACCACCGCTTCCCGGAGCGGGAGCCGGACATCGGCGAGGTGGCCTTCGCGGTCGAGGACTGGACCGTGCACCACCCGATCGACCAGCAGCGCAAGGTCGTCGACGGGGTCTCGCTCAATGTCCGCAGCGGCGAGATCGTCGGCATCGCCGGGCTGATGGGCGCCGGCCGCACCGAACTGGCCATGAGCGTCTTCGGCCGCTCCTACGGGCGCGGCATCTCGGGCCGGGTCTACCTGCGCGGCAAGGAGATCCGCACGCGTACCGTCCCGGAGGCGGTCGCCCACGGCATCGCCTACGTCACCGAGGACCGCAAGCACTACGGGCTCAACCTGATCGACGACATCAGCCGCAACATCTCGCTGAGCGCGCTGTCCAAGGTGGCCCGGCGCGGCGTCGTCAACCAGCACGAGGAGGCCCGGGTCGCCGAGTCCTTCCGCTCGACGATGAACATCAAGGCGCCCACGGTCTTCGAGACCACGGGCAAGCTGAGCGGCGGCAACCAGCAGAAGGTCGTCCTCAGCAAGTGGATCTTCGCGGGACCGGAGATCCTCATCCTCGACGAGCCCACGCGCGGCATCGACGTCGGGGCCAAGTACGAGATCTACACGGTCATCAACGACCTGGCGGCCCAGGGCAAGGCCGTCGTCTTCATCTCCTCCGAACTGCCGGAACTGCTCGGTATGTGCGACCGCATCTACACGATGTCGGCGGGCCGGCTGACAGGGGAGATCCCGCGCGAGAGCGCGACCCAGGAAGTACTGATGCGCCACATGACCATGGACCGAGGGAACTGAGATGGGCAGCCCGGTGAAGACCGACATGACTCCTCCGCCGCCCGCCGGAGGGGCGGCCGCGGCCGCGACCGGGGGCGGACCGGCGGGCACCGCCGCGTACATTTTGCAGGCCGCGCGGCGCAACATGCGCCAGTACGGCATGATCATCGCGCTCGTGCTGATCGCCGCGCTGTTCCAGATATGGTCCGGCGGCATCCTGCTCAAGCCGCAGAACGTCACCAACCTGATCGGCCAGAACAGCTACATCCTCATCCTGGCCATCGGCATGATGGTGGTGATCATCGCCGGCCACATCGACCTCTCCGTCGGTTCGCTGGCCGCCTTCGTCAGCGCCGCGGCGGCCGTGATGATCGTCCAGCACCATGTCTCCTGGCCGCTGGCCCTGGTGGTGTCCCTGCTCATCGGCGCCGTCGCCGGCGCCTGGCAGGGCTACTTCATCGCCTACGTCGGCATCCCGTCCTTCATCGTGACGCTGGCCGGCATGCTGCTCTTCCGCGGCGGCACGCAGATCTTCCTGGAGGGCCAGTCCATCTCGCCCTTCCCCACCGGCTTCCAGAAGATCGGCAACGGCTTCCTGCCCGAGGTCGGGCCGCACACGAACTACCACAACCTCACGCTGCTGATCGGCCTCCTGGTCATCGCCATCACCGTCGTGCAGGAGATCCGCGACCGCCGCCAGCAGGTCGCCTACGACCTCGACGTGCTGCCGCGCAACTTCTTCCTCCTCAAGCTGCTCGCCATCGTCGCCTGCGTGGTCGCCTTCACGATGACGCTGGCCAGCTACCACGGCGTGCCCATCGTGCTGCTCATCCTGGCCGGACTGCTGATCGTCTTCGGCTTCGTGATGCGCAACGCGGTGATCGGCCGGCACGTCTACGCCCTCGGCGGCAACCAGGCCGCCGCCAAGCTCTCGGGCGTCAAGGACCGGCGCGTGGTCTTCCTGGTCTTCGTCAACATGGGCGTGCTGGCGGCTCTCGCCGGCCTCGTCTACGCCGCCCGTCTCAACGCGGGCGTCCCGCAGGCCGGGATCAACTTCGAGCTCGAGGCGATCGCCGCCGCCTTCATCGGCGGCGCCTCCGCCACCGGCGGTGTCGGCACCGTGCTGGGCGCCATCATCGGCGGCCTGGTGCTCGGAGTCCTCAACAACGGGATGTCGCTCGTCGGCATCGGCACGGACTACCAGCAGGTCATCAAGGGCCTGGTGCTCCTGGCCGCGGTCGGCTTCGACGTCTGGAACAAGCGCAAGGTCGGTTCGTAAAGCAGGCACCTAACGAAGGAGCCGCACGTGGACAGACGTACATTGATCGCGGGCGCGACGCTTGGGGCGGTCGCTCCCGTGATCAGCGGGACCAGCGCCCAAGCGGCCGGCACGACCGGGTCGGCCGCCCCTGTCAAGAAGGGGCCCGCAGGTAGGACAAAGGTGACAAAGGAACACTTCGGGACCCTGGAGGACGGCACCAAGGTCGACATCTGGACCGTACGCAACGGCGGGATCACCCTGCGCGTGCTGTCGTACGGCGGGATCGTGCAGACCCTGGAACTGCCCGACCGTCACGGGCGCCCGGCCAATGTCTCCCTCGGCTTCGACAACCTCGACGCCTACGTGGCCAGCAGCCCGTACTTCGGCGCGCTGATCGGGCGGTACGGCAACCGGATCGCGCGGGGCCGCTTCACGCTCGACGGCACCACCTACCAGTTGCCGGTCAACGACGGGCCCAACAGCCTGCACGGCGGCGACAAGGGGTTCGACAAGCGGGTCTGGGCGGTCGAGAGCTTCACCGCCGGCGGTGACGCGGGCCTGGTGCTGCGCTACACGAGTGCCGACGGAGAGATGGGTTACCCCGGCACGCTCAAGGTCAGGGTGGTCTACACGCTGACCTCGGGCGGCGAGTGGCGGGTCGACTACAGCGCCACGACCGACAAGGCGACGGTGGTGAACCTCACCAACCACACGTACTTCAACCTGCGCGGCGAGGGCAACGGCGGCGTCTACGACCACCAGGTCGCGATCGCGGCACGCCGCTTCACCCCGGTGGACTCCACGCTGATCCCCACCGGCGAGCTGGCGCCCGTCGCGGGCACCCCGTTCGACTTCCGCACCGCGAAAGCGATCGGCCGCGACATCCGCACGGCCCACCAGCAGGTGCTGTACGGGCAGGGCTTCGACCACAACTTCGTGCTCGACAAGGGCCGCACGGCCCGTCCCGAGCACGCGGCCACGGTCACCGAGCCGGTCTCCGGACGCATCCTGCGCGTCGCCACCACCGAGCCGGGCGTGCAGTTCTACACCGGCAACTTCCTCACCGGCGCCTTCGCGGGCTCCTCCGGGCACGTCTACCGGCAGAGCGACGGCTTCTGCCTGGAGACCCAGCACTTCCCGGACTCGCCGAACCAGCCGTCGTTCCCCTCGACGGTCCTGCGGCCGGGGCAGACGTACCGCTCCACCACGGTGCACTCCTTCGGCGTCCACTGATCCGGACGTCCGCGACGGCGGCCGGGGCCCGTGCCCCGGCCGCCGTCGTTCCGTTTCCGGGGCCGGTCCCGCGCCGCGGTCAGACCGGGTCCTGCCAGTAGCGCGCCGGTCTGGGCGAGCCCGGGGCGGCGGACGCGAAGGCGGGCGGCACGTCGGCGGCCGGCGCCGGGTACAGGTCGGGGGCCGGGGGTTGCGGCGGTTGCGGCTGGGGGGCCGGCTGCGGCGGCATCATCTGGGTGGCCATCGGCTGCTGCTCGTACACGGGCTGCGGGCCCATCCGCTGCGGCTCGTACACCGGCTGCGGACCCATCCGCTGCGGCTCGTACACCGGCTGCGGACCCATCCGCTGCGGCTCGTACACCGGCTGCGGGGGCGCCGGCGGGAGCGGGGCGGGCTGCTCGTACACAGGCTGCGGGGGCTGCGCCTGCGGCAGCTGGAGCTGCGGTACGGGCACCGGCTGCGGCGCGGGCTGGATCTGCGGGAGCTGCTGCACCTGCGGCGCCGGTTCCGGCTCGGGGACGGGCGCGGCCTCGGGCTCGGCGGCGTACCAGGTGCTGCCGTACAGCACCGTGCTCAGCCCGGTCAGGAGCCGCTGGACGTCTCCTTGCGGCCGCACGACCAGGCGCATGAAACGGCTGCTGCTGCCCAGCTTGTTGCCGCACTCGCGGACCAGGACGCCGTGCTCGGCCAGCAGCCGGTCGCGCAGGATCGCGCCGTCCACACCGTCGGGCAGCTTGACGAAGACGAAGTTGCCCTGCGACGGGTAGACCGTCAGGCCGGGCAGCGCCGCCAGCTGCCAGATCATCTCCTGGCGGTCGCGGGAGACCATGCGCAGGCTCTGCGCGTACTCCTCTCGGTGGTCCTTGAGCATGAAGACCACGGCCTCGGCGAAGGAGTTGAGGTTCCACTTGGGCAGCATCCGGCGCACCTTCCCGGCCAGCGCCGGGTTGGCGACCATGTAGCCGAAGCGGATGCCGTGCAGGCCGAAGTTCTTGCCGAGGCTGCGCAGCACGATCACATTGGGCCGCAGCACGGCCTCGTCCGCCACGCTGGGCCACGCCTCCGCGTCGGCGAAGTCCAGGAACGACTCGTCGATGACGACCAGGTCGAGATCCGCGAGGGCGTCCATCAGGCCGACGACCGCGTGCTTGGGGAGGAGGCCGCCGTCGGGGTTGTTCGGGTTGCAGATGACGGCGGTGCGCGAGCCGCGGGCGCGGACGAACGAGACGAAGGCCGCCGGGTCGAGTGCGAACCCGGCGGCCTCGGGGAGGAGGAACATGTCGACGCGCTTGCCGGTCTCCATCGGCTGATCGGTCCAGCGGCCGAAGGTCGGTATGGGGATGGCGAGACTGTCGCGGACCAGGAGGTGGTCGATCCAGGTGATCAGCTCGGTCGAGCCGTTGCCCATGGCGACGGTCTGCGGATTGAGGCCGAGCAGCGAGCACAGCTCGCCCGTGATGACGTCGGTGCTGCTCGGGTAGTAGGTGAGGATGTCCTGCATCGACTGCTGGAGCTTCTCGTACATCGCCGGGCTCGGGAAGTACGGATTGCACGGGATGCAGAAGTCGACGATGCCGGCGGCGCCTTCGGGGGAGGACGCACCGCCCGCGCGGCGCAGGGCGAAGTACGAGGGACTGTGCGCGGTATTGGCGCGGAACAACTCGGTGGCATTACCGGTGACGCCGACGGCGACGGTCACGGCAGGACCTCCCTCGATCACGCGGGCCGCCCCGCGGCGGCCTGCTTCCCCTTGCCCGCGCAGCCCGGCCCGGTCGCCCGCCCCGCACCGGCGGGCATGCGGGACACGAACGGGACCTGAGGTGCGCGAGGTGTCTGTCTTGCGGTCTTCCGCAGTCCCTTACGGCTCCGTCCCGGCTTCCGTTCAGCCCTCCGCGGCCGCCACCGGCCGCGGACCGGTGCGCGGTGGTGGCGGCGGGGCGCCCCGCCGGCGCCGCGCGCCCCGGCGGTCGTCGGGTGGCTCGGGCCTCAGGCGCCGGCGGCCGCGGTGAGGATCGCCCTGATCTGGGCGGTGATGGCCTGGCGGTCGGCCACGAACGCGGGATCGGTGACGCTGCCGGTGCCGGGGTCGGTGTTGCCGGGGCCGAAGTGCAGGAGGGGGGTGTGGACATGCCCGCCCGGCGCGTGGAGCGCGAGTTCGTCGCGGAGCAGGGTGGCGCGGTAGGCGATCTCGTTGGAGAGGTAGTCGCCGCCGCCTCCGGCGCGCGCCGCGGAACCGGGCGTCGGACCGAAGTCGCTGACCACGGGCACACCGGCCCCGGCGGGGAGCTCCGTGACCTCGGTGCGGTCGTACACCGGGAAGGGGCCGGTCCCGGCCGCGGCGACCGCCCGGTACGGCAGTCCCGTGGTGGTCCACTGCGGCGGCTCGTGGCCGTACGGGACGGGAACGGGACCGGTGGCCGGGACGCCGGCGTTGTCCGGGAGGCCGCCGCGCCAGGCCCCGTTGAAGCGTTCGAGGTCGAAGCGGCCGTCGCGGCCCTGGCTGACGGTGGCGAACAGGTCGACGCGGTGCGGGCCCGGGCGGAACCACGGGCGCAGCGCGCGTTCGACGCTGCCCCGCGTGAAGTCGGCCCAGCGGACCGGGAACACGACGGCCGCCACGCGGGCCGGCCCGCGGGCGGTGCGGAGCATGACGCCGTCCAGGGCGAGCGCGGCGGCGCCCGAGGGGTTGCTGCGGCGGACGTCGGCGTCGAGCCGGAAGGGGTCGAAGCCGGTCAGCAGGATACGTCCGACCCCCTCTTCCACGGGCGGCAGGACGGTGTCATGACCGCGTGAGGTCCACTCCAGCCGGTCCAGCAGGGCGGCGCGCCCGGCGTCCCCCAGCGGGAAGGACGGCTGCCACGCGCCCAGGGCCCGGGTCAGGGACAGCCGGGCCCAGTACAGCGGCCGGTCGTCGTCGGGGCTGAGGTCGCCGCCGGCCGGGCCGCGTCCCTGTGCCCTGCCGACCGCGTCCTGCCACAGGGCGCGGCCGTGGCGGCGCACGACGCGTTGCGCCGCGGCCCTGGAGTGCGCCGCCGCCAGCTCCCGCGCGAAGCGGGGGGCCGCGGCGTCGAAGCCGCTGCGGCGCAGGATCTCCTGGGGCGCGGCCCGGTCCAGCCGGGCCTCCTCCACGGTCGGCGCAGCAAGGGTCGGGGCGGACGCGGGCGGCGCGAGGGCCGGCACGCCGCTCTGGGTGGGAAGCCGCACTGTCCGGGACCCTCCGAGCCGATCAGGTGCGCGCCCGGCGGACGCGCGCTCCCAGCATCGCCGACCGGCCCGGCGGAACGCCAGGGGCCCCCGCCCCGGCACCCGGCGGGTCAGCGCAGGATCGAGGCGAGGGTGAGCCGGGTGAAGGTGATGGTGTCGTAGGGGGTGTCGCGCCCGGTCTCGTACAGCAGGCCCACGTGCTCGCTGTCGATCTGCACCAGGTCCGAGTAGGCCGCCTTGGCGTCCGACACCCGGTATCCGCGCGACCAGGTCGCGCCGCCGTCGAAGCTGGCCCGCACGGTCATCCCCACCCGGTCCCGGGGCTCGCCGGGAGCGGCCAGCAGCAGCGGGCCCGAACCGCGGCCGTTGTACGTCTGCAGCAGGCTGCCCTCGACGGACGGCGCGATGATCCCGGGCACCGTCCTGAAGGGTGCCTGAAGTGTCGCGCCGCCGTCGTCGCTCCAGGCGTGGGCCCGGCTGCCGCGCTCGCTGCCCTTCTGGTCGCGCGCATTGAAGTAGACCCGGCCGTCCGGGAGTTGGGCGACGGCCGTTTCGTTGACATTGACCCGGCCGTCGACGTCGGTGTCGACGTAGCCGATCCGCCAGGTCCTGCCGCCGTCGTCGCTCAGCAGGCTGTGGCCCGCGTACCAGCGCGGCTCCGAGCCGTTGTCCCCGCTGCCCGGCGACGGGGTGACGGAGTGGTTCGCACCGACGACGAGCCGGCCCTTGTGCGGGCCGGTGGTCAGCGCGACGCCGTGCCCGGGGCCGGTGGCGTACCAGCGCCAGCCGGGACGCTTGACCTGCGCGGTGATCTCCCGCGGACGCGACCAGGTGACCCCGGCGTCGTCGCTGGACCGCACGAAGACGCGCCGCCCGTCGGCGGGGACGGCGTCGCCGGACATGATGTCGGCCTCGGTGGCCGCGGCCCCGTTGCGGGTGGTCAGCAGCACCAGCCGGCCGGACGGGGCCACCACCGGCGCCGGGTTGCCCAGGGTGTTCGGCCCGGCGTCCGCGATCCTGCGCAGCGCCGTCCAGGTGCAGCCGCCGTCCGTCGAGCGGCGCTCGACGACGTCGACGTCCCCGTGGTCCGCGCCGGACTCCCGCCGGCCCTCGGCGAAAGCGACGAGCACCGGGCCCTCAGCACCGGACCCCGGCACCTGGACCACCGCGGGGATACGGAAGGCGCTGTAGCCCTTCTGGCCCGCGACGAAGACACGGGTCGGCGCGCACCCGGCGCCGGACGCCGCCAGTTCCGTGGTGTTCGTGGAGTGGCACGCCGCGGCCAGGACCGCGCACACGGCCGTCACCAGACGCCCAGCCCACCGCACCACGCGCCACTCCCCGTACCGGCCGCCGCAAACACTCCGGACAGTAACAAAAGGGATGCCGCGGCCTCCGTCCCGGCGTCCGTCCGGCGCGGCGTGCCTGACGGCTTACGCGGCCTTGCGGACCAGGAAGAAGATGCTCGGCCCGAACGTCACCCGGGCCAGCGGCCGCTGCAGCGCCACCTCGGCGCGGGCCAGGGCGCCCCGCGACACCACCCGCTTCAGCCGCGTGCTGCGCAGGTTCGACACCGACAGCCGCTGCTGCACCCGCAGCCCGGCGGCCTCCAACTGGGCCGCCACGGTGGCCGGGTGGTGGTTGACGAACGGGATGCTGTCGCGTTCGCGGTTGGCGGCGGAGCGTATGTCGACCGGCTGCCGCGGGACGCGCCGGCGCCGGGCCGCGTACCGCAGCCGGTTCGCGGCGTGCGCGAGATTGGCGCTCTCCACGACCGCGGTGCCCCCGGGTCGCAGGACGCGGGCGATCTCGGCCAGCGCGGGCGCCGGGTCCGGCAGGTGGTGCATGACCCGCACCATCGTCACCAGGTCGACGCTGCCGGAGCGCAGGCCGAGCCCGGCCACGGTCGTCAGCCGCATGGTGACGCCCGCCAGGCCCGCCAGGTACTCCTCCGCGTCCTGGAGTTGACGGCGGCTGGAGTCCAGCAGCGTGACCCGGTCGGCGAACTCCCGCAGCACCGGCACCAGACGCCCGTACCCGCCGCCGACGTCCGCAGCGTGGCCGAAGTGGCGGCCTGCCAGCAGCCGGCGCAGCGCGGCGACCTCGGCGTCGTGCTCGTAACCGCGCCCGTCCCAATAGGTCCGGTAGCTGCGCTGGTTGTCGTCGTACTGGTCGGCCCGCTGCTCCATCGCGTCCCCCTCGCGTCCTGCCGTCACCCTTCACCGTTCAGGTCACACACCGGACGGGGAACGGTTCCCTCCGGACGGCGGGCGGCGCTACGGCTTGCGGAAGTCCAGGGGACGCGACGCAGGCGCGGGCACGGTACCGGGCTCCCCGGACTCCCCTTCCATCCGCGGCGGCAGCAGGTCGCGGACGAGAAGGGTGGCACCGGCCACCGCCGGCAGCCGGCGCAGCGCGGCGACCTCGGCGTCGCGCTCGCGGCCGCGGCCGTCCCCATAGGTCCGACACACCGGACGGGGAACAGTTCCCTCCGGACAGCGGGCCGCGCTACGGCTTGCGGAAGTCCAGGGGACGCGACGCAGGCGCGGGCACGGGCACGGGACCGCGCTCCCCGGGCTCCCCTTCCACCCGCGGCGGCAGCAGGTCGCGGACGAGAAGGGTGGCACCGGCCACCGCCGGCAGCCGACGCAGCGCGGCGACCTCGGCGTCGCGCTCGTGGCCGCGGCCGTCCCCATAGGTCCGACACACCGGACGGGGAACGGCTCCCTCCGGACAGCGGACCGCGCTACGGCTTGCGGAAGTCCAGGGGACGCGACGCGGGCGCGGGCACGGGCACGGTACCGGGCTCCCCTTCCACCCGCGGCGGCAGCAGGTCGCGGACGAGAAGGGTGGCACCGGCCACCGCTCCCGGCATCAGGAAGACCGCGACCACCGGCACGAGGAAGCACAGCACCAGCGGCACACCGAACCCGAGGCTCAGCATCATCCGGCCGCGCAGTATCCGCAGCCGCTCGCGCAGCGGCACCTCGCGGCGCTGGAAGGCGACGCCGCTGAGTTCCAGGGCCAGGAAGAAGCCCGACACGCAGAAGCCGACCACGGGCACGACGGTCTGCCCGACGACGGGGATGAAGCCGGCGGCGAACAGCGCGACCGTCCAGGCCGTGACCCGCACCAGCACCCGCAGGCTGTCCCAGGCGGACTGGAGCAGCTCCCGCCACAGGGGGAGGTCCGGGCCGGCCGGGGCGCCGCCCTCGGTGTCGTCGACGCGCTCCGCCAGCGACTCGTAGAAGGGCTGCCCGACCAGCAGCGTCACCGCGGTGAAGGAGATCACCGCCAGCACGAGGCCGCCGCAGAAGACGACGGCGGTGAGCAGACCGCGGAAGAGCCCCTGCCACGGCGAGCCCCAGCCGTCGGCGAAGGGGGTCGCCCAGGCGGTCGCGTCGTCGGCCCAGAACGCCAGCACGACCAGCGCCGCGACGTAGCCGACGAGCGTGATGAGCGCGGGCAGCAGCCCGAAACCGAACCAGCGGCCGTGCCGGACGACCCAGCGCTGGCCGTCCACGAAGTGACGTATCCCGGTCGCAAGATCTCGCATGCGCGACAGGGTATGCGACCTCCCC
Source organism: Streptomyces sp. NPDC088732 (assembly GCF_044751205.1). Taxonomy (NCBI): domain Bacteria; kingdom Bacillati; phylum Actinomycetota; class Actinomycetes; order Kitasatosporales; family Streptomycetaceae; genus Streptomyces; species Streptomyces sp. NPDC088732. The sequence continues at coordinate 60,791 of NZ_JBIVLI010000002.1, forward strand.
GGGACGGCGGGACCGTCCGGCCGCCGCGGAGCGGGATCAGGCCAGGATCTCGCAGTCCGCCGGGCCCGTCGGCTCGGCGTCGAAGAGGCACACGTCGGTGTCGGCGTCGCCGGTGACGCTGCCCGGGCCCGCGTCGTCGGCCTCGACGGAGATGAAGTCGGCTCCCGCACCGCCGTTCACGGCACCGGAGTTGGCGACGGTGTCGGCGGAGAGGTCGATGATGTCGGCCTCGGTGCCGCCGGTCACCGTGCCGGTGTTGCCGCCGTCGATCTCGATCAGGTCGGTCCCGGCGCCGCCGTCGACCGTGCCCGCGTTGACCCCCGTGACCGTGATCACGTCCACGCCGCCCCCGCCGCTGACCACCGTCCCGGCGGGCACTCCCGCCGGGCAGTCGATCTCGTCGGCGCCCTCCGTCCCCGTCACCACCGCGCCCGCGACGGCCGTGCCGTTCACCGTGCAGCCGGCGGCGGCCACCACCGCGGTGGGGTCCGCCGGGTCCGGCGGACCGGCGACGGCCGTCGCGGAACCCGACAGCAGGGCGGTGGCGGCGGCGAGGACGAGCGCTGCGCCGGCCGCGACCGGCCGGGGACGTATCCGGGGACGTATAGCGGGCATCTACGGCTCCTTGGGGGGACGCCTCGGGTCGGCGCGGATGCCACGAGCGTCACCGCGCCCGCCCCGCCCCGCAATCGGGCCGCGTCCGGCCGGGGGACGCCGGGCGCCCGCGCGCGCCGGAGCGGGCCGCGCGGCGATCCGCCGCCGCCGTGCCGCCGGACGCGCCAACACGCCCCGCCAGACCCCGCCAGCCCGGCACGCGCCCGTGAACAGGGGCGGGACCGCCGCGCGCGGTGCGTCCGCGGGCAAAGCGGAGCGGCCACACGCCGGGCCTCAGTCTTGCGTTCGGGGGCGCGTCAGGTGCTCGTAACGTCGAGTGGGGAACGTGAGATCGCACGGCCGCACGTCAACACGCCGCATCTCGACGCCCTGAAGAGCATTGGAGTCCGTGTGTACGCATGGGGAGACCTGACCGTCCGCTGCCCCGCCGACCGAGGTGTGCGGGCGCTGGAGCTCCTTCCCACCGCGCTCGCGGCGCGGGCCGCCACGGGTGACGGCCGGGCCGCCGAGCCGCTGGCCACGGCGGCGCGCGCGGGCGACATGGCGACCGAACCCCACGTCGCCGCACGCACATTGCGGCGCGGGACGACCGCGGCCGCGGTGCGCGAGCGCGCGCACGAGGCCGCGGACGACGCCGTCACCACCGAACTGGCCACGGACGACGGACTCGTCCTGCACCACCGGATCGTGCGGGGGGACCGCTTCGTCCGGGTCCGTACGAGCGCGGTCAACGAGGGCGACCGGCCGCAGACGCTGGAGATGCTCAGCTCCTTCACCCTCGGCGGGCTGACGGCGTTCGCCGCGGAGGACGCGGAGGCCCCGGAGACCGAAGGGCGCTACGTCGTGCACCGCCTGCGCTGCGCCCGCGGCGCCGAGGCCCGGCTGGTCTCCGAGCCGGTCGAACGGCTCGGCCTGGAGGGTCCGCGGGACGGCGACGCCGGCACGGTGGCGGAGCGGTTCGGCGCCACCGGGCTGCTGCCGGTGGCGGGATGGCTGCCCTTCCTGGCCGTGGAGGACACCGTCGCGGGCGTCCTGTGGGGCGTCCAGCTGGCCGCGTCCGGGCCGTGGCAGCTGGAGGTGCTGCGCTCCGGCGCGGGGCTGGCCATCGGCGGCGGTCCCGCCGACGCCGCCTTCGGCGGGTGGCGCCGCACGCTGCCGCCGGGCGGCCGCCTGGACGCGCCCGAAGCGGTGCTGTCCGTGGTGCGCGGCGGCCTCGACGAGCTGTGCCACCGGCTGACGTCGGCGCAGTCCGGGCATCCGCGACCGGGAGCCGAGACCTCGCTGCCCGTCGGCTTCGTCGTGGACGACCCCGGCCACGACCGGGCCCTCGCACTCGCCGACCGCCTCGCGGGCACGCCCGTCCGTACCGTCACCCTGGGCCCCGGCTGGTACGGCGACCCCGGCACCGACGCCGACCGGACCCACGGCGACTGGGAGCCCAGCGCCGCCCGCTTCCCCGACGGCCTCGCCGCGACCGCCCGCGCGCTGCGGGAGCGCGGTTTCGTGCCGGGCCTGTGGTGGGCACCGGAGACCACCGGCGAACTGTCCAAGCGCCACGCCACGGAGGACGGGCACGTCGCCGGCGAGGACGGCCCGGCGGCGGCCGCCGGACGGCGCCTGCTCGACCTGCGCCGCCCGGACGTCGCGGAACCGCTGCTCGACCGGATGACGGCGGTGCTGCGCGACTTCGGGCACGTGAGCGTCGACTGCGGCGCGGACCCGGCCCTCGACGGCGAGACCGCCCGCCAACTGGGCGACGCCGCCGTCTCCTTCCTCACCGCGTTGGCCGCGCGCCTGCCGGATCTCGTGATCGAGAACCGTGCGGGCGGCCACCGCGTCACCCCCGCGTACACCGCCGTCACCGCACTGTCCTGCGGAGCGGGCGCCGTCGACGCGCGCGAGGTCCCCGTCGTCGCGGCGAACCTGCACCGCGTGCTGCTGCCCCGGCAGTCCGTGGTCCCGGTGGAGCTCGCGGCCGAGGACGACGACCGCACCCTCGTCTCCCGCCTGGCCGCGGGCTTCCTGGGCCGCATGTGCCTCACCGGCGACCCCGCGCGGCTCGACGCGGGCCGCTGGGCGCTGGTGCGGCGGGCGCTGGCGCTGTACGAGCGCGCGGCGCCCGTCATCGCGGACGGGATCTCCCGGCACGGCGGTACGCGGGCCGCCGACGCCGCGGGCAACGCCACGGGCTCCCAGTCCGTGCTGCGCGTCTCCCCCGACGGCCTGCGCGCCCTCGCCGTCCTGCACACCTTCGGCGACCCCGGCGACTCGGCCGGCCTCGTCCTCCCCGAGGGCCTGTGGACCGTCGACGCCGCGCTCACCCCCTTCGGCGCCCCGCTGTCCCTGGCAGGCGCCCGCCTCCGCTGGCACCACCCGGGCCCCTGGGCAGGCGCAGTGGCCCTCCTGTCCGCGACCCCCCGCCCCTGATCCCGCCCCCGGGGAGGCTGCGACGGCCTCCCCGGGGACACCCCGCCCTGGCGTCGGCGCGGCACCATGCCCGGGCCCTGCCGGCCCGCGACCGACCACGGCACTCCCCGCGCCCAACCGGAGACCGCCACCGGCACGACGTGCCTCGGCATAGGCCTGTCTCGCCGCCGCGGCGGCGGGGACGGCTGCCCGCAGCCGTCCCGGCAATGACCGACCGCCGCAATCCCGCGGCCCGCGATGCCGACCGCACCGCGGGTCCGGACCCGGGCAACTGCCGCACGCCGATCCCGTGGTCAGCACGACTGCGGCCGACCTCAGCGGGCGGCGACGGCCGCCCACACGGTGAGCCCGCAGCCGTCCCGGCAAGCCAGGACCGGCCGCGACAGTCCCCCGCCCGATACGCCTGCCGCACCGCCGGCCCCGGCCGTCGCAACTGCCGCACCACGAGCCCGTCGTCAGCAGGACCGCAGCCGCAGCCGATCCCGGCAGGCGGCGGCGGCCCCCGGCACTACGACCTCTGCCAAGCCGGGCCACGGCGGCGCAATGCCCGGCCCCCCGGCCACTGCCGCACGGTGGGCACGAGGGCGACCGGAGAGCGCCGACCCCGACAGGGGCCCCTGGCCACGGGATGCCGTGACCGCCCCCGTCAACCGGCGCCGTACATCCCACGGTGAGCCTCAGCCGTCCTGCTCCTGGGCCGACCACGGCAAGCCCCCTGCCCCGCGTACCGGCCGGCCGACAGCGCGGGCCGCGGTCTGCAGCGCCGCAGTCGACCTGGGCAAAGGCCCAGCATGCCCGTGGAGGCGGCAGGGCCTCCACCGTCAACCGGCCGCGTGCCTCGCCACGGTGGGCCCGCAGCCGTGCCGACCTCCGCGCGGCTCGCCCCCCAGGGAGGGAGGCAGCCACGCGTCAACCAGAGACCACCACCGGCACGGTGAGGCGGGGGTCGGTCAGGCTGCGGCCGATCTCGGCGGTGTAGGTGCCGGCGGGGGTGCGCCAGGCGGCGGCCGTCTCGTCCCAGGTGCGGGCGGCCCGCCGGGTCAGCGGTACGCGGACCTCCGTGGCGCCGCCCGCGGGCAGTTCCACGGAGACGAAGCCGGCGAGGACGCGGCGCGGCCGGTCGACGGTGTCGTCCTCGGGGACCGCCAGGTAGACCTGGACGACCTCGCGGCCCGCCCGGTCCCCGGTGTTGCGCAGCCGCACCGTCACCGCGCCCAGGGTGCCGGGGTCGCCGTCGGCCTCGTGGCCGGCGCCCTCGTACTCCCAGTCCGTGTAGCCGAGTCCGTGCCCGAAGGCGTACGCCGGGGCGACGTCCGACCGGTCCCAGGCGCGGTAGCCGATGAAGACGCCCTCCTCGTAGGCCAGGACGCCGCCGCGCGGCTCGACCCGGGTGACCGGGGCGTCGGCGAGCCTCACGGGCCAGGTGGTGGGGAGCCGCCCGCCGGGCTCCTCCGCGCCGAGCAGCACGTCGGCCAGCGCGGCGCCCGCCTCCTGCCCGGGGAACCAGCCGAGCAGCACGGCCGCGACCTCCTCGCGCCACGGCAGCTCCACGGGGGCCCCGGAGTTGACGACGACGACGGTGCGCGGGTTGGCGGCGGCGACCGCGTGCACGAGGTCGTCCTGGCGCCCCGGCAGCCGCAGGTCGCGGCGGTCGAAGCCCTCGCTCTCGACCCGTTCGGTGGTGGCGACGACCACGACCGCGACCTCGGCGTCGCGGGCGGCCGCGACCGCCTCCGCGATCAGCTCGTCCGGGTCGCGCCGCGGTCCGCGGTGGACGAGGGAGAACGCGACGGCCTGGATCGGCATGCCCTCCATCTTGAAGACGTCGTAGGCGAGGGACACCGGTACGGTCGCACCCGCCTCCAGTTCGACGGTCCCCCGGTCCAGGGGCGCGCCGAAGAACGCCTCGAACGGGTCGGACTCCTGGCCCATCTCCTGCACGCCGTCGAAGACGACCGTGTCCGCGACGACCAGCCGGAACCCGCCGGTCCCGCGGGTGCCGAAGTGGTGGGCACCGCTCTCGCGCGGGGTGAAGGTGCCGGTGATCTCGACGGTGTGGAGCGCGTCGTAGGCGACGCCGTCGGGCAGGGCGTCGCCCGTCCACTGCACCTGTCCGCTCGGCAGGGCGGTCTCCCCCAGGAGCTGTCCCGCGGCGTCGCGGCACTGCGCGCGCAGCGCGAACCCCTGGCCGGCGGGGGCCGGTTCGTCGCTGGGGTCGGCGCCGACGGCGTACGTCAGCCGGGTGCCCGCGGGGAGCGCGGCGCGCAGCCCGTCCAGCGGGGAGACGACGTGTGCCGGGAAGACGTGCGCGGAGCCGCCGCCGAGGACGCGGGCGTCGCGCGCGGCGGCGCCGATGAGCGCGACAGAGCCCACCCCGGAGGAGTCGATCGGCAGCACGGGCCGCCCCTCGCGCAGCTCGTTGCGCAGCAGGACGAACGAGCGCCGCGCGATCTCGCGGGCCAGGGCCTCGCCGTCGACCGCGGCGGGCAGCGCGTCCGCGGGCACCGCGGCGGGCACGCCCTCCAGGAGCCCGGCGCGGGCGGCGAGCAGCAGGACGTTGCGCACGGCGGCGTCGACGACGGACTCCTCCACCCGTCCGTCCCGCACCGCCTGGGCGAGGGCCTCGCCGTACACGGTGTGCGGGCCGGGCATGGCCACGTCGAGACCGCCGGTGATGGCGGCGACGGTGTCGCGGGCGGCGAGCCAGTCGGAGACGACGAAGCCGTCGAAGCCCCATTCCTCGCGCAGCACTTCGTTCTGGAGGCGGTGGTGCTCGGTCATGGTGGAGCCGTTGACCCCGTTGTAGGCGGCCATGACGCCCCAGGGGCGGGCGTTCTGGACGATGGCCTCGAAGGGCGCGAGGTAGAGCTCGCGCAGGGCGCGTTCGCCGACGGCGTTGTCGACGGTGAAGCGCTCGGTCTCGGCGTCGTTGGCCACGAAGTGCTTGACGGTGGTGCCGACACCGCCGTCCTGGACGCCGGCGACATAGCCGGTGCCGATCTCGCCGGTGAGGTATGGGTCCTCGGAGTAGGCCTCGAAGTGCCGCCCGCCGAGCGGCGACCGGTGCAGGTTGACCGTCGGCGCGAGGAGGACGTGCACGCCCTTGCGGCGGGCCTCCTGGGCGAGCAGCCGCCCGGTGCGGCGGGCGAGCCCGGGGTCCCAGGAGGCGGCGAGCGCGGTGGGGCTGGGCAGGGCGACGGACGGGTCGTCGGCGGTGGAGCGCACGCCCCGTACGCCGACCGGCCCGTCCGACATGACCAGGGAGCCCAGTCCGATCTCGGGGACCGGGGGCAGCGACCACATGTTCTGCCCGGCCAGCAGACGTGCCTTGGTGTCGAGGTCGAGCTTGCCGAGGGCCTGCTCCACGGCGGCCGCGCGCTCGGTGTCGGTCATCCGGTCAACTCCCATGTCGGGGACGGGTTGTCGTCGCCTTGCCCACGGGGCATCCTGGCCCTCTCACCTGATGATCGCCAGGTGTCGTCCCCCGCTCGTCACCTGGACGCGCCGCGGCCCGGTCAGGCTCGCCGTCGTGACAGCCGACGACCGCGGCCGGGATCGTCCAGGCCGCCCTCGAAGTGATCGCCGAGCGCGGCTACCGGGGTGCCTCGCTCGCGGCCGTGGCCGAGCGGGCCGGCCTCACGCAGCAGGGGCTGCTGCACTGCTTCCCGAGCAAGGAGGCCCTGCTGATCGCGGTGCTGGACACGCGCGACCAGTGGGACATGGCCTCGGCGGCGCTGCACGGCACCGCCTGGCCGCTGGAGATGATCGCCGGCCTCGTCGAGTACAACGCGACCCGGCCGGGCGTCGTCCAGGTCTTCACCGTGCTCGCGGGCGACAGCGTCACCGAGGGGTGCGCGCGTGGGCGGCGCAGTCGCTGCGCAGCGAGTACGGCGACACGCTGCCCGGGGGCCTGACCCCCGAGCAGGCCGCGCCGCTGCTCGTCGCGGTGATGGACGGCCTGCGGACGCAGTGGCTGCACGACCCCGGCGCGGTGGACATGCCCGCCGCCTTCCGGGACTTCGTCGCGCCGCTGACCGCGCCGCACGCGGCGGACGGGACGCCGGGAACCGCCCAGCGGGCGGTTCCGCCCGGATCATGCGGCGGCGCGTGACATCGCTCCTCGCGGCCAGGGGAGGCACCTGGGACCGGGCGGGCCCGAACCGGGCGGCCACGGTGGGGCATTGCCGCCCGCCTCGACGGCGTCCGGGGCACGCCCCCCGAGGGAGCGCACCCCTGGACACGGACCGGGAACCGGCCTATTCGGGCAGGCGGACCAGCATCTTGCCGGTGTTGTCGCCGCGCAGGACGCCGAGGAAGGCCTCCAGGTTGTTCTCGATGCCGTCCATGACGGTCTCGCGGTAGCGCAGCTTGCCCTCGCGGATCCAGCCGCCGACCTCCTGGACGAACTGCGGCTGGAGGTCGTAGTGGTCGCCGACGAGGAAGCCCTCGATGCGCAGGCGGTTCTGGATGAGGCGGGCCAGGTTGCGCGGGCCGGGGGCGGGTTCGGTGGCGTTGTAGATCGCGATCATGCCGCAGACGGCCACGCGGCCGCGCAGGTTGAGGGCGCCGATGGCGGCCTCCAGGTGCTCACCGCCGACGTTGTCGAAGTAGACGTCGATGCCGTCGGGGGCGGCGGCGGCCAGTTGCTCGGCCACGGGGCCGTTCTTGTAGTTGAAGGCGGCGTCGAAGCCGTACTCCTCGGTGAGCAGCTTGACCTTCTCGTCCGAGCCGGCGCTGCCGACGACCCGCGAGGCGCCCTTGAGCCTGGCGATCTGGCCGACCTGGCTGCCGACCGCGCCGGCCGCGCCGGACACGAAGACGACGTCGCCCTCCTTGAACTCCGCGACCCGCAGCAGGCCCGCGTAGGCGGTGAGGCCGGTCATGCCGAGCACGCCGAGGTAGGTGCTCAGCGGCGCGAGGCCGGGGTCGACCTTGACCGCGGTCTTCACGTCGACGAGGGCGTACTCGCGCCAGCCGAGGAAGTGCAGCACGTGGTCGCCGACGGCGAAGCCCTCGGCGTCGGAGGCGACGACCCGGCCGACCGCGCCGCCCTGCATCGGCTTGTCCAGCCGGTACGGCTCCGCGTACGACTTCGTGTCGTTCATCCTGCCGCGCATGTACGGGTCGACGGACACGTACAGGTTGCGGACCAGGACCTGCCCGGGGCCGGGCTCGCCGACCTCGGTCTCGCGCAGCGCGAAGTCCTCCGGCTTCGGCCACCCGTGCGGGCGGGAGACCAGGTGCCATTCACGGCTCTGCGGCATGGGGAAACGCCTCCAAAAGCTTTAGGTTCTCAATCAACCATGTACCTGAATGTTTGATGATGTCAAGCAACAGGTAGCCTGGGGTCATGCCACGCCGCACCGATCCGCTGACCGTGGAGGTCGTCGACCTCATCGCCACCGTCGTGGCGCGCTATCACGAGGAGTACGAGGAAGCCGCCGCGGCCCACCGGCTGACCGGCGCCCAGGCACGCGTGCTGACGCTGCTCGCCCGCGAGCCGCTGCCCATGCGCGGCATAGCGGCACGGCTGAAGTGCGAGCCGTCGAACGTGACCGGCATCGTGGACCGCCTGGAGGCGCAGGGCCTGGTGGAGCGGCGCGCGGACCCGGCCGACCGGCGGGTCAAGCTCGCGGCCCCCACCGACGCGGGCGAGGTCACCGCGGGACGGCTGCGCGGCTCACTGGACTTCGCGCGGGAACCGCTGGCCGCGCTCTCCGCGGACGAGCGGGCGACACTGCGCGACCTGCTCAAGCGGATGGTGGGCCGGGACTGATCCGCCCCGCCGACGACGGCCGGCGAGCCGGCAGCCGCACCACCACAGGATGCGGGTGCAGGTGGGCGGCGGAGGCGCGACAGCCGGGTTCCGGCTCACCGCGCCGGACGCGGTCGCCGAAGGGCTCGACGAGGCTGATGCCGAGGCGACGGGCGGCGACCCGTCAGCTGCACCACCACAGGATGCGGGTGCAGGTGGGCGACGGCGTCGAGGACGGGGGCGGCGGGGGCGCGCTGGCCGGGTTCGAGGCCGGGCTGGAGGAACCCGAACCGCCGCCGCTGCCGCCGGGGGCGGTCGGCGGCCCGGAGGTCGCCGGGTTCTGGCTCACCGCGCCGGACGCCGTCGCGGTCGGCGAGCCCTTGCCGCTCGCCGAAGGACTCGACGACGCCGAGGCACTGGACGAAGCCGAGGCCGAGGCGGAGGAGGCGTCGGACGCGGGCTTCGTGGTGACGCTCGCCGCCGAGGAGGCGTGCGCCGAGGACGTCGCACCCGGTGAGGCGCTCGGGCTGGGCACCTCGTCGGAACCGGCGGACTGGGTCCGGTCACCGGTGACATAGCCGGCCAGCGGCAGTTCGGCGACGCTCCAGCCGACCAGCACGATCGCGGCACCGATCAACGTGCCCACCAGCAGGCGGGACTTGCGCCGGGTGCGAATGCTGCGGGTGCGGTTGCGCCGGCCGGAGCGGCGCGGCGCCGCCGGGTCGCCGCCGCGGGCCGCCGCGCGGCGGCGCTCGGCCCGGCCGGGCGCGACGGTCTCCATCGCCTCGGTGTCGGCGGACGCGGCCTGCGCCGCGGGCACGCCGCCGGAACCCTTCTCACCGAGCTGGTGGGCGGGCGCTCCGCACCCCGGGCAAGACAGGGCGCCGTTGATGTGCCGTCGGCAGGCTGCGCAGTAGTCCATCGTCCGGGCAGCGTATGTGAGGCACTGGTACGACGTACACATGAGCCGTTCGTCGAACTGGTGAAACCTCTGTGAAAGCCGGGACATGCGGGTTTAGGAACCCGATCAGCCCTGAATTCCGCTCCAATCAGCCCGCATACGGCACTTCGGGCATACCCTGCCCGGCTCCGGGCAGCACCAGCAGCGACCCGGCCAGCGGCCGGGCGGCCAGCTCCCGCTCCCCCAGCCCGGTCCGCGCCGAGGTGATGTAGAGGTCGGTGAGGTGCGGCCCGCCGAAAGCGCAGGCCGTCGGCCGCCGCACGGGCACCTCCACCACCCGGTCCAGGGCGCCGCGCGGGGTCCAGCGGCGCACCGCGGCCCCGTCCCACAGCGCCACCCACACGCAGCCGTCGGCGTCCACGGTGAGCCCGTCGGGGAAGCCCGCGCCCTCCTCGACCACCGCGAACGGGCGCCGCTTGCGCACCTGCCCTGTGTCGGGGTCCACGTCGAAGACGTCGATCCGGCGGGTGGGGCTGTCCACGTAGTACATGAGCGAGCCGTCGGGGCTCCAGCCGGTCCCGTTGCTGACGGCCACGTCGTCCAGGACCGTTTCGACCGTGCCGTCGGCGGCCACCCGGGACAGCGTCCCGCCGCCGGGCGCCTCGTCGTAGCGCATGGTGCCGGCCCACAGGGCGCCGGACGCGTCGACCGCGGCGTCGTTGGCCCGCCGCCCCGGCACCGGCTCGCGGTGCAGCCAGCGGAAGGCGCCGTCGGCGTCGTACACCGCCACGCCGTCACGGAGGTTGACCACGATGCCGCCGCCCGCGCGCGGCTTGGCGGCGCCGACGTGCTGCCCGGTCGCCAGGACCGAGGTCCGGCCGTCCAGCGGGTCGTACCCGTGCACGCGGGAGGCGAGGATGTCCACCCAGAGCAGTCGGGCACCGGCCGCGTCCCAGGTCGGCCCCTCACCGAGCGACGCCCCTGCGGCGAGGGCGAGTTCGACGCCGCTCATCGCATACCGCCGCGGTGGCCGAGGCGCTCGGAGAGCTCGGCGGCCCCCTTGACCGCCAGGCCCTCCAGCTCCGTCAGGCGCTCGTCGCTCCACCGGACCATCGGCACGGAGATGCTGAGCGCCGCCACCACGTGCCCGGCGGAGTCCCGCACCGGGGCGGCCACGCAGGAGACGTCGGGGTTGGACTCGCGCTGCTCGACGGCGATGCCGCGCTCGCGCACCAGGTCCAGCTGGCGGCGGAGTTCACGCGGCGAGGTGATGCTGTGCGGGGTCATCGCGGTCAGCGGGCGGTCGTCGGGGAAGCGGTCGTCGATCGCGGCGGCGGGCAGCGCGGCGAGCAGCATCTTGCCGACCGAGGTGCAGTGCGCGGGCAGCCGCCGGCCGGCCGCGGAGACCATCCGCACCGCGTGGGTGCTGTCGACCTTGGCGATGTAGATGACGTCGGTACCCTCGAGCACCGCCACGTGCACCGTCTCGTCGCAGGTCTCGGCGACGGACCGGGCGACCTGCTGCCCCTCGGCGGCCAGGTCCAGCTGCTCGGCGTAGCGGCTGCCCAGTTGGTACGTGCGCACGCCGAGCCGGTAGCGGCCGGCCTGCCCCGGCAGCGGGACGAGGTAGTTGCGCGCGGCCAGTGTCGTCACCAGCTCGTGCACGGTGGTGCGCGGGAGCTCCAGCCTGCGGGTGATCTCCGGCGCGGACATCGTGCCGTCCCCCTCGAGGAAGAGTTCCAGGATGTCCAGCGCTCTGGTCACCGCGGGTACGAGACGTCCCATCTCTGCTCGCTCTCTCCGAGCGGTCGTTCACGGCCGTTCTCGGCTGTTCGAGATTCCGAAAAGCGATCGGTATCGCGAACGCAGCGTATCCGCGCCGGGGCGGGCCGGGCAATGGCCGCGCACCGTGCACACGCGACACCAGGGGCACGTCCGAACGACTGGCCCACCTGACGATCCATCACCCAGTGTGCTTATCTGACAGGACTATATGGGTGATGGTTCGCATCTCCGGACATCAGCAGGCGTTGATTCGGTCACGACGTTTGGAGTCGGACCGATCCGAAGGGAATAAAAGTGAACCGCTTCACCAAGGTCGCCATCTCGACCATCATCGCCGGGGTCACCGTTTTCGGCGCCAGCACGGCGGCTGTCGCCGGTGGCAACGACAACCGCGGCGGCGGTTTCGGCGGCGGCCGTAACTTCGGCCACGGCGGTGGCTACGGCGGTGGCTACGGCCACGGCGGTGGCTACGGCAACGGCTTCGGCGGCTTCGGCCGCGGCGGCGGTGCCCACGCGCGGGGCGCCGCCATCGGCTCGCCCGGCATCCTGAGCGGCAACGTCGTCCAGGTGCCGATCAACATCCCGATCAACGTCTGCGGCAACGGCATCGGCATCATCGCCCTGCTGAACCCGACGGCCGGCAACGTCTGCATCAACAGCTGACGCAGTCCTACTGTCTCGATCGAGGCCGCCGGAGGATTCCTCCGGCGGCCTCGTCGCGCTCTCCGCCCGCCGTGTCACAGGCCGTTGGTGAAGGCAGCGAGCCGGACCGTGCCGAACCCCCCGTCCAGCGGGACATTGCGGATCGCGTGCTCGCCCAGCCACGCCGACAGCGCCGCGAAGGACGCGTCGCCGTAGGTGTCCTTGTACAGCGCGGCGATCCCGGTGACATGCGGGGCGGCCATCGACGTGCCGTCCATGTCGCGGAAGCTGCCGTTGAGGTACGCGGACAGGATGCCCGTGCCGGGCGCGTGGATGTCCACGCACGTGCCCCAGTCGCTGAACCAGGCCCGGCGGTCCTCCTGGTCGATGGCGCCGACGGTGAAGGCGCCCGGCGAGGAGGCCGGGGAGACGAAGCAGGCGTTGATGTTGTCGTTCCCGGCCGCCACCACCGGGAAGACCCCCGTCCTGGACAGCGCCTCCACCGCGCGGTTCACCGCCAGGGACCAGCGTCCGGCGAACGACAGATTGGCCACGGCGGGACGCTTCGCGTGCCCGGCCACCCAGTCGATGCCCGCGAGGATCACCGAGTTCGCGGTCCGCCCCACACAGGGGAAGACCCGCACCGACACCAGCGACACCTTGCGCGCGACCCCCGTGTAGCTGCCGCCGACCGTGCCCGCCACATGCGTGCCGTGGCCGTTGCAGTCCCCGCCGTCCAGGCCGTCGCCGATCGCGTCGTACCCGGGCACCGCGCGGCCGCCGAAGTCCGGGTGCGAGAACTCGATGCCGCTGTCGACGACATACGCCGTCACCTTGGCCCCCGTCGCCTTCACGGAGAACCCGGTACCGCCGAGCGCCCGGTTGTTGATGCGGGTCAGCCCCCAGGGCGTGAAACCGCCCATGCGGAGCGCGGAGGCGGACGGCAGGGGGGCCGGGGTCTCCTCCGGCAGGTCCACGGGCCCGCCGTCCGGGCCGCCGGAGTACGGCGGTTCGAGGTCGCTGTCCGCGGGGGCGTCCTCGCCGGGCGGCACGTTCACCATCGCGTCCTGCTCCACCTCGTCCACCCCGGCCGCGGTGCGCGCCTTCTCCGCCTGGGCCTGCGTCAGCTGCGCCGCGAAGCCGGTCAGTGCGTGCCGGTAGGTGAAGAGCGGCGTGGCCCCGAGCCCGCCGAGCACCGCGTCGGGCGAGGCGCCCGGCTTCAGCGTGACGATGTACCGCCCGGGTATCGCCCCCGGTGGGCCGGGCCGGGGCTCGGCGGCACCGGGTGCCGCGGGCAGGGCGAGGGCGAGGACCGGCAGGACGGCTATGAGGGCGGCGGACGCGGTCCGCCGCAAGGACAGGCGCATGTGCGGGGCTCCTTGACGGCTCGGTGGATCGGACGGCCCCCCGGACCCCTGGTTATCAGCTGGTATTCCCGCCCGCCCGGCCCGGACGGCTATCCGGGTGACGCTCCGCATCCGCGACGCGGGGGCTTCGTTGACCAGTCGGCAGGCAGTGATCAATGAAAGGAACAGCTCGTGAAGCGTTTTTCGAAGGCAGCCGTCCTGACCGTCGCGGCGGGCGCCGCGGTCCTCGGCAGCGCGGGCGGAGCCCTTGCCGACGGCGGCTACGGCGGCGGTTACGGTGGCGGCCACGGCGGTGGCTTTGCGGGCGGCTACGGCGGCTTCGGCCGCGGCGGTGCGCACGCGGACGGCGCCGCGATCGGCTCCCCCGGCGTGGTCAGCGGCAACGCGATCCAGGTCCCGGTGAACATCCCGGTCAACGTCTGCGGGAACAGCGTCAACCTCCTGCTCTCGCTGGTCAACCCGACCGTCGGGAACGTCTGCATCAACTCCTGACGGCACCCCCCTCGCCGGCGCACTCTCCCGCGCGGCCCTGTCCGTCCCCGCCATCGGCAGCGCCGCGGCCCTCCCGCTCCCGGCCTTGGCCAACGACGTCCACGGTCGCGCGAAGGTGCACCGCCCGAAGCGGCGGCATCGGCGATCCCCGACTACGGCCGCCCCACACCCGTGGGGCGGCCGTCGTCGTGCCCGGGCGCTCCGCTCGGGCCTCGCGCCAACGTCCCGGCGCCAACGCGCGGTTGAAGCCTCCGCTCCACCCATCCGTCCCGACCGCCACTGGCAGACACCCCGCGACCCCGGGGGACGGCCGCCATCGCCCCCGGCGGCTTGTGCGGGCCTCGCCAACGCTTCCGCACAACCGCGCCGTTGAAGCCACCCGCACCTGGAGCCATCACCGGCGCCGGCAGCAGCCGGCCCGGCCCCCCCACCCGTCGGCCGCCGCCCTGGACGGCCTGCACGGGCTTCGCCAACGCCCCTGTACAACCACGCTGTTTAAGCCGTCCGCAGTGCAAGCCACCGCCGGCGCCGGCAGCTCGGCCCCGCACCCGTCAGGCATACGCGGGCGCCGGCCCACGCGGCACTCCCCCCAAGGCCCCGGCTCGACCGTACGGTTGAAGCACCCGGCCGCCCCCCGCAGGCACCACGGCAAGACGCACCGCGGGCCCGTGGTCCCGGACGGCCCACCCGCGTCCCTCCAACGCCCTGCCACGACCGTGCTGTTGAAGCCGCCGCGTCGGGAGGCACGACCAGCACGGGAGGCAGTCAGCCCGGCCCCGCCGCCACCGGCAGGCGCCGCCGATCCCGTGGGACTGCCGCCCTCCGTCACCCGCCCGCACCGTGAGCCAGCACCAGCACCGGAAGCAGTCAGCCCCGCGCCGCACCCGTCGGGCGTCCGCCGTCGCCCCAGGCGGCACACACCGCGCGACCGTGCTGTTGAACACGCGGCCGGCCCGGCCGCGACTGGCAGGCGCCAAGGCAGAGCGCATCGCGGTCCCGTGGAACGGAAGCCGTTGCCCCGCCCCCGCACAACCGCGCTGGTGCAACCGCCCGCACCGCGAGCCACCGCCGGCACCGGAAGCAGGAGGCCCACGGGCCTCACCCCAACGACCCCAGCACCACCGCGCTGTTGAAGCCGCCCGTGCCGCGGGCCACCACCAGTGCCGTGCGCAGGTGGTCCGGGCGGTGCCAGCGGGTGACCAGGCGGAGCCCGTACCGGTCCCGGCAGGTCGCCTCGTCCGCGCCGCGGGTGGGGGGGATCAGGCCCGTGCGCAGGGAGAGCGCGGCGGTGGCGGCGTCGAGTGCGCCCGCGCCCGACACGAGGCGGCCGACCGCCGCTTTCGGGACCGTCACCGGGAGCGCGGCCAGCCGGTCGCCGAAGACCCGGCGCAGAGCGGCGGCCTCGGCGGCGTCGCCGTCCGGGTCCGCCGCGCCGTCGGCGAAGACCACGTCCACGTCCTGCGGTTCGCGGCCGGCCTGCTCCAGGGCGGTGGTCATCGCCCGCGCGAGCTGTGCGCCGTCGGGGGCGGGCAGGGTGTGGTGGTACGCGTCGTGCGTGGCGGCGTGCCCGAGCAGTTCGGCGTAGGCGAGCCGGCCGCGTTCCGCGGCGTACGCCTTCTCCTCCAGCACCATCAGCGCGCCGCCCTCGCCGGGCACAAAGCCGGAGGCGTCGGGGCTGAACGGCAGGTAGGCGCGGTCGGGATCGGTGCCCCGGTGCACGGTCGGCAGGGTCGCCTGGCAGGCCAGCGCGTACGGGGACAGCGGCGCCTCGGTCCCGCCGACGAGCACGGCCTTGCTGCCGCGGCGCAGCAGCCGCCACGCCTGCTTGAGCGCGTCGAGGCCGCCCGCCCCGTCGGAGGCGACGACCCCGCAGCCGCCGGTGAATCCGTGCCGGATGGAGATCTGCCCGGTGCTGGCCGCGTAGAAGGACGCCGCCGGTCCGCGGGCGGCCGTCCTGCCGGACCGTCCGGCCAGCAGGTGGTGGAGTTCGCGCTGCCCGTACTCGTTGCCGCCCGAGCCGCCCGCGGTGACCACCGACAGATGGAACGGGGGATGGTCGGCCGGTTTGAGGGCGGCGTCGGTCAGCGCCATCTCGGCGGCGGCCAGGGCGAACCAGGTCCACCGGTCGGTCTGCGCCCGCAGCCGGTCGCCGATCCACTCGCCCGCGTCGAAGCCGGTGATCTCACCGGCCACAACGACCGGGGAGCGGCCGGCGTCCGGTCGGCCCAGCGGGCGCAGGCCGTTGCGCCCGGCGAGGGTGGCCCGCCAGTAGGGGCCGGTGCCGATGCCGGTGGGGGCGATCACGCCGATGCCGCTGACGACCGCGCGCGTGGTCATGCCGCCGCCTCGTCCCGGTCGGCACGGTTGTCCCGGTCGGCACGGCCGTCGCGTTCCGCGACCCCGCGCGCGCCCGCGTCGCGCCCGTCCGCGTCCAGGGCGGAGAAGACCATCGCCGACTGGAAGCCGCCGAAGCCGCTGCCGACCGACAGCGCGTGCCGCACCCGCTGCTCGCGGGCGAAGACGGGCGTGTAGTCGAGGTCGCACAGCGGGTCGGGGTGGACCAGGTTCGCCGTCGGCGGGATCTTGCCGCGGCTGATGGCCAGGGCGCACGCGGCCGTCTCCAGGGCGCCGATCGCGCCGAGGGAGTGGCCGATGACCGACTTGATGGAGCTGATCGCCACCTTCCGCGCGTGCTCGCCGAGGGCCCGCTTGTAGGCGGCGGTCTCGTGGCGGTCGTTCTGCGTGGTGCCGGAGCCGTGGGCGCTGATGTAGTCCAGTTCCTCGGGGGAGATGCCGGCCTCGGACATGGCGGTGATGATGGCCTCGCTCAGCTCGTAGCCGTCGGGACGCAGCCCGGTCATGTGGTAGGCGTTGGCCCGGTTGTCGTAGCCGCGGACCTCGCAGTAGACGCGGGCGCCGCGGGCGACGGCGCGCTCCATCTCCTCCAGGACGAGCACGGCGCCGCCCTCGCCGAGGACGAACCCGCTGCGGCGCGCGTCGAAGGCGGTCGCCGCGCGCCCGGGGTCGCCGTCGAAGTCGGTGGTGGCGCGGACCGCGTCGAAACAGGCCACCGTGACGGGCGAGATGGGCGCGTCGCCGGCACCCGCGAGCACCACGTCGGCCTCGCCGTCGCGCAGGGTCTGGAAGGCGTGGCCGATCGCGTCGATGCCCGAGGTGCAGCCGGTGGAAACGACGACGGAGGGGCCGTGCAGCCCGTAGCGCAGGGACAGTTCGGCCGCCGCGGAGGAGGGGTGCATGGCCCGGTGCAGGAAGGGGACGCCGTACTCGGCGCGCACCTCCCAGTCGCGGCCGCCGTCGCTGGCGACGGCGTACTCCTCCTCCAGGGTGGCGGTGGCGCCCGCGGCGGTGCCGAGGCACACCCCGATCCGGTCGGTGTCCTCCTCCTGCGGCGTGATGCCGCTGTCGGCGAGCGCCTCCGCGGCGGCCACCAGGGCGAACTGCGCGTAGCGGGCGTTGCGGCGCACCTCCTGCGGGGTGAGCCCGGCCGCGACCGGGTCGAAGTCGGCCTCGGCGGCGATCTGCGAGCGGTAGCCGGAGGCGTCGAAGCGGCTGATCCGGCGGACCGCCGGCTGCCCCCCGACGATCCGCCGCCAGAACGCCTCCCGCCCGGCGCCGCCGGGTGCGACCGCGCCGACGCCGGTGACCACGACGCGGCGCGCGGCCGGGCGTCCCGTCACCGGTCGACCAGTTCGCGGCCCGGCTCCGACGGGCCCTCGGTGACGGCGGCCTGCGCCACGGCGGCCGCCTCCTCCCGGCTCTCGGTGTTCACGTGGCCGAGGTCGGGGCGGGGCGCCAGCGGGCTCAGGAAGAACACCGCGCGTCCGACCGCGCCGGAGGCGTTCACCACGCGGTGCCGCACCTCGCGGGGGATGAGCAGGGCCTCGTTGGCGGCGACGCTGCGTGGCACGCCGTCGAGGTCGACCCGCAACTCGCCCTCCACGACGACCAGGTACTCCTGCGAGTAGGGGTGGTAGTGCTCGGCCACCGCCTCGCCGGGGCCGACCGTGACCATGCCGCAGAAGCCGTCCGTCGTGCCGACGGAACCCGTCGCGAGCAGGGTGCGGATGTCGCCGCCGCGGCGCGTGTCGGCCGGTACGTCCAGGGTGCCGACCGGGCGGATGCGGCGGGCCTCCAGGCGCTCCTTGATGAGCTGCATCTGCACCTTGGAGTTGCCGTTGATGCGCTGCCGCATGCCCTCGTCGTCGACGGGCGCGTCGGCCTTCATGCGGAAGTCCTGCACCCAGCGCAACCGCGTGCTCTCCGGGCCCAGTTCCTCGTACTGCCAGAAGATGTTCATGAACTCGAACGGGCCGGTCTCCACCCGCCGCGCCCGCACGGTGCGCGTCACCGGGTCCGCGGTGCGCTCCGAGACCCACGACCAGACGCGGCCCTTCTCGTCCGGGTGCATCGTGAGCCGGAAGCGCACGGTGTCGCCCTCCTGCGCGATGACCTCGGCCGACGCGTACTCGCTGAAGAGCGAGGGCCAGGCGGCGACGTCGTTCGTGCGCAGCCAGACGTACTGCAACGGCGCGTCGATGACGATCTCGTTCTCCGTGTGCGCGCTCATCGTGGGGATTCCTCCAGAAGGGACGGCGAATGATCACACAAACGGTCCCCACCGTGACGGAACGTGTCACGCGCTCCCGGCCCGGTCCACCCGTACGGACGTCAGGCGCGCCGCTCCAGGCGTTCGGCCAGCACCGCGGCCCGTGTCGCCTGCACCGCGCTCGCCTGGGAGGCGGCGAAGCGCAGCAGGCCCGGCGGGGTACTGAGGCGCAGCACGTCGGTGACGACGCTGCCGGAGCCGTCAGCCGCGATGGCGAAGCGGTAGCCCATGCGGACCCGGCCGGGGCTGCGCACCTCGCCGCCGACCGACGCGGTGTCCGGCAGGCCGGCCGGGTCGGCGTTCAACGTGACGTCGATGGCGTTGTCGTGGCGCAGGCCGAGGAACCTGAAGCGCTCCACGGCGGTGTAGCGCACCGTGCCATCGTCCTCGCGGCGCACCTCGCGGACGGCGACCACCAGCGGCGACAGGCCGATGTAGTGCTCCGGTTCCGCCAGGTGCTCGTAGACCTCCCGCGGCGGCGCGGCGATCCGGAAGACATGCGTCAGTTCGGTGGACGGCACGTTCAACCCCCTTGGACGCACGGCGCGTCGGCACCGGCGATCCTCCCAGAAGGGGGCCGGTTCAGGCCCTGTGGTGCGGCGCCTGGCTTCCGTCGACGTGGGTGCCGGGGACCAGCGGCGGCGGGGTGGCGGGGCCCTCGCCGATGACGCCGGCGCCGGGCGGGCCGGCCGCGTGGCGGGTGTGCGGCTCCCGGCGCTCGGGGTGGCGGTGCGGCCAGAGCGACGGTTTCCTGTGCTTTCCGGTCATATCGGTCCGTTACCCGGAACCGGCCGGGCTACGCGGCGGCCGGGGCGAGGGCGACCGCCGCCTCGGCGGTGTGCACCAGGAAGGCCAGCGTCTCCTGGAAGTACAGCCGCACGCTGGTGTCGTCGTGCGACAGGTAGCCGATGGCGACGTCCGAGCCGATGCGCAGTTCGAAGTCGCCGCCGCGCGTCGAGAGCAGGAAGGCCCCGTCGATCGCGGGGGCCCAGACGATCTCGCCGTCCAGGACGCGGGCCAGGTGGGTCTGGATGGGATAGCCGTAGTGCGACGTCTCGTTGACGGCCGTGTACGCCTCCGCGCTGAGCGCGAGCGTGTAGGGGCCGCCCACTCCGGCGAGGCGGAGCGCCGAGACGGCCTGGCTGACGGCGTTGGGGTAGTCCCGCACGTCGGACGGCAAGGTGAGCGGCGGGTTCGACGCGCTCGCGCGGATGCCGTCGATGCCGGCGGCCGCCCAGCCCTCGAAGATCGCCCGGTCCTCGGTGAAGGCCAGCCGCCGGGCGGCGTCCTTGACCGGCTGCCAGTCGGCGTCCTTGGCGCCGCGCTCCACGTCGTCCACCTGGCGGCGGTCGACCGTGAACGGCACCCGCAGCTCGACGACCGGCTGCGAGCGGCGCAGGTGCGCGAGGACGTCCGGCGAGGGCGCCTCCACGTCGGCCAGGTGACCGGTCGTCACCGCGGCCAGTTCGGGCCCCTCGGCCTCGGGGACGTCCACGATCCGGCGGCCCGCGACGTGGCGCTCGAAGGTGCGCCGCGCCTCGTCCTCCAGGTCCGCCCAGGCCGCGTCGGAGATCGGGGCGAGTTCTCGGTGCAGGTTGTTCATGGCGTGGCGGTCTTCCTGAGGTCTCCGATCCCCAGCGACTGCGGGGCCGGTACGGTCGCGGGCACCGCGGTCGCCGCCGGGGCGGGCGGGCCGGGCAGGTCGTCGAGGAAGGCGGCGGGCGGGGCGAAGAACAGGGTGCCGGTCACGGCGGTGGAGAAGTCCAGGATGCGGTCGTGGGACGCCTCGTCGTCGCCGAGGAACATCCTGCGCAGCATCGTCTCGGTGACCTCCGGCGTCCGCGCGTAGCCGATGAAGTACGTCCCGAACTCGGCGCTCCCGACGGTCCCGAAGGGCATGTTGTCGCGGAGGATCTGCCGCTCGGTGCCGTCCGGGTCGACGACCGTGGTGCGGGCGACGTGCGAGTCGGCGGGCTTGACGTCGTCGTCCATCTCGATGTTGCCCATCTTGCTCCGGCCGATGACCAGCTCCTGCTGCTCGACCGTGAGGGCGTTCCAGGCGTCCATGTCGTGCAGGTACTTCTGCACGATCACATAGCTGCCGCCGGCGTGGCCGGGGTCCTCGTCGCCGATCAGGACGGCCGCGGCGGCCTCGGCGCCGACGGGGTTCTCGGTGCCGTCGACGAAGCCCAGCAGGTCGCGGACATCGAGGTAGGTGAAGCCGTGCACCTCGTCGCGGACCGTCACGGCGCCGCGCAGCCGCTCCATGATCTGCACGGCGAGCCCGAAGCACAGGTCCTGCCGGGTGGCCCGGATGTGGAAGAGCAGGTCGCCGGGGGTGGCGGGGGCATGGTGGACGGGCCCGGTCAGCTCCTCGAAGGGGTGCAGGTGGGCCGGCCGCGGCGCGTCGAAGAGGCGGTCCCAGACCTGCGAACCGAGGCCCGCGACGACGCTGAGCCTGCCGCCCGGGGAGCCGAAGCCGATCGAACGCCGGAGGCCGGACAGGTCCTCCAGCAGATCGCGGACGGTGTCCTCACCCCCGTCGTCGACGGTGACGACCAGAAAGATGGCGGAGGTCGTGAGAGGGCTGAGCACCGACTGCGACAGCGCCTCCGGGGAGGGTTCCGCCATCACCACGCTCCTTCGGGTCCGGCCCGGTCCGGCCCGGCCCGTTCCGGACCCGTACCCCTGATCGGCCACGCACCAGTCTGCTCCCCGCGCTTGCGCGGTGCATCCTGACCGGGAAAGGGCACGGCATCGGCGAAGGGCGGCGGACATGAGCGGTGGAGCGGCCGCCGGGCCCGGACGCCTGCTTCCCGCGCTGCTGCTCGCCCTCACCGTGCTGAGCGGGCTGATCGACGCGGTGAGCATCATCGGCCTGGGCCATGTGTTCGTGGCCAACATGACCGGCAACCTCGTCTTCGTCAGCCTCGGCATGGCGGGCGTCTCCGGCTTCTCCCCCGTCACCTCCGTGGTGGCCCTCGGCGGATTCGTCGCCGGCATCCTGATCTGCCGGGCGACGGTGGGCCGGCTGGAGCCGCCGACGGCGCTGGTGCGGGCCGGTGCGGGCTGCGAGGCCGTGCTGCTGGGCACGGCGGCGGGGCTGTCGGCGGTGGGCGTGCCGCACGACGCCCTGGTCGCGATCTGCGCGGTCGCGCTCGGCATGCAGAACGCCATGGCCGGACGGCTGAAGGTCGGCGGACTGACGACGAGCGTGATGACCCGGACCCTGGTCGCCCTGGTCAGTGACGCCGGCGCCCCGAGGCATCCCCGGCCGCTGGCCGTGCGGCAGGCGCTGAGTGTCGTCGCGCTGATCGCCGGGGCCGCGATCGGCGCCCTCGTCGTGCTCCATGTGAGCGCGGCCGCCGCGATCGCGGCCGCGGCGGGCTGCGCGCTGCTGGTCGCGGGGGCGGCGGCGGTCGCCGAGGCCTGAGACCGGGCCCCAGCAGCCCGCGCGCAGCGGGAACGCCCGTGCGGGCCCCGGACCAGCGCGTACGCCCAACTCACGGTAAAAAAGCGGCTGTTCAGACAACCCACGGCCCATCAGCCCCCGGCGTGAGGCGAACTGACACGTTCCGGAACAAGCGACCCGGATCACATGTGGCGTAACTCTCGCCTCCACCTTGCCGGTCCGAAGAATTCATCCAGCCTCCGCAGGCTCTCTTCCTGCACGTCTCCTAACAGCGCGGACCGGCGCTCAGAGCAAGGAGCGAAACATGGGCCACGGCCACCACCACGGACACGACCACAGCCACGGACACCACCACGGGCACGGCGACGCCTCGCAGTCGCTGCCGCCCGCCCTGGACATGTCCGTGCCCGACGAGGAACTGACGCCGAACCAGCTCTCCCGTCGCGGGATGCTGCGGCGCACCGGCCTGCTCGGCGCGGGCCTGGCCGCGAGCGGCGTGCTCGCCGGCGCGGCGACGGGCGCGACGCCCGCCTTCGCGGACGAGAAGACGGGCCGCAGCGGCACCTGGAACGGCGACTTCCTGTGGCTGGCCGGTGACCACCACATCCACACCCAGTACAGCTCCGACGCGAAGTACCGCGTCGCCGACCACGTCCGGCACGCCAACGGCAACGGCCTGGACTGGATGGTCATCACCGACCACGGCAGCGAGCAGCACGCCAAGATCGGTGTGGAGAAGGTCAACCCCGACATCCTCGCCGCGCGCGACGAGGTCGAGGACACCCTGGTCTTCCAGGGCCTGGAGTGGAACATCCCGGGCGCCGAGCACGGCACCGTCTTCGTGCACCCCGGCGCGAACGAGGTCGCGGTGCTCAAGGAGTTCGAGAACTCCTTCGACGGCTCGGTCAAGGGCGCCACGGACAGCACCCCGGCCAACGAGGCGCTGGCCATCGCGGGCCTGAACTTCCTCGCCGACGCCGTCGACCAGCGCCGCGTCCGCGACGCGCTGTTCCTGGCGAACCACCCGGCCCGCAAGGGCCTGGACTCCCCGCACGAGATCCGCGCCTGGCGCGACGCCCAGCCGACCATCGCGGTCGGCATGGAGGGCGCCCCCGGCCACCAGGCCTCCGGCATCCGCGCCCCGCAGGGCCCCGGCGCCGGCCGCGGCGCGTACGACAGCAGCCCGAGCGCCCAGTCCTGGGCCGGCTACCCCCTGGTGAGCTACCGCACCTGGGGCGGCTTCGACTGGATGACCGCCACGGTCGGCGGTCTGTGGGACAGCCTGCTCGCCGAGGGCAAGCCGTGGTGGATCACCGCCAACTCCGACGCCCACAACGTGTACGCGGACAACTCGGTGCGCGGCCCGGGCAGCGACTTCAACGCCAACGGCAAGTACAACGACCCGGTCTACGGCGGCGCGCTCAACCTGACCGACGGCGACTTCTGGCCCGGCCAGTACAGCCGCACCCACGTCGGCGCCGTCAGCTTCTCCTACCGCGCCGTGATGGACGGCATCCGCGACGGCCGCGTCTGGGTCGACCACGGCGGTCTGATCAGCGGTCTCAACGCCCGCCTGAAGGCCGGCGGCGACGAGCAGACCCTCGGCGGCATGCTGCGCATCCGCCGCGGCGACAAGGTCGACCTGATCCTCGAGATCGACCTGGCGAACGGCCCCAACTGGGCGCAGTTCGTGCCGACCCTCGCCCGTGTCGACGTCATCCAGGGCGACGTCACCGGCCGCGCCTCCGACAAGGACACCTTCGCCGCGCCCACCGCCAAGGTCGTGACGTCCTTCGAGGTCAACCAGTCCGTGGGCTCGGTGCGTCTGCGCTGGTCGCTCGGCCGCGTCGACCGCCCGCTGTACGTCCGCCTGCGCGGTACGGACGGCAACCGCAGCGCCGTCGGCCTGAACGGTCCCGCGGTGGACCCGCACGGCCCCGCGATCGACGTCGTGGGCGACGCCGACCCGTGGCGCGACCTGTGGTTCTACACCAACCCGATCTGGGTGCTGCCCGCGTGACGAACGGCACGGTCCTCGGCGTCGACGCCGGAACGTCCGGCCTGCGGGAGGCCGACCACCTGATCCACCATCTGGTGGACCGGCTCGGCCTTCCCGCGGGCACGGTCGCCTGCACCCACCTCATCCGGACCGGCACCCCGCACACGGCGGTGTCGTTCACCCTGCCGGACGAGGAGGGGCCCGCGGCGGCCGAGGCGGCCTGGCGGGCGCTGACCGCTCCGGACGCCGCAGCCGCCGATGAGGGCGCGGACGGGCCGGAGACCGCGGGACCGAAGCCGTGGGGCGTGCATCTGGCCGGCCGCACCCACGGCCCGGCCCCGCTCGCCGCCGCCGCCTCTCAGGCCGCGGAGGAGGCCGCCGCCCGTACCGGCGGCCGCGCCGTGGTCTTCCCCGGCGTGGAACACCTCACCGGCGTGATCACGGTGGCCGATGTGCTCGCGCACACCCCCATCACCGGGCTCATGGTCCTCGGTTCCCCGGCGGACGAGCGGCCCGAGCCCGGCGTCGAGGTCCTCACCAGGGACCACGTCCGCCCGGAGTGGCAGGCCGGCCGGCTCGTCCTGCCGCTGGTCCCCGCCGTCGGCGGGCGCCTCGCCCCCTTCGAGGTGCCCAACCCGACGCCCTGCTGCGCCGACCACTGAGTGCGTGCGGCCCGTCCCGCCCCCGGCCGGGACGGGCCGCACGTCAGGCGAAGACCTCCGGGTGCGCCGCGACGAGTTCCCGGACGCCCGACGCCGGACGCCCGATGAGCTGCTCCAGGTCGCCGGTCGCCCGGTCGTAGCGGTTCTGCGCGTGCAGGCGCGCCATGACGGACAGATGCTGCCGGACGTGCTCCGGCAGCCCCAGCGCGCCCAGATCCTCGGCGACCCACTCCTCGTAGGGGACGTCGACGTACCTGACGGGCCGTCCGAGCACCTCGGAGAACTCCGCCGCGATCGCGTTCATGTCGCGGGACGCCGCCCCAGTCAGCTCGCGGACCTGCCCGATGTGCGGTGCCGGGTCCGCCAGGATCGCCGCGACCGCCTCCCCGACGTCGCGCCCCATGATGGGCGAGGTGCGGCCGGAGCCGAAGGGCAGGCGGATCGTGCCGTCCCGGGTGACCGAGCCGAAACCGGCCGCCAGGAAGATCGGGTTCTCCATGAAGGCGGTCGGCCGGACCTCGGTGACGGGGACCCCGGACCAGTCCATGACCTGCTCCACAAGCCACTGCTGCCGGTGCTGCCGGGAGTCCGAGCCGCCGGTGAGGTCCATCTGGGAGATGGTCATCTGCGACATGTTGACCAGCACCTCCAGCCGGCCGTAGTCACGGGCGACGGCCGCCGCGACCAGGGCGGCCTGGAGGTACTCCGCCGACACGCTCATCCCGAAGTACATCCGCGCGCAGTCGCGCACCGCCTCGGCCACGTCCGCGGTGCTGGTCAGGTCCCCGACGAACACCTCGGCACCGATGGCCCGCAGCGCCTCGGCCCGGTCGTCCTCGCGGCGGACGAACGCGCGCACGGGGAAGCCGCGGTCCCGCAGGACCTCGACCGCGGTGCGGCCGACGCCTCCCACGCTCCCCGCGGCACCGGTCACGAGAATCCTCGGCTTTCCGGGCATCGCCTTCTCCTTCTCCGTGGCTGTGCGGCATCCACAGGATCGCAGTCGCACCCCGCGCCGGCCGGCAACGGCGATCACGGGAGTGTCCCGGTCCGGCGGGGTTCCACAGACCAGGACCCGCACATTAGTGCGAATCACCGATTGGCAGCGGGCCCCTCGGCGCGGTCTCCTGTACGCATGGCACAGAACCCGATCATCCGTTTCACCACCGAACTGATGCGCCTCACCGACGACCTCGACCAGGCGACCGCCGCCGAGTTCGTCCAGCGCGTCTACGCCGCCGGCCGCGAGGACGGCGCGGCCGAGGCCGCGGGGGGCGCGCCGGGAACGGAGTGACGCCCGGGTTCACATACATAAATCCACGCCACGTATATGTACTTCAGCGGGAACGCCGTGCCACGCTTGCCTCGCCTCTTCGTGATCCGTCCCCCCACTCGAAACGGCGGGCACCCATGAGCATCTCCCGGCGACACCTGCTGAGCACCGCGGCCGGCGCCGCGGCCGCGACCACCGTCACCGCACCTTCCGCGCGGGCCGCGTCCTCGCTCCCGGCCCCCGATCCGGCCGAGACCGAGCAGACCCTGCGCGCGGCGGCGGACTACGCCGTGACCAAGCTGCGGGCGGTCGCCCCCGGCGTCACGTCGTTCCCCGTCATCACGAAGTTCGAGAAGTGGACCTACTCCGACAACGGCGACTGGGTCGGCGGCTTCTGGCCCGGCACGCTGTGGATGGCCTGGCTGCACAGCGGCGACGCCCGTTTCCGTTCCCTCGCGCTCGCCGCCGCCGACCGCCTCGCCCCGCGCCGCACCGACACCGGCACGCACGACCTGGGCTTCCTCTTCTCCCCCTCGTGGGTCACCGCCTGGCGGCTCACCGGCGACCCCAAGTGGCGCGACGGGGCGGTCCAGGCGGCGTCCTCGCTCATCAAGCGCTACAACAGCGCGGGCCGGTTCATCCGCGCCTGGGGCGCGCTGAACGACCCGGCCAATGCGGGCCGCGTGATCATGGACACGATGATGAACCTCGACCTGCTCGCCTTCGCGACCGAGCAGACCGGGGACTCGCGCTACCTCGACGCCGCCACCGCCCACGCGCGCACGACCCAGCGCAACTTCCCCCGCCCGGACGGCTCCACACCGCACGTGTACGACTTCGACCCGGCCACCGGCGCCCCGATCGGCCCCAACACGGTGCAGGGCTACAGCCCCGCCTCCTGCTGGTCCCGCGGCCAGGCCTGGGGCGTCTACGGCTTCACCACGATGCACCGGCGCACCGGCGACCCCCAGTTCCTCACCACGGCGGCGAAGCTGGCGGACTACGCGCTCGGCGCCCTCACCCCCGACAACGTCCCCGTCTGGGACTACCTCGCGCCCCAGCAGCCGAACGACGTCAAGGACTCCTCCGCCGGCGCCGTCCTGGCCTGCGGGCTGCTCGACCTCTCCGCCGCCACCGGCCGCACGTCCTACCGCGAGGCCGCGCTCCGGATCCTCACCGCCCTGGCCACCACCTGCCTCACGACCAGGTCCACCCGCGCCCAGGCCGTCCTCGCCCGCGCCACCCGCAACCGCCCCGCCGAGGACGGCGTCGAGGTCTCCGTCCCCTACGGCGACTACTACCTCCTGGAGGGCATCCTCCGCGTCCTGCGCCCCGCCGACGTCGACCGCGCGATCGACCTGTCGTCCGTGTGACGGCCGGGGCGGCGCCCTGCGCCGCCGGGGCCACGGGATCGTCCCCGCCCGCGACACGCGGATGCGCCGACTCGGCCCCCGCACGCCCGGGCCCCGTCACAATGCCGGGCATGCGTACTCACCTGACAGCCGCCGTCCTCGCCGGCGCCGCCCTCCTGCTCGGGCTCACCGCGTGCACCTCCGGCGGCGACGGCAGCGGCGCGCCCGCGGACAGCCACCCGACGTCCTCCCCCACGGCCGCCGGCTCCCACGTGCCCGACATCGCGGACCTGCTGCCGGACGAGCCCACCGGCGTCGAGCGCACCGCCCTGCTGGCCGCGCTGACGGCCATCGACCCGGCGTACACCAAGGACGCGGACAAGGCGATCGCCAACGCCCGCAACCAGTGCGCGACCATCAGCGGCGGCGGGGACGCGGTCTCGTCGGCCCAGGCCCGCTTCGGCACCGGCGACCACCAGGTCACCGCGGCGCAGGCCGAGGCCGTCAACGCGGCGCTGCGCAAGACGCTCTGCGTGTCCTGACCCCCGCGCGGCACGGGCAGGCGGCCGGGCGCTCAGCCCTCCGAACGACCTTCGGGCAGTTCGTTGTTGCGGCCCAGGGCCTTGCGCCACGCGATGCGGGACGCGAAGCCGAGCCCGACCAGCCAGGCCAGGGAGAAGGGCAGCGCCCAGACGGTCTGGGCCGACACTCCGCGGCTCAGGGTGACGACGATGCCCGCGACGGTCGACAGTGCCATGACACCGAGCACGGTGCCGGCAAGGGTCCAGGGAACGGATTTCATGCCGCGCACCCTAGCCAGCCCGCCACCGCGCCCGATCACGAGGGTGCCGCGCGCAGCCCGGCCAAGTCACCTTTCCCGCAATTCCCTTGGCCCGAACGAAGCAGGCCCCCGCCACGCCGTTGTGGTGGGGGCCGACTCGGGCCGCGGGCTCCGCTGAGGGAGAGGCGCGAAGCCCGCCGCATCCGAGCCTGCCCGAGGCCCGGTCCGCCCGCACCCGGGGCGCCGCCGGGCGGGCGAACGTCACCTGTTGCGGGCGGCACGGCCCTCACGTGCCTTGCCGACGGCCCAGCCCGTGGCCAGGCCGCTGACGATCACGTGCCCCGCATCGACGGCAACGCCGGCGAGCCCGCTCGGGAACCCGGTGATGATCCCGACCACGGCGGACACGGCAAGAGCGCCGAAGAAGAGCGCGGCCAGCGCCCACAGCACGGTTCTCATGACGGCACCCTAGAACGCCGCCGTACGGGGTCAAGGGTGGGCGTCCGCGGGGCTGTTCACCGCCCTGCCCCTCGATCGCTGCTCATGAACTGGGCCGGCAACAGCACGATGACACCGGCCAGCAGGATCGCACTGCCGGCCAAGGTGCCCCAGGCCCGGGCGCCGGGGTCGTTGATCACCCATGCGAACAGCGCCTGCCAGTAGAGCCCGAAAGCAAACACCAACTGGCCGCAGCCGTAGAGGCCCGGACGGCTGACACGGCGCCGGTTCCACGGAACCACCCAGCCCTGGGTGATCCCCGCAACACCGGAGGCGGCAAAGAGCGATGCCAGCACAACGAGAGCTATTCCTAGCCAGAGCTTCACGGTTCCCCCCTGGAAGCCGGACCCCACCGCGATGTTCGCGTGATCATGGCACCGGCCATGCCGTACGTCCAGCCTCCCGCACCGCCCTGACCGGTCGGCACGTCCTGGCCCCAACGGCGTCGCCATGGCATGTCCGGGCGAGCGACGGCGATTTCCCCATCAGCCGCGAAGCGGCGACGGCTTGGCCACACGGGCGGCCCCGCTGCCCGGTTGGGCGCGACCGTTCCGCGCCCGGGCCGGCAGGCGATCGGTGCCGCGGGCCGACGGGCCGTGTGCGGGCCCCAGTTGGGGGCTTGGCGCAGGCCGGCTGGATTGCCGACCTGCCGCCCAGGGTGGGGCGGGTGGGACTCGAACCCACGACCGACGGATTATGAGTCCGCTGCTCTAACCGGCTGAGCTACCGCCCCGTACGGCGCGCCTTCACGTGTCGTGCACGCCGTCTGCCGCAGCATAGCTGCTCATACGATCTGTCGCCCTCGCGGGTCACAGACGCACCACCTGGGAGACCTCGATCACCCGGTGATCGGTTCCCGCACACGAAAAAGGACCCCCGAAGGAGTCCTTGATCACCGCTCCCCCGACTGGACTCGAACCAGTAACCTGCCGGTTAACAGCCGGCTGCTCTGCCAATTGAGCTACAGGGGAAAGACTTGCGCGAGCTCCCCCGACTGGACTCGAACCAGTAACCTGCCGGTTAACAGCCGGCTGCTCTGCCAATTGAGCTACAGGGGATTGCTCCGCTTGCACCGAATGTACCCGTTTCCGGCATCCCGGACGGCGTGCGCTCGCTGCGACACATACATTAGCGCAAGGTGGGGGGTGCTCCGCCAACCGGTAACGCCGCGGTTGTCCGCAGGCCACAGCGGGTAGGCGCGGAACACAGCCCCAGAGGACCCACGAGAGGTGGAGCCATGCGCTACCGACTGACGTTCATCAGCGGGATCGCCGTCGGGTACGTGCTCGGGGCGCGGGCCGGCCGCGAGCGGTACGAGCAGTTGCGCAAGAGCGCGCAGCGGATCGCCCAGAACCCCGCGGTGCGGAACACCGTGGAGACCGCCGGGCAGACCGGGCGCGAGGCGGCCGTGAAGGCCGTGGACGCGGTGTCGGCGAAGGTCGGCGACCGGCTGCCGCCCGCGGTGGCCGACCGGGTGCGCCGGCTGCGCGGCAACGGCGGGGACCAGGACGACTGGGGCACCGGCACCACCTGACGGCCGGGGCCGGCCCGGCCCGGTCGCCCTGCGTGCGGCGCGCGTACGGCATGATGCGACGCATGGGGATTGTGGCGGGGATCGACAGCTCCGGTGCCGGTACGACCGTGGTCGTGTGCGACGCGGACAGCGGGGCCGTGCTCCGGCAGAGCCACGCCCCGCATCCGGCGCAGGGGGCGGAGGACGCGGGGGCGCTGACGGAGATCGATCCGGAGGCGTGGCTGCTGTCGCTCGGCGAGGCGGCCAGGAGCGGGATGCTGGAGGGCGTCCAGGCGATCGGCGTGTCGGGGCAGCAGCACGGCCTGCTGGCGCTGGACGCCGGCGGCGCGCTGGTGCGGCCCGCACTGCTGCGGAACGACAAGCGGGCGCAGATACAGGCCGCGGACCTCACCGAGGAACTGGGCGGCAAGGCCGGCTGGGCGGCGGCGGTCGGGTCGGTGCCGCAGGCGGCGTACCCGGTGGCGAAGCTGCGCTGGCTGGCGCAGCACGAGGCGGCCGCGGCCGGGCGCATCGCCGAGGTGCTGCTTCCCCACGACTGGCTGGTCTGGCAGCTGATGGGCCGGCCGCAGCGGCGGACCACCGACCGCGGCGAGGCCTCCGGCACCGGCTACTGGTCGGCGGCCACCGGCCAGTACCGCACCGACATCGTGGAGCGGGCGCTCGGCCACGCGGTGGCGCTGCCGGAGGTGCTGGCGCCGGCCCAGCCCGCCGGACGCACCCCGGAGGGGCTGCTGATCTCGGCCGGCACCGGGGACAACATGGCGGCCGCGCTCGGACTGGGCGTCGGGCCGGGTGACGCGGTGGTGTCGCTGGGCGCCGCCGGCACCGTCTTCGCGGTGCACCACCAGGCGCTGAACGACCCGTCCGGCACGATCACCTCCTTCGCGGACGCGACCGGACACCATCTGCCGATGCTGCACACCCGCAACGCCGTGCGGGTGCTGCGCGGCACCGCCGATCTGCTGGGCACCGACCTCGCGGGGCTGTCGGAGCTGGCGCTGCGCTCCACCCCGGGCTCGTACGGACTGGTGCTGCTCCCCTATCTGGAGGGTGAGCGCACCCCCGATCTGCCGCACACCGCGGGCACCCTCACCGGCCTGCGGCGCGAGAGCATGAAGCCCGAGCACCTGGCGCGGGCGGCCTTCGAGGGCATGCTGTGCGGGCTCGCGGACGCGCTCGACATGCTGCGCGGGCGGGGTGTGGAGGTGCGCCGGATCTTCCTGCTGGGCCCCGCGGGCGATCTGCCGGCGGTGCGGTCGCTGGCCCCGGCGCTGCTGGGCGCGCAGATCGTGATCCCGCCGCCGGCGGAGTACGCGGCGCTGGGTGCGGCCCGGCAGGCGGCGTGGGCGCTGGCGGTGGCGGAGGGGAAGGGCTCGCCCGAGCAGCCCCCGTACTGGCAGCAGGCGGAGTACGCGGTCGTCGACGCCGGGCCGGACGACGGGGCGATCGGGCACTCGGTGCGGCAGCAGTTCGTCGCGGTGCGTGAGCAGACGCATCCGGGGGCGTTCGGGGGCTGATCCGCTCGGCGCGCGGATGTCCGTCAGAGTCTTTCCGGGTGTGAGGAATGCCCCGGTAAATCGGGTGCCTGTGGCAACCTTCGGACTATAGGGTCAGCGGTCGTGCTGATCCGACTCCTCCGCTCCCACCTGGGCCCGTACCGGCGTTCCATAGCCGTGCTCGTGGTCCTCCAGCTCGTGGCGACCATCGCCATGCTCTACCTGCCCACGCTGAACGCCGACATCATCGACAACGGCGTCGTGAAGGGTGACACGGGCTACATCCTGAAGCTCGGCGGCATCATGGTCGCCGTCACCCTCGCGCAGCTCGCCTGCTCCGTCGGCGCCACCTTCTTCGGCGCCCGTACGTCCATGGCCGTCGGCCGGGACATCCGCGCCTCGGTCTTCGACCGGGTGCAGCGCTTCTCCGCCCGCGAGGTCGGGCAGTTCGGCGCCCCGTCGCTGATCACCCGCTCGACCAACGACGTGCAGCAGGTCCAGATGCTGGTGCTGATGACCTTCACGCTGATGGTCACGGCGCCGATCATGTGCTTCGGCGGCATCGTCATGGCGCTCGGCCAGGACGTTCCGCTGTCCTCCCTGCTGCTCGCGGTCGTGCCCGTGCTGGCGGTCCTGATCGTGCTGCTCGTCCGGAAGCTGCGCCCCCTGTTCCGCGGGATGCAGCAGCGGCTGGACACGGTCAACCGCGTCCTGCGCGAGCAGATCTCCGGCATCCGGGTCATCCGGGCCTTCAACAAGGACGAGTTCGAGCAGCAGCGCTTCGGCAAGGCCAACGACGAACTCACCGACGTCTCGCTGCGCGCGGGGCGGATGATGACGCTGATGTTCCCCATCGCGATGGCGGTGGTGAACCTCACCAGCGTCGCCGTCCTGTGGTTCGGCGCGCACCGCATCGACAGCGGGGGCATGCAGATCGGCGCGCTCACCGCCTTCATCAGCTATCTGATGCAGATCCTGATGTCGATCATGATGGCGACCTTCATGGTGATGATGGTGCCCCGCGCGGAGGTCTGCGCCGAGCGCATCGAGGACGTGCTGGGCACCGAGACCAGCGTCGTGCCGCCCGCGCAGCCCGTGCGGCTGCCGGTGCGGCGCGGCGAGCTGGAGCTGCGCGCCGCGGACTTCAAGTACCCGGGGGCCGAGGCCGAGGTGCTGCACGCGATCGGCCTGGTCGCCCGGCCCGGTGAGACCACCGCGGTCATCGGCTCCACGGGCAGCGGCAAGAGCACCCTGCTGGGGCTGGTGCCGCGGCTGTTCGACGCCACGGGCGGCCAGGTGCTGATCGACGGGGTCGACGTCCGCGAACTGGACCCGGTGGACCTCGCCGAGACCGTCGCCCTCGTCCCGCAGAAGCCCTACCTCTTCTCCGGCACCGTCGCCTCCAACCTCCGCTACGGCAACCCGGAGGCGACCGACGAGGAGCTGTGGCAGGCCCTGGAGACCGCGCAGGCGCGGGAGTTCGTGGAGCGGCTCTCCGAGGACGGCTCCGGGCTCGACGCCCCCATCGCGCAGGGCGGCACCAATGTCTCCGGCGGTCAGCGGCAGCGCCTGGCGATCGCCCGGGCCCTGGTCCGCAAACCGCGCATCTACCTCTTCGACGACTCCTTCTCGGCGCTGGACTACGCGACCGACGCCGCCCTGCGGCGCGCACTGGCCCGGCAGACCGCGCAGGCCACGGTCGTGATCGTCGCCCAGCGGGTCAGCACCATCCGCGACGCCGACCGCATCGTCGTCCTCGACGAGGGCCGGGTCGTGGGCACCGGCACCCACCGCGAACTGATGGACGGCAATCCGACGTACCGGGAGATCGTGCTCTCCCAGCTCACCGAGAAGGAGGCCGCGTGAGCGTCCCCACCCCCCGCCGCGGGCCTGTGCCGGCGGCGGGACCGATGCGCTTCATGAGCGGCCAGCCCACCGAGCGCTCCATGGACTTCAAGGGCTCGGGCAAGCGCCTGCTCGGCCTGATGCGCCCCGAACGCACCCTGCTGTACGCGATGCTGGCGTGCACGATCCTGGGCGTCGGCCTCAACGTCCTCGGGCCGCGCATCCTGGGCCGTGCCACCGACCTGATCTTCGCGGGCGTCATCGGCCGGTCCATACCCGCCGGCACCGACAAGGCCACGGCGATCGAGCACCTGCGGCAGCAGGGCAACGACACCGTCGCCGACCTGCTCCGGTCCATCGACTTCACCCCTGGGCACGGCATCGACTTCGACGCGGTCGGCCATGTGCTGCTGATCGCCGTGGCGATCTACGCGGCCGCCGCGGTCTTCTCGATCGTCCAGGGCCGGCTGGCCACCCGGATCATCCAGCGCGCGATCTACCGGCTGCGCCGGGACGTCGAGGAGAAGCTGGCCCGGCTGCCGCTGTCGTACTTCGACCAGCAGCCGCGCGGCGAGGTGCTGAGCCGGGCCACCAACGACATCGACAACATCGGCCAGACGATGCAGCAGACGCTGGGCCAGATCATCTTCGCGCTGCTGTCGATCGTGGGCGTGCTCGCGATGATGTTCTCCATCTCGTGGCTGCTGGCGCTGGTGGCGCTCGTCACGGTGCCGCTGTCGGTGGTGGTCGCCACCGCCGTCGGCAAGCGCGCGCAGCCGCAGTTCGTCGCGCAGTGGCGGACCACGGGCAAGCTCAACGCCCACATCGAGGAGATGTACACCGGGCACACCCTGGTGAAGGTCTTCGGCCGCCAGGAGGAGTCCGCGCAGGCCTTCCACGAGCAGAACCAGGCGCTCTACGAGTCGGGCTTCCGGGCGCAGTTCATCTCCGGCATCATCCAGCCCGCGATGATGTTCATCGGCAACATCAACTACATCCTGGTGGCGGTCGTCGGCGGTCTGCGGGTGGCCAGCGGCGCGCTGTCCATCGGCGACGTGCAGGCGTTCATCCAGTACTCGCGGCAGTTCAGCCAGCCGCTGACGCAGGTGGCGAGCATGTCCAACCTGGTGCAGTCCGGTGTGGCGTCCGCCGAGCGGGTCTTCGAACTCCTCGACGCACCGGAGCAGAGCGCCGACCCGAAGACGCCCAGCCTGCGCAAGGAACTGCGCGGCGAGGTCCGCTTCGAGGACGTCGCCTTCCGCTACGAGCCCGACAAGCCGCTCATCGACGACCTGTCGCTGGCCGTCGAGCCCGGCCACACGGTGGCCATCGTCGGCCCGACCGGTGCGGGCAAGACCACCCTGGTCAACCTGCTGATGCGGTTCTACGAGGTCACCGGCGGGCGGATCACGCTGGACGGCACCGACATCGCGTCCATGTCGCGGGAGGAACTGCGGTCCGGGATCGGCATGGTGCTCCAGGACACCTGGCTGTTCGGCGGCACGATCGCGGAGAACATCGCCTACGGCACCGAGGGCAGCACCCGCGAGCAGATCGAGGAGGCCGCGCGCGCCGCGCACGCCGACCGCTTCATCCGCACCCTCCCCGACGGCTACGACACCGTCATCGACGACGAGGGCACGGGCGTCAGCGCGGGCGAGAAGCAGCTGATCACCATCGCCCGGGCGTTCCTGTCCGACCCGGTCATCCTCGTCCTGGACGAGGCGACCAGCTCGGTCGACACCCGCACCGAGGTGCTGATCCAGCGGGCGATGGCCCAGCTCAGCCACGGCCGCACCAGCTTCGTCATCGCCCACCGGCTCTCCACGATCCGCGACGCGGACGTCATCCTCGTCATGGAGAGCGGCGACATCGTCGAACAGGGCACCCACGAGGAGCTGTTGCTCAAGGACGGCGCCTACGCCCGCCTGTACGCGGCGCAGTTCGCCCAGGCGGTCGCCGAGGTCGACTGACCGCGACTCCCGCGGAAGCGAAAGGGACCCCCGGCGGACTGCTCCGCCGGGGGTCCCTGCCGTCGGCCGGGACGCCGAGCGCTCAGTCCAGATAGCCGCGGAGCTGATCGGCGAACGCGTGGTCGCGGAGCTTGTTGAGGGTCTTGGACTCGATCTGGCGGATGCGCTCGCGCGTGACGCCGAAGATGCGGCCGATCTCCTCCAGGGTGCGCGGCCGGCCGTCGTCGAGTCCGTAGCGGAGCTGGACGACCTTGCGCTCGCGCTCGCCGAGGGTGGACAGGACGGCCTCCAGGTGCTCGCGCAGAAGCAGGAAGGCGGCGGACTCCACGGGCGAGGCGGCGTCACCGTCCTCGATGAGGTCGCCGAGGGCGACGTCCTCCTCCTCGCCCACGGGAGCATGCAGCGAGACGGGTTCCTGGGCCAGGCGCAGGACCTCCGCGACGCGCTCGGTCGGGATGTCGAGATGGGCGGCGACCTCTTCGTTGGAGGGCTCGTAGCCGCGTTCCTGGAGCAGCCGGCGCTGGACGCGGACGACGCGGTTGATGAGCTCCACGACGTGCACCGGGACGCGTATCGTGCGGGCCTGGTCGGCCAGGGCGCGGCTCATGGCCTGCCGGATCCACCAGGTCGCGTAGGTGGAGAACTTGTAGCCGCGGGCGTAGTCGAACTTCTCCACGGCCCGGATCAGGCCGAGATTGCCCTCCTGCACCAGGTCCAGCATGGTCAGGCCGCGGCCGACGTAGCGCTTGGCGACCGAGACGACGAGGCGGAGGTTGGCCTCGATGAGCCGCCGCTTGGCCATCCGGCCGAGGACGACCAGGCGGTCGAGGTCCACGGCGAGCCGCGAGTCGAGGTCCGGGGTGCTGCTCAGCTTCTCCTCGGCGAACAGGCCGGCCTCGACGCGGCGGGCGAGTTCGACCTCCTCGACGGCGGTGAGCAGGGGTATGCGGCCGATCTCCCGCAGGTACTGCCGGAACAGGTCGGCGGACGGCCCCGCCACGTCCTCCTTGAACGGCCGTACCGGGCCCGGGTCGTCGTCCTCCGGGCCTTCCCCGTCCGGGTCAGGACCGGCCTCCGGGTCCGGCCCGGGCGCGGCGGCCCCCTCCGGGTGCAGGGCGGCGTGCTGCTGCTCCGGGACCCGTTCCAGCAGGTCGTCCGTCACGAGGGCCGGGGGCGTCAGGGTCTGGATCTGCACGGGAGCGACCTCCACGGTGTGCGCAACCACGGACTCGGAGGCGCGCGGCAGCGGAACGGTTGCGGCGCCCTCGCCGCGGCCCGTCCGGGAGTTCGCCGTCAGCGGTACTCCCTGGGCGCCGGCGTCGGCGCCTCCCGGAATTCCGCGCTCCGAGGACTCTTGCACCGCCCCCAGTGTGGCGTACGGCACACCGGGCCCACGAGGGTCGTGCGCCGCTTTTTCCGGCCGAGTGTGACCGAGGGCGACCCCGCGGTCACGCCTCCGGCGCGGCGGGCGGTCCCGGGTGACCGCTGTCCCGGACGGCAGCTTCTCCACCTCCGGCTCGGGCACCACGCGCCGTCGGCCGTCGCCCTGGGTGGCCGCTGCACGGGACTGTGGACCTCCGGGCACAAGACCCGCCCCTGGTCCCCCCGTTCGGTCCGACCCCGCTGGGCCGCCGCATGCTCGCCGCCGCCCTGGAGAGCGCACTGCCGGGACGGGTCGGCCCGCGCGCCGACACGCAACGCCGTGGGCGGCCCCCGCGGCAAGCCGGGCGGCAGCAGACCGGCGGGGGGCCACCAGGCCACCCGGACCAACCACGCGGGCAGGCCGCCCCCACCCCGCGTTCCGGGCCCGACCCGCAAGACGCTCACACGCCCGCCCGGCCGACCGCACTCGGGCCGATCCGCACAGGGACGGACGGGGCGTGCCCGGCGCGGCGGGCGGTCCCCGCGGCATGCGGCAGGAACACACCCCCAGGACGGGTCGGCCCGCGCGCCGACACGCAACGCCGTGGGCGGCCCCCGCGGCAAGCCGGGCGGCAGCAGACCAGCGGGGGGCCACCAGGCCACCCGGACCAACCACGCGGGCAGGCCGCCCCCACCCCGCGTTCCGGGCCCGACCCGCAAAACGCTCACACGCCCGCCCGGCCGACCGCACTCGGGCCGATCCGCACAGGGACGGACGGGGCGTGCCCGGCGCGGCGGGCGGTCCTCGCGGCGTGCCGGGCGGCGGCGTACCGGCGGCCAGAGTTCCGGGCGCGGCAGGCAAGGGGCTTCACATGCCCGCCCGACCAGCCGCACTCGGGTCGATCGGCACAGGGACGGACGGGGCGGCCCGCGCCGACGCGCAACGCCGTGGGAGGCCGCCGCATGCCGGGCGGCGGCGTACCGGTGCCCCGCGTTCCGGGTGCGGCTCGCAAGAGGCTCCGCATGCCCGCCCGGCACAGGGGCGGACGGGGCACGGCACGGTTACAGGGCGGCAGCGCCCTGTTCGCGGAGGCGGTGGTCGTACTGCTGGAGCGCCCACAGTTCGCCGCCGATCGCCGCGAGCTGGTCCTGGTCGGCGCGGGGGCCCTGGGCGGTGAGCCGGGTGTGGTCGGCGTTGAGCTGGGCGACGCGGCGGGCGACGGCCTGCCGGCGTACGTCGACGAGGATCTTGCCGGCGTAGACCTCGGGGGTCTTGTGCTGGACCGGCTCCACGGCGAGTTCGGTGACCAGCGAGCGCACGGTGTCGTCCGGGGCGACGTCGCGCACCCGGGTCAGGAACTGCGGGTCCGCGTACTCCGCGCCGCCCGCCTCGCTGATCGCGCGCCGCACGGCGATGTAGGGCGGGGCGGTGAACTCGTCCTCGCCGTACGCGTCGAAGGCCGGCGAGACCAACTCCGGGTACTGGAGGGCGAGTTTGAGCAGTTCACGCTCGACGCGCTGGGCGGGGCTGCGCATGTCCAGCCGCGGGCCGCGGGGACCCGCGGGCGCGGCGGGGCCGGCCGGGGGTGCCGCGGGACGTGCGGTGCGGGGGCCCGCGGCTCCCGCACCGGACTGGCGGCGTTCGCGCTGCCAGCGGGCGAGTTGGCCCACCCGGCGCACGACGAACTGGGTGTCGAGGATGCCCAGCATGCCGGCGAGCTGCACGGCGTACTCGTGCTGGATGGCGGAGTTCTTGATGCCGGCGACGATGGGCGCGCCCGCCTCCAGCGCGGAGGCGCGGCCCTCTGCGGTCTCCAGGTTGTAGCGGGCCACCGCCGACCGCAGGGCGAACGCGAACAGCGGAGTACGGGAGTCGACCAGCCGCTCCACGGCCGCGTCGCCCTCGGCCAGGCGCAGGTCGCACGGGTCCATGCCGCCGGGCGTGATGGCGATGGAGGTCTCGGCGGCGAACTTCTGGTCGTCCTCGAAGGCGCGCAGGGCGGCCTTCTGGCCGGCCTCGTCGCCGTCGAAGGTGAAGACCACCTCCGCGTTGGCGTTGTCCATCAGCAGCCGGCGCAGGATCTTGATGTGGTCGCCGCCGAAGGCGGTGCCGCAGGTCGCGATGGCGGTGGTGATGCCGGCGAGGTGGCAGGCCATGACATCGGTGTAGCCCTCGACGACGACGGCCCGGCTGGTGCGGGCGATCTCCTTCTTGGCCAGGTCGATGCCGTACAGGACCTGCGACTTCTTGTAGATCGGCGTCTCGGGCGTGTTGAGGTACTTCGGGCCCTGGTCGTCGTCGCGGAGCCGGCGCGCGCCGAAGCCGATGACCTCGCCGGTGATGTCGCGGATCGGCCAGATCAGCCGGCCGCGGAACCGGTCGATGGCCCCGCCGCGGCGGCTCTCGCTGGCCAGGCCGGAGACGATCAGCTCACGGTCGCTGAAGCCCTTGCCGCGCAGGAAGCGCACCAGGTGGTCCCAGCCGGCCGGGGCGTAGCCCACTCCGAAGTGCTCGGCGGCCGCCTGGTCGAAGCCGCGCTCGGCGAGGAACGCGCGGCCGATCTCCGCCTCGGGGCTGCCGAGCTGCTCCACGTAGAACTGCGCGGCGGCCTTGTGCGCCTCGATGAGGCGGATCCGCTCGCCCTGCTGGCGGCCCGGCGTGTAGCCGCCGTCCTCGTACCGCAGGGTGATGCCGGCGACGGCGGCCAGCCGCTCGACGGCCTCGGAGAAGGACAGATGGTCGACCTTCATCACGAAGTCGAGGGTGTCGCCGCCCTCCTGGCAGCCGAAGCAGTGGTACAGCCCCTTGCTGGGGCTCACCTGGAAGGAGGGGGACTTCTCGTCGTGGAAGGGGCACAGGCCCTTGAGGTTGCCTCCGCCGGCGTTCCTGAGCTGCAGGTACTCCGAGACGACGGCGTCGATCGGGACCGCGTCCCGCACCGCCCTGACGTCCTCGTCCCTGATCCGCCCTGCCACACAGGGATTCTACGGCGCCGCCCGGGCGCGGTCAGACCAGCTTGGCGACGAACAGGAAGTGCGGGCCCGCGGGCTGCAGGACGAACTCCTCGCCCACCGCCGTGAAGCCCTGGCCCTCCCAGAAACCGCGGGCCGACGTGCGGCCGTTGCACCAGACCAGCTCCGCCCCGCGCTCCCGGGCCTCCGCGAGGGCCGCGCCCAGCAGCGCGGAGCCCAGTCCGCGGCCGCGTACCTCGGCGGCGGTGGCCATGCCGCGGATGCGGTAGGCGGCCTCCTGGTGCCCCGGCAGCTGCTCCGGGAAGAGCGTGACGCATGTCACGACCGGGGCGAGGGCGCCTTCGCCGTCGTAGCCCGCCATGTGGAACGCGGCCGGGTGGCCGTCCTCGACGAAGATCGCGGATGCGCGCGGCAGTCCCGGCCTCAGCACGGTCCAGCGCAGATCGAAGATCTCCTCGACGGGCACGACAGCGGTACGGAACTCCATGAGGACCATGCTAGGCGACCGTGCGGGCGCTCATTCCAGCAGGGAGTTCAGGGGCACGGCGGGGTCGGCGAGCGCCTCGGCGTCGACCCGGCGGCCGGAGCGGATGAGTTTCTGGATGCTGTCGGTGACGTCCCACACATTGACGTTCATCCCGGCGAGCACCCGGCCCTCGCGCAGCCAGAACGCGATGAACTGCCGCTTGCCGACGTCGCCGCGGGCCAGCACCTGGTCGTACGTTCCCGGGGCGGCGTGCCCGGAGAACTCCATGCCCAGGTCGTACTGGTCGGTGAAGAAGTACGGGACGCGGTCGTAGCTCACCTCCTTGCCCAGCATCGCGCGCGCCGCCACCGGCCCGCTGTTCAGCGCGTTCGCCCAGTGCTCCACCCGCAACCGGCCGCCCAGCAGCGGGTGTTCGGCGTTGGCGACATCCCCGGCCGCGAAGATGTCGGGGTCGGAGGTGCGCAGCGACGCGTCGACGGCGATGCCGCCGCCGGCCTCGCGGTCGGCGAGGGCGAGCCCGGCGGCCTCGGCCAGCGCGGTGCGCGGCGCGGCGCCGATGGCGGCGAGCACGTCGTGGGCGGGGTGCTCCTCGCCGTCGTCGGTGAGGGCGGACAGCACCATGCCGTCCTGGCCGGTGATCCCGGTGAGTTTCGCGCCGAAGTGGAACCGCACGCCGTGCTCGCGGTGCAGGTCCGCGAAGACCTCGCCCAGTTCGGGGCCGAGCACCGAGTGCAGCGGGCACGGCTGCGCCTCCACCACGGTGACCTCGACGCCGTAGCCCCGGGCGGCCGCCGCGACCTCCAGGCCGATCCAGCCCGCCCCGGCGACGACCAGATGGCCGTTCTCCCGGCCGAGGGTGGTCAGCACGTTCTTCAGCCGCTCGGCGTGCGCGAGCCGCCGCAGGTGGTGCACGCCCGCGAGGTCGGTGCCGGGGATGTCCAGCCGGCGCGGCTCCGCCCCGGTGGCCAGCAGCAGCTTGTCGTACGGGATGGAGGTGCCGTCGCCCAGCGTGATGCGCTTGGCCGCCCGGTCCAGTCCGGTGACCGGCTGGCCGAGATGGAGCTCCACGTCGTGCTCGGCGTACCACGCGGCGGGGTGCACGAAGACCGAGTCGCGCTCCTCGTTGCCCAGCAGGAACCCCTTGGACAGCGGTGGGCGCTCGTACGGGTGGTCGCGCTCGTCCCCGATCAGTATCACGCGGCCGGTGAACCCCTCGGAGCGAAGCGTCTCCGCCGCTTTCGCCCCCGCGAGTCCCGCCCCGACGATGACGAATGTCTGGTCTGCGTCCACCACTGTGCGCCTCCCTGAAAGTCCCTCGGGTGCCCGGGTGCCCTCCCTCTGGCAATTGCCAGTGAGGTGAGCGTCCCGCACGGCACGGCCCACGGGAAGAGTGCCGCGCCGGGTCGGGCGTCTCCCGGACACCCTCCAGGGGGCGGCCGGGGGCCCGCCGGGGGCTCACCGCCCGGCGGTGAGCCGGGCGTGCAAGGCGGTCGCCGCCGAGTCGGTCAGGGAGGCGATCTGGTCGACGACGGCCCGCTTGCGGGCCCGGTCGTCCTTGGCCGCGTCGAACATCCCGCGGAACTGCGGGTCCAGCCCCTCGGGCGCCCGCGCGAGCAGCGCCTCGGCCAGCTCGCCGATCACCACCCGCTGCTGGGCGCGCCGCCGCTCCTGCGCCTCTCGCTGCATCACATAGCGGTCGGCGACCGCCTTGAGCACCGCGCACTCCAGGCGCTGTTCGCGCGGCACGACCAGCTGCGCGCGGTAGCGCGTGAGCCGGCCGGTGCCGTAGGCGTCCCGGGTGGCGCGCTCGGCGGCGAGGCAGAACCGGCCGATGAGCTGAGAGGTGGCGTCCTTCAACCGGGCCTGCGCGATGGCCGATCCGTCGAAGCCGTGCGGCCACCACTCCATGTCCAGCAGCCGGTCCAGGGTCTCGGCGAGCTCGTCCTCGGCGGCGCCCGGCGCGTAGCGCGCGGCGGCCACGGCGAAGATCTCGCGCCGCTCCGGCTCGGCCAGCAGCACGGCCGGGTCCAGATGGCCGGCGTGCAGCCCGTCCTCGACGTCGTGGACGGAGTACGCCACGTCGTCCGCCCAGTCCATGACCTGCGCCTCGAAGCACTGCCCGTACGGGCGGTCCGCCGGCGCGGTGCGGCGCAGCCACGCGAAGACCGGCAGGTCGTCCTCGTAGACCCCGAACTTCGGACTGCCGGGCTGCGTGGGATGGGCCCCCCGCGGCCAGGGGTACTTGGTGGCCGCGTCCAGCGCCGCACGGGTGAGGTTGAGGCCGACGCTGACCAGCGCGCCGTCGTCGTCGTGCGTGAAGCGCTTGGGCTCCAGGCGGGTGATGATGCGCAGGCTCTGCGCGTTCCCCTCGAAGCCGCCGCAGTCCTGGGCGACCTCGGCGAGCACCATCTCGCCGTTGTGCCCGAAGGGCGGGTGGCCGATGTCGTGCGCCAGGCACGCCGTCTCCACCAGGTCCGGGTCGCAGCCGAGCGCGGCACCGAGCTCCCGGCCGACCTGGGCGCACTCCAGGCTGTGGGTGAGCCGCGTGCGCGGGCTGCTGTTGATCGCCCGCTCGTCGTCGACCGGATCCACCACCTGGGTCTTGCCGGCGAGCTTGCGCAGCCCGGCCGAGTGCAGCATGCGCGCGCGGTCCCGCTGGAACGAGGTGCGGCCGGGCCGCTTGTCCGGCTCGGGCACATAGCGCTCGGTGTCGGCCTGGCTGTAGGGGGCGTACTCGTCCGCTGCCTGGTGGTTCAGGTCCATACGGCGACAGTATCCGGCGCGGCCCCGCACGGGCCGCTCCGCGCCGCCCGGCCGGTCCGCGCCGCTGGGTGGACCTTCCGGGCGCGGCCCGTGCCTGGTCGCAGCGGGGTGCCGCACCCGGTGGCGCGG
This sequence comes from Streptomyces sp. NPDC088732, assembly GCF_044751205.1. Classification (NCBI taxonomy): domain Bacteria; kingdom Bacillati; phylum Actinomycetota; class Actinomycetes; order Kitasatosporales; family Streptomycetaceae; genus Streptomyces; species Streptomyces sp. NPDC088732. Next base: position 103,941 of record NZ_JBIVLI010000002.1, read on the forward strand.
CGGCCGCGAATCAGTCCGGCCCGGCAATTCGCGAGGCGGCGCCTCGGCCCCTCGGCAACCGGCTCGGGCACCCCGTACCCATCGGGGCGCCGCCGGCCGTGCCCGCAACGGACCCGCGTCCTGCGCGGACCTCGGGTCGCACGACCCCGCGGCGGCCGGCCCCGGCCACCGGGACGTGCAGTGCTTCCGCAAGCGGGGCGTGCGGCCCGGCGATCCGGGCCGCCCAGTTGCGGCCCGGGGCCAAGACCCGGGGGGACCGGCGGCGACATGCTGACCCCGCGCCGGCATGAGACGGACCGGCACGGCGTTCAACTCCGGAGCCCAGCACACCGTCAGCGTCCGCGGCGCCGCCGGGTCACGGCCTCACCGCGCAGCGCAACGCAGGCCGCGAGCACTCATCGTGGTCAGGACAGCCCGGACGCACCGTCAGCGCCCGCTCCGTCCGCGGGCCCCAGGGCCACCGCAACCATCCGCGACGACCCCGGCCCCGGCCGCCCGGATGCCTGCGCCCGCATGAGCGGGACCCGCACGGCGCGGCGCAGCCGCCGTGTCAGCGGTGTTTCCAGTCGCCGCCGTGGATGGGGCGGCCGGAGGCGCGCAGGTCGCGTTCGTGGGCGGGGGCGGCGAGGTACACCCAGGCGGGGAGGGTCCGGCCGGCGTAGGTGCGGACGTCGCGGACGACGCGTTCGTAGAGGTTGTCGGCCGCGCCGGGGGTGTACTCCTCCAGCCGGTCGAGGTCGGCGAGGACGTCCTCGTAGAGGTCGTCGACCGGACGCACGACATCGCCCTGGACATGACCGCGCGCGTCGGACACGGCGTACGGGTAGCCGGGGCCGTCGAAGAGCAGGGCGCCGTGGAGGACGGCCGGGGTCTCCGTGGCGATGCGGCCGCGCAGCAGCCAGGAGTGGTTGATCTCGCCGGGCCGCAAGGTCCCGTACACGAAGAACGGGAGGCGGGAGTGGTCGTCTCGCACGGTCATCATGGAACCGCAGGGACGTGGGCGGCGTCGACTCGGGCGTGAAGCGGTTGCGCGGGAAGGTACGGACAGGTGCCGGGGCCCTGGCGGCACGCCTGCCCAGGTCCAGGCGGGGCAGGCGGCGGTTGCTGCGTGCGGCCGTGGCGGTGTGCGTGCTGGCGCTGCTGCCCGCCACATGGCTCCAGCTGACCGCGGACCCGCGGGTCCGCACCCTGGCCGACGCGCCCGCCGAACCGGTCGCGGTCGTCTTCGGCGCCGGGCTGTGGAACGGCGAGCCCTCGCCCTATCTGGCCCACCGGCTCGACGCGGCCTCGGCCCTGTACTCCGCCGGGAAGGTGCGGGCGGTCCTGGTCACCGGCGACAACAGCCGCACCGACTACGACGAGCCGACGGCCATGCGGGACTACCTCGCCACGCACGGCGTCCCGCGCGCGAAGGTCGTCCTGGACTACGCCGGCTTCGACACCTGGGACTCCTGCACCCGCGCCAGGCGCATCTTCGGCGTCGACCACGCGCTCCTGGTGAGCCAGGGGTTCCACATCCGCCGTGCGCTCGCCCTGTGCCGTGCTGCGGGCATCGACGCGTACGGGGTCGGTGTCGACGAGCCCCGCGACGTCACCTGGTACTACGGCGGCGCCCGCGAGATCGCCGGCGCCGCCAAGGCCGCCGTCGACGCCGTCCTCACCCCGGACCCGCGGTTCCTCGGCCCTCGCGAACAGGGCGTCGCGCGAGCGCTGCGCTGACCGCCGAACCGCTCCCCACCTGCGGCATTGGGCGCGGTTCCGGATGCGGATCTTCAGTGGGGCGGTGATGCTGGGAGGAGTCCCGCCTCACGGCAAGGAGGACAGCGATGTCCATGTTGGACAAGATCAAGGCCAAGCTGAAGGGCCACGAGAGTCAGGCCCAGAAGGGCATCGACAAGGGTGGCGACACGATCGACGAGAGGACCGGCGGCAAGTACCAGCGCCAGGTCGACACCGCCCAGGACAAGCTGAGCGACGAGTACGGCACGGGCGAATCGGGCGGGAACCGGCCTCCGCAGCCCTGACGCCGGCGGGCCGCCGCGCCCGCTTCCGGCGGCGCGCGGCGGCCCGGCCCGCGCTCAGCCCAGGGTTTCCGGCCGCTGCGTCAGGGCCGGCACCGGTGCCGCCGGCCGGGCGGAGATGGGCCGTCCGGCGCCGTGCCGGGGCGCGGGCAGGGCGGCGGCCGGGGGCGTGTGGGGGGCCGTGGGGGCGGGGCGGCGCCAGCGTGCGGGCACCTCGGCCATGACGACGCCCAGAACGAGCCAGAGCAGCGCGGCGATGCGGTCCTGGTTGGCGGGGTGGTCCACCATCGCGCTCAGGAAGAACCCGGTGAGGGCGGCCAGCCCCGCGGTGCCGATCACCGACTTCTCGCGCGCGGCCCGGGCCGCGCTCAGCAGGGCCACCACCGTGATGCCGAGCATGCCCAGCAGTCCGACGGGGCCGGTCTCCACCAGCCAGTTCAGCCACATGTTGTGGGTGTGCACGAAGACCTGGTCGCCGGGGACGGCCGCGGAGACGACCGCGCCGGCCCGGTCGAGCCCGACGCCCATCGGGTTGTGGGCCGCGATCCGCAGCGCCGCCTCCCACACGCCCCCGCGCACGCCCAGCGAGTCGCCGGCCCGGGACGTCTGCCAGATCGCCGCACCGCCGCCCAGCAGGAGCAGCAGGCCTCCGGCGGTCGCGATCCGGCGCTGCCGCCGGTCGAGGCGGGGCGCGACCCAGTAGGCGCCGCCCAGCACCAGCAGGCCCGCGACGGCGGCCACGTAGCCGGCGCGCGAGTACGTCGTGAGCACGGCCCCGTACGCCACCACCGCCACCAGGGTGACCGCGGTCGCCGCCGTGCGCTCGCCGACCGCCACGAAGGCGAGCAGCAGGAACGGGGTCAGCAGGACGAGGAAGGCGGACAGCAGGTTCGGGTTGGAGAAGGTGCCCACGGCCCGGGTCAGCGCCGCGTCGCCGCCGGCGCCGCAGCCCACGTCGGTGAGCAGCCCGGTGCGGCAGAAGCCGGTGGGCACGTCATTGGTGACCTGGGTGAAGGCCGCCGTGCCGGCCGCCGCGACGCAGACCGTCGCCAGCAGGCCGAAGGCCCGCCAGGACTCGGGCTGGGTGCGCCGCAGCCCGACGACGAAGTAGAAGCCGGCGACCACGGTCAGCAGTCCGCGCAGCGGGGCGGTGGGGTGCCCGCCGAGGAAGGTGGTCGCCGTCGCGGCACCCAGCAGGACCACGACGGGCAGGTCCAGCCGCGTGCGGAAGCTGCTCAGCCGTGCGCCGCCGGCCACCAGCGCCACGAGGCCGAGGCCGAGCGCGAGGCGCGCCGGGGTGACGACGCCGGTCAGCGGGTCGTCGGGGAAGAAGTCGGTCGCGGAGTCGAGGAGGACGACCGCGAGCACCATGAGCGGCACGACGTGGAGGACCGCCTGCAGGGGCCGGGGAGCTGCCATGCGCCCCACCCTGACCGCGGAACCGGGCGGCCCGGTGTCGTGGGGACGAACAAAGGGAAGCGGGGGCGGCACCTTCGCACAAAGGTGCCGCCCCCGGTGAGGGTGGGAGATGGTCTCTGGGTGCCGGGTTGGTTACCGGGTGCCGTTGCCCCTGTTCTGCGCCGCGGCCCGGCCCGCCTCCAGGCGGGCGACGGGGATGCGGAACGGGGAGCAGGACACGTAGTCCAGGCCCACCTCGTGGAAGAAGTGGACGGACTCGGGGTCGCCGCCGTGCTCGCCGCAGACGCCCAGCTTGAGGCCGGGGCGGGTGGCGCGGCCGGCCTCGGCGGCGGACTTCACCAGCGAGCCGACGCCGTCGCGGTCGATGGTCTCGAACGGGGAGACGCCGAAGATGCCCTTCTCCAGGTACGCCGTGAAGAAGCTGGCCTCCACGTCGTCGCGGGAGAAGCCCCACACGGTCTGGGTGAGGTCGTTGGTGCCGAAGGAGAAGAACTCCGCGGCCTCGGCGATCTGCGCGGCGGTCAGGGCGGCCCGGGGCAGTTCGATCATCGTGCCGAGGGCGAGGGCGAGTTCGGTGCCGGTGGCGGCCTGGACCTCGGCGATGACCGACTCGGCCTCGTCACGGACGATCTCCAGCTCCTGGACGGTGCCCACCAGCGGGATCATGATCTCGGCCCGCGGGTCGCCCTTGGCGTGCTTGCGCTCGGCCGCGGCCTCGGCGATCGCCCGCACCTGCATCGCGAACAGGCCGGGGATGACCAGGCCGAGGCGTACGCCGCGCAGGCCCAGCATCGGGTTCTGCTCGTGGAGCTTGTGGACGGCCTGGAGCAGCCGCAGGTCGTTCTCGTTGGCGTCCTTGCGGGACTCGGCGAGCGCGACGCGCACCGACAGCTCGGTGATGTCGGGCAGGAACTCGTGCAGCGGCGGGTCGAGCAGGCGCACGGTCACCGGCAGGCCGTCCATCGCCTCGAAGAGCTCGACGAAGTCGGACCGCTGGAGCGGCAGCAGGGCGCTCAGTGCCTGCTCGCGCTCGGTGTCGGTGTCGGCGAGGATGAGGCGCTCGACGAGTTCGCGGCGCTCGCCGAGGAACATGTGCTCGGTGCGGCACAGGCCGATGCCCTGGGCGCCGAAGCGGCGGGCGCGCGAGGCGTCCTCGGCGTTGTCGGCGTTGGCGCGCACCCGCAGCCGGCGGACGCGGTCGGCGTAGGCCATGATCCGGTGCACGGCCTGCACGAGTTCGTCGGCGTCGTCGGCGCCCGCGTGCATGCGGCCCTCGAAGTACTCCACGACGGGGGACGGCACGACGGGGACGGTGCCCAGGTAGACCTTGCCGGAGGAGCCGTCGATGGAGACGACGTCGCCCTCCTCGACCACCACCCCGCCGGGCGCCGTCATGCGCCGCCGCTTGGTGTCGACCTCCAGCTCCTCGGCGCCGCAGACGCAGGTCTTGCCCATGCCGCGGGCGACGACGGCGGCGTGCGAGGTCTTGCCGCCGCGCGAGGTGAGGATGCCCTCGGCGGCGATCATGCCGTTGAGGTCGTCGGGGTTGGTCTCGCGGCGGATGAGGATGACCTTCTCGCCGGAGCGCGACCACTTCACCGCGGTGTACGAGTCGAAGACGGCCTTGCCGACCGCCGCGCCCGGCGAGGCGGCGATGCCCCAGCCGATCCGCTCGGACTTCGCCTTCTCGTCGAAGCGCGGGAACATCAGCTGCGCGAGCTGGCTGCCGTTGACCCGCTGCAGGGCCTCGGCCTCGTCGATGAGCCCCTGGTCGACCAGCTGGGTGGCGATGCGGAAGGCGGCGGCCGCGGTGCGCTTGCCGACCCGGGTCTGCAGCATCCACAACTTGCCGCGCTCGATGGTGAACTCGATGTCGCACAGGTCCTTGTAGTGCGTCTCGAGGGTCTCCATGATCTTCATGAGCTGGTCGTACGAGGTCTTGTCGAGCTGCTCCAGCTCGGCGAGCGGGACGGTGTTGCGGATGCCCGCGACGACGTCCTCGCCCTGCGCGTTGCACAGGTAGTCGCCGTACACGCCCTGGTGGCCGGTGGCGGGGTCGCGGGTGAAGGCGACGCCGGTGCCGGAGTCGGGGCCGAGGTTGCCGAAGACCATGGAGCAGATGTTGACGGCCGTGCCGAGGTCGCCGGGGATGCGCTCCTGGCGGCGGTAGAGGATGGCGCGCTCGCCGTTCCAGGACTCGAAGACGGCCCGGACGGCCATGTCCATCTGCTCGCGCGGGTCCTGCGGGAAGTCCCGGCCGGTCTCCTTGGCCACGACGGCCTTGAACTGCTCGACCAGGCCGCGCAGGTCGGCGGCGTCCAGGTCGAGGTCGCTGTGGGTGCCCTTGGCGCGCTTGGCGTCCTCCAGGGCCTCCTCGAAGAGGTCGCCCTCCACGCCCAGCACGGTCTTGCCGAACATCTGGATCAGGCGGCGGTAGGAGTCCCAGGCGAAGCGCTCGTCGCCGGCCTGCGCCGCGAGCCCGGCCACGGAGTCGTCGGACAGGCCGATGTTGAGGACGGTGTCCATCATGCCCGGCATGCTGAACTTCGCCCCGGAGCGCACGGAGACCAGCAGGGGGTTGTCCGGCTGGCCGAGCTTCTTGCCCATCCGCTGTTCCAGCGCGTCGAGGTGCGCACTCACCTCGTCGCGCAGGGCCGCGGGTTCGGAGCCGGAGCCCAGGTAGACCTTGCAGGCCTCGGTGGTGATCGTGAAGCCCGGAGGGACGGGCAGGCCGAGGTTGGTCATCTCGGCCAGGTTGGCGCCCTTGCCGCCGAGAAGGTCCTTGAGGTCCTTGTTGCCCTCGGTGAAGTCGTAGACGAACTTCTGGATTTCTTGTTCTTCCGACACGGGACTCGCTCCTCGCGGCCGGGATGCCCTGACGGCGGGGAGCGTACCCATCCCTAAGGCGCTGCAGTACGTCCATCACCAGGTCACACGGCTGTAACCACCCATCGGCCGACAGATCGAAAGCGCGGGACCGGTTCGGGCGGGCATCGGATGCATTCAATCCTCGAACACATGATGCCGCCCGGTGATCACTGTCAGCGGTTTCTGTTACTCCATGCGAGGGATGGCTTGACCGGATGGCGACGACAACGATGGCACCCAGTGCCACCTCTAAGAGAGGTGATGCGACACTCGGCGTGCTCATCTGAGCAACGCACCTATCAGACGTGGCGAGAATCACTCGCCCCGCCGACGCCGCATCAGGCCCGGCGGACGGCCCCACGGCCGCCCGGAATGCCGTCAGCCGCCGGAAGTGTCCGATTCCGCGTCCGCGTCGACGACCACCGAGCAGTCGTACGGGTCCTCCAGCCAGCCGTCCGGGAGCGCCACGCGCTTGCCCGCCGCCGTACGGCCGCGCGGGCCCTCGGCGCCATCCGGCCATTCCTGGTCGAGTTCGAGTCCGTCGAGGTGCGCGTCGAGCTCGGCCAGGGAGGACGCCATCGCGAGCTTGCGGCGCATCTCGGAGCCGACCGAGAAGCCCTTGGTGTACCAGGCCACGTGCTTGCGGAAGTCGATCACGCCGCGCTCCTCGTCACCCAGCCACTCCCCGAGCAGCTCGGCGTGGCGCCGCATCACCCCCGCGACCTCGCGCAGCGCCGGGGTGGCCAGGTCGCCGCCGCCCTCGAAGGCGGCGACGAAGTCGCCGAACAGCCAGGGCCGGCCCAGGCAGGCACGGCCCACGACCACGCCGTCGCAACCGGTCTCGCGCATCAGCCGGACCGCGTCCTCGGCGCTCCAGATGTCACCGTTGCCGAGCACGGGGATCTCCGGGACGTGCTCCTTCAAGCGGGCGACCTTCTCCCAGTCGGCCGAGCCGCCGTAGTGCTGGGCGAGCGACCTGCCGTGCAGCGCGACGGCGGCGATCCCCTCCTCGACGGCGATACGGCCCGCGTCCAGGTAGGTGACGTGATCGTCGTCGATGCCCGTGCGCATCTTGATGGTGACCGGCAGGTCGCCCGCGCCCGCGACGGCCTCGCGCAGGATCGACCGGAACAGGTTGCGCTTGTACGGCAGGGCCGCACCGCCGCCCTTGCGGGTCACCTTGGGGACCGGGCAGCCGAAGTTGAGGTCGATGTGGTCGGCCAGGTCCTCGTCGACGATCATCCGGACCGCCTTGCCGACGATCACCGGGTCCACCCCGTACAGCTGGATCGAGCGGGGGTTCTCGCTCTTGTCGAAGTGGATGAGCTGCATGGTCTTCTCATTGCGCTCGACGAGCGCCCGAGTGGTGATCATCTCGGAGACGAAGAGCCCCTTGCCGCCGGAGAACTCCCGGCACAGCGTGCGGAAGGGGGCGTTGGTGATGCCCGCCATCGGCGCCAGCACCACAGGCGGCCACACGGTGTGCGGGCCGATCGTGAGCGACGGGGCGGTGATGGCGTCTGCAGTCATGCCACCCATTCTCGCGTACGCACGGGAGACCCGGGCCCGAGGTGGGTGTAGATTGAAATGGTTACACAAATACAATCAAAGTCCGGGGCGGGAGTCCCGGCGGAGCGGACGGGGTACCGATGCCGGAGCTCAGCCACCGCAGGCGTCTGCTGGTGCTGGCCATCTGCTGCATGAGCCTGCTCATCGTCAGCCTCGACAACACGATCCTCAATGTGGCGCTGCCCTCCATGCGCGCGGACCTGCACGCCTCGATCTCCGGACTGCAGTGGACGATCGACGCGTACACCCTGGTGCTGGCCTCGCTCCTGATGCTCTCCGGATCGACCGCCGACCGCATCGGACGGCGCAGGATCTTCCGCATCGGGCTGGTGATCTTCACCGTTGCCTCGGGGCTGTGCAGCATCGCCCCCAGCCTGGAATGGCTGGTGGTCTTCCGCATGCTCCAGGCGGTCGGCGGCTCGATGCTCAACCCCGTGGCGATGTCGATCATCACCAACGTCTTCACCGACCCGCGGGAGCGGGCACGGGCCATCGGCGTGTGGGGCGGCGTCGTCGGCATCAGCATGGCGGCCGGCCCGATCGTCGGCGGCGCGCTGGTGGAGTCCATCGGCTGGCGCTCGGTGTTCTGGATCAACCTGCCCATCGGCTTCCTGGCCCTGGTGCTGACCGCCCTGTTCGTCCCCGAGTCCCGGGCGCCCAGGCCGCGCCGCATCGACCCCGTCGGCCAGTTGCTGATCATCGCGCTGCTCGGCTCGCTGACGTACGCGATCATCGAGGCGCCGGGCGCGGGCTGGGGCTCGCCCCTCATCATCGGCTGCCTGGTGGTCGCCGCGTGCTCGGCGGCGGGCCTGATCGGCTACGAACGGCGGCGCAGGGAACCGCTGATCGACCCCCGCTTCTTCCGCAGCGCGCCCTTCAGCGGGGCCACGGTGATAGCGGTGAGCGCCTTCGCCGCGCTCGCCGGCTTCCTCTTCCTCAACACCCTCTACCTCCAGGACGTACGCAAGCTGTCCGCCCTGGACGCCGGACTGCACCTGCTGCCGATGGCCGCCATGGCGCTCGTCTTCGCCCCGCTGTCCGGCCGCATGGTCGGCAGCCGCGGGCCGCGGCTGCCACTGCTGCTCGCGGGCACCGCCACGACCGCGAGCGGGGTGGTCTTCGCCGCGCTGCACGGCCAGTCCTCGGACGTCCTGCTCTTCACCGGGTACGTCCTGTTCGGCATCGGCTTCGGCTTCGTCAACGCCCCCATCACCAACACCGCCGTCTCCGGCATGCCGCGCTCCCAGGCGGGGGTCGCCGCGGCCGTGGCCTCCACCAGCCGCCAGGTCGGGCAGTCGTTGGGCGTCGCCGTCGTCGGCGCGGCCCTGGCCGCCGGGCTGGACATCACGGCGTGGTGGATCATCACCGGCTGCGGCGTGGTCGTGCTGGTGCTGGGCTGGCTGACGACGGGCTCCTGGGCCGCGGGCACCGCGGCGCGGGCCGCGCAGCGCCTGGCGGCCGACGAGCCGCGGGAGATGGTGGGCGCCAGGTGAACGACGGGACACCGGACCGCGTGTGGCGCAATCTGCGCACCCTCGTCCTGGAACGCAACGAGCGCCGCCGGGAGGTGGCCGACGCCCTCGGCATGAGCTTCTTCCGCGTCAAGGCACTGCGCCGGATCGCCGCCGCGCCCGTCACCCCGGGAGAGCTCGCGTCCGACCTCATGTCGGACCGCCCCTACATCACGCTCGTCGTGGACGACCTGGCCCGGCGCGGCCTGGTGGACCGCACCCCGCACCCCGGTGACCGCCGCCGCAAGGTCGTGGCGGTCACCGCGGCCGGTGCCGCGGCCGCCGCGGAGGCCGAGCGCATCCTCGGCACTCCCCCGCCGGGTCTCGCCGCCCTGCCGGAGGACGAACTCGCGCTGCTGGACCGCATACTGGGCCGGCTGCTCGACGGGTAATCCCGATGCCCGCTGTCGTACCCCCGCGTTACCGTCACGGCATGACGCACACGCCGTTCACCGAGCCGGGCGACGCACGCGACCACGAAACCCTCGTGGCGCTGGCGACGCGGGGCACACGGCCGAAGTACCTGTTCTTCTGGGGGCACCGCCCGCAGCGGGACGGCAGCGTGGGCGCGGGCTGCCTGAGCCAGTGGTGGCCCTCGGAGTTCTCCGTCGACGGCGTCGCCTACCCGACGGCCGAGCACTGGATGATGGCCGGCAAGGCCAGGCTCTTCGGCGACGAGGAGACGCTGGCGAAGATCCTCGCCGCGCCGCATCCGCAGGCCGCGAAGCGGCTGGGCCGCCAGGTGCGCGGCTTCGACGGCGAGGCGTGGGAAGGGCGGCGCTCGGAGCTCGTCGTGGCGGGCAACACGGCCAAGTTCGGGCAGGACCCGGCGCTGCGCGCCTATCTGCTGGGCACGGGCCGGCGGGTGCTCGTCGAGGCCAGCCCGGTCGACCGGATATGGGGCATCGGCCTGGCCGCCGACGACGAGCGCGCGGCCGACCCGGCGCAGTGGCGCGGCCTGAACCTGCTGGGCTTCGCGCTCATGGAGGCCCGGGCCCGGCTCGGCTGAGTCAGGCGGGGACGGCCTGCGGCAGGGAGGCAGCGGCAGGGGCGGTGACCAGCTCGTACAGACGCTGCACCCGCTCCCGGGTGACGTCGTCCGCCGGGGTGTAGGTCACCAGTCGCGGACCCTGCCGGGGGCCGAGCCACAGGTGGGTGAAGTCGAAGGTGAGCAGGCCGACATCGGGGTTGAGGAAGCGCTTGGTGCGGTTCTCCGGCTCCTGGACCTCGTGGCGCTCCCAGAGTTCGCGGAACTCCGGCGACGCCTGCTCCAGCCGCTTCACCAGTGACTTCCAGGCGGGCTCGGCAAGATGCCCGGCCATCGCGGAACGGTACTTGGCGACCATCAGCCGGCTGGTCTCCTTCCAGTCCGGCATGCCGACGCGCCAGGCGGGATCGGTGAAGGCCAGCCACATGATGTTGCGGTCCTCGAAGGGCAGCGCGTCGAGGTCGGCCACCAGCCGCCCGTAGGTGCGGTTGTGCGCGATGACATCGGTACGGCTGTTGAGGACGGCGGCCGGCAGCGGCTCCAGCTTGGCGAGCATCTCGCGGATCTGGTCCGACATGCCGGGGCACCGGGCGAGCGGATTGGGGTCGGTGACGCCGGCGAGCAGGAACAGATGCGTCCGCTCGTTCGGGTCGAGCATCAGCGCGCGGGCGATGGCGTCGGCCACCTGCGCCGAGATCTGGATCTCCCGGGCCTGTTCGAGCCACGTGTACCAGGTGACGCCGACCGCGGCGAGCTGCGCGACCTCCTCGCGACGCAGTCCCGGGGTGCGCCGGCGGCGCCCGGGCGGAAGGCCGACCTGCTCGGGGGCGATCCGCTCGCGGCGGCTTCGGAGGAAGGAGGCGAGTTCCAGCCGGGCTGCTGCGGTCGTCGTCATGACTCCCAGGGTGCCGCATCGCCCAGCCCGTTGCCAGGTGGTTGTGATACCTGGATAAACGCTCTCTGGTACCACCTTGGGAAGGGGCCCATCGTGTCATAGGTGACCGATCGAAACGACCTCTCCGTCTCCCCCGGCCTGCCGTCGCGGGCCCAGGTCAAGCCCCGGGTGATCCGCCTGCGCGGCGGCACCGGCGCCGCGTCCGCGCCGTCCGCTCCCGAGGCATCCTCCGCCGCCTCCGCCGCCTCCACCACCTCCGCGGCGTCGCCCGCCCCGCCCGCCTCCCCCGCGCTCAGCCCGCTGGGCCTGTTCACCGTGCTGCTGGGCGCCGCGCTGCCGCTGATCGACTTCTTCATCGTCAACGTCGCCCTGCCCGCCATCGAATCCGACCTGCACGCCGGGGCCGCGCTGCTGGAGCTGGTCGTCGCCGGCTACGGCGTGGCCTACGCCGTGCTGCTGGTGCTCGGCGGGCGGCTCGGCGACTCCTTCGGCCGCCGCCGGCTCTTCATCGCGGGCATGGCGGCCTTCGGCCTCACCTCGCTCGCCTGCGGCCTGGCGCCCGACGCCTGGACGCTGGTGGCGGCGCGCGTCGCCCAGGGCGCCTCGGCGGCGCTGATGCTGCCGCAGGTGCTGGCCACCATCCACTCCGCCACCTCCGGCCACCGCCGGGCCAAGGCGCTGAGCCTGTACGGTGCCACCGCCGGCCTGTCGATGGTCGCCGGCCAGATCCTCGGCGGCATCCTCGTCGCCGCGGACATCGCGGGCACCGGCTGGCGCGCGGTGTTCCTGGTGAACGTCCCGGTCGCGGCGATCGGCCTGTTCCTTTCCGCGCGCAGTGTGCCGGAGACCCGCTCCGAGCACCCGGCGCCCGTGGACCGCCCCGGCACGCTCCTGCTGGCGGTGTCCCTGATCACGCTGCTCGCGCCGCTCACCGAGGGCCGGGCCGCCGGATGGCCGGTGTGGACCTGGGTGTCGCTGCTGCTCTTCCCCTTCGCCTCGATCGCCTTCTACCTGGTCGAGCGCCGGGCGGACCGCGCGGGACGGGTCCCGCTGGTGCCGCCGAGCCTCTTCCACTCGGCGGGCATGCGCAGGGCGCTGCCTTTGGTGCTGCCGTTCTCCCTCGGCTTCGGCGGCTTCATGTTCGTGATCGCGGTGGCGCTCCAGGAGGGCCTGGCGTACGGCCCGGTGCAGGCCGGGGCCGCGCTGGTGCCGATGGCGGTGGCTTTCTTCATCGCCTCGCTCGCCGGGCCCCGCCTGGTCCTGCGCTACGGCGGACGGGTGGTCAGCGCCGGCGGCCTGGTGCAGGCGGTGGGTGTCGCCGTGCTGGCGGCGTCGGTGGCCCGCGAGTGGCACGCGGGGGGCATGAGCGGCTGGGCGCTGCTGCCGGGGCTGGCACTGGCCGGCTTCGGGCAGGGGCTGCAACTGCCCGTGCTGTTCCGGCTGGTGCTCGCCGACGTGCCGGCCGCGCGGGCCGGGGTGGGCAGCGGGGTCATGGTGACCGCGCAGCAGTCCGCGCTCGCCCTGGGCGTGGCCACGCTCGGCACGCTCTTCCTCTCCCTGGCGCCCGGGCACGGGATGCGGGACGCCCTGGTCATCGTGCTGGTCGTGCAGCTCGCGGCCGTCCTGGGCACGGCGCTGTTCAGTCTGCGGCTGCCGCGGCACGTGGGGTGAGGCACCCGGCCCGGCGGTCATGACGGGGCGGGTGCACCCCCGGTCGGGGGGTCACGAGGGAGTGGGTCAGGCACATGCACTGACAGATATTGAAATCTGTCAGTGCATGTGTCATCGTTGTCCGCACACCCCCTGAACGGAGCTCCCGCAATGCGCAACCGCACCCTCGGCACCACCGGCCCGACCGTCTCCACCCTCGGCCTCGGCGCCATGGGCATGTCGGCCCTCTACGGCGAGGCCGACCGCGCCGAGTCCCTCGCCACGATCCACGCCGCCCTCGACGCGGACATCACCCTGATCGACACCGGCGACTTCTACGGCATGGGCCACAACGAGATGCTCATCGGCGAGGCCCTGCGCTCCGCCGGCGCGAACCGTGACAAGGCCCTGGTCAGCGTCAAGTTCGGTGCCCTGCGCGGCCCCGGAGGCGAGTGGCTCGGGTACGACGGCCGCCCGGCGGCGGTGAAGAACTTCGCCTCGTACTCGCTGCAGCGCCTCGGCACCGACCACATCGACATCTACCGCATCGCCCGGGTCGACCCCGCCGTCCCGATCGAGGAGACCGTCGGCGCCATCGCCGACCTCGTCCAGGCCGGCCACGTACGCCACATCGGCCTGTCCGAGGTGGGCGCCGGCACCCTGCGCCGCGCGGCCGCCACCGCCCCCATCAGCGATCTGCAGATCGAGTACTCGCTGATCTCCCGCGGCATCGAGGACGAGATCCTGCCGACCGCCCGCGAGCTGGGCATCGGCGTGACCGCCTACGGCGTGCTCTCGCGCGGCCTGATCAGCGGCCACTTCACCCGGGACCGGCAGCTCGCCGCCCACGACTTCCGGGCGATGAGCCCGCGCTTCCAGGGCCAGAACCTGGACCACAACCTGGCGCTGGTCGAGGCGCTGCGGAAGATCGCCGAGCAGAAGGGCGTCTCCGTCGCGCAGACCGCCATCGCCTGGGTGCTGGCCCAGGGCGAGGACATCGTGCCGCTGATCGGCTCCCGCACCCGCGAGCGGCTCGGCGAGGCGCTGGGCGCGCTGGACGTCCGTTTCGACGCCGCCGACCTCGCCGCGATCGAGACGGCCGTCCCGGCCGGCGCGGCGGCGGGCAACCGCTACCCGGACGCGCAGATGGGGCACCTGGACAGCGAGCGGGAGCACTGACGCCCACCGCCCGGGTCCTGGGAGAATGTCCACCATGCCACCCGAGACGCTGACCGCAGAACGCATCCTCGAGACCACGGAGGACGTGCTGCGCCGCTACGGCCCCGCCAAGGCCACCGTGGTCGACGTGGCCCGCGCGCTCGGCGTCAGCCACGGAAGCGTGTACCGGCACTTCCGGACCAAGGCGGCGCTGCGGGAGGCGGTCACCCAGCGCTGGCTGGACCAGTCGCACGCGGAACTCTCCGCCATAGCGCTCGACGCCGGCCGCCCCGCGCCGGACCGGCTGCGGGCGTGGCTCGCGGCGCTCTTCGCGGCGAAGCGGCGCAAGGCGGGTGGCGACCCGGAGCTGTTCGCGACGTACATGGTGCTGGCGGCGGAGCAGAGCGTCGTCATCGAGCGCCATGTGGACGACCTGGTCGGGCAGTTGACCCGGATCGTCCGGGACGGCGCCGGCACGGGCGAGTTCGAGGCCGGGGACCCCGAGGTCGTGGCGCGGGCCGTCTTCGACGCCGCGGGACGCTTCCACGACCCCGCCTACGCGGCCGAGTGGTCCGCCCCCGGCATCGACGCCGCGTTCACGGCCGTCTGCGACCTGATCGTGCGCGGCCTGGCGTCCTGAAGCGCGGGCGTACAGACGGAAGGCGCCCGGTCTCCCCCACGGGGGTGACCGGGCGCCTTCGCCGTACGTCGGGACCTAGCAGCCGAGCAGACGGCCGCCGAGGAAGGACTCGACCTGGTCGAGCGAGACGCGCTCCTGCTTCATGGTGTCGCGCTCGCGGACCGTCACCGCGTTGTCCTCAAGGGTGTCGAAGTCGACGGTGACGCAGAACGGCGTGCCGATCTCGTCCTGGCGGCGGTAGCGGCGGCCGATGGCGCCGGCGTCGTCGAACTCGATGTTCCAGTGCCGGCGCAGGTCCGCGGCGAGCCCCTTGGCCTTCGGGGAGAGCTGCGGGTTGCGGGACAGCGGGAGCACCGCGACCTTGACCGGGGCCAGGCGCGGGTCGAGCCGCATGACGGTGCGCTTCTCCATCACGCCCTTCGCGTTCGGCGCCTCGTCCTCGTTGTAGGCGTCGAGCATGAAGGCGAGCATGGCGCGGTTGAGACCGGCCGCGGGCTCGATGACGTACGGGAAGTAGCGCTCGCCGGCCTCCTGGTCGAAGTACGACAGGTCCTGGCCGCTGGCCTGGCTGTGCGCCTTGAGGTCGTAGTCCGTGCGGTTGGCGATGCCCTCCAGCTCGGAGAACTCGGTGCCGCCGAAGTTGAAGCGGTACTCGATGTCGGTGGTGCGCTTCGAGTAGTGGGAGAGCTTCTCCTTGGCGTGCTCGAACCAGCGCATGTTCTCCTCGCGCAGGCCGAGGCCCCGGTACCAGTCCCAGCGCTGCTGCATCCAGTACTCGTGCCAGGTCTCGTCCTCGCCCGGCTTGACGAAGAACTCCATCTCCATCTGCTCGAACTCACGGGTCCGGAAGATGAAGTTGCCCGGCGTGATCTCGTTGCGGAAGGACTTGCCGGTCTGGGCGATGCCGAACGGCGGCTTCCGGCGCGAGGTCGTCTGCACCTGGGAGAAGTTGGTGAAGATGCCCTGGGCGGTCTCGGGGCGCAGGTAGGCGACCGAGCCGGAGTCCTGGGTCGGGCCCAGGTGGGTGGAGAGCAGCCCGGAGAACTGCTTGGGCTCGGTGAACGCGCCCTTGTTGCCGCAGTTGGGGCAGTTGATGTCGGACAGGCCGTTGGCCGGCAGGTGGCCGTGCTTGGCCTCGTACGCCTCCTCCAGGTGGTCCGCGCGGTAGCGCTTGTGGCAGGAGGTGCACTCGGTGAGCGGGTCGGTGAACGTGGCGACGTGGCCGGAGGCCTCCCAGACCTCGCGGGCCAGAATCACCGAGGAGTCAATGCCGACCACGTCCTCCCGCGAGGTGACCATCGCGCGCCACCACTGGCGCTTGATGTTCTCCTTGAGCTCCACGCCCAGCGGCCCGTAGTCCCAGGCGGCCTTCTGGCCGCCGTAGATCTCGCTGCAGGGGAAAACGAAGCCACGGCGCTTGCTCAGGCTGACGATGGTGTCGATCTTGTCGGCGGCCACGGTGCTCTCTTCAGACGACGAAGCGGTCGGTGGGGTCGCCGGGGGCGAGCTCGGTCCGGCGAATACCTCAGATTACCGGCGCCGACGGGGGCCGTATCAAATCGGTTCCGCGTCGCGGGGGGCCGATCGTGATCACACTGTGCTCAATTGACAATCGTTTCCATTTTTGTTGAAAATGGGAGTCATGAACATAGGTCGTGTGCTGCTCCCGATGGCGGCCGTCGCCGGGCTGGTCGCCCTCTCCGCGTGCTCCGCCGCCGCGGGCGACACCCGGACCACGGACGGCCGCCTCAAGGTCACTGCGTCCTTCTACCCGATGCAGTACCTCGCGGAGCAGATCGGCGGCAGCCACGTCAGCGTCACCGGCCTCACCAAACCCGGCACCGAGCCGCACGACCTGGAACTCACCCCCCGGCAGATCGGCCGACTCGGCCAGTCGGGCGTGGTCGTCTACCTCAAGGGCCTCCAGCCCGCCGTGGACGAGGCCATAGCCCAGTCCGGCGTACGGCACATCGTGGACGCCGCCTCGCTCACCGCGCTGGAGGACCACGGCACCGAGGTCGACGGCGAGCACCACACCACCGGCGACAACCACAGCGACCCCGGCCCGGACGAGGAAGACCCGCACCACCACGAGGACGCCGGCGCCGACCCCCACATATGGCTCGACCCCGTGAAGTACGCGCAGGTCGCCGAGGGCGTCGGCCGGACGCTGGCCCAGGCCGACCCGGACCACGCGGCGCTCTACGCCGAGAACACCGACGCGCTCGTGAAGAAGCTCGACGCGCTGAACACCGCGTTCACCGACGGACTGCGCAACCGCACCTCGGACACCTTCCTCACCACCCACGCCGCCTTCGGCTACCTCGCCGAGCGCTACGGCCTGGTGGAGGAGGCGGTCAACGGCATCGACCCCGAGGCGGAGCCGAGCGCCGCCCGGATGCGGGCGCTCCAGGACCTCGCCAAGGACAGGCAGGTGAGCACGGTGTTCTTCGAGACGCTCGTCAGCGACCGGACGGCGAAGACCCTCGCGGGTGACCTGGACCTGCGGACCGACGTACTCGACCCGATCGAGGGGATCACCGACCGCTCACGGGGGTCCGACTACTTCGGGGTCCAGCGCGCCAATCTCAAGGCCCTGCAGACGGCGCTGGGCGCCACCACGTGACCGCGACGACGGAGGCAGCTATGGACGCTACGGACACGGTCATCTCGCTGCGGGGCGCGACCGCCTCGCTCGGCTCGCGCCCGGTACTGCGCGGCGTCGACCTGGACGTGCGGCGGGGTGAGGTCGTCGCGCTGCTCGGCGCCAACGGCTCCGGCAAGTCGACCGCGGTGCGTGCCGTGGTCGGCCAGGTGCCGCTCACCGGCGGCGAGCTGGAGCTCTTCGGCACCCCGCACCGCCGCTTCCGGGACTGGGCGCGGATCGGGTACGTGCCGCAGCGCACCACGGCCGCCTCCGGGGTCCCCGCGACCGTGCGCGAGGTCGTCACCGCGGGGCGGCTGGCCCGCACCCGGATGGGGTTCTCCCGCAAGGCCGACCGGGCCGCGGTGGACCGCGCCCTGGAGCTGGTCGGCATGGCCGACCGGGCCGGCGACTCGGTGAACGCCCTCTCCGGCGGCCAGCACCAGCGCGTGCTGATCGCCCGCGCGCTGTCCGTGGAACCCGACGTGCTGATCATGGACGAGCCGATGGCCGGCGTCGACCTCGCCAGCCAGGAGGTGCTCGCGGGCACCCTGCGCGAGCAAGTCGGCCTCGGCACCACCGTGCTGGTCGTCCTGCACGAACTCGGCCCGCTGGAACCGCTCATCGACCGCGCGGTCGTACTGCGCGACGGCTGCGTCGTCCACGACGGCCCGCCGCCGCAGGCGCGCGGCCAGCACGCGCTGCCCGGCCACGACCATGTCCACCCGCACGCCGACCGTGCGGCCGAGCCGATCCGGACGGGGCTGTTCTGATGGAGCTGTTCACCTTCGCCTTCATGCAGCGGGCCCTGATCGCCGCCGTCCTGGTCGGCATCACCGCCCCCGCCATCGGCATCTTCCTCGTCCAGCGCCGCCAGGCCCTGATGGGCGACGGGATCGGCCATGTCGCGCTGACCGGCGTGGGCCTGGGCTTCCTGCTGAGCACCAACCCGGTGTGGATGGCGACGGCCGTGTCGATCGTCGGCGCGATCGTGATGGAGCTGATCCGCTGGTACGGCCGCACCCGCGGCGACATCGCGCTCGCCATGCTCTTCTACGGCGGTATGGCGGCCGGCGTCATGTTCACCTCGCTCGCGCCCAACGGCTCCAACGCCAACCTGACGACGTATCTCTTCGGTTCGATCACCACCGTCTCCCCGCAGGACATCACCGCCGTCTGCGTGCTCGCCGGCTTCGTCGTGCTGGTCACCCTGGGGCTGCGGCGGCAGTTGTTCGCGGTCTCCCAGGACGAGGAGTTCGCCCGCGTCACCGGGCTGCCGGTGCGGCTGCTCAACCTGCTGGTCGCGGTCACCGCGGCGGTCACCGTCACCGTGGCGATGCGGGTCGTCGGCCTGCTGCTGGTGAGCGCGCTCATGGTGATCCCGGTGGCGGCCTCGCAGGCGATCACCCGCAGCTTCGCGACGACCTTCGCACTGGCGGTGGCCATCGGCGTGACGGTGGCCTTCTCCGGCACGGTCACCTCGTACTACGTCGACGTGCCCTCCGGGGCGACGATCGTGCTGCTCGCCATCGGTGTCTTCGTCGCCCTGACCGCGGCCTCCACGCCACTGGCGAAAAAGAGGGCTCGCAGGGCCGCGCAGGACACGGAACGATGCACCCTTGAGGTACCCGGCGCACGCCCGGCCGAGGACGACGTTCGGGTCTGAGAGCCCCGGACTGGCACAATGTCCGACCGGGACAACGACCGAGAAGGAGGCCACTGGTGACGACCGCCAAGCCCCCCGTACGGGGCCGTTCGACGCGGCAGCGCGCCGCCGTGGCCGCGGCCCTCGCCGAGGCCGACGAGTTCCGCAGCGCACAGGAACTGCACGACCTCCTGAAGCACCGGGGTGACTCGGTGGGCCTCACCACGGTCTACCGCACCCTGCAGTCCCTCGCCGACGCCGGCGAGATCGACGTCCTGCGCACGGGCGACGGCGAGTCCGTCTACCGGCGCTGCAGCAGCGGTCACCACCACCACCTGGTCTGCCGCGTCTGCGGCAAGGCCGTCGAGGTCGAGGGCCCCGCGGTCGAGAAGTGGGCCGACGCGATCGCCGTCGAGCACGGCTTCGTCGACGTCGCGCACACGGTCGAGATCTTCGGCACCTGCGCCGACTGCGCGGGCTGCGGCATCCCCGCGGAGGACTGAGCGCGGAGCCGGTCCCCCGGCCCCGCCTCCGCCGGCCCACGCCTCAGCCGGACCCGCGGTCCAGGCACGGGCCCGCGGCCGCGAGCGGAGCCATCACGTACAGGGACGCGGCAATCCACAGCCTGTTCGCGCGCAGACGGGACGTCTGGGTGGCGTTCGCCTTCGCGAGCACGGCCCGGACGACCGCGCCGCACCCCCGTGCGGCGCGGTACCCGACGGGATCCGTCATGCCTGCGGGGCCGCCGCCCCGCCCTCGGCGGACATCAGCTCGTTGGGGATCGCGCCGCCGAAGCGGCGGTCGCGGGAGGCGTACTCCAGGCAGGCGCGCCACAGGTCGCGGCGGTCGAAGTCGGGCCAGAGCACGTCCTGGAAGACCATCTCGGCGTAGGCGGACTGCCAGAGCAGGAAGTTGGAGGTGCGCTGCTCGCCGGAGGGGCGGACGAAGAGGTCCACATCGGGCATGTCCGGGTGGTACATGTACTTCGCGAGGGTCTTCTCGGTGACCTTGGAGGGGTCCAGGCGACCCGCCTTTATGTCCTCGCCCATGCGCGCCGCCGCGTCGGCGATCTCGGCGCGGCCGCCGTAGTTGACGCACATGTACAGCGTCATCGCGTCGTTGTCGCGGGTCATCTCCTCCGCGACCTGGAGTTCCTTGACCACGGACTTCCACAGCCGCGGCATGCGCCCGGCCCAGCGGATGCGGATGCCCATCTCGTGCATCTCGTCGCGGCGGCGGTGGATGACGTCGCGGTTGAAGTTCATCAGGAAGCGGACCTCGTCGGGGGAGCGCTTCCAGTTCTCGGTGGAGAAGGCGTACAGCGAGAGGTTCTTGACGCCGATGTCCAGGCAGCCCTTGAGGACGTCGAGGACGACGGTCTCGCCGACCTTGTGGCCCTCGGTGCGGGGCAGGCCGCGCTCCTTGGCCCAGCGGCCGTTGCCGTCCATGACGATGGCGACGTGCTGCGGGACGAGCTCACCTGGGATCTTGGGTGGCCGGGCGCCGGACGGGTGCGGGTCGGGAGCCCGGTACTCGCGTCGGGGGCGGCTCAGAATCCCGCGTACAGCCATGCGCCTGCTCTCCACTTCCGTGTGTATCTACTTGTCGATGAACCGCAGCGAGCGCAGCCCGCGCTCCAGATGCCACTGCAGGTAGGCGGCGACCAGCCCGCTGCCCTCACGGCAATGGCGCGGCTCGCACGCGTCCGCGGTCTCCCAGTCGCCGCCGAGCAGCGCCCCGAGGAGTTCCAGGGACTCCAGTGAGGGTACGACGCTTCCGGCCGGGCGGCACTCGCCGCATACGACTCCTCCCGCCGCGACCGAAAAGAACCGATTCGGTCCGGGCATCCCGCACTTCGCGCAGTCGCCGAAGCTGGGCGCGTAGCCGTTGACCGCCAGGGAACGCAGCAGGAAGGCGTCGAGCACCAGGCGCGGGTCGTGCTCGCCGTCGGCGAGGGTGCGCAGGCCGCCGACGAGGAGCAGGTACTGCTGCACCGCCGGTTCGCCCTCGTGGTCGGTGAAGCGCTCGGCGGTCTCCAGCATCGCGGTGCCCGCGGTGTACCGGGCGTAGTCGGTGACGATCCGGCTGCCGTACGGGGTGATCGTCTCGCCCTGCGTGCACAGCGGCAGCCCGCGTCCGACGAGTTCTCCCCCGCGGGCGAAGAACTGCACGTCCACATGGGAGAAGGGCTCCAGCCGGGCCCCGAACTTCGACTTCGTGCGCCGCACTCCGCGGGCCACCGCGCGCACCCGGCCGTGGCGGCGGGTGAGCAGCGTGATGATCCGGTCCGCCTCGCCCAGCTTCTGGGTGCGCAGCACGATGCCGTCGTCGCGGAACAGACTCATGGCGCCCATTCTCCCGCACGGCGCGGGGCGCCCGGCACGCAACGTACGCTACGGCCCATGTCGATCACCGCAACCGTCGCCGTGCTGCTCATAGCGGCCCTGCATGCCTACATCCTGGTCCTGGAGATGTTCCTGTGGACCACACCGCGCGCCCGCGCCTCCTTCGGCACCACCGAGGAGTTCGCCCGCGAGAGCAAGGCGCTGGCGGCCAACCAGGGCCTGTACAACGGCTTTCTGGCCGCGGGACTGGTGTGGGGCGCGCTGGCGTCGGACCCGGCCGGCTTCCAGGCGAAGCTGTTCTTCCTGATCTGCGTGGCCGTCGCCGGGGTGTACGGCGCGGCGACCGCGAGCCGCCGCATCCTCTTCGTGCAGACCGTTCCGGCCCTGGTCGCGCTGGCGCTGGTCGTCGCCGCGCACTGAGGATCCCCGCGCACGGCAGGGCGGTCCGGCGGGTCAGCCGCCGGGACTGACCAGCCCCGACTCGTAGGCGGCGATCACCAGCTGCGCGCGGTCGCGGGCACCGAGCTTGCCCATGATCCGGCTGACATGGGTCTTGGCGGTGAGCGGGCTGAGGCCCAGCGCCTCGGCGACCTCGGTGTTGTTCAGGCCGCGCGCCACGAGGACGAGCACCTGCCGTTCCCGTCCGGACAGCGCGGCCGTCCGCCCCGGAGCCGGGACACCGGGCCCCGGACCGTCCGGCAGGCGCAGCACCCGGGCGATCAGGCGTGCGGTGGGCCCGGGCGAGAGCAGCGCCTCGCCCGCGGCGACCGTGCGGATGGCGTCGAGGAGTTCGGCGGGGCGGGTGTCCTTGACCAGGAAGCCGCTGGCGCCCGCGCGCAGCGCCGGGACGACGTGGTCGTCGGTGTCGTAGGTCGTGAGCACCAGCACGCGCACCCCCGCGAGGTCGTCGTCGGCCGCGATGAGCCGGGTCGCCTCGATGCCGTCGAGGTCGGGCATGCGGATGTCCATGACGACGACGTCGGCACGGCAGGCCCGGGCGGCGGAGACGGCCTCCCGGCCGGTGGCCGCGTGGCCGACGACCGCCATGTCCGGGGCGGACTCGACCAGCATCGCGAAGGCCTCGCGGACCAGCGTCTGGTCGTCGGCGAGCAGCACGCGGATCACGCGGCGCCCCCGGCCAGCGGCAGGACGGCGGCGACCTGGAAACCGCCCTCGGGGCGCGGCCCGGCGGTGAGCGTGCCCCCGACGCTGCGCGCCCGCTCCCGCATGCCGACGAGGCCGTAGCCGGTGGCGGGCGCGGTCTCCGCCGGGGCGGCGTCCACGGGCGTCCTGGGCGGTGCCACGGCGCGCCAGGGGCGCCAGCGGGCGTCGGGGCGCTCCGGCCCCTGCCCGGGCCCTGTGCCGGGGCAGGGGCCGTCGTCGGTGACGGCGATCCGCAGGGCGGCGCCCCGGTCCGGGTCGGTGCCGAGTTCCACCCCGACCCGCACCAAGGTGCCCCCGGCGTGCCGTACGGCGTTGGTCAACGCCTCCTGCACGATGCGGTAGACGGCCGCCCCGATCGCCGGGGGCACCCCGTCCGCGCCGTCCGCGACGGCCAGTTCCACCCGGGCGCCGGCGGCCTCGGCGGAGCGGGCCAGGTCGGCCACGGCGGCCAGGCCCGGCAGCGGGCCGCGCTCGTCGTCGCCGCGCAGCACCTGGAGCGTGGCGCGCAGTTCGGCGCGGGCGTCCCGGCAGGTGCCGGCGATGCTGTCGAGGGCGCCGGCGACGGCGGTGCGGTCCAGGCGGTCGGGGTCGGCGAGCAGGACGTGGGCGGCGACCGAGGTCTGCACGCCGATGAGGGTGATGCTGTGGGCGAGCAGGTCGTGCAGGTCGCGGGCGATCCGCAGCCGCTCCTCGGCGACGCGGCGGGCCGCCTCCTCCTCGCGGGTGCGCTCGGCGCGTTCGGCGCGTCCGACGATGGCGGCCACGTACTTGCGGTGGATGCGGACCGCCTCGCCGGTCAGCGCCACCGCCACCACCCAGCCGCCGCTGCGGAGCATGTCGGTCGCCGCGTGCCGGTCCGGTGTCGCCGACATCACGCCGACCATGATCGCGACGACCGCCGCCACGGTGAGGTAGGTGCGCGGCGGCGGCCCGGCGACCGCCAGCGAGTGGACCGCCACCATGCTGGCCGGGACCACGGCCAGGTGCAGGTTGTCCATGGCGTGGTACGGGGCGACGGCCGCGACCATGACGAGCATCACGGTCATCGGCCACCGCCGCCGGGCCGCCAGCACCAGCGCGGTGACCACCAGCAGCGCCCACCCCACCGCGTCCGGGCGGTGCCCCTGCCCGGCCGGCAGGAGGGCCCCCATGGCGCACTGGAGGGCGAGCACGCCCACGGCGAGGACGGCGTCCTTGTGCGCGCGGACGGCGGGCGGGAGGGGCGGCGGCTTCGGCACGGCTCCATCTTCCGTTACGGGGTCGGCGGGGGGACAGACCGGTTCACGGGCCCGTGCGCGGCCGGCTGAGCCGGCCCGGCCACCACAGCCGCTCGCGCAGCGCCACACTCGCGGAGGTGACCAGGTAGGTGCGCACCAGGAAGGTGTCCAGCAGGACGCCCACCGCGATGACGAAGCCCAGCTCGACCAGCGACACCAGCGGCATGTTGAGCAGCACCGAGAAGGTGGCCGCCAGCACCAGCCCCGCCGAGGCGATCACCCCGCCCGTGGTGCGCAGCGCGGTGACGGCGGCGGCGGCCGCGGGGGCTCCCGCCAGCGACTCCTCGCGCATCCGGTGCATGAGGAAGATGCCGTAGTCGACCCCGAGGGCGACCAGGAAGACGAACGACAGCAGCGGCAGCCCCGGGTCCGTGCCCGCGAAGCCGAACAGCGGCCCGAAGACCAGTCCGCCGATGCCCAGCGCGGCGCCCCACACCGCGATCACGGCCGCCACCAGCAGCAGCGCCGCGACCAGGCTGCGCAGCAGCACGACGAGGATCAGCAGCACGGCGGCCAGGACGAGCGGCACGACGACCCGGCGGTCGCGGGAGCTGGTGCCGGCCAGGTCGGCCTGCTGGGCGCCGGGCCCGCCCACATGCGCGCCGTACGGGCCGTCAAGCTCCGCCCGCAGGGCGTGGATGGTCGCGGTCTCGCCGGCCGACTCCGGCGGCGCCTTCGCGGTCACCGACACCTCGGTCCAGCCGCCTCCGCTGCGCCCGGGCTCGGCGGACGCGACGCCTTCGGTGTCCCGGACCGCGGCCAGCACCTCGGTGGCCCGGCCGGTGGGCGCCATGACGGTGATCGGCTGCGCGGAGCGGCCGGGACCGGCCGCGGCAAGGGTGCGCATCGCGGCGACGGACTCCGGCGCGCTGGTGAAGGTGTCGTCGTTCCGCAGGGTGCCGGGCAGGGCCAGGGTCCCGAGCGCGAGCGCCCCGAGCAGGACGGCCCCGCCGGCGAGCACGGTCAGCGGACGGCGTGCCGCCGAGCCGCCCATCGCCGCGAACAGGCCGCGCGGGCGCGGCACTTCGCTGCCGTACGCGGGCACCAGCGGCCAGAACACCCGCCGTCCCAGCAGCACCAGCAGCGCGGGCAGCAGCGTGGTCGTCGCCAGCAGCGCGCACACCACCCCGACGGCGGCGATCGGGCCCATGCCCCGGCTGCTGTTGAGGTCGGCGGCGAGCAGGCACAGCAGCCCCGCGGCGACGGTCCCGGAGGAGGCCAGGATCGCGGGCCCGCAGCCGCGCAGCGCGGCGCGCATGGCGTCGTACGGGCGCTGGATCCGGCGCAGTTCCTCGCGGTAGCGGGAGACGAGCAGCAGCGCGTAGTCGGTGCCCGCGCCGAAGACGAGGATGGTCATGACGCCCTGGCTCTGCCCGGTGACGGTGATGTCGAAGGCCCGGTGGAGCCCGTAGACCCCGGCCATCGCGGCGGCGTCGGCGACGCCCGCGACCACCAGCGGCAGCAGCCACAGCAGCGGACTGCGGTAGATGAGGATCAGCAGGACGGCGACCACCGCGACGGTGGTCCACAGCAGCGGCCCGTCGAGGGAGGAGTAGCCCTCCTTCATGTCGGTGTTGAGCGCGCCGGGGCCGCCCACCTGGGCGGTCAGCCCGGCGCCGCCCTCGGCCCGGTCGCGGACGTCGGTGACGAAGGCGTTCCTGGCCTCGTCGTCCTGGCCCGGCTCGGTGCTCGCCACGGGGTACATCAGCGTGTCTCCGTGCGAAGCGACCGCGTGCGGCGCACCGCCGGTGAGCCGGTGCGCCCGCGCGACACCGGCGATCTGGGCGGCGGCCTTCTCGCGGTCGGCGGCGGTCAGCCCGCCGTCGCGGTGGTAGACGACGACGAGTTCGGTGGCCTCGCCGCCGGGCAGCGCGTCCTGGAGCCGGGCGACCTGCGTGGAGTCCGCGCTCACCGGGAGGTAGTCCACCGCCCGGTTCTGCTGGGCGTCGGCGAGCTTGCCCGCCAGCGGGCCGGCGAGCGCCAGGACGGCGATCCACAGGGCGAGCACCGCCCAGGGGATCGCGCGGGCGCCCCGGCGGCCGTCCGGTCGCGTCGGCGGCGGCACGGCCGCCGGTGTGGTCTCAGTGGTCGGGGCCCCCATCGCGGGCCTCCCTCCGGGCAGGTGGTCTGGTGTGATTCCAGACTTCCGGCGCGGGGGCGCTCTTTCGTCGGGCCCGGGAGGGAGCCGCGCGTTACTGCCCGGGGTGCGGGACGGGCCGCGTTACTCCCCGGGGAGTACGCCTCAGGAGGGCGTGCGGGCGGCGGCCTCCAGGATCCGGGCCGTGTCCTCGCCGACCAGGCCGAGGCAGCGGCCGACGGCGCCCAGCACCTCGCGCTCCGCGGGCAGGTACGGGCCGTCGGCCAGGGCGATGCGGGCGCCCTGGAGGAGGACGCGTTCGCGACCCTGCGGGGCGAGGTGGCGGGAGAGCGGTTCCAGGGCCTCGTGCAGCTCGATGGAGAGCCAGCTGCCGCAGCCGTCGAGGGAGTCGGCGAGGCCGTCCGCCGGGAGGGAGCCGGCGGCGCCGGGGAAGCGGCCCTCGTCGGCGACGATGGCCGCGAGCAGGCCGAGCAGCTGGTCCTCGGTGCAGTCGGTGAAGCCGGCCGTGCGGACCGCCTCCACGGCCGTCTCGCGGGCCGCCCGCCCCGTGGAGCCGCCGGCGGTGAGGACGGCGAGGGCGACGGTGTGGACGGCGTCGCGCAGCATGGCGGAGAAGACGGTGGTGGTCGGCTGCTCCAGGGCCTCGGGGCCGGAGCGGGCGCGGCACACGACGCACTCCACGACGGTACCGGCCGAGCCGCGTGGCAGCAGCGGCAGGCCGAGGACGGTCAGCCGCCGGGTGCCGGTGCGCCGCCGGTAGCCGCGGTCGCCGCCGCAGCCGGCGCAGAAGAACTCCCCGTCGCCCTCGGTGTGCCAGACCGTCCGCACGCCCAAGAGGCACAAGCCCTTGATGTGGAGCACTTCGCACCCTCCGGCCGCTCATCCGGATAAATCCCGGTTCGTCCCGTTACGGGCCGTAGGCGTGGGTAACGCTCCGGCAACGGCGCCGTAATGACGTGATGTTAGCCACATGAGCAACGCGGAGTCAGTACCACGAGAGGGCCGAATACAAGAATCGGCCACGGCACCCGGGCGGGTGCCGTGGCCGGTTCACCGTCCGCGGTGATTCAGCGGGTCGCGCGGTTGACGGCGGAGACGACCGCCTTCAGCGAGGCACGGGTGGTGTTGGCGTCGATGCCGATGCCCCACAGGACCTTTCCGTCGATCGCGCACTCGATGTAGGAGGCGGCCTGGGCGCTGGCCCCCTCGCTCATGGTGTGCTCGGTGTAGTCCAGCAGGCGGGCGTCGACGCCGACCGCGGCCAGCGCGTCGAAGAACGCCGAGATGGGGCCGTTGCCGGTGCCGGTCAGGACCGTCTCGGTGCCGTCCACGGCCGCCTCGACGGTGAGGGTGTCGGTGCCGTCGCTGCTGGCCGAGGTCTGCGCGGAGCGCAGGGCGATGCGGCCCCAGGCGTTGTCCGGGGTCGGCAGGTACTCGTCCTCGAAGATCGCCCAGATCTCCTTCGGGGTGACCTCGCCGCCCTCGGCGTCGGTCTTGGCCTGGATGATCTTCGAGAACTCGATCTGCATCCGGCGCGGCAGGTCCAGCTTGTGGTCGTTCTTCAGGACGTACGCGACGCCGCCCTTGCCGGACTGCGAGTTCACGCGGATCACGGCCTCGTAGGAGCGGCCGACGTCCTTGGGGTCGATCGGCAGGTACGGGACCGCCCACTCGATCTCGTCGACCGTCTTCCCCTGGGCGGCCGCGTCGGCCTCCATGGCGTCGAAGCCCTTCTTGATGGCGTCCTGGTGGGAGCCGGAGAAGGACGTGTAGACCAGGTCGCCCACGTACGGGTGGCGCGGGTGGACCTCCATCTGGTTGCAGTACTCGGCGGTGCGGCGGATCTCGTCGATCTGCGAGAAGTCGATCATCGGGTCCACGCCCTGGCTGAACAGGTTCATGCCCAGGGTGACCAGATCCACATTGCCGGTGCGCTCGCCCTGGCCGAACAGGCAGCCCTCGATGCGGTCCGCACCCGCCATCAGCGCCAGTTCGGCGGCGGCGACGGCCGTGCCGCGGTCGTTGTGGGGGTGCACCGACAGGCACACGTACTCGCGGCGCGACAGGTTGCGCGACATCCACTCGAAGCGGTCGGCGTGCGTGGAGGGCGTGGAGCGCTCCACGGTCGCCGGCAGGTTCAGGATGATCTCGCGGCCCTCCTCGGGCTGCCAGACGTCCATGACCGACTCGCAGACCTCCAGGGCGAAGTCCAGCTCGGTGTCGGTGAAGATCTCCGGGCTGTACTGGTAGCCGAAGACGGTCTCCTGACCGCCGCCGCCCAGGATCTTGTCCGCGTACTCCATGACCAGCCGCGTGCCGTCCACGGCGATCTGCCGGATCTGCTCCTTGGAGCCGCGGAAGACCACCCGGCGGAAGGTCGGGGCGGTCGCGTTGTACAGGTGGACGGTGGCGCGGGCCGCGCCGCGCAGGGACTCCACAGTGCGCTCGATGAGCTCCTCGCGGGCCTGGGTCAGCACGGAGATCGTGACGTCGTCGGGGATCGCGCCCTCTTCGATGATGGAGCGCACGAAGGCGAAGTCGGTCTCGCCGGAGGCGGGGAAGCCGACCTCGATCTCCTTGTAGCCCATCGACACCAGCAGGTCGAACATCGCGCGCTTGCGGGCGGGCGACATCGGGTCGATCAGGGCCTGGTTGCCGTCGCGCAGGTCGGTGGACAGCCAGCGGGGCGCCTTGGTGATCCGGTTGCCGGGCCAGGTGCGGTCCGGGATCTCCACGGCCTCGTACGGCCGGTACTTGTGCACCGGCATCGCCGTGGGGCGCTGGCGCACGGTCGCGGCGGTGATGGGCGTGGGACGGCCTACGGCATTGGGGGTGGACATGTGCGGGGGTGCTCCTCGGTTGCGGCTTCAGAAGCGGCCGACCGGCGCTGGCTCTCCGACAACGCCACACTCCGCGGGGAGGGAGTCGACCTGGACTACAGGCCCTCGCCGCGGCAGCTAAGGAGAAGCATCCCGAAACGCATGATGCGTCCGACCCTAACCGAGCCCCGGGTCGCCCCGCAGCCGCCGCGGCGTTCTTCTCAGTATGCAAGACCGCCCGCGTTGACATGAAAAACGTAATTCTCCGCACTTTGCGGCAATCGCCGTCACAGCTGGTGACACGGGAGACGCGGCGTGCCACATTGCGGACCATGGAGCACACACCCGTTTTCTGCACGATCGTGCCGCCGCACGTCCTGGACCGGATCGCCCGCAATCCGGACAGCGCGCTGGCCGGCCCCTCCCGCCGCACCCTGGAGCAGGACGCCGCGCAACGCACCCGGCGCCGGCTGACCACCGTCATCGGAACGCTGCCGGTGGCGGGGGCGGAGCCCTCGGAGCAGCCGCGGCGCACCATCGGCGACGCCCGGCACGGGGAGGACCTGCCGGGCGCGACGGTGCGCGGCGAGGGCGAGGCGCCGGTCGCCGACGCGACGGTCAACCGGGCCTACGACGGGCTCGGCGCGACCTTCGAGCTGTACCTGACCGCGTACGGCCGGCACTCCATCGACGACGCCGGCCTGCCGCTGGACGCGACCGTGCACTACGGCCGCGACTACAACAACGCCTTCTGGAACGGCGAGCGGATGGTCTTCGGCGACGGCGACGGCGAGCTCTTCCTCGACTTCACGCTGCCCGTCGACGTCATCGGCCACGAACTCACCCACGGCGTCACGCAGTACACCGCCAACCTGGACTACTTCGGCCAGTCCGGCGCGCTCAACGAATCGGTGTCCGACGTCTTCGGCTCGCTGATCAAGCAGTACGCGCTCGGACAGACGGCCGGCGAGGCCGACTGGCTCATCGGCGCCGGGCTGCTCGCCCCGCGCGTCACCGGCGCCGCCCTGCGCTCCATGAAGGCCCCCGGCACGGCCTACGACGACGACGTGCTCGGCAAGGACCCGCAGCCCGCCCACATGGACGGCTACGTGCGCACCTCCCGCGACAACGGCGGCGTCCACATCAACTCCGGCATCCCCAACCGGGCGTTCTACCTGGCCGCCACCGCGCTGGGCGGGCACGCCTGGGAGCGCGCCGGGCGGATCTGGTACGACACGCTGACCGGCGGCGGGCTCTCACCGCGCGCCGATTTCGCGGAGTTCGCGCGCGCCACGGTGGCGGCGGCCGCCGCCCGTTACGGCGAGGACGGCGAGGAGCGCACGGCCGTCGCCAGGGCCTGGGGCGACGTCGGCATCGCCACGCCGGCCGCCGGCGGATCCGAACTCCCGCGCCAGGCACCGGCACCGGAAGGTGCGCAGCCCCCCGTCCAGGGGTAGGCGCCCCCCATGCGCATACAGGTGATCCGCTCCGGCGGTTTCGCGGGGATCGAGCGCCGGGCCGCGCTGGACACGGCCGGCCGGCCCGACGCCTTCCGGCTGCACGCCCTGGCCCGCGACGCGCTCGCCGCGGGCGGGACGGCACCGCAGCCCGGGGTCCCGGACGGCTTCCACTACGAGATCACGGTCGACGCGCGCACGGTGCACTGCGCCGACCCGCACCTCACCGAGGCCCAGCACGAACTGATCCGCACCGTCCTGAAGGAGGGCACCTGACCGCGGCCGGCCGCGGTCGGGTGGCGCCCTAGAAGCCCAGCTTGCGCAGCTGCTTGGGGTCGCGCTGCCAGTCCTTGGCGACCTTCACGTGCAGGTCGAGGAAGACCGGCGTGCCGAGCAGGGCCTCGATGTGGCGGCGGGAGGTGGTGCCGACCTCCTTGAGCCGGGCGCCCTTGGGGCCGATGATGATGCCCTTCTGGCTGGGCCGCTCAATGTAGATGTTGGCGTGGATGTCGAGCAGCGGCCGGTCCGCCGGGCGGTCCTCGCGGGGCAGCATCTCCTCGACCACCACGGCGATGGAGTGCGGCAGTTCGTCGCGCACGCCCTCCAGCGCGGCCTCGCGGATCAGCTCGGCGACCATCACCTGCTCGGGCTCGTCGGTGAGGTCGCCCTCCGGGTACAGGGCCGGGCCCTCGGGGAGGAGCGGGACCAGCAGGTCGGCGAGGAGGCCGACCTGGGTGTCGCCGACGGCGGAGACGGGGATGATCTCGGCCCACTCGATGCCGACTTCGGCGCCCAGCTGGTGGATGGCGATGAGCTGCTCGGCGAGGCGCTTGGAGTCCACCAGGTCGGTCTTGGTGACGATCGCGACCTTGGGGGTCTTGCGGACCTCCGCCAGCTCCTTGGCGATGTAGCGGTCGCCGGGGCCCAGCTTCTCGTTGGCGGGCAGGCAGAAGCCGATCACGTCGACCTCGGCCCACGTGGTGCGGACCACGTCGTTGAGCCGCTCGCCGAGCAGGGTGCGGGGCTTGTGCAGTCCCGGGGTGTCGACCAGCACGAGCTGCGCGTCCGGCCGGTGCACGATGCCGCGCACGGTGTGCCGGGTGGTCTGCGGGCGGTTGGAGGTGATCGCCACCTTCGTCCCGACCAGAGCGTTGGTCAGGGTCGACTTGCCCGCGTTGGGGCGGCCCACGAAGCAGGCGAAGCCGGCCCGGTGGGCGGGGGCAGTGGTCTCGGTACGAACGCTCATGGCGACCATTGTCCCTGATCCTCCGGGCCCGCCCGACGCACGCGCCCTGCCGCCGGGCGCCCGCCGCGGATCACCGCGTGCGGACGGTGGCGCGCAGCGCGCCGTCCGGGCCCGCGAGGAGCACCGGGGTGTCCGGGCCGCCGAGGTCGCGCACGGCGGCCAGGTCCTGCTCGGGCACCGTGTCGGCCGCCGTGACGACCGCCGCGGCCTCCAGGGACGTGGCGCCGCTCGCGACGGCCATGGCGACGGCCGTGCGCAGGGCGCTGAGCGCCAGCGACGGCAGCGCCACCGTGCCCGCGACGTAGGTGCGCCCCGTCCCGTCCCGCACGGCCGCGCCCTCGGGAACGCCGCCCCGGGCCCGCGCCGAGCGGGCCAGCGTGATGATCTTGCGGTCCTCGGGGTCCTGCACCGGCTGCTCGTCGCTCATGCGGTCAGCGTATCCGCCATGAACTGCCCGCCGGGGACGGGTTCCCAGGGCAGGTCCTAGCCGCGTACGGCCCCGTCCGGGGTGTCGCTGCCGGCGCCCTCCACCGGGGCGGGCAGCGGGTCGACCAGCACCGCGCCGATCCGGTTGCGGCGCCCCGACGGGGCCTCGGCGGTCAGGCGCAGCGCGGCGGGGGCGTCGGGGGCCGAGGCGGTCTCGGGCAGTTCCACGACCGCGGAGGCGCCCGGGATGGGCACCCGGCCGAGGATCTTGGCGAGCAGGCCGCCGACGGTCTCCACGTCCTCGTCGTCCAGGTCGACCCCGTACAGCTCGCCGAGGTCGCCCAGGTCGAGGCGGGCGGTCACCCGGTAGCGGCCGTCGCCCAGTTCCTCGACGGGCGGCAGCTCGCGGTCGTACTCGTCGGTGATCTCGCCGACGATCTCCTCCAGGATGTCCTCGATGGTGACGATGCCGGCCGTGCCGCCGTACTCGTCGATGACAACGGCGACGTGGTTGCGCTCGCGCTGCATCTCGCGCAGCAGGTCGCCGGCGTTCTTGGTGTCCGGCACGAAGGCGGCCGGGCGCATCACCGAGGAGACCGGGTCGGTCTCGGAGTCGCGGTTGATGTGCACGCGCCGGGCGAGGTCCTTGAGGTAGACGATGCCGACGATGTCGTCCTCGCTCTCCCCCGTGACGGGGATGCGGGAGAACCCGCTGCGCAGGGCGAGCGTCATGGCCTGCCGGAGCGTCTTGAAGCGCTCGATGGCGACCAGTTCGGTGCGCGGCACCATCACCTCGCGCACCAGTGTGTCGCCGAGCTCGAAGACGGAGTGCACCATGCGGCGCTCCTCGTCCTCGATCAGGGACTCGCTCTCGGCGAGGTCGACCAGCGCCCGCAGTTCGGCCTCGGAGGCGAACGGGCCCTGCCGGAAGCCCTTGCCGGGGGTGAACGCGTTGCCGAGGAGGATCAGCAGCGCGGGGATCGGGCCCATCACCCTGGCCAGCGGCAGCAGGACGTACGCCGCCGCGGTGGCCGTGTTCAGCGGGTGCTGGCGGCCGATGGTGCGCGGGGAGACGCCCACGGCCACGTACGAGACGACGATCATCACGCCGATGGCGACGAGCAGCGCCTGCCAGGTCGGCTCGAAGTGCCGTACGCACAGCACCGTGACGAGCACCGCCGCCGCCATCTCGCAGGCCACGCGCACCAGCAGGGCCACATTGAGATAGCGCGTGGGGTCCGAGGCGACCGCCAGGAGCTTGTCCGCACCCCGGCGGCCCGCCCGCAGCGCCGCCTCGGCACGGAAGCGGGACATGCGGGCGATGCCGGCCTCGGCGCAGGCGGCGAGCCATGCGACGACGACCAGCAGGACGGCATAGACCACCATCGTGATCAGTGGGTGGTGGTCGGGGCCGGGGAGGGGCCCTGGATGCCGCGCTCGGCGCGCCAGCCGTCGAGGATGGCCTTCTGCAGGCCGAACATCTCGGCCTTCTCGTCGGCCTCGTCGTGGTCGTAGCCGAGCAGGTGCAGCACCCCGTGGACGGTGAGCAGTTGGAGCTCCTCGTCCATGGAGTGCTTCGTCGCGGCCGCCGCGCCCTGCTGCTTGGCCACCTCGGGGCAGAGCACGATGTCCCCGAGCAGGCCCTGCGGGGGCTCCTCGTCGTCCTTCCCGGGACGCAGTTCGTCCATCGGGAAGGACATGACGTCGGTGGGGCCCGGTTCGTCCATCCACTGGATGTGCAGCTGCTCCATGGCGTCGGCGTCGATCGCGATGACCGAGAGCTCGGACAGCGGATGGATGCGCATGTGCTGCAGGGCGTAGCGGCTGATGTCGAGCACAGCCGCCTCGTCGAAATCCCGGCCGGATTCGTTGTTGACGTCGATCGCCATAGTGCTTCGGTGGCTACTTTCCGTTGCCGTTTCGGTTGCCGTTGAGGTCGTCGTAGCGCTCGTAGGCGTCCACGATGCGCCCGACCAGCTTATGGCGTACGACATCGGTGCTCGTCAGGCGCGAGAAGTGCACGTCCTCGACACCGTCCAGGATGTCCACGACCTGGCGCAGGCCGCTCTTCGTGCCGCCCGGGAGGTCGACCTGCGTGACGTCGCCGGTGATGACGATCTTGGAGTCGAAGCCGAGCCGGGTGAGGAACATCTTCATCTGCTCGGCGCTGGTGTTCTGCGCCTCGTCGAGGATGATGAACGCGTCGTTGAGCGTACGGCCGCGCATGTACGCCAGCGGGGCGACCTCGATCGTCCCGCTCGCCATGAGGCGCGGGATGGAGTCGGGGTCGACCATGTCGTGCAGCGCGTCGTACAGCGGGCGCAGGTACGGGTCGATCTTCTCGTAGAGCGTGCCCGGCAGGAAGCCGAGCCGCTCGCCGGCCTCGACGGCGGGACGGGTCAGGATGATCCGGTTGACCTGCTTGGACTGCAGGGCCTGCACGGCCTTGGCCATCGCCAGGTAGGTCTTGCCGGTGCCCGCCGGGCCGATCCCGAAGACGATCGTGTGCTTGTCGATGGCGTCGACATAGCGCTTCTGGTTCAGCGTCTTGGGGCGGATCGTGCGGCCCCGGCTGGACAGGATGTTCTGGGTCAGGACCTGGGAAGGGGTCTCCTCCAGGCCGTCGTCTCCGCTGTCCTGGCGGAGCATGGCGATCGACCGCTCCACGGCGTCCTCCGTCATCGGCTGTCCGGTGCGCAGCACCAGCATCATTTCGTCGAACAGGCGCTGGACCAGGGCGACGTCGGCCGATTCACCGGTCGCGCTGATCTCATTGCCTCGTACATGGATGTCGACGGCCGGGAACGCCTTCTCGATCACGCGCAGGAGCGAGTCGCCGGACCCCAGGACAGTCACCATGGGGTGCTTGGCCGGTACGACGAAGTGGGCGCTCGCCTGCGGTTGCTGCGTTGTCGGTGTCTGTGTCATGGGCCAGGCACTTCGGCCTGCTCATCCCGCCTTCTGCTCTTCGACATACCACTGGGCTTGGGGTTCAAGGGTACGTCGGTGCGACGGACGTGCCGAGGGGTTTTACGCTGCGTCACGCGACGGGTAGAACTGCGCCATGCAGATCCGCACCGGAGGCCCCGGCGACCTCACCGCCACGCTCGCCCTGCTCGACGGCGCCGTCGCCTGGCTCACCGCGCGCGGCCGCACTGGGCAGTGGGGCACCGAGCCGTGGTCGTCCCGCCCGGCGGCCGTCGAACGGACCCGCCGGTACACCGAGGAGTACCTGCTGCGCGTCGCCGAGGTGGGCGGCGAGGCGGCCGGTGTGTGCGTGCTCGCCGAGGAGCCCCCGCAGTTCACGCCGCCGGCCGGCGAGCCCGAGCTGTACATCCGGCTGCTGGTCACCGACCGCGCGCGCTCCGGGAGCGGCATCGGCGCCGCGCTGGTCGACGACGCGGTCGCCGAGGCCCGCCGCCGGGGCGTGGGCCTGCTGCGGGTCGACTGCTACGCGGGCGGCAACGGGCGGCTCGTGCGGCAGTACGAGGCGCTGGGCTTCACCCGGGCGGAACCGTTCACCGTGCCGCGGGCCGGGGGCGACCCCTGGCCGGGGCAGGTGCTTCAGCGCAGGGTGTGAACCCGAGGGCGATACGCGGGCGGGGAGGCCTGCGGCATGCCAGCGTGGCGGGCATGGCGAACATCCGGATCACGGACGTCCCCGACAAGGTGCACCGCGCGCTCGGGCACCGCGCGCTCGCGGCGCACCAGTCCCTCGAGGATTACCTGCGCCGATGGCTGATCTCGCAGGCGCGAACGCCGACGCCCGACGACGTACTGGCCCGTGCCCGGAAGTCTGCGACGGCCGACTACACGCTCGACGACCTGCTGGGCCCCCTCGACGAGGGGCCTCACCGGTGATCGTCGCCGACGCGCAGGGGATCGTCCTCGCCCCCACCCGCGGCGGCCCGTGCGGTCCGCGGTCTGTCGCCGGGAGGTGGCGGCGATCACCCTGCTGTCCGCCCCGTCGATTCGGCGCCCGCCCGGATACGCCCTGCTCGAACGGGTCCGGAACCGCGCACCGGCCTGTCGGCGTACGGCGCGTCGTAGGTCGCGCTCGCGGATCGCGCCGACGGGGCCGGCGCGCTGCCCCGCATGGTCGCGTGAGGCGACCGCTCAGCGGTACGGCCGGAAGCCGATCGTCGGCACCGCACGGCGCAGCGGCCAGCGGCGGGTGCCGGTGGGGAGCAGGTCGTCCAGGAAGGCGTAGCGGCGCAGCGCCGTGCGGTCCTGGTCGTCGTAGGCCTTGGCGTGCTGCCACCACGCGGCGATCTCGATCCAGCCGGGTGCCGACAGCGAGCCGCCGAACTCCTGCACCGACAGCGCGGCGGCCAGGCAGGCGAAGGACAGGCGGTCGTCCAGCGCCCAGCCGGCGAGCGTGCCGGTCACGAAGGCCGCGACGAAGACGTCGCCCGCCCCCGTCGGGTCGAGCGCCTCCACGTCGAGCGCGGGCACCTGCGCGCACTGCCCGGAACCGGAGTCCACCGCGTAGGCGCCCTCGGGGCCGAGCGTCACCACCGCCAGCGGCACCAGCTCCGCCAGCTTGCGGGCGGCGGCCCGGGGGCAGTCGGTGCGGGTGTAGGCCATCGCCTCCGCCGCATTGGGCAGGAACGCCTCGCAGTGCTCCAGATCGCTCAGGTCGGAGGGGTCCCAGCGGCCGGACTCGTCCCAGCCGACGTCGGCGAAGACCCGGCTGCCGTGCCGGGCGGCGTGCCCGATCCACTCCTGCCGCGGCCGGCCGGGCACCAGCGAGGCCACACAAGCCCGGCTCGGCGGCGGGCACACCGGGGCCGCCTCCTCCGGCGGCGGGGCCTCGTGGCCGTGGCTGACCATGGTCCGCTCGCCCTCGTACGCCATGGAGACGGTGACCGGCGAGTGCCAGCCGGGAATCCTCCGGGAGGGCGCCAGGTCGATGTCCTCCCCCTCGGCGAGGGAGTCCCAGCAGTAGTCGCCGTACATGTCGTCGCCGAAGGCGGCGGCCAGGCAGGTGCGCAGGCCGAGCCGGGCCAGCGCGGTGGCCATGTTGGCGACCCCGCCGGGGCTGGAGCCCATGCCGCGGGCCCAGGACTCGGTGCCGCGCACGGGCGCGGTGTCGAGACCGGTGAAGATGATGTCCAGGAAGACCGTGCCGGTCAGGTACACATCGGTCTCCGGGTCGTCCGCGGCGCGCACGGCGGCCAGCGGATCGAGGACGGGCTGGTCTTCCACCCGGGGTTCCTCCCGACCTGGTGTCGTTCGGACGATCGTACGCGCGACGGCCCCCGCCCATATGCGTTTGTCCGTTCGGACACTCGGGCGGATCATGAAGGAAAGCGGACGAACGGCGGGGGCTGAACATGCCCGGACCTTCGGCTTCACCACCGCGGCTGATCGTCACGTCCGGGCCGGACGAGGGAACCGTCTACGACGTCCCGGCCGGGTACTGCGAGATCGGCAGACTGCCCGGGAGCGGCATCCGGCTCGACGGCGAGGGGATCAGCAGGCGGCACGCGGCGATGAACCGTGCCGGGAGCCATGTCGTCCTCGCCGACCTGGGCTCGACCAACGGCACGTTCCTCAACGGGGACCGCCTCATGGCGCCGCGGCCGCTGCGGGACGGCGACCTGGTGCGGATCGGGCATGTCGAACTGCGGCTGTCGGTGGCCTCGGGCGGCGACCGGGAGGCGCCGCCGGGACGCGAGCCGGAACGGGAGCCGGCCGGACAGGACCCTGACGGGTCCGCTCCCGACGACCCCCCGCCGCCCGCCGCGCCCTCGGTGGCCGTCGACCTCGGCGACGTCCGCGGCCCGGCCCCGCGCGGCCGCACGCGGCGGTACGTCTCGGCGCACGAGCAGTTCCTGGTGGGCCGCGACCTCTACCGGGACGATCCGCCGGAGCCCGCGGCGGACGGCCCGGAGGTCCCTGACGCGGCGTACGCCGGTCCGTACGACGACCCGGACGACGACCCGGACGGCGCGGTCGCCGCCCCGGGGCAGGGGCCGGGCCGCGCCCTGATGGTGCTGGGCGTGCTCGTCGCGCTCGCCGGGTTCGTGATCTGGGTGTCCCTGATCCTCGGCCTCCTGGGCGGCACGGGCAGCGCCGCGGTGCCGCCCGACCCCTTCGCCGAGCACTTGTGGGGAGCGCCGAAGGCACCGCTGGGGTTCGCCGCGTTCGGCGGCGGTGCGGTGCTGTTCGGCGCCGGCGCGGCCCTGTCGAAGGCGGCGCGCCGGCGGGGGCGGGAGGCCGGACGGCACGCGAGCCGGCACGGCGGAAGCCGCAACTGACGATGCGTCAGCTATGCGGTCGTCACACACCCT
Organism: Streptomyces sp. NPDC088732; assembly: GCF_044751205.1. NCBI lineage: Bacteria > Bacillati > Actinomycetota > Actinomycetes > Kitasatosporales > Streptomycetaceae > Streptomyces > Streptomyces sp. NPDC088732. Next base: position 142,077 of record NZ_JBIVLI010000002.1, read on the forward strand.
CGCGGGGCACCGGCCGCCAGCCCGCGCCGCCCGTGCCGCCGCGCGGCGGACGGGGGCCGCGGCGCCCCGCGCGGGCCAGCCACAGACCGCGCCCCGCCGACCAGGCCAGCAGCGCGGCGACGAGCGGGCCGCCGAACAGGATCACCAGCCCGGCGCCGATGTTGGCGCCGATGCCGCCCGCGGTCACGACCCGCCAGCCCGCACCGGCCAGCGCTCCGGCCGCCACCAGCGGGCCGAGCACCTGCCACCACCGTCCGTCGAACCGCTCCGGCCCGGGTCGCCGCGAGGCGAGCCCCAGCACGGTCGCAGCAGCCACGGCCAGCACTGCCGCCGCGACGCCCAGGCCGGTCTCCACACCGGCCGGGATGTCGAAGGGCCGCACCAGGTAGTCGAGTTCGGAGGGGCGGAAGCCGGGGGCGTCCTGCCGGCCCAGCAGGCCCCAGACGGCGACCGGTACCGAAACGATCAGCGTGACGGCCGCCAGGGGCCGTATCGGGTGCTTTCCCATGAGTCCATGCTCCGTCCGGCGGACGCCGTCCGCATGAGTGCGCGTACTCAGAACGCCTGCCCCCGGAACGGGCAGGGAACTCAGAAGACGTACGCGTCCACTTCGGCGAGATAGCGGGCGCGCAGGACCTCCTCGTCGTCCAGGAAGGCGGCGTGGAAGGAGTTGCGCGCCAGGCGCCGCAGGGTGTCCTCGTCGAGGCCGAGCGCGTCGCGCAGGGCGTCGAAGTTGTCGCCGGCGTACCCGCCGAAGTAGGCGGGGTCGTCGGAGTTGACGGTGACCAGCAGCCCCGCGTCGAGCATCGCGGGCAGCGGGTGCTCCGCCAGGGCGGGCACGCAGCGCAGCCGCACGTTGGACAACGGGCAGACGGTCAGCGGGACTTGGTCGCGCACCAGCCGGGCGACCAGCTCCGGGTCCTCCATGCTGCGGATGCCGTGGTCGATCCGCTCCACGCCGAGGACGTCCAGGGCCTCCCGTACGTACGCGGGCGGCCCCTCCTCCCCGGCGTGCGCCACACGCCGGAGCCCCGCCTCCGCGGCCGCCGCGTAGACCTCGCGGAACTTCGACGGCGGATGGCCCACCTCGGCCGAGTCCAGCCCGACCGCCGTGATGCGGTGCAGGTGGGGCCGGGCGGCCTCGAAGGTCTCCCACGCGGACGCGGCGGACTCGTCGCGCAGGAAGCACATGATCAGCCGTGTGCTGACGCCGTGCCGCTCCCGGCCGGCGTCCAGCGCCCGTGCCAGGCCCTCCACGACGGTCCCGATCGGCACCCCCCGCGCGGTGTGCGCCTGCGGGTCGAAGAAGATCTCCGCGTGCCGCACCCCCTGCGCGGCGGCCCGCGCCAGGTAGGCGTCGGCGAGGTCGGCGAAGTCCTGCTCGGTGCGGAGCACGGCCATCAGCGCGTAGTACAGGTCGAGGAACGACTGCAGGTCGTCGAAGGCGTACGCCCGGCGCAGTTCGTCCGCCGACGCGAACGGCAGCGTGACCCCGTTGCGCTCGGCGAGGGCGAAGGCCAGCTCCGGTTCGAGGGTGCCTTCGATGTGCAGATGGAGTTCGGCCTTCGGGATCGTCACCCGGCAACGGTACAGGTCACAGCGGTGCGAACCGGCCCGCGGCGGGTCAGCGGCGGCGCGGCACCGGGACCCGGCCGAGGTCCTGCGCGACGGTCAGCTCCCCCGCGAAGCCGGCACCGCGGGCCTGCCGCTCGAAGGCCTCGGGGTCGGTGTAGCGCTGGGAGAAATGGGTGAGCACCAGATGGCGGACCCCGGACTCGGCCGCCACCCGCGCTGCTTGACCAGCCGTCAGATGCCCGTGCTCCTCGGCGAGGGAGGCGTCCTCGTCGAGGAAGGTGGACTCGATGACCAGCAGGTCGCAGCCGTCCGCGAGCGCGTACACCGCGTCGCACAACCGGGTGTCCATCACGAAGCCGAAGCGCTGGCCCGGCCGCACCTCGCTGACCTCGGCCAGGGTGACGCCGTCGGCCTCGCCGTCGCGCTGGAGACGGCCGACCGCGGGTCCGCTGATGCCGAGCGCCGCGAGCCGGTCCGGCAGCATGCGCCGGCCGTCCGGCTCGACGAGCCGGTAGCCGTACGCCTCCACGGGGTGGGAGAGCCGGCGCGCCTCCAGCCGGAAGGCGCCGTCGGTCAGGACGGCGGTCTCGCCGGACACCGGCTCCTCGCGCAGCTTCACCGTCTCGCGGTACGCCGTCGCGTAGCGGAGCCGGTCGAAGAAGTGCCGCCCCGACGCGGGGTAGTGGGCGGTGACGGGGTGCGGCACCCGGTCGAGGTTGATCCGCTGGATCACCCCGGCCACGCCCAGGCTGTGGTCGCCGTGGAAGTGCGTGACGCACAGCCGGGTCAGGTCGTGCGCGGCCACCCCGGCGCGCAGCATCTGGCGCTGGGTGCCCTCGCCGGGGTCGAAGAGGATGCCCTCGCCGTCCCAGCGCAGGAAGTAGCCGTTGTGGTTGCGGTGCCGTGTCGGGACCTGGCTGGCCGTGCCCAGGACGACGAGTTCGCGTGCGGACACGGGCCGTTATCCCGGGGGCCAGTCCAGGCCGCGCCCGCCGAGCACGTGCGCGTGGGCGTGGAAGACCGTCTGGCCCGCGCCCGACCCGGTGTTGAAGACGATCCGGTAGCCGGTCCCGTCCACCTTGTCCTCGGCCGCCACCTCGCCCGCCTCGCGCAGCACGTCGGCGGCCAACTGCGGCTCGGCCGCCGCGAGGGAGGCCGCGTCCGGGTAGTGCGCCTTGGGGATCACCAGCACATGCGTCGGCGCCTGCGGGTTTATGTCGCGGAACGCGACCGTCGTCGCCGTCTCGCGGACGACGGTCGCGGGCACGCTCCCCGCGACGATCTTGCAGAACAGGCAGTCCGCCTGCGGTTCTCCCGCCACCGTGGCGCCTCCGGCACGTCGTGGGTCGCTTCGTTGATCGGTACGGGCATGCTACCGGTGCCCCGGCGGAGCCGGGGTCACGGCAGCGGCGGCGCCGTGCGCGCCGGGTTCTCCGCGAGCGCGTCGAGGGCGAGACGGATCGCGGTGTCGAGCTGCGGGTCGCGGCCGGCCGCCCAGTCCTGCGGCGTCTGCGGGACCTCGACGTCCGGGTCGACACCGTGGTTCTCCAGGTCCCAGCCGACGCCCTCCATCCAGGTCGCGTACTTCGGCTGGGTCACCAGCGTGCCGTCCACCAGGTGGTAGCGGGAGTCGATGCCGATGACCCCGCCCCAGGTCCGGGTGCCCACCACGGGCCCGATCCCGAGCGCCTTGATGGCCGCGTTGACGATGTCGCCGTCCGAACCGGAGAACTCGTTGGCGACCGCGACGACCGGGCCGCGCGGGGCGTCCATGGGGTAGGTGAACGCGGGCAGCCCGCGCGGCAGGTCCCAGCCGACGACACGGCGGGCGAGCTTCTCGACCACGAGCTGCGAGGTGTGGCCGCCGCGGTTCTCCCGGACGTCCACGATCAGCCCCTCGCGGGCGACCTCGACCCGCAGGTCGCGGTGGAGCTGCGCCCAGCCCGAACCCACCATGTCGGGTACGTGCACATAGCCCAGCCGGCCGTCCGAGGCCTCACGGACGTGGGCACGCCGCCCGGCGACCCAGTCGTGGTACCGCAGCGGCTCCTCGTCCGGGATGGGCACGACGACCACATGCCGCGGGGCGCTCCCGTCGGCCGGCGCCACCGTCAGCTCGACGGGCTTGCGCACGGTCCCGATCAGCAGCGGGCCGGGCCCGGCCACCGGGTCCACGGGCCGGCCGTCGACCGCGAGGATCGCGTCCCCGGCCCGCACCGCGACCCCGGGCGCGGCCAGCGGGGCACGGGCGCGCGGGTCGGAGGTCTCCGAGGGCAGCACGCGCCCGATCCGCCAGACGCCGTCCTCGTCACGCACGAGATCGGCACCGAGCAGGCCCTGCCGGTACAGGGAGTCGACGCGCCCGCCGGGCGGGCTGACGTACGCGTGCGAGGTGCCGAGCTCGCCGGCCACCTCCCACAGCAGGTCGGTCAGGTCGTCGTGGGTGGCGACGCGGTCCAGCACCGGGCGGTAGCGGTCGCGCACGCCGTCCCAGTCGACGCCGCCCATGTCGGCACGCCAGAAGTTGTCGCGCATGAGGCGGTGCGCCTCGTCGTACATCTGGCGCCACTCGGCGTGCGGGTCGACGGTGACGCGGACCCGGGACAGGTCCACCGTCACATTGCTGTCCGAATCGTCCTCGGAGGGCGTGGACTTGTGGTCGGCGGCGGCCACCCGCAGCCGGTTCCCGGAGGAGACCAGCACCTTGTTGCCGTCACCGCTGACCGCGTAGTCGTCCGCGTCGTCGGCGATCTCCTCCACCCGCAACTGCTTGAGGTCGTACCGCTCCAGCACGCTGGACGGCGGCTCCGACTCCGGGGACGCCAGGCTCGCGCCGAGCACGCCCCGCACGGGGTGGCGCAGCCACAGGACGCCGTCCTTGGCCGCGCGCAGCGTGGAGTACCTGGCCGCCTCGACCGGGAACGGCACGATCCGGTCGGCCAGGCCCTCGACGTCGACCCGGGTGGCGGGGACGCGGGGACGCTCCTCGCCGTCCTCCTTGCGGGACTCGCCCTTGGGGTTCTTGGCCTCGTCCTGGCCGCGGTCGTCGCCGTCCTTGTCCTCCGCCGAGGAGTCGACGGGCCGGCCGTGGAGCTGCGGGCCGAACGGCGAGGGGGTGGTGGCGGCAAGAGTGATCAGGTGCGGGCGGCAGGCCGCGAGGAAGGCCATGTCGAAGACATGCTCGTCGTAGACCGGGTCGAAGGACCGCTCGGACAGGAAGGCCAGGTGCTTGCCGTCGGCGGTGAAGGCGGGCGAGAAGTCGTTGAAGCGCAGCGGCGTCGCGTCGACGACGGTCAGGTCGGCGGTGGACGCCAGCTTGAGCTGGCTCAGCGGCTCCCGCCCCGGCTGCGACCAGGCCAGCCACGCGGAGTCCGGCGAGAAGGCCAGGCCGCGGGCGTGACCGTACGCGCTCTCCACGACCGTGCGCACCTCGCCGGTCTGCGCCTCGACCAGCAGCACCTGGCCGTCGTGCGAGGCGACCGCGATCCGGTGGCCGTCGGGGGACACGGCCATCGACAGGACGCGGCCGAGCCGCCCCGCGGCCAGCCGGCGCGGCGCGGGGACCCCGCCCGCGGCGGGCGCGATCTCCAGCGCGTCCTCGCCCTCCGCGTCCGTCACCCACACGACCTGCTGGTCGCCCTCGCCGCCGAACACCCGCGGCAGCCTGGTGCGCACCCCCGGCTCGGCGGCCAGCGCCCGCGCGGGACCGCCGCGGTGGGTGACCCAGTGCGTGGTGCCGCGCACCTCGACGGCGCTGCCGCGGCCGGTGTGGTCCGGGCGCGCGTCACCGAGATGGCTGCCGGCGTGCACGGGATGCGGCTGCAGATCCGTGCGCTGGCCGCCCAGGCGCACCTCCAGCGGGCGGGCCTCGGCGCCGTCGAGGTCGTCCAGCAGGAACAGCCGCCCGGTGCTGGTGTACACCACCCGGGTGCCGTCGGTCGTGGCCTGCCGCGCGTAGAAGCCGCCCTCCTCCACGGCGGTGTGCCGCCGCAGGTCGCTCCCGTCGGGAAGGCTCGAATAGAGCCCGCCCACGCCCTCGTGGTCGGAGAGGAACGCCAGGCGGTCCCCCACCCACATCGCGCACTCCAGGTTGCCGTCCAGATCCGCGTGGACCCGCTCGAACTCCCCGCTCCCCGTGCGGTCGATCCACAGCTTGCCCGCCGTGCCGCCGCGGTAGCGCTTCCACGCCGCCGCCTCACGGCCCATCGTGGCCGACAGCAGCAGCACGGCGCCGTCCGGCCCGTACGCGACGTCCCCCACCGGCCCGTACGGCAGCTGCCGGGCCGGCCCCCCGTCCAGCGGGACGGCCCACGCCCAGCTCCGGCGCGACGACGCCTGCCCCTGCGGGCTGATGGCCAGCACCTCGCCGTCGGCCGTCCAGCCCCGCACGAGGGTGCGCCCGGCGCCCCAGTACGTCAGCCGCTTCGACGGGCCGCCGTCGACCGGCGCCACATGGACCTCCGGCGCCCCGTCGCGCGTCGAGCTCCAGGCCACGTGTTCCCCGTCCGGCGAGAACCGCGGGTGGGCGACCGGCATGTTGTCCGCACTCACGCGCCACGCCCGGCCGGCACCGTCGAGCGGGGCCGCCCAGACGTCGTCCTCGGCGGTGAAGGTGATCAGGTCGCCGTGCAGATGCGGAAAGCGGAGGTACGAAGGCTGCGTCACGCCGTCACACTAACCACCCCGTGGCCTGTGGGTCAGGGCTTTTGGATCTCATTTGCCGCTCCCGCCCACGCCCGCGCCCTTGAAAGCAGCCCCGCCCCACGCTTCGCCATGCCCAAGGGCCCACCCCCACCCCCGTGAGCGAGCCAAAGGGCGCGCCGGTGCCGAAAGCGACGAGACCCAGCGACCGAGCAACGAGGAAGCGCAGCGTCAAGAAGCGTCGGCACCGGGTCAAAGCGCCCGGAGGCGAGCGAACACAAAAAGGGCCGAAAGCGACGAGACCCAGCGACCGAGGAACGAGGAAGCGCAGCGTCAAGAAGCGTCGGCACCGGATCAAAGCGCCCGGAGGCGAGCGAACACAAAAAGGGGCGCCCGGAGGCGAGCGAACACAAAAAATTCAGCCCCAGCGCCCCGTCCGCCCCAGCAGCAGCGCCGTCGCCGCGACCCCCGCCGTCGAGGTGCGCAGCACACTCGCACCGAGCCGGTACGGCTTCGCCCCGGCGGCGGCCAGGGCGTCCAGTTCCTCGGGGGAGACGCCGCCCTCGGGTCCGACGACCAGGACGATGTCGCCGTCCGCGGGAAGGCCCGCGGAGGCCAGCGGTTCGGAGCCCTCCTCGTGGAGGACGGCGGCGAAGGCCGCCCCCGCGAGCAGCGGCGCGAGTTGACGTGTCGTCACCATCTCGGCAACGTCGGGGAAGCGCAGCCGGCGGGCCTGCTTGGCGGCCTCGCGGGCGGTGGAGCGCCATTTGGCAAGGGACTTGGCGCCGCGGTCGCCCTTCCACTGCGTGATGCAGCGGGACGCGGCCCACGGCACGATCGCGTCGACGCCGACCTCCGTCATGGTCTCCACGGCCAGTTCGCCGCGGTCGCCCTTGGGCAGTGCCTGGACGACCGTGATCCGCGGGTGGGGGGCGGGCTCCTCCCGGACGCCCGTGACGTCGACCTCGAGGGTGTCCTTGCCGTCGACGGCGGCCACGACGCCGTGCGCGCCGCGCCCTTGACCGTCGGTCAGCACGATCTCCTCGCCGACCTGCAGCCGCCGTACGGAGACGGCGTGCCGCCCCTCGGGGCCGGAGAGGGTGATACGGGCCGGGCCCAGGGCGTCGGGCTCGACGACGAAGACGGGGGCGGTCACAAAGCGCTCCGGGCGGAGTCGAGTTCGGCCGCGAGCAGCCGGACGAGGTCGATGGCGGGCAGGTCGCGTGCCATGGCGTGTCCCTGGCCGGCCCACAGGGCCATCGCCCCGGGGTCGCCGGCCTTCACGGCGGCGGCGCGCACGGGGGCGGTCAGGAAGTGGATGCGCGGATAGCCGGGCGGGGCGTACCGGTCGTGGTCGCGCAGGTACCGGTTGACCAGGCTTCGCGCGGGGCGGCCGGTGAAGGCGCGGGTCAGCCGGGTCGCCGTGAAGTCCGGGTCGGTCAGGGCCCGTTTGTGCACGGGGTGCGCCCCCGACTCGGGGCAGGCCAGGAAGGCGGTGCCCATCTGGGCGGCGTCCGCGCCCGCCGCCAGCACCGCGGCGATCTGCTCGCCGCGCATGATGCCGCCCGCCGCGACCAGGGGCAGCGACACGGCCGCCCGCACCTGCGGCAGGAGGGCGAGCAGCCCGGTCTCCGTGCCGTCGCGCTCCGGGTCGTCGCGGTGCGTGGACTGGTGGCCGCCGGCCTCGGAACCCTGTACGCACACCGCCGCCGCGCCCGCCTCCTCGGCGGCCCGCGCCTCGGCGACGGAGGTCACGGTGACGACGGTGACGGTGCCGGCGTCGGCGAAGCCGCGCAGCACGGCGGGTTCGGGGCAGCCGAAGGTGAAGCTGACCAGGGGGACGGGGTCCTCCAGCAGGGCCGCGATCTTCGCCCCGTACGCGTCCTCCAGCACGGCGTCGCCGCCGGTGGCGGGGTCGCCCAGGGACGTGCCGTAGTGGCCGGCCTCCCCGGCCACCCGTGCGGCGAACTCCTCGACGCGCGCCGGGTCGGCGGTCTCGCGCTGCGGCATGAAGACGTTGACGCCGAAGGGACGGGAGGTGAGTCCGCGGATCCGGGCGATCTCCTCGCGCATGCCCTCGGCGGTCTTGAAGCCGGCCGCCAGGAAGCCGACGCCGCCGCCCTCGGCCACGGCCGCCGCCAGGGCGGGTGTGGACGTACCGCCGGCCATGGGCGCCTGCACCACCGGATGCGCGGCGAGGGTCGAGAGATCGGTCAGCGCGGCCATGCGTCCATCGTTTCACGAGACCGGGCGCACGGCCGCGCGAGGCGCGGGCGGGTGCCCGCGCCTCGCGCATGCCGCGTCAGCGGCCGTTGAAGGCGTCCTTCAGCCGCGAGAACAGGCCCTGCTGGCCCGGCTGGAACTGGCCCATGGGCCGCTCCTCGCCGCGCAGCTTCGCCAGCCGCCGCAGGAGTTCCTCCTGGTCCGGGTCGAGCTTGCCCGGGGTCTGCACCTCGACGTGCACGACCAGGTCGCCCCGGCCGCCGCCCCGCAGATGCGTGATGCCGCGCTGGTGCAGCGGGATCGACTGGCCGGACTGCGTGCCCGGCCGGATGTCGATCTCCTCCAGCCCGTCCAGGGTCTCCAGCGGCACCTTCGTGCCCAGCGCCGCCGCTGTCATCGGGAGGGTGACGGTGCAGTGCAGGTCGTCGCCGCGGCGCTGGAAGGCCGCGTGCGGCAGTTCGCGGATCTCCACGTACAGGTCGCCGGCGGGGCCGCCGCCGGGGCCGACCTCGCCCTCGCCCGCGAGCTGGATGCGGGTGCCGTTGTCGACGCCGGCGGGGATCTTCACCGTCAGCGTGCGGCGCGAGCGGACCCGGCCGTCGCCCGCGCACTCGGGGCACGGGTTCGGCACGACGGTGCCGAAGCCCTGGCACTGGGGGCAGGGCCGGGAGGTCATGACCTGGCCGAGGAAGGACCGGGTGACCTGGGAGACCTCACCGCGGCCGCGGCACATGTCGCAGGTCTGCGCCGAGGTGCCGGGGGCGGCGCCCTCGCCGTGGCAGGTGTTGCAGACGATCGCCGTGTCGACCTGGATGTCCTTGGTCGTGCCGAAGGCGGCCTCGTCGAGCTCGATCTCCAGCCGGATCATCGCATCCTGGCCGCGCCGGGTGCGCGAGCGCGGGCCGCGCTGGGACGCCGTGCCGAAGAAGGCGTCCATGATGTCGCTGAAGTTGCCGAAGCCCTGGCCGAAGCCCGCGCCCGCACCGGCGCCGCCGCCGTTGGCGGACAGCGGGTCGCCGCCGAGGTCGTAGACCTGCTTCTTCTGCGGGTCCGAGAGCACCTCGTAGGCGGCGTTGATCTCCTTGAACCGCTCCTGCGTCTTCGGGTCCGGATTGACGTCCGGGTGCAGCTCGCGCGCGAGACGGCGGAAGGCCTTCTTGATCTCGTCCGGACTCGCGTCACGGCGCACGCCGAGCACGGCGTAGTAGTCGGTGGCCACTACGACTCCGCCAGGATCTGTCCGACGTAACGTGCCACTGCGCGTACCGCTCCCATCGTTCCGGGGTAGTCCATGCGGGTCGGGCCGACCACGCCAAGTTTCGCGACCGCCTCGTCGCCCGAACCGTAGCCGACGGAGACGACCGATGTGGAGTTCAGGCCCTCGTGGAAATTCTCGTGACCGATTCGCACGGTCACGCCCGAATCCCCGGCCTCGCCCAGCAGCTTCAGGAGCACGACCTGCTCCTCCAGCGCCTCCAGGACCGGGCGGATCGTGAGGGGGAAGTCATGGCCGAAACGGGTCAGGTTGGCGGTGCCGCCCAGCATGATCCGTTCCTCGGTCTCCTCGACCAGGGTCTCCAGCAGCGTGGCCAGCACGACCTGGACGGTCGGCCGGTCGTCGGGCTCGAAGCCGTCCGCGAGGTCCTGCACCAGCTGCGGGACGTCGGCGAAGCGGCGGCCCACCACCCGGCTGTTGAGCCGGGCCCGCAGATCGGCCAGCACGGTCTCGCCCACCGGCGCGGGGGCGTCGACCAGCCGCTGCTCGACCCGGCCGGTGTCCGTGATCAGCACCAGCATCAGCCGGGCCGGCGCGAGCGCCAGCAGTTCGACGTGGCGCACGGTCGAGCGGGTCAGCGACGGGTACTGGACGACGGCGACCTGCCGGGTCAGCTGCGCCAGCAGCCGCACCGTACGGGCCACGACGTCGTCGAGGTCCACCGCGCCGTCCAGGAAGTTCCCGATGGCCCGGCGCTCCGCGCCCGACAGCGGCTTGACGTTCGTGAGCCGGTCGACGAAGAGCCGGTAGCCCTTGTCGGTCGGCACCCGGCCGGCGCTGGTGTGGGGCTGCTGGATGTAGCCCTCCTCCTCCAGCACCGCCATGTCGTTGCGCACCGTGGCGGGGGACACACCCAGCCGGTGGCGTTCGGTGAGCGCCTTGGAACCGACCGGTTCCTCGGTGCCCACGTAGTCCTGGACGATGGCCCGCAGCACTTCGAGCCGTCGTTCGCTCAGCATTGCGGCGTCCACCTCCAGTCGTCGGTCACCGGTGCGTCGGTCGTTTTCCCTGCCCTGGCACTCCCTTCGAGCGAGTGCCAGCTTTCCCCAAGTCAGTGTACGGCGGGGAGGCAAGACCTCGGCAAGGGCGGTCCGCACCCGGACCCCCTCGACCGGTCACCGTAGCGCGCACGGGCCGCCCCGGCGGGGATACCGTCGCCGTGTGGAGACGACACCTGCGGCACCGGGCACCTTCGGCGGCTGGGAGCAACTGGCGCCCGGCGTCGCGCGGTGCCGGATGCCGTTCCTGGACGTCACCATCGGGGTCGTCACCGGCGGCGAGGGCGTCCTGCTCGTCGACACCGGGTCCTCGGTCGCCGAGGGAGCCGGTCTGCGCCGGCGGGTCCGGGAGCTGACCGGGCGCGACGTGACGCACATCGCACTGACCCACGGTCACTTCGACCACGTCTTCGGCACGGCCGCCTTCCCCGGCGCCCAGGTCCACGGGGAGATGACCCTCGGCGCCCACCTGGACCGCGAGCGCGGTGCGCTGCGCCGGGACGCGATCGGGTACGGCGTCCCCGAGGAGGAGGCGGACGAGGCCGCGGCGGCCCTGGTGACTCCGGGCCACCTCGTCGACGGCCACTGGGCGCTGGACCTCGGCGGCGACCGCGAGGCCCTGCTGGTCCACCCCGGTGAGGGACACACCACCCACGACCTGGTCGTGGTCGTACCGGGCACGCCCACCGTGGTCTTCTGCGGCGACCTCGTCGAGGAGTCCGGCGAGCCGCAGGCCGGCCCGGACGCGGCGCCCGGCGCGTGGCCGGGCACCCTGGACCGGCTGCTGGAACTGGGCGGCGGGAACGCGCTCTACGTCCCCGGCCACGGAGCGGTGGTCGACGCGCGCTTCGTCCGCGCCCAACGGGACGCGCTGGCCGCCCGGTTCGGATCCGCTTGAGCGGCCCCGCGCCCGGATACGATCCCTGGCATGCGCAGCCGGAACTACGACGCCGATCTCACCCCGCCCTGGAAGCGGCCGTCGGTGCCCGCGCCCGAGGTCGCGGCCGAACGCGACCTGGTGGTCGAAGAGGTCTTCACGGGGTTCTGCGGGGCGGTGATCCGCTGCGAGAAGACCGCCGAGGGCCCCACCGTCACCCTGGAGGACCGCTTCGGCAAGCACCGCGTCTTCCCGCTCGTGCCGCGCGGCTTCCTCCTGGAGGGCAAGGTCGTCACCCTCGTGCGCCCCGGCGCCGCCGCCCCCTCCGGCCCTCGGCTGACCGCCTCCGGCTCCCTCGCCGTCCCCGGCGCCCGCGCCCGGGTCGCCCGCGCCGGGCGCATCTACGTCGAAGGACGCCACGACGCGGAGCTCGTCGAACGGGTCTGGGGCGACGACCTGCGGATCGAGGGCGTCGTCGTGGAGTACCTGGAGGGCGTCGACGACCTGCCGGCCATCGTCTCCGCCTTCGCCCCGGGACCCGACGCCCGGCTCGGCGTGCTCGTCGACCACCTCGTACCCGGCTCCAAGGAGTCCCGGATCGCCGCCTCGGTCACCGGGGACCACGTGCTGGTCGCCGGCCACCCCTACATCGACGTCTGGGAGGCCGTGAAGCCCGCCTCTCTCGGCATCGCCGCCTGGCCGGCCGTGCCGCGCGGCCAGGACTGGAAGACCGGCGTGTGCCGCGCGCTCGGCTGGCCGGAGAACACCGGTGCCGCCTGGCAGCGCATCCTGGGCTCCGTCCGCTCCTACAAGGACCTCCAGCCGGAACTGCTCGGCCGCGTGGAGGAACTGATCGACTTCGTCACGGCCCCGGGCGCCTGATCAGTCGACCAGGTCCCGCACCACCGCGTCCGCCAGCAGCCGCCCGCGCAGCGTGAGCACCGCCCGCCCCGCCTCGTACGCGCCCGGCTCCAGCAGGCCGTCCGCCACCGCGCGCCCGGCGGCCTCCGCCCCGGCCGGGGCCAGGATGTCCAGCGGGCAGCCGTCCGCGAGCCGCAGCTCCAGCAGGATCCGCTCCACCCGGCGGTCCTCCGCGGCCAGCACCTCGCGGCCCGCGCCCGGACTGCGGCCCTCCGCGAGCGCCGCCGCATACGCCGCGGGATGCTTCACGTTCCACCAGCGCACACCGCCCACGTGCGAATGCGCGCCCGGTCCCGCACCCCACCAGTCGGCACCGGTCCAGTACAGCTCGTTGTGGCGGCAGCGGGCCGCCGTGGACGTCGCCCAGTTCGACACCTCGTACCAGTCGAAACCGGCCTCCGACAGCCGCTCCTCCGCGATCAGGTAGCGGTCCGCGTGGACGTCGTCGTCCGTCATCGGCACCTCGCCGCGCCGGATCCGGCGGGCCAGCTGCGTGCCCTCCTCCACGATCAGCGCATACGCCGACACATGGTCGGGGCCCGCGTCGATCGCCGCGTCCAGGGACGCCCGCCAGTCGTCGTCCGACTCCCCCGGCGTGCCGTAGATCAGGTCCAGGTTGACGTGCTCGAAGCCCGCCGCCCGCGCCTCCGCGACGCAGGCCTCCGGCCGGCCCGGGGTGTGCGTGCGGTCCAGCACCCGCAGCACGTGCTGCCGGGCGCTCTGCATCCCGAACGACATCCGGTTGAAGCCCCCGGCCCGCAGCTCCGCCAGGTACGCGGGGTCCACCGACTCCGGATTCGCCTCCGTCGTGACCTCCGCCCCCTCCGCCAGCCCGAACTCGTCCCGGATCGCGCCCAGCATGCGCGTCAGGTCCGCCGCCGGCAGCAGCGTCGGCGTACCGCCGCCCACGAACACCGTCTCGACGCGGCGCGCGTCGTCGCCCAGCACCTTCCGGGCGAGCCGGACCTCGTCGATCAGCGTCTCCGCGTAGTTCTCGCGGGAGGCGAGAACGCCACCGGTGCCGCGCAGCTCGGCGGCGGTGTAGGTGTTGAAGTCGCAGTAGCCGCAGCGGGTCGCGCAGTACGGGACGTGCAGGTAGAACCCGAGCGGGCGGTGCTCCGCGCCGGCGAGGGCGGCGGGGGGGAGTGCGCCGTTCTGGGGCATGGGTTCGCCGTCGGGCAGTACGGATGGCATACGCCTATTCTGCCGGGTTCTTTTCCCTCCCTCCCGCCCGTGTGCCCTGTGAAGTCACGCACCCCGACGCGCGTTGCAGGGGGCCGGGTGCGGGCCCTCCGGGGCTGCCATTCTGGACAGCACATTTAGGTGCCTCAGGCACCCGGCCTGATCACTCCGGGTCACGCACCCAAATATGCTCCACAGTCCAAAACGCCACCCCTACGACCCCGCCCCCTCAGGTCTCGTCACGCGCCTGATCCCCGGTGGGTGGATATGGACGGCACCGTGCCTGGGGCCGCCCAACAATCACCCCCACCGGCCGTAAGTCGCTCCAACGACCCCGGGAGGGGGTGCGCCGGGGTCTGCCCGCAGGCGACGAGCGGAGACCGCAGCACTCAAATTGCTGGGGTAACCCGCGAGCGCCGAGGACGGACTCCGGAGCGGCGCCGACCCCACAACGCACGCGGCGCGGGGCCCGCACTTATCGCGCCGGGTACACGGGAGGGAGGGCGGGGAAAAAACCAAGGCCCAAGGGAACGCAGCGGAGCGCTATTGGGCCTGAAGCACGAGCACCGCGAGATCGTCATCGGGCGGCGCCACGTCATACCCGTGCACCGCCGCGCGAACCCGCTCCGCGACCCCCGCCGCCCCCAACCCCGCACACCCCGCGAGCACCGCCGCGAGCCCGTCGTCGTCGTCGAACTGCCGGTTGCCGCTGCGCCGCTCCGTGACGCCGTCGGTGACGCACAGGAGGGTGTCCCCGGGGGCGAGACGGAACGATTCGCTGCGGTAGTGCGCGTCGTCCGTGATGCCCAGCAGTATCTGGGGGACGGCCGCGGCGCGGACCGTGCCCGCGCCGTTGAGGACGAGCGGCAGCGGGTGGCCGGCGCTGGCGAGGGTGCACAGGACGCCGCCGTCGTCGCCGGGCACGATCTCGCCGTACAGCAGGGAGAGGAAGCGCGGGCCGGTCTCCCAGCCGGGGCCGAGGCCGTCGCCGAGGGTGGCCGCAGCGGCCTCGTCGGCGAGGGCGCGGTTGAGGCGGTCGAGGACTTCGGCGACGCCGTGGCCTTCCCGGGCGAGGAGCCGCATCACGGGACGGGCGAGCCCGGTGACGGCGGCGGCCTCGGGGCCGTTGCCCTGTACGTCGCCGAGGGCGAAGCACCAGCGGCCGCCGCCGGCGGGGAAGATGTCGTAGAAGTCGCCGCCGACGACGTCGGCGCGGGTGGGTTCGTAGACGACGGCCGTCTCGACGCCGGGGACCGTGCCGAGCCCGGCGGGCAGCAGTCCGCGCTGCAGGACGCGGCTGATCATGGCTTGCCGGGCGTACTGCCGGGCCGTGCCGACCGCGAGGGCGACGCGGCGGGCGAAGTCCTCGATGAGCCCGATGACCTCGTCGGGCATGCGCATGAGCCCGGTCCGGCCGAGCAGGAGCGTGCCGTGGCAGCGTCCGCCGGCGACGAGCGGGCAGGCGAGGGCGGCGCCCACCGCGTCGGCCCCGTCGGCGGTGGCCGGCCAGGGCCAGGGGACGGCGCCGGAGCGCCCGTCGGGGGGCGGCGGGGGCGGGTCCTTCTCCAGGACCATGCGCAGCCCGTCGATGCGGCTCTCGGCGGCGTGCCAGACGCGGGCGAGCCGCGGTCCGGTCGTCCCGGGGCCGTCGGCGCCGAGCCAGACGGCGCACCAGTCGGCGAGCCGGGGCACCAGCAGCTGTCCGGCCAGTGCGGCGACCATGTCCTCGTCGAGCTGCCCGGCGAGAAGGTCGGAGGCCTCGGCGAGGAAGGACAGAGAGCCGCGGCTGATCCAGTCGCCGTCCGGGCGGCGGGCGGCCTGGCGGGGCAGCGGTGCCAGGAATTCGGCAACGGGCAGCAGCGTGCGGTCGCCCTCGGCGGGTGGGGCGGGGTGCTCCTCGGGGTCGTGCGCGGCGGCGAGCCGGCACCAGATGGTCTTGAGGTCGCGCCGGTAGGTGATGCCCCAGGCCTCGGAGAGCGCCGCGACGAGCTGGAGGCCGCGTCCGCCGTCGCGGCCCTCCCGTTCCAGTTCCGCGCGATCGCGGACGACGCGCGCGGGGTGGTGGTCCGACACCTCGACCACGAGCGCGTCCTGTTCGAGCCGGCAGAGCAGTTCGACGGTCGTCCCGGCGTGGATGACCGCGTTGGTGACGAGTTCGCTGACGACCAGGACGGCGTCGGCGGTCAGACGCTCGTCGGGGCCGGGTCCGCCCGTCATCCACGCGTCCAGTGCGGCGCGGACGAACCTGCGGGCGGCGGAGGCGGCGAGCTGGTTGCCGGGCAGGCTGGTGCGGGAGACGACCTCCCGTGGCATGGAATCTGGCCCCACTGTGCGGCTCCCGAGCAGATCCGGCGTTGCGCCCTTGAGGGCAGGGTCAGCGTGACAGACTGAGCGCGCTCATAAGCGCCGAGTCACCGAAGAAGGCCGACATGGCTCGTAAATCGGCTGTTCCCGCCCTGAAAACCGCTCCTCCTGTACGTCCGCGTGTCGCGGGTCCGCGACGGGCGGCGGGGCTCCGGGTGCTGGGCGGGGAAGGAGCGCCGGCCGTGTCCGCCGGAACGTTCCGCCAAAGGCGGCACGCCCGCGCGGCGGAGGGGCGGCCCGGACGGTGACGGGCGGCGCCGCCGGCGCGGTCACCGGTACGGGCAGCGCCGGCATCCTCCTGGTCGACGACATGGAGGACAACCTGCTCGCCCTGGAAGCCGTCCTCGGCTCGCTCAACCGGCCCATGGTCCGGGCCCGTTCCGGGCAGGAGGCGTTGAAGGCCCTGCTGTGCCAGGAGTTCGCCGTGGTCCTGCTGGACGTCCTCATGCCGGGCATGGACGGCTTCGAGACGGCCGCGCACATCAGGCGGCTCGACCGGACCAAGGACATCCCGATCGTCTTCCTGACCGGCAGCGGCCCCGACACCACCGTCGCCTTCCGCGGCTACGCCACAGGCGCGGCGGACTACCTGACCAAGCCCTTCGACCCGTGGGTGCTGCGCGCCAAGGTCTCCGTCTTCCTCGAACTCCACCGCACCGCCCGGGAACTGCGCGATCTGCTGGCCCGCGACCGGGAGCGGCTGGCCGCCGTCGAGGAACGCCTCGCGGCCGTCGAGCGGCTGCTCGCCGCCGACGGCCGCGCCGACGTGGCCGAACTGGCGCTGCGCGTGGCGGGGCTGGAGCGCGCCGTCCACGGGGTGGACCTGCCGGGCCCGCGCCGGGGCGACTGACCCGGCGCGGGCGGGCGCGGGGCTCAGGACTCGCGGGTGCCGGAGTACATGTCGTCGATGAGGTCCTTGAACTCGCGTTCCACGACGGGCCGCTTGAGTTTCAGGCTCGGGGTCAGGTCGCCGTGTTCCACGTCGAGGTCGCGGGGCAGGACGCGGAAGGTCTTGATCTGCTGCCAGCGCTGCAGGTCCTCGTTGACGCGGCGCACGTAGCCGTCGATGAGTTCGCGGACCTGCTCGGAGGCGACGACCTGCGCGTACGGCCGGCCCTCCAGGCCGTTGTCCGCGGCCCAGCCGAGGATGGTGGGCTCGTCCAGGGCGATCAGGGCGGTGCAGAAGTTGCGGGCCGCGCCGATGACCAGGACGTTGCTGACGAACGGGCACACGGCCTTGAACTGGCCCTCCACGGCGGCCGGTGCGATGTACTTGCCGTTGGAGTTCTTGATGATGTCCTTTTTGCGGTCGGTGATGGTGAGGAAGCCGTCCGCGGACAGTTCGCCGATGTCGCCGGTGTGGAACCAGCCGTCGGGCTCCAGCACCTCGGCGGTCTTCTCGGGGAGTTTGTGGTAGCCCTGCATGATGCCGGGGCCGCGGAGCAGGATCTCGCCGTCCTCGGCGATCCGCACCTCGGTGCCGGCGAGCGGCTTGCCGACGGTCCCGGTGCGGTAGGCCTCGCCGGGGTTGACGAAGCTGGCCGCGCTGGACTCCGTCAGGCCGTAGCCCTCCAGGATGTGGATGCCGGCGCCGGCGAAGAAGTAGCCGATCTCCGGAGCCAGGGCGGCCGAGCCGGAGACGCAGGCGCGCAGCTTGCCGCCGAAGGCCTCGCGGAGCTTGGCGTACACCAGGCGGTCGGCGACGGCGTGCTGCGCGGCGAGCGCGAAGGGCGCACTGGCCGTACCCGTGCGGCGGCGGTTGTCCTGGGTGACCTTGGCGTACTCGCGGGCGACTTCGGCGGCCCACTTGAAGATCTTGTACTTCGCCCCGCCGCCCGCACGGGCCTTGGCGGCCACGCCGTTGTAGACCTTCTCGAAGATCCGGGGGACGGCGGCCATGTAGGTCGGCTGCACCACCGGCAGATTCTCGATGATCTTGTCGACCCGGCCGTCCACGGCCGTCACGTGGCCGATGGTGATGTGCCCGGCGGTGAGCACCTTGCCGAAGACGTGCGCCAGCGGCAGCCAGAGGTACTGCACGTCCGCCGCTTCCAGCAGGCCGTTGGCCTGGATGGCGCGGGCCATGTAGGCCCAGCAGTCGTGCGGCAGGCGGACGCCCTTGGGGCGGCCGGTGGTGCCGGAGGTGTAGATGAGGGTGGCCAGCTGGTCCTTGGTGATCGCGCCCACGGCCTCGCGGACCGCCTCGGGGTGCTTCTCCAGGTAGAGCGCGCCGCGCTTCTCCAGGTCGGCCAGCGACAGCACCCAACCGTCGTCACCGGAGTCGGCGTCGGTCTCGATGCCGTCGGCGTCGATCACCACGACGTGGGCCAGTTCGGGCAGTTCCGCGCGCCGTTCGGCGGCTTTGGCCAGCTGGGCGGCGTTCTCGGCGATCAGCACGCGGCTGCCGGAGTCGGCGAGGATGAAGGCCGTCTCGTCGGCGTTGGTGCTGGGGTAGACCGTGGTCGTCGCGGCGCCCGCGCACAGCACGCCCAGGTCGGCCAGGATCCATTCGACCCGGGTGGCGGAGGCGATGGCCACCCGCTCCTCGGGACGCACTCCGAGGTCCATCAGACCCGCCGCGACGGCGAAGACCCGGGTCGCGGCCTCCTGCCAGCTGAGCGACCGCCAGGAGTCCGGGCCGCCGCCCGCCGAGGGCACCGGGAAGCGGTAGGCCTCGGCGTCGGGCGTGGCCTCGACGCGCTCCAGGAACAGGTTCGCCACAGACGGCGGCCGGTTCTCGATCAAAGTCTGCGTGTCGCTCACGACAACCTCCGGGGCCCGCCACATTGCTGGGTGACTCGCGAGTAACCCGCGATTGGTGATCAGGGTAGGCAATCCGCGCCCGCTATGTAAGGGGCAGTGGACACCGCGTTGCGAGCGCGACGGGTGAGATAGGTGACGGATACATCTACTTTGCGCATGTGTACGCCGCATGGACCCCATGGGCCGCAGACGCAAACGGCGGGCCCACCCGGAACCCGGGGAGCCCGCCTCCCGCCGTCACGCCGGCCACCCTCCGGCGACACCGCGGAGCACAGGGACGGTCAGCCGCCGATGGGCAGGCCGCCGATCATGCCGGTGGTGCCGCCCGACTTGCCGACCCCGCCCAGCAGTTCGCCCGTCTTCCCGGTGACCGCCTTCAGGCCGGTCTTGGCGACCTCGTCCTTGGCGTCCAGGAGCTTCATCGGGCCCTTCCCGAGCGGGAGGGAGCCGTCACCGGCGAAGGCGGGGGACGCGGCGGCACCGGCGGCGCCCAGCGCGATCACGGAACCTGCGACGACGGCCGCGGCCTTCGAGTACTTCACGACACATTCCCCTTCCACGGCGACGACTTTCGCCGCCGTCGCCATGGGTAACGCCCGCGAACACCCCCGGAAACCGCACGTGACAGGCTTTTTCACCAATCACCCGAATGCCGAACCGCTCATACGAAAGGGCGCCTGCCCGGTCATCGGACAAACGCCCCTCGTCTGCGGTGAGTCGGGCGGCGGACCGCCCGATCCGCCTGCGGCTACTTCTTCTTGGCCGCCGCGTCGTCGCTCGACAGCACCGCGATGAAGGCCTCCTGCGGCACCTCCACGGAACCGACCATCTTCATCCGCTTCTTGCCCTCCTTCTGCTTCTCCAGCAGCTTCCGCTTACGCGAGATGTCACCGCCGTAGCACTTGGCGAGGACGTCCTTGCGGATGGCGCGGATGGTCTCGCGGGCGATGACCCGGGAGCCGATGGCGGCCTGGATGGGCACCTCGAAAGCCTGCCGCGGGATGAGCTCGCGCAGCTTGGCGACAAGCCGCACGCCGTAGGCGTACGCCGCGTCCTTGTGCGTGATCGCCGAGAAGGCGTCCACCTTGTCGCCGTGCAGCAGGATGTCGACCTTGACCAGGCTGGCGGTCTGCTCGCCGGTGGGCTCGTAGTCCAGGGAGGCGTACCCGCGGGTCTTGGACTTCAGCTGGTCGAAGAAGTCGAAGACGATCTCGGCGAGCGGCAGGGTGTAGCGGATCTCCACCCGGTCCTCGGAGAGGTAGTCCATGCCCAGCAGCGTGCCGCGCCGGGTCTGGCACAACTCCATGATCGCGCCGATGAACTCGGTGGGCGCAAGGATCGTGGCCCGCACCACCGGCTCGTACACCTCGGAGATCTTGCCCTCGGGGAACTCGCTGGGGTTGGTGACGGTGTGCTCGGCCCCGTCCTCCATCACCACGCGGTAGACCACGTTGGGGGCCGTCGCGATCAGGTCGAGGCCGAACTCGCGCTCCAGCCGCTCGCGGATCACGTCCAGGTGCAGCAGGCCGAGGAAGCCGACGCGGAAACCGAAGCCGAGGGCGGCGGAGGTCTCCGGCTCGTAGACCAGGGCGGCGTCGTTGAGCTGGAGCTTGTCCAGCGCGTCGCGCAGCTCCGGGTAGTCCGAGCCGTCCAGCGGGTACAGGCCCGAGAACACCATCGGCTTGGGGTCCTTGTAGCCGCCCAGGGCCTCGGTGGCGCCCTTGGTCTGCTGGGTGATCGTGTCACCCACCTTGGACTGGCGGACGTCCTTCACACCCGTGATCAGATAACCCACCTCGCCGACGCCGAGGCCGTCGGCCGACAGCATCTCGGGCGAGTTGGTGCCGATCTCCAGCAGCTCGTGGGTGGCGCCGGTCGACATCATCCTGATGCGCTCGCGCTTGCTGAGCTGGCCGTCGACGACCCGGACATAAGTGACGACACCGCGGTAGGAGTCGTAGACCGAGTCGAAGATCATCGCGCGGGCGGGGGCGTCGGCGACACCGACCGGGGCAGGGACGGTCTCCACGACGCGGTCCAGCAGCGCCTCGACACCGAGGCCGGTCTTGGCCGAGACCCTCAGCACGTCGGAGGGATCGCAGCCGATGAGGTTCGCCAGCTCCTCGGAGAACTTCTCGGGCTGCGCGGCCGGCAGGTCGATCTTGTTCAGCACCGGGACGATGGTGAGGTCGTTCTCCATCGCCAGGTAGAGGTTGGCCAGCGTCTGCGCCTCGATGCCCTGGGCCGCGTCGACCAGCAGGACCGTGCCCTCACAGGCCGCGAGCGACCGGGAGACCTCGTAGGTGAAGTCCACGTGCCCCGGGGTGTCGATCATGTTCAGGATGTGGGTCTTCCCCTCACCGGCGCCCGCGGTGGGCGCCCAGGGCAGACGGACGGCCTGGGACTTGATCGTGATGCCGCGCTCGCGCTCGATGTCCATCCGGTCGAGGTATTGGGCGCGCATCTGCCGCTGATCCACCACACCGGTGAGCTGGAGCATCCGGTCGGCAAGCGTGGACTTGCCGTGGTCGATGTGCGCGATGATGCAGAAATTGCGGATCAGCGCCGGGTCGGTACGGCTCGGCTCCGGCACGTTCGAAGGGGTCGCGGGCACGCAGGGTCCTGTCTCTTGAGGCGCCTGTCGCCTCTGGTCGGATCGATACGTATGACTCCCATAGTCCCATGCGCGGGGCACGGGACCGTGCCGGGCGGCCCGGAAGGGCCCGAGCGCGGCGCCGGGACCGGGACCGGGAGCGCCGGTTTGGGCGGCGCGGTGGCCGACTGCTAACCTGGGCAGTCGCGCTTCGTGCCCTCTACCCGAGGCGTGAACCCCATCAGATCACACCTGAGAAGGCTCTTTCGTGGCGAACATCAAGTCCCAGATCAAGCGCAACAAGACCAACGAGAAGGCGCGCCTGCGCAACAAGGCCGTCAAGTCCGAGCTCAAGACCGCCATCCGCCGCACCCGTGAGGCCGTGGCCGCCGGTGACGTCGAGAAGGCCGCCGAGGCCGCGCGTCTCGCGGGCAAGAAGCTCGACAAGGCCGTGAGCAAGGGCGTCATCCACAAGAACCAGGCCGCCAACAAGAAGTCCGCGCTGGCCGTCAAGGTCGCCGCGCTCCAGGCCTGAGCCTTTCTCGTCAGCAGTACCCAGCGGTAGACAGCAGCACCCAGCAGTACCCGCCGGTGACGGGCACAGCGGTCCCTCTCACCCGCTCCACCACCGGCATCCATGGTTTTCCGGCCGCACGCGGCCTGCGTTCGCCACGCGGGTGCGGTCCTCGAAGGGCCTCGTACCTCCCCGGTGCGGGGCCCTTCGGCGTACCGGGGAGGCAGGGCTGCGGATCAGCGGGTGCGCGAGGCGCGTGCGATGGAGACGACAGCCTTCTCCAGGGCGTAGGCCGGGTCGGCGCCGCCGCCCTTGACCGCGGCGTCGGCCTCGGCGACGGCGCGCAGCGCCGTGGAGACCCCGTCCCCCGACCAGCCGCGCATCTGCTGGCGCACCCGGTCGATCTTCCACGGCGGCATGCCCAGCTCCCGGGCGAGATCCGCCGGGCGGGCGCCGCGCGGCGCGGAGGCGAGCTTGCCGATGGCCCGTACGCCGGACGCCAGCGCGAAGGTGATGCCGGGCAGCGGCTGGCCGACCGCGATGGCCCAGCGCAGCCGTTCCAGGGCTTCCGCCGTGCGGCCGGTGACCGCCAGGTCCGCGACCTCGAAGCCGGTGGCCTCCGCGCGGCCGGTGTAGTAGCGGGCGACGACGGCCACGTCGATGGCGCCCTCCACGTCGGCGGCGAGCTGGGAGCAGGCGCTCGCCAGCTCGCGCAGATCGCTGCCCAGGGCGTCCACGAGTGCCTGGCAGGCCTCCGGGGTCGCCGACCGGCCCAGCGTCCGGAACTCACCGCGCACGAAGGCCAGCCGGTCGGCCGGCTTGGTCATCTTCGGGCACGCCACCTCGCGCGCCCCCGCCTTGCGGGCGGCGTCCAGCAGGCCCTTGCCCTTGGCCCCGCCCGCGTGCAGCAGGACGAGGGTGATCTCCTCGACGGGGGCCCCTATGTAGGCCTTCACGTCCTTGATGCTGTCCGCCGACAGGTCCTGCGCGTTGCGGACGACCACGACCTTGCGTTCCGCGAACAGCGAGGGGCTGGTCAACTCCGCGAGGGTGCCCGGCTGCAGCGCGTCGGGCGTGAGATCGCGCACATCGGTGTCGGCGTCGGCCGCCCGCGCGGCGAGCACGACCTCCCGCACCGCGCGGTCGAGAAGCAGGTCCTCCTGCCCCACCGCGATCGTGACGGGGGCGAGCAGACTGTCGGTCGTACTGTTCCTGGGCATCGCCGTCCAGCATCCCACGCGGGTCCGACACAATGTCCCGGTGAATGACGTCAGACATGTTCTCGTGCTGCCCGACCGCGACTCCGCGGAGGACGCCGCAGACGAAGCCTCCGAGCGCTTCGACCTTCCCGCCCGACCCCAGATCGTCCGCGACGCCCTCGCAGGTGAGGACGACGCCGAGGACGCCCAGTGGCTCGTCATCGTCGACGACGAGGACGGCGAACTCGATCCCGCCGCGCTCAACGCGCTGGCGGAGGAGTTCGAGGGCTGGCTGGAGGAGGAAGAGGAAGAGGACTAGTCCCCAAGCGGTGCGCGGCGGCTCCCGCTCAGCGGGCGCGGGAGTCGCCGAACAGGATGCGGTAGACGATCAGCAGCACCAGGGCGCCGCCGATCGCGGCTCCCCAGGTGGGCAGGTCGTAGAAGTCCTTGGTGATGGGGTGGTGCAGGAACTTCGCCGAGATCCAGCCGCCGACGACGGCGCCCGCGATACCGATGAGCGTGGTTCCGATCAGGCCGCCCGGGTCCCTGCCGGGCAGCAGTATCTTCGCAATTGCGCCGGCGAGCAGGCCGAGCACGATCCAGCCGATGATGGTCATGGGGTCAACCTGCCACGCCTGCGGCGCCCTCATGCCTGCCGATACGCACCCATGGACATCCCGTGACACGGCGGTTGCACTTCTCCGACCGGCCCCGGGTGCGCACACTGGTGCGGTGGACACGGCGCGACGCGGCGGCACCGCCGAGATCCTGGTCGTCAAACCCCTCAAGCGGCGCCGGTGTTCGGCGTGCCGGCAGGGGCCGCTGGCCTACCACGTCCTGGAGACGGGCCGACCGCTGTGCCTGCCGTGCGCCGATCTCGGCCACCTGGTCTTCCTCCCCCGCGGCGACACGGCGCTGACCCGGCGGGCCCGGGCGGCCTCCCCGGTCTCGGCGGTCGTCATCCGGCTCAACCGGCGCCGCAACCGCTGGGAGCGCCAAGGGCTGTTCGTCGACGCCGACGCCCTCGCGCTGGCCCAGCGGCAGTGCCTCGCGGACGCCGCCGCGCGGGCCGCCCGCCGGGCCCGCGACGCGCTGCGCCGCAAGGCCGAGGACGTCCGGGTCACCGGCGCCCTCACGGCGGAGGTGCTGCGGCTGTTCCCGTCCTGTCCGCCGGTGCGTGCCGCCGCCATCGCCGCGCACGCGGCCGTGCGGGGCAGCGGGCGTGTGGGCCGCACCGCCGCGGGGCGCGCGCTGGACGAGGGCGCCGTCACGGCCGCCGTCCGGGCGTCCGTGCGCCACGGCGGCACCGCCTACGACGCCCTGCTGGCCTCCGGTGTCCCGCGCTGGGAGGCCCGGCAGCGGATCGCGGTGGAGGTGGACGGTGTCCTCGCGGCCTGGCGGGCGCCGAAAACCGTGTGACAGGGCCCTGGTGGGCCCCGCAGGCTGCGGGGATGACAGATCGCACGACCGTCCCGACCCTCTTCCCGCCGCCCGACTACGCCCATGCCGCCGTCGTCGAGGCCGGCGCCCGCCTCGCCTTCATGGCCGGCTCCGTCCCGCTCGACGCGGAGGGCCGCCTCGTCGGCCCCGGCGATCCCGTCGCGCAGACCCATCAGGTCCTGAGGAACCTCGAGGAGGCGCTGCGTGCGGTGGGCAGCGCGCTCCCCCACGTCGTCGCCACCACCGTGTACGTGGTCGCCCACGATCCCGCCGACCTCGGCCGCGTCTGGGACGTCGTCCGCGCCGGGGGCCTCACCGAAGGACCCCACACCTCCACGCTGGTCGGCGTCGCCTGCCTCGGTTACGCGGGGCAGTTGGTGGAGATCACGGCGACGGCAGTCGTGCCGTGAGGCCGAGCGCGGTGTCGGCCAACGGAAAGCGGGGCGTGGCGACTTCGCGCTTCCAGTAGCGATTGAAGCACTCAAACACCTGCATCGCAGTGGTTTTACGTTGGTCGCAGGGGGTCTGAGCTACGGATTTCGTTGTCCGGAGACTCTTGACGGGGGCTTAACGGCCGGGGTTTCATCCTCGGAACGGAAATCGACATTCCGTTCTGTGTTTCCCCGGTTCCCCGGTTCCCCGGTTCCTCGGTTCCTCGGTTCCTCGGTTCCTCGACCGGAGGCTGCAGCCCCCTTCAGCCCGACCTGATCGGATGCGCGCATGACCGACACGCTTCACCCGCCGGCGGCCCCGCACTCGCCCCTGGCCCCGCCCATCGAGGCGCCCGCGGCGCTGAAGCGGTCGATCGGCGTCGTCGGCGGAACACTGCTGACGCTCTCGTGCCTGACGCCCGCGTCGTCGTTGTTCGTCATCGTGCCGCCGCTCTTCGCGGACCTGGGGACGGGCACCGCGCTGACCATCGTGATCGCGGCGGTGCTCTGCATCGCGGTGGCCTTCTGCTACTCCGAGCTCGGCACGCTGATCCCCAGTGCGGGCGGCGAGTACGCGATGGTCGGCACGCTGATCGGCCGGCTGGCCGGATGGATCGTGTTCGTGCTGTCCCTGATCGTGGTCATGATCGTGCCGCCGATCATCGCGCTGGGCACCGGTGAGTACCTGGCGCCGCTCGCGCAGATCGATCCCAAGGTCGCGGGGGCGGCGGTCATGCTGCTGGCGACCGTGATGGGCCTGCTGGACCTGCGGGCCAACGCCTGGATCACCGGCATCTTCCTCGTGCTGGAGGTCGTGGCGGCCGGCATGGTGGCGTTCCTGGGCTTCTCGCACAGCGCCCGG
Organism: Streptomyces sp. NPDC088732; assembly: GCF_044751205.1. Classification (NCBI taxonomy): domain Bacteria; kingdom Bacillati; phylum Actinomycetota; class Actinomycetes; order Kitasatosporales; family Streptomycetaceae; genus Streptomyces; species Streptomyces sp. NPDC088732. The sequence goes on from NZ_JBIVLI010000002.1 coordinate 167,936, forward strand.
CCCGCCTCGGTGCTGGTCCACCCGGTGACCCAGGGCGCGCACGGGCTGAGCACGGCGGTCACGGCCGGCACGATCGTCGCGGGCCTGGCGATCGCGCTGTTCGTGCTCCAGGGGTTCAGCACCGCCGTCTACCTGTCGGAGGAGATGGAGAACCCGCGCCGCACCGTCTCACGCACCGTGCTGTGGACGCTGGGCATCGGCGCGCTGGTGGTGATCGTCCCGACGATCGCCATCACGCTGGGCGCCCCCGACATGAACTCCCTGACGGCGGGCGACCTGTCGGCCCTGGTACGGGGCTGGAGCAACTCGGCGGTCGGCACCTTCATCAGCCTGTGCATCGCGCTGGCGATCATCAACGCGGGCATCGTGATGGTGATCCAGAACTCCCGTGTGCTGTACGCCTCGGCGCGCGACCGCGCCTGGCCGACGGCGGTCAACAAGGCGTTCGGGACGCTCAGCAAGCGCTTCGGGGCGCCGTGGATCGCCACGCTGGCGGTGGGTGTGCCGGGGGCGGTGCTGTGCTTCGTGCCCGTGGAGACCCTGAGCGGGGTGACGGGTGTCGCGGTCGCCGCGATGTACATCGTGGTCGCGCTCGCGGCGCTCGGGTCGCGCAGGGGCGGCCACAAGGAGCGCTCGGCGTGGCGCATGCCGCTGTGGCCGGCGGTGCCGGTGCTGCTGGTCGCGGTGCTGGCCTACGTGCTGGTCCAGCAGACCGCGCAGGATCTGGTGATCACCGGCGTGATCGTGGTGGCCTCCCTCGCCTACTGGTGGTTCTATCTCCGGCCGCGGCAGAGCACCCGCTGGGTGATCTCCGTGCCGGAGGAGGAACTGGGCCTCGACGGGCGCTGAGAGCGCCGCGCATCACCGCCGGCACCCGGTCCGGGCCGGGTGCCCGGGCGCAGGGTCCCGACTGCACCGCTTCGCCAGCGCTGTTGGCGCCACCGGGACCCACGGGCCCGGCGTCATGGGGAATGGCCCATGGGCACGGCGCGGAGACGGGCGGTGTCGCCGAGGACGGCGAGGGGTCCGTCGGTGTCGGTGCGGAGAACGGTGGTGCCCTGGGCGCGAAGGGCACCGATCGTGCGCGGTGAGGGGTGGCCGTAGGGGTTGTCCCTGCCGCAGCTGATGAGGGCCAGCCGGGGGCGGAGCCGGGCGAGCAGGGCGGGGTCCTGGTAGGCCGAGCCGTGATGGGCGACCTTCAGCACGTCGATGCGGCCCAGGTCGGGCGCGGCCGTCAGCAGGGCCCGCTGGGCGTCGGGTTCGAGGTCGCCGAGGAGGAGCACGGTGAGCCCGGCGATGCGTACAAGGAGCGTCACGCTGGCGTCGTTCGGATTGGCGTCGTCTCCGACGGGGAGGGCCGTGGGCGCGGCCGGGGGCCACAGGACGCGCCAGTCGAGCGGGCCGAGGCGGCGGTGCTCGCCCGCGGCGGCACGGATCACGGGTACATGGGCCGCGGCCGCCCGGGCGCGGACGAAGGCCGCCTGGTCGGCGGGCTCGTCGAGGGTGGTCGTCTCGATGGCGCCGACGGCCCGTCCGCGCAGGACGCCGGGGAGGCCGTCGACGTGGTCGGCGTGGAAGTGGGTCAGGACGAGGAGCGGGACGGCCCGGATGCGCAGCGACCGCAGGCAGCGGTCGACCAGTCGGGGTTCGGGCCCGGTGTCGACGACCACCGCGGTGCCCTGGCCGCCCGCCGAGAGCACCAGGGCGTCGCCCTGACCGACGTCGCAGGCGACCATGCGCCAGTCGGGCGGCGGCCACCCCGTCACGGCCCGGGGCAGCGGGACGGGCCGGACGACGGTCAGCGCGACCAGCAGCACCGCCGCCGCGCACAGCCAGGGCCGGCGCAGCAGACGGCGGCCTGCGGCGACGACGGCCGCCACCACCGCCGCGAGCAGGAAGGCGCCCGTCCATGTGCCCGGCCAGTCCACCGTGGCGCCGGGGAGGGCGGCCCCGTGCCGGGCGACGGCGGCGATCCATCCGGTGGGCAGACCGGCGAGCCAGGCAAGGGCCTTGGCGGCGGGCATGAGCAGCGGCGCGGTGGCCAGCGCGGCGAAACCGAGCACGGTGGCGGGAGCGACGGCGAGTTCGGCCAGCAGGTTGCACGGAACGGCGACCAGGCTGACGTGGGCGGCGAGCACGGCGATGAGCGGGGCGCAGACGGCCTGGGCGGCGGCGGACGCCGCGAGGACCTCGGCGAGGCGGGGCGGGATCCGTCGGCGGCACAGGGCCTCGCTCCACCGCGGGGCGAGCGTCAGCAGGGCTCCGGTGGCCAGCACGGAGAGGGCGAAGCCGTACGAGCGGGCGAGCCAGGGGTCGTGGAGGAGCAGCAGCAGGACGGCCGCGCACAGGGCCGGCAGGAGTGAGCGGCGCCGCCCGGTGCCGATGGCCAGCAGGGTGATCAGGCCGCAGGCCGCCGCGCGCAGCACGCTGGGGTCGGGACGGCACACCACGACGAACGCGAGCGTGAGCAGTCCGCCGAGCACCGCGGTGGTGTGCAGCGGGAGCGCCAGTCGCGGGGCCAGGCCCCGGCGTTCGGCGCGCAGCGCGATGCCGGGCGGCCCGATGAGCAGGACCAGGACGAGGGAGAGGTTCGACCCGCTGACGGCGGTGAGATGGGTCAGGTCGGTGGCCTCGAAGGCCTCGTGGAGCTCCGGGCCGATGCGCGTGGTGTCTCCCACCACGAGACCGGGCAGCAGGGCGCGGGCGTCGGGCGCCAGGTGCTCGGAGGCCGTGCGCAGGCCCGCGCGCAGCCCGCCGGCGAAGCGCTGCACGGCCGACGGCTGCCCGACGGCGCGCGGTGGTCCGCGCACGGACAGCACCGCGGCGACTCGGTCGCCCGGGTGGGCGGGCGGGGCCAGCCGGCCTTCCACGAGGAGCCGCGTCGAGGGGAGCAAGGTCATCCAGGGGGCGACCGGTTGCCGGGCGACGAGCAGCACGGGCGTGCGCACGGCAGTCGTCGTGCCGCGCGCGGTGACACGCACCGCCTCGGCTTCGAGCAGCACGGCGGCGGGCGCGCGGGCCGCGCCGCGCACATGGGGCCGGATCGTCCGGGGGTCCGCGGTGAGGGTGATCTCGACGCGGGCGTGCGCGTGTTGGGCGGCGAGGCCCGGCAGCGGGCCCCGGTGGAGGTCGGCGGCGTGCAGGACCGCCACGGCGGCGGAGGCGGTGGCGCAGAGCAGCGCGGCCGCCACCGCCGTGAGGGTGCTCACCGGCAGGCTCCGCCGCAGGAGCCGGGGCGCCAGGAGCAGGCCCGCCCCCACGAGCGCCCCGGCCGCGCAGAACCCGGTCGCCACTGCCCCGGGTGCGCCGAGCGCGACGCCCGCGGCGATCCACGCGGCCAGGGCCGGCAGGACCAACCGCAGGTCCGCGGGCCCCTCTTGACGCGGATGGGACGAGCCCCGGGGCGAGGCCGCTTCCGCGTGCACCGCGGGGCGGCGGGTGCTCACGGCGTCACCAGCGGTTTGAGGTCGGCGAAGCGGCGGTCGCCGATGCCGTTGACGTCCCGGAGCTGGTCGACGGAGGTGAAACCGCCGTGCTGGGCGCGGTACTCGAGGATGTGCCGTGCCAGGACCGGGCCGACGCCGGGGAGGGTGTCCAGCTGATCCGCGGTGGCGCCGTTCAGGCTCACGGCGGCGGGCGGGGCGGGCGCGGCGCCCGGTGCCGCGAGGACGGGCATGCCGGGCGCGGCGGCCCGGCCGACGACGATCTGCTCGCCGTCGGCCAGCCTGCGGGCGAGGTTCAGGGCGCTGGTGTCGGCCCCGGGCAGCGCTCCCCCGGCCGCCTCCAGCGCGTCGGCGACCCGCGCCCCGGTCGGCAGCCGCCGCAGACCCGGGTGCCGGACCTTGCCGGCCACGTCGACGACCAGGGCCGCCTGCGGGCCCGGCTCCGGACGCGGTGTGCGGGAGCCGGCAGCCGCGGGGGCGGCCGCGGCCGCGGCCGCGGGGAGCGTGGCGACGGCCGGGGGCACCGCGACGGTGCGCGGCCTCCCCGTCCAGAAGTGGTGCGCCGCGAAACCGATCGCGACGACCAGCACGACGGCGAGCGCGAGCGCGGTCCTCGGCTCCATCCCGCACCGCAGCGCGAACCACGTGGGCAGCCGCTCGGTCAGCGCCGGCCGCCAGGCCGTACCGCGCCGACTCGCAGGTCGGAATGGTCCCGGCGGCTCCAACCCGCTCCGCGGTCCGTGCCGGGCGGCCGCCCCACGCGGCGGCGCAGCACCTCCCCGGACGGCATCGGGCACCTGTGACTCCCCGTCCGCGCCCACGTCGACGTCCGCACCCGCATCGACGCCGACGGAACCACCGCGCGACGCGGGCCCGTTCAGCACGGCGGGCGGGCGCACGGGCGGCGGGTCGAAAAGCGCCGCGGCGCGGTCGCGGACGGAGTTGGTGTGAAGGTGCCGGTGACGGCGGCTGGTTGCGGTGATCGGTCCCATGTCCGCGACGGTAGGCCCCGCCCGGCCACCGAGATGATCTTGCTCAATTCCTGTGGACAACCCCGCCGTTGTGGATAACTCCGTCACCCGCAGGGGTTGCGCACCCACGCCCCTCGGAGCCGGGAGCCACCTGTCCCCCGTCCCACCTCACAGGGGTGAGACCACCGCCCCCAGCAGCCCCGGCCCCGTGTGGGCGCCGATCACCGCGCCGACCTCGCTGAGGACGAGGGTGCGCAGCTCGGGGAGCCGGCTGCGCAGGCGGTCCGCGAGGCCGGAGGCGCGGTCGGCGGCGGCGAGATGGTGCACGGCGATGTCGACGGGCCGGGAACCGGCGCGCTCGACCACGATCTCCTCCAGGCGCACCAGCGCCTTGGACGCGGTCCGCACCTTCTCCATCAGCTGGATGCGGCCCTCGTCGAGTTGCAGCAGCGGCTTCACCGCGAGCGCCGAGCCCAGCAGGGCCTGGGCGGCCCCGATGCGGCCGCCGCGCCGCAGGTAGTCCAGGGTGTCGACGTAGAAGTACGCGGACGTGTCCGACGCGCGCTTCTCCGCCGCGGCAACGATCTCGTCGGAGCTGCCGCCCGCCTCCGCGGCCTCGGCCGCGCTGAGTACGGGGAAGCCGAGGGCCATGGCGACCATCGCGGTGTCCACCACCCGCACCGGCACCGGCGCGCTCCCCGCCGCCAGCCGAGCGGCGTCGTACGTCCCGGAGAACTCGGCGGACAGATGCAGGGAGACGATCTCGGTGGCCCCGGCCTCCGCCGCCGCGCGGTAGGCGGCGGCGAACTCCTCGGGGCTGGGCCGGGACGTGGTGACGGGCTTGCGGCGCAGCAGGGCTCGGGCGACCGCGGGGGCGGAGACCTCGGTACCCTCTTCCAGCGCTTCGTCGCCGATGACCACCGCCAGCGGGACCACGGTGATCCGGTGCCGGGTCAGGGCCTCCTGCGGCAGGTAGGCCGTGGAATCGGTGACGATGGCGACATGGGACGACATGTGCGGGAGGTTACCCGCGCCGAAGGCCCGGCAACAGTACGGCCCCGCTGAGGTGAACGCGAGTGGGGCTCCCGGTACACGCGAACCGGGCAGACCACCCCCGCCGGCCCGGCCCGCCCGTCCTGACCGCGCTCACAGCGCCTTCGGCGGACGCTCCGCGGACGCGGACGCCCCCGTGCCCGGCTCGGGCAGGCTCGCGGGCGCCCAGTGCCGCAGGGCGCCCGCCTCCAGGTCGATGTCGCGGCCCAGCGCCGCGAGGTCGTCGTCGGCGAAGCGCCGGGCCCGGTCCTGGGCCGCCCAGCGCAGCGAGTCGGCGGAGTGGGTGATGCGTCGGGTGCGCTCCTCCAGGTCGCCCAGGCGCGCGGCGATGCGGGCGCGGTCGGGCTCGCGTTCCAGGAGCTTGAGTTCGGCGTCGAGTTCCGTGGCATGTCCGCGCAGCCGCCGGAAGAGCGCGACGGCCTCGCTGAGCCCGGTGTCGTCCGCGGCTCGGGCCTCCAGGGCCGTCTCGGTGCTGGTGACCGAGGTGCGCAGCGCCAGCCGCAGTTCGGCGAGCTTCCCCGCGGGGCCGGGCTGGGTGTAGCGCCGGGCCTTGAGACCGGTGTCCTCCACGACGCGCCGGGCCTCGATGCTCGTACGCTCCACGCCGCGCCGGACCGCCCGGGCCGTCCTGACCGCGGCCACGAGGCCGAGCGCGACGAAGGAGGCGAAGAGCAGCATGATCAGGGCGACGGCGACATCCACGGCGGCTCCTTTGCCCGGTCGGCCCGATCCGCTCGATCGGCTGTATGCCCACCGTAAACGGCCGGGGGCGGACGAGGGTTCCGGGGAAACCCTCATCCGCCCCTGAGATCCGGAGCGCGGCAGTCGCGGGACCGGCGACCCCGCGAGCGAGCCGCCGATCAGGCCCGCTGCCTCAGCCCGTGACGATGTTGACCAGCTTCGGCGCCCGGACGATCACCTTGCGCACGGCCGCGCCGTCCAGGGCCGCGACGACCGCGGGGTCGGCCAGGGCCTGGGCCTCCAGGTCGGCGTCGGAGATCGCCGGCGGGACCTCCAGGCGGGCCTTGATCTTGCCCTTGATCTGGACGACGCAGGTGACGGTCTCGTCCACCACGTACGCCGGGTCGGCCACCGGCAGGTCCTCGTGCGCCAGGGACCCCTCGTGGCCCAGCCGCCGCCACAGCTCCTCGGCGATGTGCGGGGCCAGCGGGGCGATCAGCAGCACCAGGGGCTCGGCCACGGAGCGCGGCAGGGCGCCGCCCGCCTTGGTCAGGTGGTTGTTCAGCTCCGTGATCTTGGCGATCGCGGTGTTGAAGCGCAGGCCCTCCAGGTCCTGGCGGACGCCGTCGATCGCCTTGTGCAGGGCGCGCAGGGCGTCCTCGTCCGGCGCGGCGTCCGTGACCGTCACCTCGCCGGTCGCCTCGTCGACGACATTGCGCCACAGGCGCTGCAGCAGCCGGTACTGGCCGACGACGGCGCGGGTGTCCCACGGGCGGGAGACGTCCAGCGGGCCCATCGCCATCTCGTACAGGCGCAGGGTGTCGGCGCCGTACTCGGCGCAGATCTCGTCCGGCGTGACGGCGTTCTTCAGGGACTTGCCCATCTTGCCCAGCTCGCGCTTGACGGGCTCGCCGTCGTACACGTAGCCACCGTCGGCCTCCTCGACCTCGGTGGCCGGGACGGGGAAGCCCCGGCTGTCGCGGTAGACGTAGGCCTGGATCATGCCCTGGTTGAAGAGCTTGTGGAACGGCTCCACGGACGAGACGTGGCCCAGGTCGAACAGCACCTTGGACCAGAAGCGCGCGTACAGCAGGTGCAGCACGGCGTGCTCGGCGCCGCCCACGTACAGGTCGACGCCGCCGTGCGGCTGCCCCTCGCGCGGGCCCATCCAGTACTGCTCGATCTCGGGGTCGACCAGCTTCTGCCCGTTGTGCGGGTCCAGGTAGCGCAGTTCGTACCAGCACGAACCCGCCCAGTTGGGCATGGTGTTGGTCTCGCGGCGGTAGCGGCGCACACCCCGGCCGTCGCCCAGGTCCAGGTCGACGTCGACCCACTCCTGGTTGCGGGACAGCGGGGTCTCCGGCACGGTGTCGGCGTCGTCCGGCTCGAAGGTGCGCGGCGAGTAGTCCTCGACCTCGGGCAGCTCCAGCGGCAGCATCGAGTCGGGCAGGGAGTGGGCGACGCCGTCCTCGTCGTAGACGATCGGGAAGGGCTCGCCCCAGTAGCGCTGACGGCTGAACAGCCAGTCGCGCAGCCGGTAGTTGATGGTGCCCTGACCGATGCCGCGCTGCTCCAGGTGCTCGATGACCTTGCGCTTGGCCTCGGTGACCTCCAGGCCGTTCAGGTCGATCTCGTCGTTGGCGGAGTTGATCGCCGGACCCTGGCCGGTGAACGCCTCGCCCTCCCAGCCCTCCGGGGGCCGGACCGTGCGCACGATGGGCAGGTCGAAGACGCCTGCGAACTCCCAGTCGCGCTCGTCCTGGCCGGGGACGGCCATGATGGCGCCGGTTCCGTAGCCCATCAGGACGTAGTCGGCGACGAAGACCGGGATGCGGGCGCCGGTCAGCGGGTTCACGGCGTAGGCGCCGCTGAAGACGCCGGTCTTGTTCTTGCCCTCGGTCTGCCGCTCGACGTCCGACTTGGACTGGGCCTGCTTGCGGTACGCCGCGACGGCCTCGGCCGGGGTGTCCGCACCGCCGGTCCAGGCGTCCTTCGTCCCCTCGGGCCACGCGGCCGGCACCAGGGTGTCGACCAGGGGGTGCTCGGGAGCCAGCACCATGTAGGTGGCGCCGAACAGGGTGTCGGGCCGGGTGGTGAAAACGGTGATCGGCGTGGACCCGTGGCCCTCGACGGCGAAGTCGACCTTGGCGCCCTCGGACCGGCCGATCCAGTTCCGCTGCTGCAGCTTGATCGCCTCGGGCCAGTCCAGCCCGTCCAGGTCGGTCAGCAGGCGGTCCGCGTAGGCGGTGATGCGCATCATCCACTGGCGCAGCTTGGCCTTGAAGACCGGGAAGTTGCCACGCTCGGAGCGGCCGTCGGCGGTGACCTCCTCGTTGGCCAGCACGGTGCCCAGGCCGGGGCACCAGTTGACCGGCGACTCCGAGGCGTACGCCAGCCGGTACTCGCCCAGGACGGCGTCGCGCTCGACGGAGGTCAGCTCGGTCCAGGGACCCCGTCCGCCGGGCGTCTCCCGCACGCCCTTCTCGAACTGCTCGATCAGCTCACCGATCGGGCGGGCCCGGCCGGCCTCCTCGTCGTACCAGGAGTTGAAGATCTGCAGGAAGATCCACTGGGTCCAGCGGTAGTAGTCCGGGTCGATCGTCGCGAACGACCGGCGCTTGTCGTGGCCCAGGCCCAGCCGGCGCAGCTGCGACCGCATGTTGTTCATGGCGGCCTCGGTGGTGATCCGGGGGTGCTCACCGGTGGCCACGGCGTGCTGCTCGGCGGGCAGGCCGAAGGCGTCGAAGCCCAGGGTGTGCAGCACGTTGTGGCCGGTCATGCGCTGGAAGCGGGCGAAGACGTCGGTGGCGATGTACCCCAGGGGGTGGCCGACGTGCAGTCCCGCGCCCGAGGGGTACGGGAACATGTCCATGATGAACTTCTTGGGCTTGGCCAGTTCGCCGTTCCCGGCCAGGTCGCCGGTGGGGTTGGGCGCGGCGAAGGTCTGGTTCTCGTCCCAGAAGTCCTGCCAGCGGCTCTCGATGTCGGCGGCCAGCGCGGCCGTGTAGCGGTGGGGCGCGGCCGCCTCTGCGGCGGGGGTGGTCTCGCTCATCGTCCTTCGTACTCCATCGCTGTCATGACGGCCTGCGGCCCGGCCGTACGGGGTGTCTGCCTGCGGAAACGAAAAAGCCCCTCGCACAGGAGGGGCGCCGCACTGACATCGATCCTGGTCAGCGCGGCTTGCTAAGCAGAAGGCGTACGGCATGCATGGGGTCAGGTTACCGCAGAGCCGTAAGGGCCCGCACCGAGGTTCCCCCCGGTGCGGGCCCTTACGTGCCGTTTCCTGCCGTGCTCAGCGGCGGTGACCCGGCTTGTACGAGTCGACGTAGCCGCGCGCCGGGGTGCCGACGCCGGTCACGTCGTCGTAGCCGGTGACCGCGGACAGCGAGCTGTCCTTGCCGAGGCTGCGGAGCGAGGTGAGCAGACCGTCCGAGGCGTCGAAGCCGTTGGCGAAGTCCACGCGGACCACCGCGAGGTCCTGGCCGCGGCCCAGCGGGTGGTCGGTGACGTCGTGGTACGCCCCGGTGCCGTAGCGGTTGTAGATCAGCGGGTTGGCGAAGCCGATCGGCACACCGTGCCGCGCCTGCTGCGCCAGCGCCTGGACGCCCGCGATCACCGGCGCGGCGAGCGAGGTGCCGCCGATCCGGTACTCGCTGTACTGGAAGGACCCGTCGGGGAACGCCTGGGTCTGGCCGACCAGGAACCCGGTGTTCGGGTCGGCGACGGCCGAGATGTCCGGCTCGACGCGCTGCTTGACCGTGCCGCCGTTGGCCAGGGCGAGCGCGTTGGGAACGACGCCGCGCTGATAGAAGGGCTGCGCGTACAGCTTGCTGGTGCCGCCGCCCGCGCCGGAGGTGTAGGCGCCGGGGAAGGCCGTCCAGGCGGAGCCGTCCGCGGAGAGGGAGGCCTTCAGCGTGCCCCAGCCGGTCTCCCACTGGTACTTGTCGCCCTTGCCGACGGCGAGCGCGGTGCCGCCGACGGAGGTGACCCAGGGGGAGTTCGACGGGGTGTCGACCTGCTTGGTGCCGTTTCCGTTGGGGTTCGCGACGTTGTCGCCCGCGTCGCCGGAGGAGAAGTAGAAGCCGATGCCCTCGACCGCGCCCAGCTGGAAGATCTGGTCGTACGCCGCGGCGATGTCGGGGGTCTCGTTGCTCTCCAGGTCGCCCCAGGAGTTGGAGACGATGTCGGCGAGCCGGTGGTCGACGATCTTGTTGAGCGCGTCGAGCAGGTCGTCGTCCGTGCAGGAGGAGGCGCCGACGTAGGTGATGTCGGCCGCCGGGGCGAGGGCGTGCACCGCCTCGACGTCCAGGGTCTCCTCGCCGTACCAGCCGGACGCGTCGCACTCGTCCGGGCCGGTGAAGCGGTAGTCGGCCGGCAGCACCTGGGAGAACTGGCCGCGCTTGTAGTCCGCGTCACCGTTGCGCGCCGCGTACTTCTTGGCGTCGGCGGCGATCGTCGGCGAGGCGAACGCGTCGGTGATGGCGACGGTGACGCCCTTGCCGGTGTACGAGCCCGCTCCGTAGGCGGAGCGCAGCTGCTGGCCCGTGTAGCCCTTGACGGCGTACGGGGCGTGCGTGCCGTAGGCGACCGGCAGCTTCTTGTCGGTGTTCGACCCGAAGTACGTGGAGAAGGGGCCGGAGTTCTTGAAGACGGCTCCGGGCGGCGGGAGCGTGTCCTGGTGCTGGGCGCGCCGCGGGGAGTTGTCCAGGCCGGTGACCGTGAGGACCGTGCCGCTCAGGGCCGCGGGGACCGAGGCGGTGCCGACCGGGGCACGGTAGGTCTTCGAGCCCTTGGCGAAGTTGTGCAGCTGGGTGCCGAAGGCCTTCTCGGCGGCGGAGACGTCGCCGGTGACCGTCAGGTAGTGGTCGTTGGCGCCGGTGACCTGCAGGCCGGAGGACTCCAGCCACGCGGTGGTCTCGGCGACCTGCTGCTGGGTCGCGCCGAAGCGGGACTTGGCCTGCGCGGCGGAGAGGAACGAGCCGTACGAGGCGGACGCCGGGTCGGAGACCGCCTGGGCGTAGGCGGCGAGACCCTGGGCGTCACGGCCGGCCAGGTACACCCGGAGGGTGACCTTGTTCGCGTCGGAGGTGGCACCCTTGTCGGACTTGGCCGTCGCCCAGGCCGGCTTGCTGCCTGCGAGGGTGTGGCGCCCGTGCGAGGCGTCGGCCTGGGCCGTGGGTATGCCCATCGCCAGCGCACCGGCGACCAGCGGCAGCGCCGCGGCCAGGGCCAGGCCGGCCCGCTTTCTGGAGCGGGTGGAGCTCATGTAACCCCCTGCTGTGTGAAGTTCTGACGTACGTCGGCGTGCCAGGACCGGCCACGCACGTGAACCGCCAGGCCACTCTTGCGGTGAACCGCTCATGTCAGGGGCATCTGTTCACCAAGAAGGCCCCAAGGAAGCTTCACGAAAGGGCAATTGGGGAGGCGCCGCGATCCGGAATGCGGACATATGGATCCGGGGACAGAACGCGGCCGGCACCATATGGGGAGAAGTGGCGAAGAAACGGATGCCGGACGGCACGACATCTTCACCGAACGGCGCCCGAACAAACCGACGTTAGCAGTTCGTAATGATCCGCATCCGGGGTTGTCGAAAGACGATCGAAGTGGGTACCCGTCCGGGTTAGCGTCTGCGCATGCGCACCAACCGTCAGTCCTCCGACAGTCGCCGGAACCCCCCGCTCCCGGCGAGCGCCACACTGTCCGGGGCTCTCCGCACCGCACGGTCGCCGCGTGTCTGGGCGACCGCCGGAACCGCAGCCGCTCTGCTCGTCCTGGCCTTCACCGCCGGCCCGGCCCTGCGTGCCTTCCTGGACTTCGGCGCCGGTGTCCTCACCCTCGTCTCGCTCAGCTGCACCGTCATCTGGGGCCTGGTGTCCACCGACACCGTCTTCCTCGGCCCGCGCGAGCGGCTGGTCACCCAGGGCATCCACCGCGGTCTGGGCGTCGCCGCCATCGGCTTCCTGATCCTGCATGTGACGACGAAGGTCGTCGAGGTCCGCGTCACCACCGCCGGCGCCTTCCTCCCCCTCGGGGTCACCGGCCGCGACGGGCTCATATCCCTCGGCGTGCTGGCCGCCTACCTGATGATCCTGGCCGCCGCCACGGGCGCGATGCGCAGCATCTTCGCCGCCAAGCGCCACCCCGTGCGCTGGCGCATCCTGCACGGCATGGCGTACGCCTCGTGGTGCGCCGCCCTCATCCACGGACTGGAGTCCGGCCGGGCCGCCAAGCCCTGGGTGATCATCGCCTACATGGTCTGCCTGGTCGGCGTCGCCATCGGCCTGGTGGTCCGGCTGCGCAAGCTGCGCGGCGAGTCCGTCTTCCCCGAGACCCGCGAACGCTCCGCCTCCTTCCGCAACCTCGCGCGCGGCGGCGGTTCCGGCAGCCGCAGGCGCGCCGTCCGCGAGGAGGGCGGCCCGGCCCTGGCCAGCGCGTACACCGATCCGCTGCCGCCGCTGCCCGGCTTCCCGACCGCTGGCCAGTACATGCCCACCCCTCCCCCGGCACCCAGCGGCCTGCTCGGCATGGACACCGCGGCCGCCACCGCGCAGCTGCCGCAGGTTCCCGCGGACCCGCAGGCGCCGTATTCTCAGCAGCCCCAGCAGTTCCAGCAGCCGTATCCGCAACAGCCCCAGCCCGGCGCCTGGGACGGCACCCCTCCTTGGGGGACCGAAGTGCCCGGCGGCGTCCAGGAGACCGATCCGCTGGGAGCCGAACGGCTCCAGCCGATCTCCTGGCAGCAGTCGACGCCCGGACCTTATGAAGGACAGCGATGAATCTGCCCGCCATGCCGGACCGCTCACCCGCCCTTCGCCAGGGGGCGGGTGATGTGCTGCCCGACGTGCGTACCGTCGGGCTGCCCCGAATAACCGCGGGGTTCGACGAGGTGGAACGGCTGGACCGGGTCACCCACCTTAATGTGCACGGTTCCATGCCGACCCTCACCGAGGGCGAACTCCTGGACCTCTCCGAGCTGATGGGCCTGCGCGGCCGCGGCGGCGCCGGTTTCCCGTTCTACAAGAAGCTCAAAGCCGTGGGAGAGGCCGCGCGCCGTCGCGGCAGCCCCACCGCGGTCGTGGTCAACGGCTGCGAGGGCGAGCCCGCCTGCCGCAAGGACGCGGTGATCCTGCGCCGGGCACCCCATCTGATGCTGGACGGCGCCCTGATGTGCGCCGAGATCCTCGGCGCGCGCGAACTGGTGATCAGCGTCACCCGCGACGCCAACGAGAAGTCCGTGCGCGACGCCCTGGCCGAACGCGGCCTCGGCACCAAGCGCGGCCGCCAGTTGCGCGCCCGCATCGTGCGCATGCCGGAGCGCTTCGTGTCCGGTGAGTCCTCGGGCATCATCTCGGCCGCCAACGGCGGGCTGCCGCTGCCTCCCGGCAAGAAGGTCAGCGCGAGCGAGTCGGGCATCGGCGGGATGCCGACGCTCTTCTCCAACACCGAGACCTTCACCCAACTCGCCGTCGGCGCCCGCATGGGGGCCATCCGCTTCGGCTCCGCGGGAGCGCCCGGGGAGCCCGGCACCGCCATGCTGACCGTGTCGGGCTCGGTGCCGCGGCAGACGGTCGTGGAGACCCCGACCGGGGTGCCCATGTCGTACATCCTGCAGATGTGCGGCGGGAATCCCGGCCAGGGCGTGCTCGTGGGCGGCTACCACGGCAACTGGATCGACCCCAACATCGCCTCGATGGTGACGATCGCCCGCGAGTCCCTGGAGGCCCACAAGGCCACGCTCGGCGCGGGCGCGCTGCTGCCGCTGGACCCGGGCCTGTGCCCGCTCGGCGAGTCGCTGCGGGTCGCACAGTGGCTGGCCGCCGAGACCGCGGGCCAGTGCGGCCCGTGCCGCCTCGGCCTGCCGCGGATGGCCGGGCTGCTGCAAGACGTGCTCAACGGCGGCGGCCAGGCCGCGCTGGAGCAGCTGCGGCAGACCGCGGTGGCGGTCAAGGGGCGCGGGGTCTGCAAGCACCCCGACGGCTCCATGCGCTTTGTGATGTCCACCATCAACGCCTTCACCGACGACCTCGCGGCCCATGTGCTCGGCGGCGGCTGCGGCCGCCCCACGGTCGGTGTGCTCCCCCTGCTGAAGTCCGAGCCCTCGCCGCTGCTCGGCGGCCCCTCCGGCGGCGGCGCGCCCGCGGCCGCCAGCAACAAGCGCCTGGTGGTCGACTGGACGCTGTGCAAGGGGCACGGGCTGTGCGCCGGCGTCCTGCCGGAGATCGTCCGGCTGGACCGCGACGGCTACCCCGACATCGCCGGGACCCCCGTTCCGCCGCACCTGGACGCCGCCGCCCAGCGCGCGGTGGCCCGCTGCCCCGCGCTGGCGCTGCGGATGGAGGAGGGCGGACGCCGCTGAGCGTCCGCCCGGCCCGGCGGTGGCGGCCGCCGGGCCGGGTCGGTCCGGTCACGCGAAAGGGCCCGGTACCTGAGGTACCGGGCCCTTCACGTGAAGTGGAGCTACGGGGATTCGAACCCCGGACCTCTTGCATGCCATGCAAGCGCTCTACCAACTGAGCTATAGCCCCGCGTTGCCGTTCCTCCGGGTCCCCCCGGCGACTCGGCATACATTACACGGCCGTGGGGGCGGTTCGCCAAATCCATTCCGGTACTGTCGGCTGACCCCCGACCCCCAGGACTGGAGACGGCCCCCGTGACCGCCACGCAGCGCATCGCCGACGCCACGGCGGAACGCGACCGCCGCCTCCGCCGCCCCACGGTCGTGGCGGCCGCGGTGTGCCTGGTCTCCTTCGCGGCGTTCTGCCTGGCGCAGCGCGCCGCCCATGTCTCGATGATCGATCTCACCGTCTACCGGGCCGAGGGATGGACGGTGCGGCAGGGCGGCGACCTGTACGCGATGCGCGTCACCCACGCGCAGCTGCCGAACACCTACCCGCCCTTCGCCGCCCTCCTCTTCACCGCGCTCACGGTCCTGCCGGCCGGTGCGGCGCAGATCGCGGTCACCGCGCTCAACCTCGGACTGCTCGTCGCGCTCGCCTCCCTGTCGCTGCGGCTGGCCGGCCTGCCGCGCCGGCTGCCCCCGGCCGCGGCGGCCCTCGCCGTGGCGGCGGTCGCGGTCTGGTCGGAACCGGTGTGGACGACGCTGCGGTACGGGCAGATCAACCTGCTGCTGGCCGTGCTGGTGCTGTGGGACCTGACCCTGCGGAAGGGTTCGCGGGCGGCGGGCGTCGGGATCGGCATCGCCGCCGGGATCAAGCTCACCCCCGCGCTCTTCGTGGTCCTGCTCGCCGCCGGCGGACTCGTGCTGGCCTGGCGGCGCCGGGAGCGCTGGAACGACCACTTGCGGCACGCCTCGGTCGCCGCGGCCGTCCTCGCCGCCACGGTCGGCCTGTCCGCGGTGGTCCTGCCGCACGACTCCCGGCGCTTCTGGACCGGCGTGATCTTCTCCGCGGACCGGGCCGGGCACGGCGAGGACACCGCCAACCAGTCCCTGCGCGGGGTGCTCGCGCGGGCCCTGCACACCGGCGACCCGGGGACGTGGTGGCTCGTGACCGCCGCACTGGTGGCGTGCGCCGGGCTCGCGGTGGCCGTGGCCGCGCTCGTCTCCGGTGCCCGGGCCTGGGCGGTCGTCTCCTGCGCGGTCACCGCGCTCCTGGTCAGTCCCGTCTCCTGGTCCCACCACTGGGTGTGGGCGGTGCCGCTCGTCGTGCTGCTGAGCCGGGCCTCCCGGGCCGGAGCCGTCGCGGCGGGGCTCGTCTTCTGCTCGTACGGGCTCTGGCTCATCCCGCACGGCGACGGCGTCGCCCGGCCCGAACTCCACCAGTCCGCCGGGCAGATGGCCCTGTCGGCGGTCTACCCGGCGGTGGGCGCCGCCTTCCTGTGCGTCGCGGCGGTGGCCGTACGGCGGCAGCGGGCCCGGTCCCGCGGCACGAGCGGCGCCCGGTCCCTCACCCCCGCCCCGCACGCCCCCTGAGCAGCCCCGCCAGGACACCGAGGACGGCCGTGAGGGCGAGCGCCCAGGAGGTGAGGGCGATGGCGTGCGCGGAGGAGCCGGAGGAGGCGAGGCGGTTGAGGAAGAGCGTGCCCAGGGTGGCGACGCCGATCAGCTGGCCGAGCTGCGTGACGGTGGCCAGCAGCCCGCTGGCATCCGCGGCGTCCTGCGGCGCGACCCTGCCGAGGGCGAGCGTCAGCGTGGGGCTGAAGGACGCACCGAGGCCCAGGCCGATCCCGAACTGGACGGCGAGGAAGGGCAACTGGTGCTGTTCCCCGTCGCGCAGCAGCAGTCCCATGGCCGCGAACGAGACGGCCGCCACCAGCAGTCCGAGCGGGGCGAGCAGACCGTGGGTGCGCGCCGGGAGGCGCCGCCAGTTGAGACCGACGCCGCCGAAGGCGACGGCCGCGGCGGTGAAGGTCAGCCCGGTGCGCAGGGCGCTGAGGCCGAGACCGCTCTGCAAGTGCAGGGCGATGGAGAACAGGAAGCCGGCGTTCAGCGCCATCGCGACGGCGATCACGGCCACGGAGCGGGGCATGCCGGGTGCGCGCAGGACCCGCGCGGAGACCAGCGGCGCCCCGCCGCGGCGGGTCAGGCGGGCCTCCAGGACGGCGAAGACGGTGAGCAGCACGACGCTGAGGCCGAGGCAGATCCAGCCCCACAGCGGCCAGCCCTCCTCCTGGCCGAGGACGAGCGGGACGGTGAAGAGCGTCACGGCGGCGCCCAGGGTGACCAGGCCGGGCAGGTCCAGGCCGCGACGGCGCTCCTCGGCGCCGCCGGGGTCGCGCGGAATGACCCGGGGCGCCAGGACGAGCAGGCAGAGCCCGATGGGCACGTTGACCAGGAACACCGGACGCCAGCCCGTGCCGAACAGGTCGGCACTGACGAGGACGCCGCCGAGGGACTGCCCCGCCGCCGCGCCGGTGGCCAGGACCGCGGAGTAGACACCGAGGGCGCGTACCCGCCGCTCGCCGGTGAAGTTGCGCTGGATGAGGCTGAGCACCTGGGGGATCATCAGGGCCGACCCGGCTCCCTGGACCAGCCGGAATCCGGTCAACTCCCCGGCCGACTGGGCGAGTCCGCAGGCCAGGGAGGCCGCGGTGAAGAGGCCGAGCCCGGCGACGAAGGTCCTGCGGTGGCCCCACAGGTCGCCGATGCGGGCGCCGGTGATGAGCAGGACGGCGTAGGAGACGGTGTAGCCCGCCACGACGAGCTGGAGCGCGGCGCCCGAGGCGTGCAGGTCTGTGCGGATGGTGGGCGCGGCCACGTTGACGATGAAGACGTCGAGCAGGGCCATGAACTGGCCGGTGAGCACGGTGCCGAGCAGCCGGCCGGACGGGGCGCGGCCGCCTGAACCGGCACGGGGCACCGGTGGGGCCGAGAGTGTGGGATGAGCCATGGCACGAGCCTGCGGGCGCCCGCGTACCGGTGCCGAGAGCCCATGGATGCTGGTACTGACAGCACCTGGCACCGCGTCCCGACCCGGTGGACGATGGGGCACATGTCCGCCGTGTCCGCTCCGCGCCGCAACGAACTCGCCGCCTTCCTGCGAAGCCGCCGCGCCCGGATCACACCGCAGGACGTCGGCATGCCGCCGGGACTGCGCCGCCGTACACCGGGGCTGCGGCGCGAGGAGGTCGCGCAGCTCGCCGGGGTCGGGGTGACCTGGTACACGTGGCTGGAGCAGGGCCGCCCGATCAACGCGAGCGTGCAGGTGCTGGACGCGGTGGCGCGCACACTGCGGCTGGACGTCACCGAGCGGGAGCACCTGTACCGGCTGGCGGGAGTGCCCTTCGTCCGGGAGCAGGCCGCTGAGGCGGAGTCGGTGGGCGAGGACGTGCAGGGCATCATCGACGCCCTCGACCCGCTCGCCGCGGTCGTCTACAACACCCGCTACGACGTGCTGGCCTGCAACGCCGCCTACCGGTACGTCTTTCCGTCGGTGCGGCTGGACTCCCCCGCCGACCGCAATGTGCTGCGGCGGCTGTTCACCGGCCCGCCGTGCTGCTCGGCCTTCCTCGACCGGGGCGCCGAACTGCCGCGCATGGTGGCGCAGTTGCGCGGCGGTTACGGACGGCACGTGGGCGAGCCCGTCTGGGAGACGTTCATCCGGCGGATGACCGACTCGAGCCCGGAGTTCGCGCGCATGTGGGCGAGCGGGGACGTGGCGCCGCCGGGGCCGCGGGTCAAGGTGATCCAGCACGCGTCGGTGGGCGTCGTCC
The DNA here is from genome assembly GCF_044751205.1 of Streptomyces sp. NPDC088732. Taxonomy (NCBI): domain Bacteria; kingdom Bacillati; phylum Actinomycetota; class Actinomycetes; order Kitasatosporales; family Streptomycetaceae; genus Streptomyces; species Streptomyces sp. NPDC088732. The sequence continues at coordinate 186,258 of NZ_JBIVLI010000002.1, forward strand.
GGCTCGCCTCGACCTCGCTGTCGGTGGACTCCGCGCCGGAGCACCGGATCGTGGCCTACACCCCGGCCGACGAGGAGAGCCGCGCGCGGATGGCGCGGCTGCGGGAGCTGCCCGACCCGCTGATCGGCTGCCCCTTGCACGCGCGCCCGCTGTCCGAGCTCGTCCTGGAACGCGAGGAATCCCGCCTTCCCTGACGGGAGGACGGGATTCCGTGACCACTGTGTCGCTGTGGAGCTACGGGGATTCGAACCCCGGACCTCTTGCATGCCATGCAAGCGCTCTACCAACTGAGCTATAGCCCCGCTGTCCTCAGGCTTTCCGCCTGGCGAACGAGAAGAAGCTTAGCCGGTCAGGGCCGGATTTCCGAAATCGGCCCCGGTGGCCCCGCCGCGGCGGTTCAGTCGTCGTCGCCGAGCACCGGCTCGGGCAGGGTGCCCGCGTTGTGCTCCAGCAGGCGCCAGCCGCGGGCGCCCTCGCCCAGCACCGACCAGCACGTGTTGGACAGGCCGCCGAGCGCCTCCCAGCTGCGCGGGTCGAGGCCGAGCAGCCGGCCTATCGTCGTGCGGATCGCGCCGCCGTGGCTGACCACCACGAGGATGCCGCCGTCGGGCAGCTTGTCGGCGGCCGCGAGCACCACGGGAGCGGCCCGGTCGGCGACCTCGGTCTCCAGTTCGCCGCCGCCGCGCCGCACGGGCTCCCCGCGCTTCCACGCCGCGTACTCCTCGGGGTGGCGCGCGGTGATCTCCTCGTGGGTCAGTCCCTGCCAGACGCCCGCGTAGGTCTCCCGCAGGCCCTGGTCGTAGGTGACGTCCAGGCCCGTCACGGCCGCCAGCTCGGCGGCCGTGTCGGCGGCGCGCTGGAGGTCCGAGGCGATGATCCGGTCCGGTTCGAGCGCGGCCAGCAGGCGGGCGGCGCGCCTGGCCTGCCCGACGCCGGTGGCGGTCAGCGGAATGTCCGTGGTGCCCTGGAAGCGGCCCTCCAGGTTCCACGCGGTCTGGCCGTGCCGCCAGAAGACGATGCGCCGGCCGCGCCCGCGGCTGTGCCCGTTCAGCTGAGCTCCCCGTCCTCGTCGGCCACCGACATGGCGCGGGCGTGCTCCTCGGCCTTGCCGCGGGTCGCCACGGCGTCCTTGGGCAGCTCCAGCTCGGGGCAGTCCTTCCACAGCCGCTCCAGGGCGTAGAAGACGCGCTCCTCGGAGTGCTGGACGTGCACCACGATGTCCACGTAGTCGAGCAGCACCCACCGGCCCTCGCGCTCACCCTCGCGGCGCACCGGCTTGGCGCCCAGCTCCTTGGCGAGCCGCTCCTCGACCTCGTCGACGATGGCCTTCACCTGGCGGTCGTTCGGCGCGGAGGCGAGCAGGAACGCGTCGGTGATGGCGAGGACGTCGCTGACGTCGTAGGCGATGATGTCGTGCGCGAGCTTGTCGGCTGCCGCCTGGGCGGCGGTCTGGATGAGCTCGATGGAGCGGTCCGTGGCGGTCACAGGTGCGGCTTTCCGGTCGGGGACGTCGTACCCCCAAGGGTCTCACGGACCGCGGACAGTCCCCGACCGGTTATCCGGCCGGGGACCGGACGGCTCACTGCTTGGGCGGCGGGGTGTAGTCCTGGCCGAGCACCACCAGGATGTCCGCGTTGGGCGGGACGGTGCCCTTGGTGACGGACTTGGCGGGCAGACCCAGGGTCTTCGCCAGTTCCTGCGCGTTCGCCTTCTGCTCCGCGGCGCCGTAGAGGACCTTGGACGCCGCCTGGGTGGCGGTGGAGGTGCCGGACACATAGGTGTAGCCGCCGCCGACGATCTGCACCTGGGCCTCGCCGGCGTTGGCGGACTCGCCCGAGCCGTTCTTCAGGCCTACCCGGGGGATGCCGTCGGAGGAGGTGTTGGTCACGGTGCCGCCGAGCACGTCCTTGACGACGCCGTCGGTGTCCTTCTCGCTGACGGTGCCGTCGGCCTGCACCGGGAGGGTGTCGGTCTTGTACGCGCCGGTCTTGGCCTCCTCGGACAGCGCCGCGAGGCTGGTGCCGAGGTCCTTGGCGGTCAGCGGCGGCTCGATGACCTGGTTGAGCCCCTCGATGGTCTTGGTGGCCAGGTCCGGGTCGCTGTACATCTTCTTCAGCACGCCCTGGACCACCTGGCCGAACCGGGCCAGCTGCTTGTCCTGCGCCTCGCCGGGCGCGCGGTAGACGGCGTACGCGACGGCGGCCTGGCCGCCCAGCTCCTGCTGCTTGCCGGGCTTGACGAGGACCTTGCCGCCCTTCTTCTTGTCGGCCTTCACCGTGGCGTCGGTGTCGACGATGATCCCGCCGAGGGATTCGACAAGGTTGTCCAGGTACGGGGTGTCCAGCCGCCAGGTGCCGCTGATCTTCGTGCCGAGCAGGGTCTCCAGGGCCTCGCGGGTGGGCGCGGAGCCGCCGTCGACCACCGACTTGCCGAGCGTGGTGCTGCCCCCGTCGTCGCTGCTCACGGCGAGCGAGTTGGGCAGCAGCACCGTGGTGCCCTTCTTCGTGGTCGAGTTGCTGACCAGCAGGGCGGTGGAGGTCTCGTTGCCGTCCACCGGGCGCAGGTGCAGCACGAGCACGTCGCGCTTCTGGCCGCCGGCGGCCTGCTGCGTGGCGGCCGAGTCGCCACCGAGTCCGGGGATCTTGCCGGCCTTCCACAGGTAGCCGACACCGCCGACCGCGGCCAGCGCGACCACGACGACGAGGGCGACGACGCGGTTGCGGCCGCGGCGCCTGGCCTCCTCGCGCCGCTCGGTGCGGGACTCGGTGAACTTCAGCCAGTCGATGACCTCTTCGGACTCCTCGGTCTCCTCGTCGACGAAGGAGAACTGCCCGGTGGAGTAGTCCCCGTTGCCCGAGGGAGCCGCGGGACCTGCGGGACCCGGGGGACCCGCCGGACCGCGGCCGGAAGGACCGGGTTGCGCGGGAGCCTGCGCGGGAGCCTGCACCGGCGCCTGGACGGAGCCCTGCACGGGCCGGGACGGGCGCTCGGGGTCGCGGTAGAGAGGCTGCGGATGCGTGTGCTGCTGGTACTGCGGCTGCTCGGGCTGGGGCGGCTGCTGCGGCTCGTAGTACGGCTCCTGGTACTGCGGCTGCTGCGGGATCCAGCCCTGGTACTGCTGGGTCTGCTGCGCCTGCGCCTGCTGCTGGTCGTAGCCGTAGTCCTGCTGCTGACCGTAGCCCTGGTCCTGGTAGCGCTGCGGCTGCTGCGGCTGCGCCCCCTGGGCGTACGGGTCGTAGCCCTGGCCCTGCTGCTGGTATCCGTAGTCACCCTGCTGCTGTGCGTAAGGGTCCTGGGGGTAGGGGTCCGGTCCCTCCTGCTCGGGTGTTCCCTCGGCGTAGTGCCATCGGGGGTAGTCGTTCACTGGGGACCCCTCCAGTTGCCGCTGAGCCGCTGATCGATTACCGGTAGAGCCTGCGTTTGTCGATGTAGCGCACCACACCGTCGGGCACCAAGTACCAGACGGGCTCCCCCTTGGCGACCCGGTGCCTGCAGTCGGTGGAGGAGATCGCGAGGGCGGGCACCTCCACCAGGGAGACGCCGCCCTCCGGGAAGCCCGGGTCGGACAGCACGTGCCCGGGCCTCGTGACGCCGATGAAGTGCGCCAGGGAGAAGAGTTCCTCGGCCTCGCGCCAGGAGAAGATCTGCGCCAGCGCGTCGGCACCCGTGATGAAGAAGAGCTCCGCCTCGGGATGGTCGGACCGCAGATCGCGGAGCGTGTCAATGGTGTACGTGCGGCCGCCGCGCTCGATGTCGCTGCGGCTGACCGAGAACTGCGGGTTCGACGCGGTGGCGATCACCGTCATGATGTAGCGGTCCTCGGCGGCCGACACCTTCTGGTCGCTCTTCTGCCAGGGCTGGCCGGTCGGCACGAAGACGACCTCGTCCAGCTCGAAGAGGTGCGCCACCTCGCTGGCCGCGACGAGGTGACCGTGGTGGATGGGATCGAACGTCCCACCCATCACACCGATTCGCTCCTTCATGCGGACAGACCCTACCCGCATCCGCCTCTGCGGCCTCAGCGGTCGCGGTTGAAACGGGTGGTGATGAAGAGCAGGAGCAGCAGCGCGAACAGGGCGCCGCCACCGGTGAGGTACGGGCTCAGGCTCTCGTGGTTGCCGCCGCCCTCGCCCTCGGCGAGCGTGGTCAGGACGGCGGCGGTCGCGTAAGAGGTCATTCGCGGTTCCCTTGGTGACGGTGCGTGCTCTTGGCGGACGTGGGGACTTGGGGGACATGGTACGGGCGGTGCGGACGGAACTTCGAGGTGGCTCCGCGCGTCCTTCCTGTGTATGGCCAGCCGACCAGGGGAACGGGGAGACATGTCCGGTCCGAATGATCCGAACGGCGTGCGGGGCGGCACGGAGGGCGACGGCGACCGTCTGCCGGGGCGGAACCGCCGGCGGTTCCCGGGGATCTCCTCCCGGGCGTACGAGCACCCGGCCGACCGCTCGGCCCTGGTGGCGCTGCGCAAGCTCAGCGGCTTCGACACCGTCTTCAAGGCGCTCAGCGGGCTGCTCCCGGAGCGCTCGCTGCGGCTGCTGTTCCTGTCGGACTCGGTCCGGGTCGGCGACGAGCAGTTCACCCACCTCAACGACATGCTGCGGGACGCCTGCTCCATCCTGGACCTGGAGACCGTCCCGGCCATGTACGTCACGCAGGACCCGCAGCCGAACGCGATGTGCATCGGGCTCGACGCGCCGATCATCGTCGTCACCACCGGCCTGGTGGAGCTGCTGGACGAGGAGGAGATGCGGGCCGTCGTGGGCCACGAGGTGGGCCACGCGCTGTCAGGTCACTCCGTGTACCGCACGATCCTGCTCTTCCTCACCAGCCTGGCCCTGCGGATCGCCTGGATCCCGCTCGGCAATGTCGCGATCATGGCGATCATCACGGCCCTGCGCGAGTGGTTCCGCAAGTCGGAGCTGTCCGCGGACCGCGCCGGCCTGCTGGTCGGCCAGGACCTCCAGGCGTCGATGCGCGGTCTGATGAAGATCGCCGGCGGCAACCACCTGCACGAGATGAACGTGGACGCGTTCTTGAAGCAGGCCGAGGAGTACGAGGGCTCCGGCGACCTGCGCGACTCCGTGCTGAAGATCCTGAACGTGCTGCCGCGCAGCCACCCCTTCACCACGGTGCGTGCCGCGGAGCTGAAGAAGTGGGCCGCGACCCGCGACTACCAGCGCCTCATGGACGGCCACTACCCGCGGCGCAGCGAGGACAAGGACACCTCGGTGTACGACTCGCTCAAGGAGTCGGCGAACCACTACGCCGACACGGTGAAGACCAGCAAGGACCCGCTGATGAAGCTGCTGAACGACATCGGTTCGGGCGCCGGCGACATCGGCGGCAAGCTGCGGGACCGGTTCACCGGGACGGCGCAGGGCTCGCAGGGGCCGCAGAGCTCCCCGAAGGACGCGCCGCCGGACCCGTCCGCGGAGTGACACCGGGGCCGGCGAGCGACCCGGGGGCCAGCACTCCGCACACCGAGGTGATCTGGTGGCGGTGGTCGTACGGGTCGACGCCGGCCTGCGCGGGGGCCTTCTCCCCCGCCAGCAGCGGCTCGAACCGCTTGGCCGGCTCCGACCCGCAGGACAGCGGCCCGGCCTCGACGTCGGCCTGCAGCACTTGCACATGCATGTCGCGCAGGTCCTGGCGGTCGAACCGCAGGCGCAGCGCGCGCCGCACGGTGAACAGCGACGGCTCGCCGCCCGCGGAGGCCGCCGTCCGTACGGCGTAGACCATGGTGTGGTCCGTGAGGACCTCCAGGGCGTCGTCGGCGGTCTCCATGACGGCCATCGTCCCGTCGACCCGCACCTCGTCGGAGGCGAGGGCGATCCTGCCGGGGTCCAGGCGCACCAGCCAGCCCGTGGCGGCGTGCCGCCCGTCGTCGGCCGGGGCGGACAGGCTGCGGTCGAACTGCACGCGCTGCCCGGGGTCCAGCAGGTCCCGGACCTTGCTCACGTTGCCGCCGGTCAGGGCGGTGGGATCGACGGCGGAGGCCCAGAGGTAGTCCTTGGCCAGGGTCAGCGCCTGCGTGACCTGGCTCTCGCCGAAATGCGGGGTGCCGAAGGGGGCCGGAAGGGTGAATCCCTTGCTGCCGATCTGGTAGCCGGCCGCCGCGTGGCCGTCGAAGGGGCGGGTGCGGTCCGTGGGCGGCACCACGCCGGCCGGGGCGAGCGGGACCAGGGTGATCCGCAGCGGCTCCGCGACGGGCTCGGGCCCCTGCTCGTAGGGATTGCGGATGCCGAGGTAGACGGCGGTGCCGAAGGCGACGGCGATCAGGGCCACCAGGACGAGCGCCTGGCGCGTCGCGCCGCCCCGGGCCCAGAAGCGCCGGGTGCGGACCGCGCGGGCCGAACCGTCGAGGCGCTCGCGGGCCGAGTACTCCTGGATCCGGGCAGCACGTACGAACGATTCGTCGAACACGACGGATCGGTACTCGTCGTCGCCGCTTCCCGGGGAGCCCTCGGGAATCCCCTCAGGTGGGTCACCAGGCCCGGTCATACAACAAGCGTAGGTCTGTCCGGGCTCTTTAAAACGTCCTGGTACGCACAACTTCTCTCGACGCTCAGGGCGTTGGGCTGACCACTACGGGGGGCATCGAGGGCGCGCCGATACGGCCCGCCGGGGAGGGCGGGACGGCCGGCTGGCGGCTGCCCCCACCGGCTCCCCGGTAGACCGCGGCGAACGTCAGTGCGACGACCCCGATGCCCATGACGACCGCCAGCAGCCAGGCCACCATGCGGTGCCAGCGGCCGTGCCCGCGGTAGGGGCGGCGCTGGGCGTAGAGCTCGTCGTACTCGTCGTCCTCCGCGGTGCGGTCCGCGTGCTCGTCGTACGGGGCGGAGCCGTCCTGGACGCCGAGGAGGCGGGCGCGGGAGGCCTCGGCCTCGGCCTGGGCCGTGGCGGCCGCGAGCATGCGCTCGTGGGCGCTGGGCTCGTGGAAGGCTGCCGCACGTATGAAGGCCTCGTCGAACACCACGGACGCGAATTCGTCATCCGCGCCACCGTGGTCCTCGCCGTCCGGGAACGGCTTGCCCCCCAGGTCGTCCGGCACCCGTCCAGAATAGGGCCGATGACGCGGATTGGGCAGGCCGCCGGGGAAAGTCCGCCCCGAACGCCGTGAAGTGCCCGTGTCCCGCCCGCCGGCCCTCAGCCGCGGGTCTGGCCGTCGCCGGTGATGACGTACTTGGTCGAGGTCAGCTCCGGCAGGCCCATGGGGCCGCGGGCGTGCAGCTTCTGCGTCGAGATGCCGATCTCCGCGCCGAAGCCGAACTGCCCCCCGTCGGTGAAGCGCGTCGAGGCGTTCACGGCGACCGCGGCGGAATCCACCAACTGGGTGAACCTGCGGGCGGCGGGCTGCGAAGCGGTGACGATCGCCTCGGTGTGCCCCGAGGACCACAGCCGGATGTGCGCCACCGCGGCGTCCAGGGAGTCCACGACGGCCGCGGCGATGTCGTGGCTCAGGTACTCGGTCTCCCAGTCCTCCACGGTGGCGGGGACGACGGTCGCCTTCGTGCCGGACTTCTCCGCGATGTCGCGGACGCGCTCGTCGGCGTGCACGGTGACGCCCGCCGAGGCCAGCGCGTCCAGGGCGCGCGGCAGGAACTCGCCCGCGATGTCCTGGTGCACCAGCAGGGTCTCCGCGGAGTTGCAGACGCTGGGACGCTGCGCCTTGGAGTTGACCAGGATGCGCACCGCCATGTCGAGGTCGGCCTGCGCGTCCACGTACACATGGCAGTTGCCCGTGCCGGTCTCGATGACCGGGACGGTGGACTCCTCGACCACGGAGCGGATCAGTGAGGCGCCGCCGCGCGGGATGAGCACGTCGACCTGGCCGCGGGCGCGCATCAGCTCGCGCACCGACTCCCGGCTCTCGCCCGGCACCAGCTGGATCGCGTCGGCCGGCAGCCCGGCGCCGCCGATCGCGTCGCGCAGCACGGTGACCAGGGCGGTGTTGGAGTGGTACGCCGAGGACGAGCCGCGCAGCAGCACCGCGTTGCCGGACTTCAGGCACAGGGCGGCGGCGTCCACGGTGACGTTCGGACGCGCCTCGTAGATGATGCCGACCACGCCCAGCGGCACCCGGACCTGTCGCAGGTCGAGCCCGTTGGCCAGGGTCGAACCGCGGACGACCTCGCCCACCGGGTCGGGCAGCCCGGCCACGTCCCGCACGTCGGAGGAGATGGCGCGGACGCGCTCGGGGCTCAGGGTGAGCCGGTCGACGATGCCCTCGGCGGTGCCGGCGGCGCGGGCCCGCTCCACGTCGAGCGTGTTGGCCTCGACGATCTCCTTGGTGCGCACCAGGAGGGCGTCGGCGATGGCCAGCAGCGCGTCGTCCTTGGCCGCGCGCGGCAGCGGCGCGATGTCGGCGGCGGCGGACCTTGCCCGGTAGGCGGCCTGCAGGACCGGTGACGCCGGCCACGGCGAGGGCAGGGAGGCGGCGAGGTCGTCGTTGCTGTGGCTGCGGCTGCTCATAGCCGTCAGCGTACGGCGTGGGCACCGCCCTGGGGGGTGTCTTTCCAGCCGGTGAGACCCGGACGGTTCCGTACGGCTCAGTACGGGTGCACTCCGACGGGGGCGGCGGGCGGTGGCCCGTAGCCCTCGGCGATGCGCTGGTGGTACGTGTCGCGGTCGATGACCTCCAGGCCGACCGTCTCCCAGGGCGGCAGCTTCGCGGACGCCCGGTGCTCGCCCCACAGCCGCAGGGCGATGGCGGCGGCGTCGTGCAGGTCGCGCGCCTCCTCCCAGTACCGGATCTCGGCGTGGTCGGCCGCGTACCGGCTGGTGAGCAGGAAGGGGTGGTCGTGCGCGAGCTGCTCCAGGGCGCGCCGCACCTCCGCCAGCGGGGCCTCGGGGCCGGAGACGCTGAGCGTGACGTGCCAGAGCCGGGACACGGGGCGCTCCTGCGGCTTCGCCGTCGACGGGGTCTGCTGCGGGGCCGCGTGGGTCCTCGGTGCGCCCTCGTCGGCCGCCACGCTCACCAGTGTCCGCTCCGCCGTCCCGCGGGACGAGGATGCCCCTGGGCGCACTCGTCTCACCGGCGGCCTCCCTGTCGTCACCTGTCGTCCCTGTGGGTCGCTGTCGTTGCCGTTGTCGTCGTCTCCGTCGAATTCCTTCCCCGCCCTCAAAGTTGAGCAGTCGGCGGGCGGCCGCGGGGCCGTTTTCACGAAGTAACCACGAAGGGGGCGGGCTACGGGTTCAGGAGTACGAGGTCGTCCCGGTGCACGACTTCCCGCTCGTACGCGGGACCGAGCTCGCGGGCCAGTTCGCGGGTGGACCGGCCGAGCAGCCGGGGCAGTTCGCGGGCGTCGAAGTTGACCAGTCCGCGCGCCACGGCGTGTCCCGAGGCGTCGCGCAGCTCGACCGGGTCGCCGGCCGAGAAGTCGCCCTCGATGCCCGCGATACCGGCCGGCAGCAGCGAGGTGCGGCGCTTGACGACGGCCTGGACGGCGCCGTCGTCGAGGATGAGCGCGCCCAGCGGGGCGGAGGCGTGGGCCAGCCACAGCAGGCGGTCCGCGGACCGCTTGCCGGTGGGGTGGAAGAGGGTGCCGGTCGGCCGTCCGGCGAGCGCGTCCGCGGCCTGCGAGGCGGACGTCAGCACCACGGGCATCCCGGCCCCCGCGGCGATCCGCGCGGCCTCGACCTTGGTCACCATGCCGCCGGTGCCGACGCCGGCCTTGCCGGCGCTGCCGATGGAGACGCCGTCGAGGTCCCGCGGGCCGCGGACCTCGGCGATGCGGGAGGTGCCGGGGGTGCTCGGGTCGCCGTCGTACAGGCCGTCGACGTCGGAGAGCAGCACCAGCAGGTCGGCCCGGACGAGATGCGCGACCAGGGCCGCCAGGCGGTCGTTGTCGCCGAAGCGGATCTCGTCCGTGGCCACCGTGTCGTTCTCGTTGACGACGGGGACGGCGCCCATGGCGAGCAGCTTGTCCAGGGTCCGGTACGCGTTGCGGTAGTGGGCCCGGCGGCTCATGTCGTCGGAGGTGAGCAGCACCTGCCCGACGCGGACGCCGTACCGGGCGAAGGAGGCGGTGTACCGGGCGACCAGCAGGCCCTGGCCGACGCTGGCGGCGGCCTGCTGCCGGGCGAGGTCCCGGGGGCGCCGGTCCAGGCCCAGGGGCGCCAGCCCAGCGGCGATGGCGCCGGAGGAGACCAGCACGATCTCCCGCTCGGTGCCGTGCGCCTTGGCGACCACGTCCACCAGGGCGTCGACGCGGTCCGCGTCCAGGCCCCCGGCGGCCGTCGTCAGCGACGAGGAACCCACCTTGACGACGATCCTGCGGGCCTCGCGCACAGCCTGGCTTGCCCCTGCCACTTCGCTGCCCGTCTCCTCGCGCCGGTTGGGTTGCACACTCGCGTCCACGTGCCGAATCTACGGGAAGTCGGCGTGGCCGCCGCGCATGCGTCCAGCACACGGACGGCTCTCGTCCACTCGGCTCCTCCCGTGCTCCGCCAGGCTCCCCGCAGCGCGACCGGAACCCCAATGACGCGCCCTGCCGGGGGACTTGCTCCGCGGGGCCCGGCGGCGACCGCCGGGCGGCCGCACGGGGAGCCCGCCGTCCTGCGCCGGCGGCACGAGCCGGAGAGGGCACTCCCGGGCGAGGACCGTGAGTGATCACCCGGACCCGGCGGGACGGTTGCGGGGTCCGTGGCGAACTGCTCGGCATCCGCCACCGCACTCCGGTCGTGACAGCCACCGCCGGCGCCACGCGACCCGCGCCCGACGAAACCGGGTTTATCGCTACAGCCGGCCTGCCGGAGTACTATTCGGACACCGGCCTGTGGACCCGTCCGCTTCAAGCGGCGCCGGAGAGCCAGGAACCTCGCACAAGGCCTTCGACGGTGCAGCTCAACCCCTCGCTCCGAGGCTGGTGGCGCTCGTCACGGCTTGGGGGAGCTCTGAGTCAGTAGGCTATGCTCCCATGGTCGCCCTACCCGGCGCACGCATGCCTCATGGCCGTCGCGCGGGTCTCATGATTGCGCGACGGTTCACGGACGGAAGGATGACGATGGCACGTTGCTTGATAGCGGCGATTTCGTGGGAGCGCATACACCTTTCTCTCACCGCGGTCGTCTCTGGCTTCACTGGAGATCCTAGTGCTCTCCGTTTCCTGATTGTGGACGGTGAGCGAGAGTTTCCGGTGAACTCTCGGCAAACAGGCGCCGAACAGCACCGCCTGGAGATCAACGTCACCAACTTCCAGGATCGCCGCCAGGTACCCAACGGCACTTGGCGGATCGTTCCGGTGATCGGTGAGGAACGACTGCCGGCCGCCGGCTTCGACCTCAAGGCCACGGATCGCCTTGACGTGGACTCCCGTACCTTCCTCTACGACCGCAACCGCTCGGCGTACGTGATCGCGTTCGGACTCTCGGACGACGACGAGAACCCCGAGTTCCTGATGCGGACGTACCAGCTGTTCCGCAGCGCCGGGCCGAGCACGAACAAGGACGCCCCGAAGGCACCGCTGCGCAAGCGACTCGGGCTGCGGGTCCTGCCACGGGCCCGGCGCCGCAAGCTCGCCAATCACGTCTATTCCCTCTCGCGCCGCCTGAACCCCCCGCGTGGCAACCGGATCCTGTTCGCCTCAGAAATGCGCACAGGCCTCGGCGGCAACCTGGCGCGCGTCCATGACCGGATGATCGAGCGGGGCCTCGACAAGAAGTACTCGTTCCGCCACTCGTTCCGGGTTCCCAGCACCGCGAACAAGTGGAGCACGCTGCGTCTGATCTACTTGCTCGCGACGTCGGACACCGTTCTGATGGACGACTACTTCGGGCTCCTCGCGCAGCTGGGCATCTCCCCGAAAACCAAGATCATCCAACTCTGGCACGCCGGAAGCGGATTCAAGTCGGTCGGCTACAGCCGGTTCGGACGATACGGTTCGCCGAAGCTGACCAACGCCCACCGCAAGTACACCTACGTGATCACCGGATCCAAGCATCTGGTGCCGGTGTACGCCGAGGCATTTGGCATCGAGGAATCCGCGGTCGTACCGACCGGCCTGCCCCGAATAGACACGTTCCTCGACAAGGACCACTCCCGCAAGGTCGTCGAGGACTTCTTCGTCGCCAACCCGAAGCTCAAGGGCAAGAAGATCGTGCTGTTTGCGCCGACCTTCCGCGGGAAAAGCATCGGCGACGCTCATTACGATTACGACCGCATCGACTTCGCGAAGCTGCACGAAGTCTGCGGGGACAAGTTCGTCGTGCTCTTCCGCATGCACCACTTCATTCCGGGCTCCGTTCCGATTCCCGCGGAATATTCCGACCGGCTGCTGGACTTTGCGTCGTTCCCGGACACCAACGACCTGCTGCATGTCACGGATGTACTCGTCACCGACTACTCGTCCATCATCTACGAGTACACACTGCTCGACAGACCGATCCTGTTCTACGCGTACGACAAGGAAACCTACTCGGTGATCCGCGGGTTCCACCGAGACTACGACTCCGTCGCTCCCGGCAAGATCTGCGTGACCTTCGACGAACTGCTCAAGGCCCTTCAGGACGAGGACTACGACCTCTCGAAGGTCGAGCAGTTCCGGCAGGAGAACTTCGACTTCGTCGACACGAATTCCGCGGACCGGGTGATCGACTGGGTGGTGCTGGGGGATCCCGCCGCAGACGGAGACACAAACGGCGACCACCGGTGGCTCGATCTCGCCCCGGACGACACGGCGGTGGGCGACCAACCGCTCAGTGACCAATCGGAGGCATGAGCTGTGAACGTTGCGTTGCTTTTCGCCGGCGGCATCGGTTCAAGGATGAACTCGCGGGACCTCCCGAAGCAGTTCCTGGAGATCAACGGCAAGCCGATCATCATCCACACCCTCGAGCGCTTCGAGAGCCACCCGGACATCGATGCCATCGCCATCGCGATCCTTCCCGAATACCGCGAGCACATGGCGAAGCTGCTCAAGCGGTACGAGATCGAGAAGGTGAGGTGGATCGTCGACGGCGGCAAGACCGGTCAGGAGTCCCGGCACAACGCTCTCAGGACGGTGGCCGCCGAGTGCCCCGAGGACACCGTGGCCCTCATCCACGACGGCGTGCGGCCGCTGATCGACGCGAAGCTGATCACCGCCAACATCGAGACCGTCAAGGAGCACGGCTCCGCCATCACCTGCACGAAGTTCAACGAGACCGTGGTGTCGAGCGAGAACGAGCACATCGACGATGTGATCCCGCGCGACCACATCTACGCCGCGCAGGCCCCGCAGAGCTTCCGGCTCGGCCAGATCCTCGGGCTGTACGACCGGGCGGTCGCCGAGGGCGAGCACGACAGCATCGACTCGTGCTCCCTCATGCACCGGTACGGTCAGAAGCTCTACCGGGTGGTCGGCCCCCGCTCGAACATAAAGATCACGACGGCCGAGGACTTCTACCTCTGCCGGACCTTCTTCGAGATCATCGAGAACCAGCAGATCGTAGGTACGTGACTCCAGTGACCACCGTCTCCAGCTCGGTCGTGGCGCACGACCTCGACGAAATCCTCGACCGCGACCTGCCGTGGAACGAGCTGTCCGGTCGCGCCGTGCTCGTCACCGGCGCGAGCGGCATGCTGCCCTCGTACGCCGTCTACACCCTGCTCGCGCTGAACGACCGGCACGGGCTGGGCATCACCGTGCACGGTCTGGTGCGGAACGAGGAGAAGGCCAGGCGTCTGCTCGCGGACGTGCTCGACCGCCCCGACTTCCACCTCGTGGTCCAGGACGTGTCGGTCCCGCTCGAACTGTCCGGCCCCGTCGACTACGTGATCCACGGGGCAAGTGCCGCACGGCCCGCCCTGCACGGCAGCCGGCCGGTCGCGACGATCCAGGCCAACCTCCTGGGCGCCTTCCATCTGCTCGACCTCTGCGTGGCGAAGGCCAGCCGCGGTTTCGTGCTGATGTCCTCTGCCGAGGTGTACGGAGCCCAGCCTCCGGAGACCGAGCTCATCGACGAGCAGAGTTACGGCGGTTTCGACATCCTCAACCCTCGCGCCTGCTACGCCGAGGGCAAACGCGCCGCGGAGACCATCTGCGCGAGTTACCAGGCTCAGCACGGCATCGACTGCCGTGTCGTCAGGTTCGGCCACATCTACGGGCCCGGGATGGCGCTCGACGACGGGCGGGTGCAGGCCGACTTCGCGGCGAGCGTGGTGGCCGGCAAGGACATCGTGCTCAACAGCGACGGCTCGGGCGTGCGCACCTACACGTACGTGGCCGACGCCATCGCCGGGATGTTCTATGCGCTGCTCCGCGGTGACCAGACGGCCTACAACGTCGCGGATCCGGCCGGGCTGGTCTCCATCCGGCGCCTGGCGGAGCTGTTCACCGAGGTCCGGCCGGACCGTGGACTCCAGTTGCGCTTCAGCAACGAGTCCGACGCGCGGTCCTACAGCCTGGCCAAGAAGCAGGGACTGGACAGCGCGCGGCTGGCGGCCCTCGGCTGGAGCCCGGTGGTCGACCTGTCGGTCGGGCTGAACCGCATGGTGACCCATCTGGAGGCGACCGTCGGGCGAACTCCGCACCCAGCAGGCTGAGAACGAGAGCCGCCCGGCAGCAGATCGCCTCGGCACGAACGAAGTTCGTGCCGAGGCGATCTGCTGCCGGGCTGATGTCATTCGGCATCCGGAACACCTCGGTGCCGGACGGCCACCGCGATCGACGGTCGCGTCAGACCTTTCGCGACGGGCGCAGTTTGCGGGCCAGTCGCCGTACCGGTGCCGGGAGACGTCGGGCCAATCGCCGCTGCGGCGCCTCCGCCCGCGGCCGCACCACCGGCTTCTCCGGGATCGCCGTCTCATCGGTGAGGTTCCAGTACTTCGGGGATTTCTCGCCCTTGCGCGGATACTGCTCGTTCGGGCGGCGCGGCACGACCTCGGGACGCTCCCAGGCGATGTCCTTCCGCACCACGCGCGCCGGTGCTCCGACCGCGATGCAGTTGTTCGGAATGGACGAGGTGACGATGCTGCGGAAGCCGATCACCGAGCCGTTGCCGATGGTGACACCGCCCATCACGACCGCGTGCTTCGCGATCCAGACGTGTTCGCCCACGACAATCGACTGGGACGGGTTCATGCGCTTCTCGGTGCGCACGTCGAAAATCGGGTGGGTGTCGTCGCCGCGCACCTCGATGTTCTTCGCGAACATCACATCGTCACCGATCGTCACCGACACGCCTTCGACTGCGGAGATGAAGGTGCGGCCGGCGCAGCCCACGTTCTCGCCGATCCGGATCCGGGACTCGTGTCCGCAGCGCAACTCGAAGCGGAGACCCGCGCGCTTCTTCACGGTCGAACCTATTTCGATCCGCCCGTTGTCTCCCGAGAAGGTGACGAGCAGGTCCCTGATGTCGGCGTCGGCGCTGATGACGAGTGTGTTGTTCGATCCCTTGAACCGGATATCGATCTTGTCCTCGCGTATCTCACCGTCGTAGACGATCTCATTTCCCTGATCGTCCTTGTAACGCTCGAGCTTGTGCAGTTGCAGCATCGTTTCTGAGGGTATGCGCTCGACCGGGTCAGGGTCGGACCAGCCCCTCGCACCTCCGTTCCGGCCTGCGTGTTTCCGCTTAAGCTATCAGATGACTCTATCTCTGAGCAGTCGCCCGAACGACCCGGTTGCCGATCACGACATCGACTACGGGATCGAAAGCATTCAGCGCCATATCGCTCGGGTCCAACGTGGTCCAAGCGTTTGTCCACGGGAGTTGACCAAGCGGGTTCCGGGCGAAATATCTCGAAAGAAGTGAGAACTTCTGACGCAGTATGGATTGCGGCATTGCGCGACGCGACGGAAAGCCGCTTCCACCCCGTGGTGGCTAAACGATGCACCCTGATCCGGGATCCGTACCCTCGAGCGGCCCGTCCGCGTACTCGGCGACTCCGAAAAGTTCTCCGCCGAGTACGCGGACCGCTGTCTGTGCTTTCAGCCGGCTCTAGAACGGCTCGAAGCCGTGGTACTCGCGCTCGGCCTCGTCCCGTTCCGCATTGCGGTCGTGGCGCCGCTGCGCGGCCGGCCGCGGTGCGTCGAAGCGGTGGTCCTCGCCGCGGCGGCCCAGCATCTCGGCGCCTGCGGCCATGGTCGGCTCCCAGTCGAAGACGACCGCGTCCTCGGTGCTGCCGATGACGACCTCGTCGCCCTGGCGGGCACCGGCCTTGAGGAGTTGCTCCTCGACCCCGAGGCGGGCGAGCCGGTCGGCGAGGTAGCCGACGGCCTCGTCGTTGGAGAAGTCGGTCTGGCGCACCCAGCGCTCGGGCTTCTCGCCGACGACGCGGTAGAAACCGTCCTCGGCGACGATCGTGAAGCCCGCGTCGTCCACGGCCTTGGGCCGGATGACGACACGGGTGGCCTCCTCGACGGGCTTGGCGGCCCGCGCCTCGGCGACGATGCCGGCGAGGGCGTACGACAGCTCCCGCAGGCCCTTGTGGGCGACCGCGGAGACCTCGAAGACCTGGTAGCCGCGGGACTCCAGCTCGGGGCGGACCATGTCGGCCAGCTCCTGCCCGTCGGGCACGTCCACCTTGTTGAGCACGACGACCCGCGGCCGGTCGCCCAGACCGCCGTACTGCTTCAGCTCCTCCTCGATCGTGTCGAGGTCGGAGACCGGGTCGCGCTCGGACTCCAGCGTGGCGGTGTCCAGGACGTGCACGAGGACGCTGCAGCGCTCGACGTGCCGCAGGAACTCCAGCCCCAGCCCGCGGCCCTGGCTCGCACCCGGGATCAGCCCGGGGACGTCCGCGATGGTGTAGACGGTGGACCCGGCGGTCACCACGCCCAGGTTGGGCACGAGCGTGGTGAACGGGTAGTCGGCGATCTTCGGCTTGGCGGCCGACAGGACCGAGATGAGCGAGGACTTGCCCGCGCTCGGGTAGCCGACCAGCGCCACGTCGGCGACGGTCTTGAGCTCCAGGACGATGTCCTGGTCCTTGCCCGGCTCGCCCAGCAGCGCAAAGCCGGGGGCCTTGCGGCGGGCGGAGGCCAGCGCCGCGTTGCCGAGGCCGCCGCGGCCGCCCTGGCCGGCGATGAAGGTGGTGCCGTGGCCGACGAGGTCGGCGAGCACATTGCCCTGCTTGTCCAGGACGACGGTGCCGTTCGGCACCGGCAGGACCATGTCCGTGCCGTCCTTGCCGGAGCGGTTGCCGCCCTCGCCGGGCTTGCCGTTGGTCGCCTTGCGGTGGGGGCTGTGGTGGTAGTCGATGAGCGTGGTGACCGCCTGGTCGACGACCAGCATCACATCACCGCCCCGCCCGCCGTTGCCGCCGTCGGGGCCGCCCAGGGGCTTGAACTTCTCCCGGTGCACGGAGGCGCAGCCATGGCCCCCGTTACCCGCGGCGACGTGCAGCTCGACGCGGTCCACGAAGGTTGTCATGCCGTCTTCCTCCTCAAACAAACAGTGACGTGCTGGTGCCGATGGTGCAACGCGCCGAGGGCGGACCTGCTTCCCGCCCGGGAAGCAGCGTCCGCCCTCGGTGACGTCGTACGCGTGCGATCGCTCAGGCGACCGGGACGACGTTCACGACCTTGCGACCACGGCTGGTGCCGAACTCGACCGCACCGGCGGCGAGGGCGAACAGCGTGTCGTCCTTGCCACGGCCGACGCCCGCGCCGGGGTGGAAGTGGGTGCCGCGCTGGCGGATGATGATCTCACCGGCGTTCACGACCTGGCCGCCGAAGCGCTTGACGCCGAGCCGCTGGGCATTGGAGTCGCGACCGTTCCGGGTGGACGATGCGCCCTTCTTGTGTGCCATCTCTCTTCAGTCCCTTACTTCGCAGCGGCGGGGATGCCGGTGATCTTCAGCGCCGTGTACTGCTGGCGGTGACCCTGACGACGGCGGTAGCCGGTCTTGTTCTTGTACCGCAGGATGTCGATCTTGACGCCCTTGTGGTGGTCCACGATCTCGGCCTGGACCTTGATCCCGGCCAGCACCCACGGGTCGCTGGTGACGGCTTCGCCATCGACCACGAGCAGGGTCGAGAGCTCGACCGCGTCGCCCACCTTGCCCGTGGAAATCTTGTCAACCTCGACGATGTCGCCGACGGCCACCTTGTGCTGGCGGCCACCGCTGCGCACGATTGCGTACACGCGGAACTCACTCTCTCGCTCGGATCGTCACTCCTGACGCCAGCCGTCCCTGCGGAGCGTGGGGGGCCTCTCCCGGCCGGGCCGGGAGGGAGGTGCTCAGGAATGGGCGCTAAAACGCCGAAGGTCAAGGTTACGGGGCGCCCCCGATGGGGTCAAACCGGGATGCGCATGCCCCGGGACGCGCCGCGGGCCGCCCCCCGGTGGGGGACGGCCCGCGTGCGGTGACCCGGGGTCAGGACGCCTCGGTGGGCGCCTCGGCCGTGGCCTTCGCGGCGGACTTCTTCGCCGCCGTCTTCTTCACCGCGGTCTTCTTCGCGGCCGTCTTCTTCGCGGCGGCCTTCTTGGCCGGGGCCTTCTTGGCCGCGGTCTTGCGCGGGGCCCGCTTCTTGGGCTCCGCCTCGGCCTCCGCCTCCTCCGCCGCTTCCGCGCCGGTGTCCGCCGGCTGCGCGTCGGCGGCCGGGATGACCACAACGGCGGCCTCGGCCTCGGCGCTGGACGGGCCCGAGGGCGCCGACACCTTGCGCGTGGCACGACGGCGCGGGGTGGGCGGCGCGGCCTCGGCGGCCTCCGCCACGGGCTCCTCGGCAGGGGCCTGCTCGGCGACCGGCTCCGCCGAGGCCGGGACGACCACCGTCTCGGCCTCGCCGGCCGGGGCGCTGGGCGCGCTGACCTTGCGGGTCGCCCGGCGCCGGGTACGGGCCGGGGGCGCCGCCTCCGCGACGGCCTCCTCGGCCACCGGGGCCGGCTCGGCGACCGCGGCGGCCTCCGCCGCCTGCGGCTCGGTGGCAGGGGCCGCGGCCGGGACGACCGTGACGACCTCCGCCGTGGCGTCCGGCGAGCTCACCGGGGCGGTGACCCGCCGCGACGCGCGCCGCCGGGAACGCCGGCCGGCCGCCGCCTCGGCCTCCGCCGGGCTGCTGAACCACTCGTCGTCGGCTCCGCCGACCGCGGGCACCAGCTCGGCCTCGGCGACCGCGGCCGGCTCCAACTCGGTGAACGCTTCGGTCTCGTCGGCCTCGTCGGCCTCGACCTCGGCGATGCCGCCGGCCACCTCGGCGGCCACCGGCTCATCGCCGCCGCCGCCGCGACGGCGCTTGCGCTTGCCGCCGCCGCCGACCGCCGTGGCCTGGTCCATGTGGACGATGACACCGCGTCCGTTGCAGTGCACGCAGGTCTCGGAGAACGACTCCAGCAGGCCCTGGCCGACCCGCTTGCGGGTCATCTGCACCAGGCCGAGCGAAGTGACCTCGGCCACCTGGTGCTTGGTGCGGTCCCGGCCGAGGCACTCCAGCAGGCGGCGCATGACCAGGTCGCGGTTGGACTCCAGCACCATGTCGATGAAGTCGATCACGATGATGCCGCCCAGGTCGCGCAGCCGCAGCTGGCGCACGATCTCCTCGGCCGCCTCCAGGTTGTTCCTGGTGACCGTCTCCTCGAGGTTGCCGCCCTGACCGGTGAACTTGCCGGTGTTGACGTCGATGACGACCATCGCCTCGGTCCGGTCGATCACCAGCGAACCGCCGCTCGGCAGCCAGACCTTGCGGTCCAGCGCCTTCAGCAGCTGCTCGTCGATCCGGTACGTGGCGAAGACGTCGACCTCGGAGCTCCAGCGGCCCAGCCGGTCCGCCAGGTCCGGCGCGACGTTCGTGACGTAGTCGTGGATGGTCTCCCACGCGTTGTCACCGCTGACGACGACCTTGCTGAAGTCCTCGTTGAAGATGTCGCGGACGACCCGGACGGTCATGTCCGGCTCGCCGTACAGCAGCGACGGCGCGTTGCCGGTCTTGGCCCGCTTCTGGATGTCCTCCCACTGCGACTGGAGCCGCTCGACGTCGCGGCGCAGCTCGTCCTCGCTCGCGCCCTCGGCGGCGGTGCGCACGATGACGCCCGCGTCCTCGGGGACGATCTTCTTGAGGATCTGCTTCAGCCGGGCGCGCTCGGTGTCGGGCAGCTTGCGGCTGATGCCGGTCATCGAGCCCTCGGGCACGTAGACCAGGTAGCGGCCGGGCAGCGAGACCTGGCTCGTCAGACGGGCGCCCTTGTGGCCGATCGGGTCCTTGGTGACCTGCACCAGGACCGGCTGGCCCGACTTCAGGGCCGCCTCGATGCGGCGCGGCCCGCCCGACATGCCCAGCGCCTCGAAGTTGACCTCACCGGCGTACAGCACCGCGTTGCGGCCCTTGCCGATGTCGACGAACGCGGCCTCCATGGACGGCAGCACGTTCTGGACCTTGCCCAGGTAGACGTTGCCGACGTAGGAGGTGGCCTGCTCCTTGTTGACGTAGTGCTCGACGAGGACGCCGTCCTCCAGCACGCCGATCTGCGTCCGGTCGCCGTTCTCACGCACGACCATGACGCGCTCGACCGCCTCGCGGCGGGCCAGGAACTCGGCCTCGGTGATGATCGGCACCCGGCGGCGGCCCTGCTCGCGGCCCTCCCGGCGGCGCTGCTTCTTGGCCTCCAGACGCGTGGAGCCCTTGATGGACTGCACCTCGTCGGCCGGCTCGGCCGCCTTGCGGGGCTCACGGATCTTGACGACCGTGCGCTCGGGGGCGTCCTCGCCCAGGTTCTCCTCGCTCCCGTCACCGCCACGGCGGCGGCGACGGCGTCGGCGACGGCTGCTCGTGCTGTCGCCCGCGTGGTCCTCGGCGTCCTCCTCGCCCTCGTCCTCCTCGTCCTCCTCGCCGGCGGCGGTCTCCTCGCCCTCGGCGGCCTCGCCGCGACGGCGGCGGCGGCCACCACGGCGGCGGCGGCGGGACGGGCGGTCGCCCTCGTGGTCGTCGTCCGCCTCGTGCTCGTCGGCCTCGGCGTCCTCGTGGGCGTCGGTCTCGGCGTCGTCGTGGTCGTCGGCCTCGGCGTCGTCGTGCTCGTCGGCGATCCGGCCGGCGTGCGTCTCCGCGGCCACGGCGACCTCGGCGGGCTCACCGCGGCGACGGCGGCGGCGACGGCGGCCGGCGCTCTCGGCGGCCGGGTACTCGTCGGTGTCGTGCCCGTCGGCGACGTCGCTCTCGGGCTCGTGCTCGTCCTCGTGCTCGACGGGCCGCTCGGCCTGGGGCCGCTCCACCGGCGCCGTGCCGGGCGCCTGGAACACCGGCGCCTGGAACACCGCCATCGGCGGGCGGGTCGCGCGACGGCGGCCCCGCGACGGCGCGGGCTCCTCCTCGGGGGCCTCGGCAGCCTCGGCGGCCTCAACAACGGGTTTCACGGCCTCGTGCCGCCCGCCGCGGGGCACCTCGTCCCGGACCTCGACGACCACGCTGCCAGCGGGTACGCCGAAGGCCTCCGCCACGGCCTCGACGGCCCTGGCACGCGCCTCCTCGACGGTGTCGCCGTAGCCGCGGATCTCGTACGCGTCCTCGACCTCGACGGCCCAGCCGGTCCCGTCCTGGATCGCCTTGGCGGTGTAGACGCGCGGCTGCGCCACGGCGGCGGGGGCCTCGGGGGCGGGCGCCTCCACAGCCTTCGCCTCCTCCTCACGCGGCGCGAGCGCGCCCGGCTTGAGGCGGCGCGAGCCGTCGTCGGCCGCGAGGAACGAAGCGGCCGGGGCGGCCCGCTTGCGGCTGCGGCGCGCCTTGGGCTGCTCCGCCGCCGCGGCCTTGCCGGCCGGCTCCCGCAGTGCCTTCGCGGGAGCGTCCGCGGCGGCAGCGGCCTCGACGGGGGCGGCCGGCGACTCGGCGGCGGCAGCCGGCTCGGGGCTGGCCACCTTGCGCGTCGCACGACGGCGGGTGCGCGCCGGGGCGGCGGCCTGCTCGGCCGGGGCCTCCGCGTGCAGCGGCAGGTCCGACTGGAGCTCCTTGGCCTGCGTGTCCGCGGCCTCGGCCGGCATCGCGGCCTCGACCGGCTCGGGGCTGGCGACCTTGCGGGTCGCACGGCGCCGCGCGCGGGGCGGCGCCGCGGACGGCTCGGCCTGCTCCGCGGGAGCGGCCTGCGTGGACGCAGTGTCCTGGGGGGTCTCGGGGATCTCGGGGGTCTCGGCGCTCTGCGCCGGTGCGGCCGTCTTGCGCGTGGCACGACGACGGGCCGGAGCCGGTGCGGCTTCGGCCGCCTCCGCCGTCTCCGCGGGCGCACTCTCCGGCGCGACGGCCTTGCGGGTGGCCCGGCGGCGAGTGCGCGCGGGAGCGGCCTCGGCCTCGGCGGGCGCCTCGGCCGGTATGGCCGGAGCACCGGCGGGCGCGTCGGCCGCCTCGGGGGCGTTCACGGCGCCGGCGGGCGGACCCGCCGGCCGTGAGGCCGCGCGGCGCCGTCGGCGCGGAGCGGCCGTGGCCTCCGTGTCGGTGCCGCCGGTGCCACCGGTGGCGTTTTCGGGGGCGCCGTTCTCGGGCGCCTCGTTCGGCTCGTTGTTCTCGAGCATGCGGGCATTTCTCCCGTCACGCTCCCGGGCGCCGCACCCTGATCCGGTCCACGGCGGCCCGCGTCTTCGCGGTGCCGCCGCCCGGGGGCGCGGGCGCCACACGGGAGCTGTCGTATCGCTCGTCGGCACCGCCCTGACGGGCCGACGAAAGTCTCGTCTGATGCGTGCTGCCGGTTCCGGGTCACCCCGAACGCCTCGGCGGCACAACGACGGCAGTCCTACGCTGAGCCTTCCGGTACCGTCGCGGCATCGCGGTCAGGCGCGAGCGGATCGGTCACCGTGCCGGTCTCCTCGTCGAGCGGCCCCTGCGCCAGCCTGGTCACCGCTGCGGGGACCGGCGGCGCGAGGTCGGCCACCGCACGGAGGCCGGACAGGACGTCGTCGGGTCGCACGGCAGGTGTCAAATGCCGAACAACCAGCCGCAGTATCGCACAAGGTGCTGGCCCAGGCCTATCGGCACCCTGTTCGAAGCCGTCGCCATGGCCCGCGGCGACCTGCGGGTCGACCACTTCGAGCCGGGTCACGGCGCCGCGCGCGTCGAAACTGCGCACGCCGTTCTTCGTCATCCGCTGGACCTCGACGGCCTCGGCGGCCAGGAACGCGGCCACCGCCTTTTCGGCGTCGGCCCGCTCCACACCGTCCAGCCGCAGCTGCCACACCGACGCCTCCAGGCGCTCGGCGAGACCCGAGGTGCGGGCCTCCACGGCGTCGACGACGTCGAGACCGCCGGGCAGCGACTCGTCCAGCAGCAGGCGCAGCTTCTCCGGCTCCCGGGCCTCGGCGAGCGCGATCTCCAGGTACTCGGCCTCGCTGCCGACGCCGGTGGGTGCGGCGTTCGCGTACGACACCTTGGGATGCGGGGTGAAACCGGCCGAGTACGCCATGGGCACCTCGGCGCGCCGCAGCGCCCGCTCGAATGCGCGCTGGAAGTCGCGGTGGCTGGTGAACCGGAGGCGGCCGCGCTTGGTGTAGCGCAGTCGGATGCGCTGCACCGCGGGTGCGGGCGGCGGGCCTTCGGGCTGTCGCTTGCCCAGTGTCGTTCAGTCCCTCGTGCGTCTGGTCGCCCCGAGTGGGGCTGCTTGTCACCTTCCAGGTTACTGGGGGTTCCGGGCTTCCGAATCCGCACCGTGCACCACGGGCCCCGCAACCGTCCCCGCGCCCCGGGCGCCGCGGGTCCCGTGCCCGCCGGCTGCCCCGTCACACCCGGAAGCGCAGCTTGCCCCCGGTGGCGCCGTCGAGGATCCCGCCGTTGGCCTCGATGACCCTCCGCGAGGCCGCGTTGCCCGCGTCGCAGGTGACCAGGGCCGGGTCGAGGCCGAGTTGACGGGCCAGCGGCAGAGCGGCACGGAGCATCGCGGTCGCGTGCCCCCTGCGCCGTGCGGACGGCCGGACGTCGTAGCCGACGTGGCCGAGCAGTTCGCCCCAGGGCGGCGTCAGTTGCGGGCGGACGGAGAGCCGGCCGAGGAAGGCGTCGCCGTCCACGTACCAGTACGTCACGCACAGGTCGACCGGGTCGCGGGTCGGGCCCCGGACCTTCGTCACGTGCTCGGCGAAGACCGCCGGGTCCCGCCAGCGGTCGCCGTACTTGCGCAGCGCGTTCCCGATCGCCGAGAGCTCGCCCCGGGCGCCGCGCCCCTCGGCCCGGAACTCCTCCATCGCGGCGACGTAGGACGCGTGGACGGCGGTGGTGGGACGCACGAGTGAGGGCGGCACGGCCTCAGTCTGCGTCACCGCCGGGCGGACGGCGCGGCCGGGCAGGTCCGTTCGCCGCGCGCGGCACTCCCCGACACCCGGGGGAACTGCGCTCCGGCGGTGAGAAGTTCGCCGGCCCCGCACCGCGGCGGCGCTGCGTCCCCGCGGCACCCGGTCCGCCCTTCGCCAACCGGGCCCTTGGACCTTCGTCCCGCCCGCTCCCGGTTTGCGGGCCGCTGGGAGGGAGCCGATTCTGAGGGGAAGGCATGCCATCGGATCGGGTAGACCGAGCGCAACGGTTGCGGAGCCCGCGGCGCGGAGCGCCGGTGCACCGGGGGGCCGCGGCCTGACCAGGGAGCGGATTCCAGATGAGGCTTGTCGTCGATCTCAACCGGTGCCAGGGATTCGCGCAGTGCGTCTTCCTCGCCCCGGACGTCTTCTCCCTCCACGGGAACGAGGCGCTGCTGTTCACCCCGCGCTTCGACGAGGCGCAACGCGACCGCGTGGAGCAGGCCGCCGCCGCATGCCCGGTCCAGGCGATCCTCGTCGACTGGTCGGACGAACCGACGAAGGGGGTGCGGCCCCATGTCGGCTGACACGGACGTCGAGGTCCTGCGGCGCAGGGGCCGCATCGTCGTCGTCGGTGCCTCGCTGGCCGGGCTGCGCGCCGCGGAGACCCTGCGCGACCGGGGTTTCACCGGATCGCTGACCATGATCGGCGACGAGCCGTACGAACCCTACGACCGGCCGCCGCTGTCCAAGCAGGCGCTGCTCGGACGGGCCCGGCCCGAGGACACCGCGCTGCCGCGGCGGCGCGACATCGACGCCGAGTGGCGGCTGGGCACCGCCGCCGAGGGCCTGGACCGGGACGCCAAACTGGTGCGCCTGGCGGGCGGGGACACCGTCCCCTACGACCGCCTGCTGATCACCACCGGGACCCGGGCGCGACCCTGGATCCATCCGGAAGAGGCCGCGCTGGACGGCGTGTTCGTGCTGCGTACCCGCGACGACTCCGTACGCCTGCACCGCAAGCTGACCGGGGGTGTCTCCCGCGTGCTGGTGATCGGCGCCGGTTTCACGGGCTCCGAGGTCGCCTCCGCGTGCCGGGAACTCGGCATCGAGGTCACGGTCGCCGAACGCGGCCCGGCACCGCTGGTGGGCGCGCTCGGCGGAGTGATCGGCGCGGTCGCGGACCGCATGCAGCGCAGGAAGGGGGTCGATCTGCGCTGCGGCATCAGCGTCACCGCACTGGAGGGTGACTACGTCGGGCGGCTCAGGCGCGCCCATCTGTCGGACGGCTCGGTGATCGACGTGGAGGTGGCGGTCGTCTCGCTCGGCGCCGTCCGCAACACCGAATGGCTCGCCGGCTCGGGAGTGGCCGCCGGTCCCCGGGGGATCGCCTGCGACGCCGGATGCCGGGTGTTCGACGTCAACGGCATCGTCACCGACGACATCTACGCCGCCGGCGACGTCGCCCGCAGCCCCCACCCGCTGTTCGACTACCAGTTCCTGTCCCTGGAGCACTGGGGCAACGCGGTCGAGCAGGCAGAGATCGCCGCCCACAACATGGTCTGCGCGAGCCCCGAGCGCCGTCCCCACCTGTGGCTGCCGATGTTCTGGTCCTCCCAGTTCGGCGTCAACATCAAGTCCGTGGGCGTGCCCCCGCTGGGAGACCGGCTGGTCGTCGCCCAAGGGGCCCTCGCCGAGGACCGGTTCGTCGCGGTGTACGGCTACCGCGGCCGCGTCATCGCCGCGGTGTCCTTCGACGGGGCCAAGTGGCTGGGCTTCTACGAGCAGCAGATCGCGGCCGGCGCGCCCTTCCCGCCGGAGTACCGCACGGTCGACTGCCGCTCCGAGACCGCGCAGCCGGTCGACCCGGCCTTCCCGGACCCCCATCTGCCCACCCACGGGGCCACGGTCACGCTGACGGGCCACTCACCGAGTGAACGGCGCGTCGCCTTCACTCCGTCGCACGCCTGATCGCCGGCACCGTGCCGCCCGGAGCCCCCAGGAGACGCCATGACGTCCGGCAGCATCATCGAGCAGATCACCGACTACGCCCACCGGGCCGATCCGTACCCGCTCTACGAGGAACTGCGCGAGATCCCGGTGAGGCTGCTGGACGACGGCACCTACGTGGTCAGCACCTACTACGAGGTGCGGAGCCTGGCCAACGACCCGCGGCTGAGCAACGACACGCGCAACCGGCCCGCGGGCTTCGCGCGCACGGGGCACGCGGACGACACCAACCTGCCGCCGAGCTTCATCTTCACCGACCCGCCGGTGCACGACCGGCTGCGCGACACCATCAACCGGCCCTTCGGCCCCCCGCACAGCCCCAGGTTCATCGAGGACCTGCGCGGGGAACTCGCCAGGGTCGTCACCGAACTGCTCGACGCCTTCGAGGGCAAGGACCAGGTCGACATCGTCGACGACTTCGCCTATCCCCTTCCCGTCACCGCCATCTGCAAGGTGCTGGGCGTGCCGCGCGAGGACGAGTCGCGCTTCCACGTCTGGGCCGACGCGCTGGCGTCGGCGCAGGATCCCCAGGCCGGCGAGGCGGGCCAGGCCAAGGGGCAGCAGGCGCGCGAGGAGCTGGGCGGCTACCTGTCCGACCTGATCGAGAGCAAACGCCGCCACCCCGGCACCGGGATGCTCAGCGCGCTCGCGCCCGACATGACACCGGCCGACCTGGAGGCCACCGCCGTGCTGCTCCTGGTCGCGGGCCACGAGACCACGGTCAACGCGATCACCAACACGACGCTCACCCTGCTGCGCCACCCCGACGTCCTGGAACGCTTCCTGAAGGAGCCGGACCTGGCCGTCCCGATCGTCGAGGAGGTCCTGCGGTACGAGCCGCCCGTGCAGTTCGTGCCGTGGACCACCGCGATCGCCGACATCGACATCGCCGGCACCACGATCCCCAAGGGCTCGCCGGTGTGGCTCATGCTGGCCGCGGCCAACCGCGACCCCAAGCGCTTCGAGGACCCCGACCGGTTCGACCCCGACCGCAAGGACAACGAGCACCTGGGCTTCTACACCGGCATCCACTACTGCTTCGGCGCCCCGCTCGCCCGGATGGAACTCCACCTGGCCGTGCCCGAACTGTTCCGCCGGGTCAAGTTCTCCCGGCTGCTCGAGGACCCGCCCCCCTACCGCGCCAACGCGGTCCTGCGCGGCCCCCGCCACCTCCCCGTCGCGATCGAGAGCCTCACGGCCTGAGCTCCGCGGGCATGCCGGAGGCGCGCTCCGCCCGTGTGCGGACGGGCGCGCCCCGGCATCAGTGCGTGTGACCGCCGGCGGCTCCCACCGGGGCGGCGTTCTTGACCGTCAGCGGGAGCAGCTTCTTGCCGGTCGGGCCGATCTGGATGTGGGTGTCGAGCTGGGGGCACACCCCGCAGTCGAAGCACGGGGTCCACCGGCAGTCGTCGACCTCGGTCTCGTCGAGGGCGTCCTGCCAGTCCTCCCAGAGCCAGTCCTTGTCCAGGCCCGAGTCCAGGTGGTCCCAGGGCAGGACCTCCTCGTAGGTGCGCTCGCGGGTGGTGTACCAGTCGAGGTCGACGCCCTGCTCCGGGAGCGCCTTCTCGCACATGCGGGCCCAGCGGTCGAAGCTGAAGTGCTCGCGCCAGCCGTCGAAGCGGCCGCCGTCCTCGTAGACGGCGCGGATGACGGCGCCGACGCGGCGGTCGCCGCGGGAGAGCAGGCCCTCGATGATGCCGGGCTTGCCGTCGTGGTAGCGGAAGCCGATGTTGCGGCCGTACTTCTTGTCGCCGCGGATGGCGTCGCGGAGCTTCTCCAGGCGGGCGTCGGTCTCCTCGACGCCGAGCTGCGGGGCCCACTGGAACGGGGTGTGCGGCTTGGGCACGAAGCCGCCGATGGAGACCGTGGCGCGGATGTCGTTCTGGCCGGTGACCTCGCGGCCCTTCTGGATGACGTTCTTGGCCATGTCCGCGATCTGCAGGACGTCCTCGTCGGTCTCGGTGGGCAGGCCGCACATGAAGTACAGCTTCACCTGGCGCCAGCCGTTGCCGTAGGCGGTGGCGACGGTGCGGATCAGGTCCTCCTCCGAGACCATCTTGTTGATGACCTTGCGGATGCGCTCGGAGCCGCCCTCGGGGGCGAAGGTGAGGCCCGAGCGGCGGCCGTTGCGGGTGAGTTCGTTGGCCAGGTCGATGTTGAAGGCGTCGACGCGGGTGGACGGGAGGGACAGGCCGATCTTGTCCTCCTCGTACCGGTCGGCGAGGCCCTTGGCGACGTCGGCGATCTCGGTGTGGTCGGCGGAGGACAGCGACAGCAGGCCGACCTCCTCGAAGCCGGTCGCCTTCAGCCCCTTCTCGACCATCTCGCCGATGCCGGTGATGCTGCGCTCGCGCACCGGGCGGGTGATCATGCCCGCCTGGCAGAAGCGGCAGCCGCGCGTGCAGCCGCGGAAGATCTCCACGGACATGCGCTCGTGGACGGTCTCGGCGAGCGGGACGAGGGGCTGCTTCGGGTACGGCCACTCGTCGAGGTCCATGACGGTGTGCTTGGACACGCGCCACGGCACGCCGGAGCGGTTGGGCACCATGCGGGCGATCCGGCCGTCGGCCAGGTACTCCACGTCGTAGAACTTCGGCACGTACACCCCGCCGGTGCGGGCCAGCCGGAAGAGCAGTTCGTCGCGGCCGCCGGGGCGGCCTTCGGCCTTCCAGGCGCGGATGACGTCGGTGATCTCCAGGACGGCCTGCTCGCCGTCGCCGATCACCGCCGCGTCCAGGAAGTCGGCGATGGGTTCGGGGTTGAACGCCGCGTGCCCGCCCGCGAGCACGATCGGGTCGTCCTCGGTACGGTCCTTCGCCTCCAGCGGGATGCCCGCGAGGTCCAGGGCGGTCAGCATGTTCGTGTAGCCGAGCTCCGTGGAGAAGCTCAGGCCGAGCACGTCGAAGGCCTTCACGGGGCGGTGGGCGTCCACGGTGAACTGCGGGACGCCGTGCTCCCGCATCAGCGCCTCCAGGTCCGGCCAGACGCTGTAGGTGCGCTCGGCCAGCACGCCCTCGCGCTCGTTGAGCACCTCGTAGAGAATCATGACGCCCTGGTTGGGGAGTCCGACCTCGTAGGCGTCCGGGTACATCAGCGACCAGCGGACGTCACAGGAGTCCCAGTCCTTCACGGTGGAGTTCAGCTCTCCGCCGACGTACTGGATGGGCTTCTGAACGTGGGGGAGAAGCGCTTCCAGGCGAGGGAAGACCGACTCGACAGGCATGAGAGGTGTCTTTCGTGAGCTGGCAGGGTGGTGACCATTCAGCGTAACGCGTCACGGTGGGCTCCCCGGCCGCTCACGGCCCCCCGCGGCGCCCCCGCACGGGCGCCGCGGGGACCCGGTCACCCCGCCAGGCTGCCGCGGTCGGCCTTGCCCCAGGCCTTGGGGAGGGCGTCCTCCGCCGCGTCGGCGAGATCGCGTTCGACCTGGAACATCACGCCGTAGGGGAAGGTGTCCTCGCCGGCGGTGCGGGCGTCGCCGGCGAGGCGGGCGACGGCCTCGCGGCAGATGACGCTGTCCTGGTGCTCGCCGAGGACCTGCTGGACGGACTTCATGCGCTTGGTGTGCTGCTTGGCGGGCTTGCGCAGGCCGGGGACGGCCTGGGCGGCCTCGCTGCTGTAGCGGGCGCGTTTCGCGGCCTTGCGGGCCTCGTGGAGGGCGAGGTCGCGCTCGTGGCCGCGTTCCATGGCGAGTGCGGGCTCGACGCGCTCGCGCAGGCGCCGGTGGTCGCGGCTGACGGCCTTGGCGCCGGCGGAGGCGGCCGGCGCCTTGGCGCGGTCGCGGTACGGGGGTTCGGCGAGGAGGGCTTCCAGGGTGTCGAGGAGGCGGAAGTAGCGGGCGCCGCCGAGTTCGCGCAGGAGCTCGGCGCGGGCGCCCTCGTGGACGGGCGCGTCGCCGCCGACGCGCTCGGTCAGGTCGCCGGTGACGAGGTCGACGGGGAGGTCGTCGAGGCGGTCCCGGAGCCGCTCGGCGAGCACCTCTCGGTCGCGTTCCAGACCGAGGACGCCCGCCAGCCACTTCAGTTCGTCGCCGATCGGGTCGGTGGCCCCGCGGTCGAGTTCGCGGCGGAAGCTCTTGAGGGCGCTGCGCAGCCGCCGGGTGGAGACGCGCATCTGGTGGACGGCGTCCGCCTCGTCGCGGCGGACGGCCGGGTCCCAGGCGGCGATGGCGTCGACCTGCTGGTGGACGTAGGCCATCGCCACGTCGCCCGCGGACTCGACGGAGGAGGGCGGCGCGCTCGGCCGGGGGGCGGCCGTCAGGCGGTCCCCGAGGGCGCGGGCGAGTTTGGAGGGGCTGTCGGAACGTCGCAGCCCGGCCTTGACGAGGCGTTTCTCCAGGGCGTCGAGCAGGGCCGTACCGCCGTCGGCGAGTTCGGCCTCCACCTCGTCCCAGGTGGTCTCCGAGGTGGGGTGGCCGCCGTTGTCGAGGACGGAGGCGGTGACGTGGTCGCGGGCGATCTCCAGCAGCGCCCTGCCCTTGGCGTCCAGCAGCCGGATCCGCTTGCGGGCGGTGCGCAGCCGTACGACGGGGACGAGTTCACGGCCGCGGACGACGGCGGCGATCTCGTCGGCGAGGGCCGCGGGGACGCGGGGGCCGCCCTTGCGTCCCTGCTTGCCCAGGGGGGCGTGGACCTCGGTGCGCGTGTCGGCGAGGGTGGTGGGCAGCTTCAGGTGCCAGCCCGCGTCGTCGCCCCCGGTGCGCCGCCGCAGGGTGACACGGCGGGTCGCCAGGCGAAGATCGGTGGTGTCGTAGTACACCGCGTCGAGCTCGGCCGGTTCCACGACCCGGACGGACGCCACGCCCGGCAGCCCGTCCAGGTCCGGCTCCCGGCCCCGTCCGGCGGCCTCGTACTTGCGCTCGGTCTCCGCGACACGCTTTCCCATGACTGGACCGTAATCGGGGGTTGGGGCCACCGCAATGGTGCATTCACCCAGTGGACTCGTTCAGGCGGACATGGGGCGCTGCATCTTCACTGCCTGGAGCAGTCCGACCGCGACCCAGACCGCGAACATCGAGGATCCGCCGTACGAGACGAAGGGCAGCGGCAGACCGGCGACCGGCATGATGCCGAGCGTCATACCGATGTTCTCGAACGCCTGGAACGCGAACCAGGCCACGACGCCGGCGGCGATGATCGTGCCGTAGAGGTCGGTCGCGTTGCGCGCGATCTTGCAGGCCCGCCACAGGACGACGCCGAGCAGAACGATGATCAGCATGGCGCCGACGAAGCCGAGCTCCTCCCCCGCCACGGTGAAGACGAAGTCGGTCTGCTGCTCCGGCACGAACTGGCCGGTGGTCTGGCTGCCGTGGAAAAGGCCCTTGCCGAGCAGTCCGCCCGAGCCGATGGCGATGCGCGCCTGGTTGGTGTTGTAGCCGACGCCCGCCGGGTCGAGGGCGGGGTTGGCGAAGGCGGCGAAGCGGTCGATCTGGTACTGGTCCAGGACGCCGAGCTGCCACACCGCGACGGCGCCGCCGGCGCCCGCCGCGATGAGGCCGAGCACCCAGCGGTTGGACGCCCCGGAGGCGAGGAGCACACCGAGCACGATGACCGCCATGACCATCACGGAACCCAGGTCGGGCATCAGCATGACGATGGCCATCGGCAGGACGGCGAAGCCCAGGGCCTGGGCCACGGTGCGGTGGTCCGGGTGGATCCGGTCGCCCGCGTCCACCCGGGCGGAGAGCATCATCGCCATGCTCAGGATGATGGTGAGCTTGGTGAACTCGGACGGCTGGAGGGAGAACCCGCCGCCGAGCACGATCCAGGCGTGCGCGCCGTTGACCGTCGACCCGACCGGGGTGAGGACGGCCAGGACCAGCAGGACCGAGATCGCGTACAGCACCGGGACCGCGCCGCGCAGCCGGCGGTGGCCGAGCGCCACGGTGCCGGCCGCCAGTCCGAAGCCGATCGCGGTGTTGAGCAGGTGCCGCAGCAGGAAGTAGAGCGGGTCGCCGTGGGTGAGCTCGGTGCGGTTGCGGGTCGCCGAGTACACCAGGGCGGCGCCGATCATCGACAGCGCGAGCGCCGAGCCGAGCAGGACCCAGTCCATCCGGCGCACTATCGAGTCGCGCGCCATGAGCTTGCCGATGGCGCCCTTCTCCGGGGTGAAGCGCCGCATGGTGTAGCCGCTGGTGCTCATGCCCCGTACCTCCTGCCCAGCAGGAACCTCTCGGAGCGGTCCGGGGGCAGTGCGGCGGCCGTGTACACGCCGTCGCCCGGGGCGGACGGGACGGCGGGCACGTCCCAGGCGGCCTTGCGGGCCTGGATCGTGCCGTCCGCGGTGATCTTGGGCAGCGCGGTCTCGGGGTGCGGGAGCAGGGCCTTCTTGTTGTTGATCGACCCGTCCTTCTGGACGCCGTACATCGCCTCGTAGATGGCGCGGACGGCCGGGCCGGAACCGCCGGAACCCGTACCACCCTGGGAGATCGTCATGATGACCGCGTAGTCCTTGGTGTACGTGGTGAACCACGAGGTGGTCTGCTTGCCGGCGACTTCCGCGGTACCGGTCTTGGCGTGCAGGGTGATCTTGTCCTGCGGCCAGCCGTTGAAGCGCCAGGCCGCGGTACCGCTGGTGACCACGCCTTCCAGGGCCTCGTTGATGTACTTCAGGGTGTTCGCGCTTGCCGGGGCCTTCGCGGTGACCTTCGGCTTGATCCTCGTGATCGTCTTGCCGTCGGCGCTGATGATCGCCTTGCCGATGGTCGGCTGGTACAGCTTGCCGCCGTTGGCGATGGCCGAGTAGATGCGGGCCATCTGGATCGGGGTGACGAGCGTGTCGCCCTGTCCGATCGCGTAGTTGACCGAGTCACCGGCACGCATGACATAGCCGTCGACGCAGTTCTCGCGCGCGATCTGGCTGGCGTAGTCCTGCTTGTCGCTCTTGGCGACCTTGCACCAGTAGGTCTTGTTGGCCTCGTAGTAGTCGCGCTTCCACTGCCGGTCGGGGATCCGGCCGGTGACCTCGGAGGGCAGGTCGATACCGGTCAGCGAACCCAGGCCGTAGGCCTTGGCGGTCTTGTAGAACCAGTCCGCGGGGTGCTTCTTGGGCTTGGTGCCGCCGTCCTTGAGCCACTGGTCGTAGGACAGGTGGTAGAAGACGGTGTCGCAGGAGATCTCCAGCGCGTGCGCCAGGGTGATCTCGCCGGCGCTCTCGCCCTCGAAGTTGTTGAAGACCCGGCCGCCGATGGTCATCGAGGACGGGCAGGGGTAGTGCCCGTTGATGGAGTAGCCGGCCTTCACCGCCGCGGAGGTGGAGATCGCCTTGAACGTCGAACCGGGGGCGGACTGACCCTGTATGGCCCTGTTCAGCAGCGGGAAGTTGGACTTCTTGCCGGTGAGCTTGGCGTAGTCCTTGGCCGAGATGCCGCCGACCCAGACGTTGGGGTCGTAGCTCGGGGCGCTGGCCATCGCGATGACCTGGCCGGTGTGCACGTCCATGACGACGACCGCGCCGGAGTCCGCCTTGTAGTAGCTGCCCGTGACGGAGTCGAAGGTCTTGCGGGCCACCTTCATCGCCTGGAGCAGTTCCTTCTCGGCGACCGACTGGACGCGGGCGTCGATGCTGGTGACCAGGTTGCTGCCGGGCACGGCGGCGGTCTCGCCGGCCTTGCCGATGACCCGGCCGAGGTTGTCCACCTCGTAGCGGGTGACACCGGCCGTGCCGCGCAGCTGGGTGTCGTACGTGCGCTCCAGGCCGGAGCGGCCGATCTGGTCCGAGCGCAGCAGCGACCGGCCCTGCTTCTCCGCGTCGGTGATCTCGTCGTCGGTGACGGGCGAGAGGTAGCCGAGCACCTGGGAGGCGTTGGCCCCGAACGGCGAGGTGTAGCGGCGCACGGCGGTGGGCTCCGCGGTGATGCCGGGGAAGTCCTCGCGGCGCTCCATGATCTGCATCGCCTGCTGGGTGGTGGCCTCGTCGGTGATGGGGATCGGCTGGTACGGGGAGCCGTTCCAGCACGGCTTGGGGGTCTGCGAGTCGCAGAGCCGCACCTTCTTGAGGACCTCGTCCGGCTTCATGTGCAGCACGGACGCCAGCCGGGTGAGCACCGCGCGGCCGTCGTCCTTCTGCTTGAGCAGGTCGGTACGGCTGGCGGAGACCACGAGGCGCGTCTCGTTGTCGGCGAGGGGCACGCCCTTGGCGTCCAGTATCGCCCCGCGCACGGCGGGGGTGACGACTTCCTGGACGTTGTTGCTGTTGGCCTGCGCGGTGTAGTCGTCGCCGTCGCGGATCTGGAGGAACCACAGCCGGCCGCCGAGGGTGAACAGCAGCGACAGCACGAGGATCTGGAGGACCACCAGGCGGATGGTGACGCGCGGCGTGCGCCCGGTCTCGGGGATGTTGCTCACAGCCGCCGCCCTCCCTTGGCGACGCTCCCCACCTTGCCGAGCAGGCTCGGGCGCTGGCCGCCGATGCGGGCGCCGAAGCCGCTCGCCGAGGTGTCGTCGGTGAGTGGGTCGTTGTCCAGCCGGCGGGCCAGGCCCATGATCCAGGGCACGGTGAAGGGCGCGAGCAGCAGGTCGTACAGGGCGGCCGTGAACAGCAGCTTGCCCAGGCCCACATGCTGCGCCGCGGTATCGCCGACGAGGGCGCCGACGAGGGCGTACAGCACGGTGGACCCGATGGCCGCGGCGACGACGACGAGCATCGGCCGGGTGGCCGAGCGCAGTTGGCCGCTGTCGGGCTTGGCCAGGCCCGCGGCGTAGCCGATGACGCACAGCACGAGCGCGTAGCGCCCGGCGGCGTGGTCGGCGGGCGGGGCGAGGTCGGCGAGCAGGCCGGCGCCGAACCCGATGAGGGCACCGGCGACATGGCCGTACGTCAGTGCGAGGCCGAGCACGACCAGCAGCAGCAGGTCGGGCACCGCGCCGGGCAGGTGCAGCCGGGCCAGCACGCACACCTGGATCACCATGGCGGCGACCACCAGGCCGGTGGAGAGCAGCACGCGCTTCATCGGACCTCCTGCCCGTTCAGCGGGGACTGCGAGGGGTCGACGCTCGGCGTCACCGTGACGGTGACCGTCGGGATCGGCTTCGGGCCGGCGGGCAGCACCGAGTCGCGGGGGTCCTTGCGCGGGCCCTGGACGACGACGCCGACGATGTCGAGCTTGGTGAAGCCCACGAACGGGGTGACCTCGAGGGTGCGGGTGAGGCCGCCGCCCGCGCGGTCGACCTTGGAGACGGTGCCGACCGGGACACCCGGCACGAACGGCTTGTCGGCCTGCGAGCCGAAGGTCACCAGCCGGTAGCCGTTCCGCACGTGCGCCTTGCCGTTGAGCAGCTGCACCTGCATGGGGCGGTTGCCCTGGCCCGAGGCGAAGCCGAGTTCGGAGGACTTCTCCAGCCGGGTGCCGACAGTGAAGTCCGGGTCGCAGGCGAGCAGCACGGTGGAGGTGGACGGCCCGACGGTGGTGACCCGGCCGACCAGGCCGTCGCCGTTGATGACGGTCATGTCGCGTTCGATGCCGTCGTTGGCGCCGGCGTCGATGGTGACCGTCCACGAGAAGCCCTGCGCGGCTCCTATGGCGATGACCTGCGCGCCCTTGACGCGGTACTGGCCGGCCCCGGCGGTCTTGAGCAGCTTGTCGAGTTCGCGGGCGCGGGCGCGGGTGGCGTCCTTGCTGCCGAGCTGCTGCTTCAGCTCGGCGTTCTGCCGCTCCAGTTCACTGATCCGGCTGCTGCGGTCGCCTGAGTCGCGTACCGCGTCCACCGCGTTGTCCACCGGATCGACGGCCGCCGCGACCCCGTTCTCCACGGGGCCGAAGACGGCGGCCGCGGCGGACCGGGCACCGTCCAGCGGTGAGTCCTCACCCCCGCGGATGTCGACGGTGATCAGCGCGAACGCGATCGCCACCAGCAGCACCAGCAGAAGCCGGCTCTCTCGTGTGTCCCTCACGGGGGCCAGTCCGTGCCTTCCTCGTCAGAGCGTGTGGGCCGTGGGCCCGGTGTGCCGTGCCGGAGAGGAGAACGATCCGGCGTACGGGCGGGAGTTCGCCCGTACGAAGGATCGTGCGAACTCACCTGCGCGGCTGCGCGTCCAGGACCTGCTGGAGTGCCTCGAACTCCTCGACGCACTTGCCGGCGCCCAGCGCCACGCAGTCGAGCGGGTTCTCGGCAATGTGGATGGGCATGCCCGTCTCGGAGCGCAGGCGCTCGTCGAGACCACGCAGCAGCGCGCCGCCGCCGGCCAGGACGATGCCGCGGTCCATGATGTCGCCCGACAGCTCGGGCGGGCACTTGTCGAGGGTCGTCTTCACCGCGTCGACAATGGCGTTGACCGGCTCCTCGATGGCCTTGCGGACCTCGGCGGCGGAGATGACCACCGTCTTGGGCAGGCCGGAGACCAGGTCGCGACCGCGGATCTCGGTGTGCTCCTCGTCGTCGACCGAGAAGGCCGAGCCGATGGTGAGCTTGATCGATTCGGAGGTGCGCTCCCCCAGCAGAAGGCTGTACTCCTTCTTGATGTGCTGGATGATCGCGTTGTCCAGCTCGTCGCCGGCGACCCGGATGGACTGCGCGGTGACGATGCCGCCGAGCGAGATGACGGCGACCTCGGTGGTGCCGCCGCCGATGTCGACGACCATGTTGCCGGTCGCCTCGTGGACCGGGAGCCCGGCGCCGATCGCGGCCGCCATCGGCTCCTCGATGATGTGCACCTGGCGCGCGCCGGCCTGGGTGGCGGCCTCGATGACCGCGCGGCGCTCGACACCGGTGATGCCGGAGGGAACGCAGACCACGACCCGCGGACGGGCCAGGTAGCGCCGCTTGTGGATTTTGAGGATGAAGTAGCGCAGCATGCGCTCGGTGATCTCGAAGTCGGCGATCACCCCGTCCTTGAGAGGACGGACCGCGACGATGTTGCCGGGGGTCCGGCCGATCATCTTCTTCGCCTCGGAGCCGACCGCGAGGATGCCGCCGGTATTCGTGTTGATGGCGACGACGGACGGCTCGTTGAGGACGATCCCGCGACCCCTGACGTACACCAGCGTGTTGGCAGTGCCGAGGTCGACAGCCATGTCACGGCCGATGAACGACATGTTGTTCGCCATGAGGGTACGTCTGGCCTTCCCGAGCTGGAGCAGTGTGGGGGTGAGCACGGCGGGGCGCTGTGCGCGAAGCCTGAGGAGCGGAGATTCCATCCTAGTCGCGCCCGTCGGGGCGCGGGGTCAGGGATCCGCCGCCATTGTCATCAGAACACACAGCGGCCCCCGGCAATGGTGACGCCGTGTCGGCGGAATTGGTTCCCCCGTACGACGGGCATATGCCGCCAGGTGGCCGGGAAAAATTCCGGCCACCCATTGCGCTGATCGGGCGTCAGCGGGGAATCCGGGGCGAATGGCGCCGGGGATCAGGCCAGACCGGGAAAGAAGATCTTGATCTCCCGCTCGGCCGACTCCTCGGAGTCGGAGGCGTGGATCAGGTTCTCCCGGACGATGGTGCCGAAGTCGCCGCGGATCGAGCCGGGCGCGGCGGCGATCGGGTCGGTCGGGCCGGCCAGCGCACGCACGCCCTCGATGACGCGCTCGCCCTCGACGACCAGGGCCACGGACGGGCCGCCGGCCATGAACTCCATCAGCGGCTCGTAGAAGGGGCGGCCCACGTGCTCGGCGTAGTGCTGCTCCAGGACCTGCCGCTCGAGCGTGCGCAGCTCCAGCGCGGTGATGCTCCAGCCGGCCTTGCGCTCGATGCGGCCGAGGATCTCGCCGACCAGGCCGCGACGAACGGCGTCCGGCTTGAGAAGGACGAGGGTGCGCTGCGACACGGTGTGACTCCTATGTGCGGGGTAGCGGGTACGACGACATTACCGGGCGCCGGTGTGCGCCTCGGCCCGCCCCCTCGGCACCGGTCAGGCCGTCCGCGCCGCCCGGGCCGCCTTGGCCTGGTCGACCTTGCGGCCGTAGTGGACGGCGGCCCACCACAGCGCGGCGAAGACCAGGCCGAGGAAGAACATCACCGGCAGCACCAGGCCGCTCAGGACCAGCCCCGCCTGGAGCACCCAGCCGACCGCCAGACCGCCGCGGCGGCCCAGCATTCCGCAGAGCAGCACGCACAGTGCCATCGCCACGCCGCAGACCGCCCACACGGTGCCCGCCGACAGGTCCGGCTGTTTCATCGCGACCAGCCCCGCGAAGCCGATCACGAAGAATTCACCGATCAGAGTGCTCGCGCACAGGGTCCGCATCCGCTTGGTTCCGCTTCCCGCTCGTCACTTGCGGCCCAGCAGCAGCCGGGCCTCTCCCACGGTGACCACCGAACCGGTGATCAGCACCCCGGCACCGGAGAACTCCCCCTGGTCCTCGGCCAGCGTGACCGCCGCCTCGATCGCGTCGTCCAGCCGCGGCTCGACCTGCACCCGCTCGTCGCCGAAGACCTCGACCGCGAGCGCGGCCAGCTCGTCCACGTCCATCCCGCGCGGGGTGGAGTTGCGGGTCACCACGACCTCCGCGAAGACCGGCTCGAAGGCCTCCAGCAGCCCGCGCACGTCCTTGTCGCCGCTCGGGCCGACGACACCCACCAGATGGGTGAAGCCGAACGCCTCCGCGAGCGAGGCCGCCGCCGCCCGCGCGCCCGCCGGGTTGTGCGCCGCGTCCAGCACCACGCTCGGGCTGCGGCGGACGACCTCCAGCCGGCCCGGCGAGGTGACGGACGCGAAGGCCGCGCGCACGGTGTCGATGGCCAGCGTGCGGTCGTGCTCGCTGCCGATGCCGAAGAACGCCTCCACCGCGGCCAGGGCCACGGCCGCGTTGTGCGCCTGGTGCTCGCCGTGCAGCGGCAGGAACACCTGCTCGTACTCGCCGCCCAGGCCGCGCAGCGTCAGCAACTGCCCGCCGACGGCGACCTCCCGGTGCACGACGCCGAACTCCATGCCCTCGCGGGCGACCGTCGCGCCCACCTCCACCGCGCGCTGGAGCAGCACCTGCGCGGCCTCGACCGGCTGCTGCGCCAGCACGACGGTCGCGTCCTTCTTGATGATCCCGGCCTTCTCCACCGCGATCTCGCCTGTCGTGGACCCCAGCCGGTCGGTGTGGTCCAGGGAGATCGGGGTGACGACCGCGACCGAGGCGTCGATGACGTTGGTGGCGTCCCAGCTGCCGCCCATGCCGACCTCGACGATGGCGATGTCGACCGGCGCGTCGGCGAAGGCCGCGTAGGCCATGCCCGTCATCACCTCGAAGAACGACATGCGGTACGGCTGCGAACCGTCGACCATCTCCACGTAGGGCTGGAGGTCGCGGTAGGTCTCGATGAACCGCTCCGGCGCGATCGGCCGCCCGTCCAGGCTGATGCGCTCGGTCACCGACTGCACGTGCGGGCTGGTGTACCGGCCGGTGCGCAGGTCGAAGGCGAGCAGCAGCCGCTCGATCATGCGCGCGGTGCTGGTCTTGCCGTTGGTGCCGGTGATGTGGACCGAGGGGTACGAGCGCTGCGGCTCGCCCAGGATGTCCATCAGGGCCGTCATGCGGTCCAGCGACGGCTCCAGCTTGGTCTCCGGCCAGCGGCCCGCCAGCTCCGTCTCGACCTCGCGCAGGGCCTTGTCCAGCTCCGGGTCGGCCGGACGGCCGGGGATGTCGTCGTCCGGGGGCACCGGCCCGCCGGTCCGCAGGGTGCGGCTGCCCGCCTCGATGACCGCGAGATCCGCCTCGCGGACGGGGCCGGCCCCCTCGGCCCCCTCGTCGGCGTCGGCGTCACCGGCCTCGCCGGCACCGGCGTTCAGGCCGAGCGCGGTCAGCGGGTCGGAGAGGGCGTCACCCTCGGGGTCGGGGTGGGGGTCGTGGCCGTTGCCGGGGCGCGAAGTACTCACGCCACCAGTCTACGAACCGGGCGGAGCGGTCCGGGCCGTGGGCGGGCACTCGCGCCCGCCCACGGCTCCCGGTCATGCCTGCGGCAGTCCGGCCAGCTGGGCGGTGATGCGGGCGATGTCCGCCTCGGCCGTCTCCAGCCGGGTGCGGATCTTGGCGACCACCGGATCGGGCGCCTTGGCCAGGAACGCCTCGTTGCCGAGCTTGGCCGTGGCCTGCGCCTTCTCCTTCTCCGCCGCCGCGAGGTCCTTGGCGAGCCGCTTGCGCTCGGCCTCGACGTCGATGACACCGGACAGGTCGAGCGCGACCGTGGCGCCCGCGACCGGCAGGGTGGCGGTGGCCGCGAAGCCCTCGCCCTCCGGCTGGAGGCGCAGCAGCTGGCGCACCGCGGCCTCGTGGGCGTCCAGGCCGGTACCGGCCAGGTCCAGGCGGGCGGGGACCCGCTGGCCCGGCTGGAGGCCCTGGTCGGCACGGAACCGGCGGACCTCGGTGACCAGCGACTGGACGGCGCCGATCTCCTTCTCGGCGGCCGCGTCGCGGAAGCCGGAGTCCTGCGGCCAGTCGGCGGTCACGAGCGTCTCGCGGCCGGTCAGCGTCGTCCACAGCGTCTCGGTGACGAACGGGACGACGGGGTGCAGCACCCGCAGCAGCTTGTCCAGCACCTCGCCGAGGACCCGCCGCGACACCTCGGCGGACCGGCCGCCCGCCATGAAGGTGGTCTTGGACAGCTCCACGTACCAGTCGAACACCTCGTCCCACGCGAAGTGGAACAGGACGTCGCTGAGCTTGGCGAACTGGTAGTCGTCGTAGAGCGCGTCGACCTCGGCCACCGTGGACTCCAGCCGCGACAGGATCCAGCGGTCGGTCGCCGACATCTCCTGCGGCGCGGGCAGTGCGCCCTCGACCGTGGCGCCGTTCATCAGCGCGAAGCGCGTGGCGTTCCAGATCTTGTTGGTGAAGTTGCGGGAGCCCTGGACCCAGTCCTCGCCGATCGGCACGTCGGTGCCGGGGTTGGCGCCGCGCGCGAGGGTGAAACGCAGCGCGTCGGAGCCGTACTTGTCCATCCAGTCCAGCGGATTGACCACGTTGCCGAAGGACTTCGACATCTTCTTGCCGTTCTGGTCACGGACCATGCCGTGCA
Organism: Streptomyces sp. NPDC088732; assembly: GCF_044751205.1. Taxonomy (NCBI): domain Bacteria; kingdom Bacillati; phylum Actinomycetota; class Actinomycetes; order Kitasatosporales; family Streptomycetaceae; genus Streptomyces; species Streptomyces sp. NPDC088732. Next base: position 227,331 of record NZ_JBIVLI010000002.1, read on the forward strand.
GGGCGATGGTGTGGAACGGCGGGGTCCCGTCCATCGCGTAGAGGCCGAACATCATCATCCGGGCGACCCAGAAGAAGAGGATGTCGTAGCCGGTGACCAGGACGGAGTTCGGATAGAACTTCTCCAGGCTCTCGGTCCGCCCGGGCCAGCCGAGGGTGGAGAAGGGCCACAGGCCGGAGGAGAACCAGGTGTCCAGGACGTCGGTGTCCTGCGTCCACCCGTCCCCGGACGGGGGCTGCTCGTCCGGGCCGACGCAGACGACCTCGCCGTTCGGCCCGTACCAGACCGGGATGCGGTGGCCCCACCACAGCTGGCGCGAGATGCACCAGTCGTGGAGGTTGTCGACCCAGTCGAAGTAGCGCTTCTCCATCTCCTGCGGGTGGATGGCGACCCGGCCGTCGCGGACCGCGTCACCGGCGGCCTTGGCGAGCGGGGCGACCTTGACCCACCACTGCATGGACAGCCGCGGCTCGATGGTGGTCTTGCAGCGCGAGCAGTGCCCGACGGAGTGGGTGTAGGGGCGCTTCTCGGCGACGATGCGGCCCTCGGCGCGCAGCGCGGCGACGATGGCGCTGCGCGCCTCCAGCCGGTCCAGGCCCTGGAAGGGGCCGTGCGTGGTGATGATCGCGTGCTCGTCCATGACGGCGAGGTTCGGCAGGCCGTGGCGCTGGCCGATCTCGAAGTCGTTGGGGTCGTGCGCCGGGGTCACCTTGACGGCGCCGGTGCCGAACGCGGGGTCCACGTGCTCGTCGGCGACGATCGGGATGCGGCGGCCGGTGAGCGGCAGTTCGATCTCGGTGCCGACCAGGTGGCGGTAGCGCGGGTCCTCGGGGTGGACGGCGACCGCGGTGTCGCCGAGCATCGTCTCGGCGCGGGTGGTGGCCACGACGATCGACGCATCGCCCTCGCCGTAGCGGATGGAGACCAGCTCGCCCTCGTCGTCCTGGTACTCCACCTCGATGTCCGAGATGGCGGTCAGGCAGCGCGGGCACCAGTTGATGATCCGCTCGGCGCGGTAGATCAGCTCGTCGTCGTAGAGCTTCTTGAAGATGGTCTGGACGGCCTGGGACAGTCCCTCGTCCATGGTGAAGCGCTCGCGCGACCAGGCGACGCCGTCGCCGAGGCGGCGCATCTGCCCGGAGATCTGGCCGCCGGACTCCGCCTTCCACTGCCACACGCGCTCGACGAAGGCCTCGCGCCCGAGGTCGTGGCGGGACTTGCCCTCCTTGGCGAGTTCGCGCTCCACGACGTTCTGGGTGGCGATGCCGGCGTGGTCCATGCCGGGCTGCCACAGCGTCTCGAAGCCCTGCATGCGCTTGCGTCGGGTGAGGGCGTCGATCAGCGTGTGCTCGAAGGCGTGGCCGAGGTGGAGGCTGCCGGTGACGTTGGGCGGCGGGATGACGACGGTGTACGGCGGCTTGTCGCTCTTGGCGTCCGCCTCGAAGTAACCGCGCTCTACCCAGCGCTCGTACAGCGGCCCCTCTACCTCGGCCGGCGCGTACTGGGTCGGCAGTTCGGGGATCGCGCTGTTCGGCCCGCTCGCGGCGGCCTGCTGAGTGTTGTCGGTCACGGCGCTCAGTTTACGGGCGCGGCCGCCCCGCCAACGAATCCCCTGCCGCCGCGGGGCACGGGCGGGACCGGAACCCGAAGGAGTGACCGTACACGGACAAGGGTAGGGGGAGGTCCGCGGGCGCCTGCCCGGTCGCCGCGCAACGGGGCGGGGCGGGGCGGGCAGCGGGACGGACGGTCGACGGCCGCACGGCGGCGCCGGTTCGCCCTGAATGATGCCAACCGGACGTCCGTACGTTCTTGTTACCGATTCCTGACGGCCCGGACGTAAAGGCGGGTTAAACAAGCGCCAGGATGAGCACCAGACAGCAGTGAACAACGAGGGGACCCCCGCATGAGCTTCAACCAGCCGCCTCCCCAGCCGGGTTGGGGAGGCCAGCCCGGCTACGGCCCTCCCCCGCAGCCGCCCACCCAGCCCCAGCCGCAGGTCCCGCCCGGCTACGGAAGCGCGCCGCAGGACGGTTACGGCTACCCGCCGCAGCCCGCGCAGCCCCCGCAGGGCGGCATCCCGCAGCAGCCCGGTGCGTGGGGTCAGCAGCCCGGTGCCTGGGGCGCCCCGCCCCCTCCCCCGCCCTCCGGCGGCGGCAAGGGCAAGGTGGCCGGCATCGTCATCGGGGTCGTCCTCGCGATCGCCCTGATCGGCGGCGGGCTGGTGTTCCTGCTGGGCGGCAACGGCGGCGGCCTCGGTGGCGGCGGCGGCGGCGACTACACGCTGTCGATGCCGGCCACGCTGCTGGGCGGCGAATACACCAAGGACGCGTCCAACGGCGCCAACTCCGGGCTGAGCAACGGCGAGTCGGGGAACGACGCGGGCATCAAGAGCGCCAAGACGGTCTCGGGCGCGTACAAGAACTCCTCGAACTCCCAGCTGGTCGTCTCCGGTGCCTACGGCGACATCACCGACCCCGGCGCCGCCCTCGACGCGATGCTGACCGGCTTCAAGAACAGCGCCGCCTCCTCGGCGGGGCAGGAGCCCACCGAGCAGCACCCGGCGGGCTTCGACGGGGCCGTCATGAAGTGCGGCACCTTCGGTTCCGGCGGCGTCACGTTCCCATACTGCGCCTGGGCCGACGACAGCACGGTCGCCATGGCGATGAACATGAACCTGGACATCCTCGGCACCACCCGGACCCCCTCGGTCGCCGAGTGGGCCGACAGCACCGTGAAGATCCGCGACGAGGTCCGGGTCAAGAAGTAGCACCGCGCCAACGCGAAAGGGGGCGCCCGGCCTTCGCCGGGCGCCCCCTTCACGTGTACGGCGGGAGCGTTACGCGCTCTTCTGCTCGCCCTTGCCGATGATGCGCGGCTCGCGCGGCACCAGGGTGGGGTTCACATTGGAGTGAACGACGTCCTCGGTGATGACCACGCGGGCGACGTCCTTGCGGGACGGCACCTCGTACATGACCGACATCAGCACCTCCTCCATGATGGCGCGCAGACCCCGCGCGCCGGTCTGGCGGAGGATGGCCTGGTCCGCGATGGCCTCCAGGGCGGTGCGCTCGAACTCGAGCTCGACACCGTCGAGCTCGAACAGCCGCTGGTACTGCTTGACCAGTGCGTTGCGCGGCTCGACGAGGATCTGCAGCAGCGCCTCGCGGTCGAGATTGTGCACGCTGGTGATGACCGGCAGACGGCCGATGAACTCGGGGATCATGCCGAACTTGACCAGGTCCTCGGGCATGACCTCGGAGAACTGGTCGGCCGCGTCCATCTCGCGCTTGGAGCGGATGGTCGCGCCGAAGCCGATGCCCTTGGCGCCCGCGCGGGACTCGATGATCTTCTCCAGGCCGGCGAAGGCGCCGCCCACGATGAAGAGCACGTTGGTCGTGTCGATCTGGATGAACTCCTGGTGCGGGTGCTTGCGCCCGCCCTGCGGCGGCACCGAGGCCGTCGTGCCCTCCAGGATCTTCAGCAGCGCCTGCTGCACGCCCTCGCCCGAGACGTCGCGGGTGATCGACGGGTTCTCGCTCTTCCGGGCGACCTTGTCGATCTCGTCGATGTAGATGATCCCGGTCTCGGCCTTCTTGACGTCGTAGTCGGCCGCCTGGATCAGCTTCAGCAGGATGTTCTCGACGTCCTCACCGACGTAGCCGGCCTCGGTCAGCGCCGTGGCGTCCGCGATCGCGAACGGCACGTTGAGCATCCGGGCCAGGGTCTGCGCCAGCAGGGTCTTGCCGGAGCCCGTGGGGCCCAGCAGCAGGATGTTCGACTTGGCGAGTTCGATGCCGTCGTCGTGACCGCGCCCGCCGCTGTTCTCGCCGGCCTGCACGCGCTTGTAATGGTTGTAGACCGCGACGGAGAGCGCCTTCTTCGCCGGCTCCTGGCCGACGACGTAGCTCTCCAGGAACTCGTAGATCTCACGCGGCTTGGGGAGATCCTCCCAGCGCACCTCGGAGGACTCGGCGAGCTCCTCCTCGATGATCTCGTTGCAGAGATCGATGCACTCGTCGCAGATGTACACACCGGGCCCTGCGATGAGCTTCTTCACCTGCTTCTGGCTCTTTCCGCAGAACGAGCACTTGAGCAGGTCGCCGCCGTCACCGATGCGTGCCACGAGGTGCTTCCCCTTCGCCTGGGTCCCGTCAGTTCGACGAGTCCTGGTGCTTGCCTATCGACGGTACCTTGCCGCGCCCCCAGTGCGGGCCCCCCTTGGGACGACTGGGTCGTGACCTGCACAACCCTGCCGCCCCAAGAAGGGACTTTCGTGCCTCAAGAGGCCCACAGGGCCTCTTGCGGTCCTCAGACCGCGACGCTCGAACTCTTGCGAGTCGAGACGATCTGGTCGACCAGACCGTAGGAGAGGGCCTCCTCGGCGGTGAGGATCTTGTCGCGCTCGATGTCGTCGCGGATCTTCTCGATCGGGGTGCTGGAGTGCTTGGCGAGCATCTCCTCCAGCTGCGCACGCATGCGCAGGATCTCGTTCGCGGCGATCTCCAGGTCGGAGACCTGACCGCGACCCGTCTCGCTGTACGGCTGGTGGATCAGGATGCGGGCGTTCGGCAGCGCCATGCGCTTGCCGGGCGTACCGGCGGCCAGCAGCACGGCCGCGGCGGACGCCGCCTGGCCCATGCAGACCGTCTGGATGTCCGGCTTGACGAACTGCATCGTGTCGTAGATGGCGGTCAGCGCCGTGAAGGAGCCGCCGGGGCTGTTGATGTAGACCGAGATGTCGCGGTCCGGGTCCATCGACTCCAGGCACAGCAGCTGCGCCATGACGTCGTTGGCGGACGCGTCGTCGATCTGCACGCCCAGGAAGATCACGCGCTCCTCGAAGAGCTTCGCGTACGGGTCGTACTCGCGAACGCCCTGGGAGGTGCGCTCGATGAAGCGCGGGACGACATAGCGGGCCTCGGCGGCGCTCATACGGTCGTACATACCGCTGCCGGGGAAGTTCTGGGTGGTCACGTTCACCGTCCTGATGATGAGCAGTGGGCTGGGGTCGGTCCTGCGGGGCTGATCGGGCTCAGGCCCGGTCAGGCGCCCGTGCCGCCGCCGCCCGGTACGTTCACCGCGTGCGTGATGACGTCGTCGATCAGGCCGTACTCCTTGGCCGCGTCCGCGGAGTACCAGCGGTCGCGGTCGGAGTCGCGGGTGATCTCCTCGACACTACGGCCGGAGTGCTGCGCGATCAGCTCGGCCATGCGCTTCTTGGTGCGCAGGAGCTGCTCGGCGTGGATCTTGATGTCGGACGCCGAACCGGCGAGGCCGGCGGACGGCTGGTGCATCAGGATGTCGGTGTTCGGCAGCGCGAAGCGCTTGCCCGGCGTACCGGCCGTCAGGAGGAACTGGCCCATGGAGGCGGCCAGGCCCATGGCGATGGTGACCACGTCGTTCTTGATGAACTGCATGGTGTCGTAGATCGCCATGCCCGCGGTCACGGAACCGCCGGGGCTGTTGATGTAGAGGTAGATGTCCTTGTCCGGTTCGGCGGCAAGGAGGAGCAGCTGCGCGGTGATCTTGTTGGCGATGTCGTCGTCAACAGGCTGGCCGAGGAAGATGATCCGCTCGCCGAGCAGCCGGTTGTAGACCTGGTCGCCGAGGCCACCGATGGTCGGCTCGCCGGCGGCGGAAGGCATCGGAGTCGTCACGTATCCACCTGCTCGTTGTCGGACGGCGGTGAGCCGTCTCAGGGACTTCTCGTAGGGCACGGGCCCTCGTACTTACGGACCCTAACGCGCAGGTGGGGCCCGGCAATCCCCCACGCGAAACTGTTCGCTGTGAGCGCAGGCTGGCCCTACGCCGTGAGCGAACCCGAGCAGAACGGGCCCGGACGCGGAGGGCGTCCGGGCCCGTTCTACGACGCATCGGGCGGCGCGGGGCTCAGGCCTCGGCGTCGTCCTTCTTCGCCTCGGCCGCGGGCTCGCCGGCGGCCTCGGAGGACGCCTCGACCGTCTCGCCGGTCTCGTCGGTGTCGTCCTCCTCGTCCTCCAGGTCGACGACCTCGCCGTTGGTGTCCTTGACCGTCGCGGCCTCGACCACCAGCGCCAGCGCCTTGCCGCGGGCGACCTCGCCCACCAGCAGCGGCACCTGGCCGCCCTCGACGACGGCCTGGGCGAACTGGTCGGGGCTCATGCCCGAGGAGGCGGCACGGCGCATGAGGTGCTCGGTGAGCTCCTCCTGGTTGACCGACAGCTTCTCCTTGGAGACCAGCTCGTCCAGCACGAACTGGGTCTTGATGCCCTTCTTCGCCTGCGACTCGATCTCCGCGTCGTACTCCTCGCGGGTCTTGCCCTCGCGCTCCAGGAACGTGTCCCAGTCCAGGCCGAGGGCCGGGAACTGGTGGTGCTCCAGGTTGTGCGTGCGGGTCTCGATCTCGTCGGTGAGGAGCTTCTCCGGCAGCGGGATCTCCACCAGCTCCAGGAGGGCGTCGAGCACCTTCTCCTGCGCCTGGGTGGCCTGGTCGTACTGCTTGATGCGCTCCTGGCGCTTGACGGCGTCGGCGCGCAGCTCCTCCAGCGTGTCGAACTCGCTGGCCAGCTGGGCGAAGTCGTCGTCCAGCTCCGGCAGCTCGCGGGACTGGACGGAGGTCACGTCGACCTTGACCTCGGCCGTCTGCCCGGCCGCGGAGCCGCCCTTGAGCTCGGAGGAGAAGGTGGCGGAGCCGCCGGCCTCGACGCCGGTCACGGCCTCGTCGATGCCGTCGAGCAGCTCGCCCGAGCCGATGGTGTAGCTGACGCCCTTGGCGACGCCGTCCTCCAGCACCTCGCCGTCGACCTTGGCCTCCAGGTCCACGACGACGACGTCACCGTCGGCGGCGGCGCGCTCGACCACCGTGGTGGACGCGAAGCGCTCGCGCAGCTGCTCCAGGGACTTCTCGACGTCCTCGTCCGACACCTCGATGGGGTCGACGGTGACCTCGATGCCGGAGTAGTCCGGGATCTCGATGACCGGACGGATGTCCACCTCGGCGGTGAACTTCAGTTCCTCACCGTCGTTGAACTCGGTGATGTCGACCTCGGGCTGGCCCAGGACGTTGAGCTCGCCCTCGTTGACAGCCTCCGTGTAGAACTTCGGCAGGGCGTCGTTGATGGCCTCTTCGAGGACCGCGCCGCGGCCGAACCGCTGGTCGATGACACGCGCGGGGATCTTGCCCTTACGGAAGCCCGGCACCGTGACCTGCTGGTTGATCTTCTTGTACGCCGCGTCGAGGCTGGGCTTGAGCTCCTCGAAGGGCACCTCGACAGTGAGTCGAACCCGGGTCGGGTTCAGAGTCTCGACGGCGCTCTTCACGGTTGGGTCTCCTTGGGGGCTTTACGTTGATGGGCGGCCGCTCGGTGATCATGCGGATTCGGCGAATGCGGTCGCATGCCGGGTGGCCGACAACCCATCCTACCGGTACCACAAACGTGCGGCCGGGCCTCTCCGGCGCATGGCGCCGGGGACTGGTCGGGGTGGCCGGATTCGAACCGACGACCTTCCGCTCCCAAAGCGGACGCGCTACCAAGCTGCGCCACACCCCGTCGGTGCGACACGTAGAGTACATGCCCCCGCACACCCTGGCGCCCATATATGCGGGTGCGCGGAAGCCAGGTCGATCGGCTACGATGCGGTGTGCCAGAATGACTGGCCGTTGCGGGCGTAGCTCAATGGTAGAGCCCCAGTCTTCCAAACTGGCTACGCGGGTTCGATTCCCGTCGCCCGCTCTGTGAGGCGAAGGCCCAGGTCAGGGGAGGTTTTCCCCGGCCTGGGCCTTCGTCGTTCCCGGTCCGGTCCGGGACGCCGTGCCACGCACGTGCCACACGGGTCACGTCGGCCGTCATGATGTGGGCGTGACACACCGCATCGCGCTCTCGGCATTCGGCGCTCTCGTCGGCCTGGGGCTTCTGGGCGTCTTCGTCCGGGACTCCCTGTCGGGGGCTTCCCTCGTGTGGCCGGCCGTTGCGGCCGCCACCTCCGCCGCCGCAGTCCACACGCTCGTCCGTGACGTTCGCGACGCCCGTCGCCGGGCCCGCTGAACCGCGCAAGCCGTCGCCCGTACGGCTCAAGCCGCGGTTGATCCCCCCTTGTCGTACCCGGCACCTACGGTGACCGCCACCGGTCGAGAACCACGAAAGGCGAGCCATGGGTGCCAGCGGGTGGGACTACGTCACTGCGTACCGAGGAAGCCTCCGGGCGACGCTGACAGCCCTGCACGGCGAGGTGTTCCAGGAGCTCTACGGCGGCGGCGAGGAGTACGGGAGCCTTCAGGAGCTCTACGCCGACGAGGAGTTCATGGGCGAGGAGGGCACGCACTCGATCCTGGACATCGAACGCGTCGTCGAGACGAAGAGGCGCCGGCGCAATCCTCGATCGCCCGAGCACGGCACGATTCGGCCGCTGGCTCCCGCCCCGCTCATGCATCACTTCGGCACCGAACGTCCGACCGTCGACCAGTTCAATGACGCGCTGGCCCGGTCGTACGAGGCGATGGACACAAGGCGGCCGGGCGAGGAGGACACGACGCTGCTGGGTGAACTCCGGGCGCGCTGGACGGGCTTCTGCGTGCTCCTCCACACCGACGACCGGCCCACCCATGTGGGCTTCTTCGGCTTCTCCGGGGACTGACACGCGGTACGGCCGCCACGCCCTGCGTCACTGGTGGGTGGCCAGCCGGGTCCCGAACGTGGTGACCTCGATGAGCCCGTCGCACGGCTGCAGACCGGGCTTCGAGAGGACGACGGGGCGTGCGTCGTGGGGGACCCTGACCTCGGCTCTGAGCGGCGATTCGGGGACCGGGTGAGAGCAGTCGATGGACAACGAGTTGAGCCACAGCAAGTCGAAGGACGTGCTGTGCCCGGGGGAGAGCACGACGTCCGCAGGCGGCCGCAGCCGCGAGCGGACCGTTGTGAGACGCCGCTGTTCGTTCAGTCTTGTTCCCGGCGGACACGACCGGGTGTGCGGGGTGGGCCCGGGGAGGCAGATCGACACCATGTCGTAGCCGTAGAAGATCAGACCGGGCCAGCCGTTGAGCCGGCACGTCGACCGGCCCGCGTTGCGCAGCAGGACTCTGGTGACGGTCTGTTCCCCGTACTGGCCCGAGAACAGCCCCGGGTACGCGGTCGAGGCGGTGAGGTCGGGGGCCGAGCAGTCCCGGATCTCGGGGGTCGTGGGCGTCGTTGCCGTTGCAGCCGCGGTTGTCGCGGAGAGGGTCGGCAAGGCCGCCGCGGTGGCGGACGGGCGCGTGACAGGGGTAGTGGGGGGAGTCGGGGCCGGGGAGGGCGTGACGGCCGGGGCGGCCCGGCTCGGGACCTGCCCGTCGACCGACGCCGGTACACCGGCTGGCGCGGCACATCCCAATGCCGTCAGTAGCAGCGTGCAGGCCGTTGCGTGTCCCCACCGTCTCCCCATGCGCCGCAACGTAACAGCGAGGTCCGCGGTGTGCGGAGGCGGTCCCGGTGTCAGGGCCGCGCGCCCGCCGCAACGAGCGTGCGGCGGACACGAGCCCTTCCGTGGGTGCGGATCAGATGGCGGTCAGCGTGAGGACCGCGGTGTACGTGCCGGCCGGGGTGAAGGTCGGGGCGTCCAGGTCGAGTCTGGCGCCGAGTTCCGTGGTGCCGAGGCCGATGCCCATGGCCAGGGTCCGGGCGTCCTTGAGGCCGGTGCCTCCGGGAGCGACCGGGTCGCCCGCGATGACCGTGTGGACGTTGCCGTGGTCCAGGACGGTGGGGGCCCAGGTCAAGTGGCTCGCGTCGATGACGTGGCCGGCCGGGTCGGTGAAGTCGCCTGCCTGGGCGCTGACGACCCACATGTACTCGCCCGGGCGGGTGTCGGTGACGGTGACCGGGGCCATCTGACCCGAGGTGTGCAGGAACTCGCCCGACTCGTCGAGCAGCGGGGTCGGCAGCTCCACGTGCGGGTCGCCCGCGACGGACATCACGAGCGCCCCGGGTTCGAGCGTCGTCCTGATCAACTGCTCCGCGCCAAGGGCGGGCCCGTCGCACGAGGGACCGCTGTCCACCCGGTCGCAATCGGACGGGTAAGGGGCCGTCGTGACGAACGGGTTGGTGCCGTCGGCCGAGTAGGTGGGGTTGCGGCAGTTGCTGATGTCGATCGACTCGACGTTGACGCCGGGGATCTTGCGGACCTGTTGCAGACCGGCCTGCACGAGGTTGACCGGCAGGGGCGAATAACCGAGGTCGTCCACGTTCTGCTGGCCCTGGCAGAGGAAGTAGTACGCGAAGGCGCCCAGGGCCTGGCCCTTCTGGGCGGTGAAGTGCGACTCCAAGGCGGTCGGGACGATCATGTAGCTGTAGCTGGAGAGCGGATAGGCACGCGGGTCGGTGTTGTTGTAGACAGCGTCGAGGTTCTGCGTCGTGTCCTGGCCGATCCGCGCCTTCGTCAGCGCCACCGCGACGTTCCGCGGCGTGGGCGCGACGTAGTACCCGGCCTTGTTGAGCACCTTGGCGACCGGGTAGCCGGTGGTGTACTTCGCGTACGAGTACTCGACGTACGTGATGGTGCCCGCGTTGCGGGCCTGTGCCACGTAGCCGGCGACGCCGTTCGAGCCCGCCTGGGCAATGACGCCGGTGCCCGGCGCCAGCGGGTAGTCCGAGGTCGTCCCGCAGGGGGTGCTGCGGCCGGCCCGGGCGCAGTAGTCGTTCCACAGGGACGGGTACTGCCTGCTCATCCAGGTGCTGAACTGCGCCGTGCTGCCCGAGCCGTCGGAACGCACCACAGGGACGACCGGGCGGTCGGGCAGCTTGGCGGCGATCGCGGGGTTGTCGGCCTTGATGGCGGGGTCGTTCCAGCTCGTGATCCGGCCGGTGAAGATCTTGGTGATGACGTCGCCGGACAGCCGCAGGTCGGTCACCCGCATGCCGTCGATGGTGAGGTTGTAGAGGAAGGACGTGCCACCGGCCGTGATCGGCAGGTAGGCGAAGTTGCGGGACGGCGGCGCGTCGGTGCCCGAGTCGTCGACACCGTAGGGGATCTCGGAAACGGCGTAGTCCACCGTGCCGTTGCGGTACTGGTTGCGGCCGTCGGAGGAACCGGTGCCGCTGTAGCTCACCGTCATGCCGTACTGCTTGACGTAGGCCCGCCACTGGTCGAGCGCGTTCTGGCTCCAGGTCGACCCGGCGCCCGAGATCGGCACGTACGTGGCGGCTGTTGCCGGGCCGGCGCCGAACAGGACGCCGGCCAGAAGGGTGAGAGCGGTGACGACTCTCAGACGCGCGAGAAATGCCGGAAGCGAGCCGGGCATGGTGAAGGACTCCTGGTCGGTGCGGTCGCGTGCGGGCCGACGTGGTCGCTGAGGGGATGAGGCGGGTTTCGCCTGTTCGTGCGTGGTGCCACGCTGCCCCGCTCCCCCCTGTCACGGCGCACGGTGTCCGTGCCCGCGGCGCGATCGGGGGCCCACCCCCTGAGCCCGACCGCATCGCGCAAGAATGCGCGCCTCGCCGCACGCCGGGGCGACGGACAGGTGAAGGACAAACGAACGCGCCGCAGGTGATCCACCGAACGGGCTGTAGCGTGCAGGCATCACCACCGTCATCCGTTCACCGTCCGGCCGGAAGTGCCATGCCCCCTCACCGCGCAAACGGCCTCACCTACGGCTCCGTCGGCGCGACGCGACCGGCCGAGGAGCACTGGGCGGCCGGGCGCACGGGCCTGCGCCCGTACGCGTGCACCGTCGTCATCGGTCACGGGGAGCGGGACTGGCGTGCGGCCGCCGACGCGGTGCTGCACTGGGAGGTCAAGCGGCGCAGCGGCTTCACCGTCACGGGCTGCGCGGGGGCCGGGGAGCGCGTCACCGTGGGGGCCGAGTACCGGATCACCGCGGGCCGCGGCCCGTTCACGGTGCGGGAGCCGGTGCGCGTCGTGGCGGTGGTGGACCTGCCGGATCGCTGCGGCTTCGCGTACGGCACTCTGCCCGGGCATCCCGTCCGCGGCGAGGAGGCCTTCGTCGTCCACCGCTCCCCCGACGGCACGGTCGCGCTGACGATCCGCTCCCTGACCCGTGCCGCTCCGGACGGTCCGTGGCGGCCGCTGTTCCCGGTGCTGCTCGTGGCGCAGCGGTTCTTCCGGCTCCGCTACCGGCGTGCCCTGATGGCGTCGTCCTGAGAGAACGCCGGGGCGTCGCCGGTCACGCGCGGGACACGGCGTTCCAGCCGGCCAGCATCGGCAGGACGCGGGCGGTGGGGGAGTCCGGTTCGGCGGTGTAGACGACAAGGCGCTGGTCCGGCTCGTGCGGCGCGCACACGATCTCGATCCGGAAGGTCATCGGACCGGCGGCGGGATGCTGGACGCGCTTGGTCACCGACGCGTAGTCGCGCACGGCGTGGTCGTCCCACCAGCGGGCGACGTCCTCGTCGGTCGCCCGCAACTCGTCCACGAGCGCGGTGAGGCGGCCGTCCCCCGGGCGGCGGGCGATCTCCCGGCGCATCGTGGCGACGGTGGCCGAGGCGAAGTCCGCCCAGTTCACGATCCGTTCGCGCGCGGCCGGGTCCTGGAACATGAAGCGGACGAAGGACGTCCCGGGCTCCAGCGGACGGCCCAGCACCTCCACCAGCAGGGCGTTGCGCGCCAGGACCTCGCCGCGCAGGCCGAGCAGCAGCACCGGGACGTGGTCGAGCGTCTGCATCAGCCGCAACAGCCCGGGATCGGGTCGCTGGGCGACCCGCGAGGCCGCGGCGCGGCGCCACGCGGTGGGCGCCGCGAGGTCGCGGAGGTGCGCGTGCTCGACCTCGTCCAGGCGCAGCGCCCGGGCCAGCGCGTCGAGCACCTCGGGGGAGATGTTGGCCTGGCGTCCCTGTTCGAGCCGGCTGTAGTAGTCCGGGCTCAGGCCCGCCAGCACGGCCAGTTCCTCGCGCCGCAGCCCCGGCACCCGGCGGGCCCCGGGGAAGGCCTCGATGCCCGCCTGGGAGGGGGTGAGGCGGTCCCGGCGGGAGCGCAGGAACGCCCCGAGCGCGGCGCGGTCGCGTGGCATGGCTCCAGCGTAGGCGGCCTCCCGGCGTCCTGGGTGGTCCTGCCGTGCCCAGGTTCCTCCTGACCTGGCCCGATGTCCGCGAGGCGTCCTAGAACGGAAGGCATGACTACTTCCCTTCACACGAACCACAGCACCGCCTCCGCCCCCGGATCCCGGCTGGCCGGCCGCACCGCGCTCGTCACCGGATCGACCAGCGGGATCGGCGCGGCGATCGCCCGCGTCCTGGCCGGAGAGGGCGCGCACGTCGTCGTCAGCGGCCGGCAGGCGGCGGGCGGAGCACGCGTCGTCGACGAGATCCGCGGGGCGGGCGGCCGCGCGGACTTCGTCGCGGCGGATCTGGCAGGCGGCTACGCGCAGTTGCGCGCCTTCGCCGCGCGGGCGGCGGACGTGCTCGGCGGACGCGTCGACATCCTGGTCAACAACGCGGGCATCTACCCGGCGACGCGCACCGAGGACCTGCCGGACGCGGACCTCGACGCCATGCTCGCGGTCAACCTCCGCGCCCCTCACGTGCTCGTGGCTGCGCTGGCGCCAGCCATGGCCGCCCGGGGCGGCGGCGCCATCGTCACCGTCGGCTCCTGGATGGCCCGGGTCGGCACCCCCTATGCGGCGATGTACACCGCGACCAAGGCGGCCGACGAGCAGCTCACCCGCAATTGGGCCGCGGAGTACGGGCCGCGCGGCGTGCGGGTGAACACCGTCGCGCCCGGGGCGACCCTCACGCCGGGCAACGAGGCGGCCCGTGCGGAGCTCGACGCGATGACGGCCGCCACCCCGGCGGGCGTCGTCGTGCGGCCGGACGACATCGCCAAGGGCGTCCTGTACCTGGTCAGCGATGACGCGGCCATGGTCCACGGCATCACGCTCCCCGTGGACGGCGGCATCTCCGCCGCCCGCCCGGCCTGAGACGCCACGTCGCCCCGGGCTGCGCGCGCGGAGGACGTTCCTTCGGTCCCTGCGTGCGCGCCGGCGGTGCGGGTCACCACGGCCGTTCCGGGTCCGTCTCCGCGAACTCGAAGGGCTGGAGCGACGCGGCCGCCAGGACGACGAAGCTGCTCATGGCGTAGAAGATCGCGACTCCGGCGGTGAGGGGCCGCCACTCGGCCCTGTCGTACTCGGCGTCGGTCAGGACGACCCGTTCGCCGCGCGGGTCCGCGGCGTCCTTCCGGACGACGTAGTGGACACCGTGCGCGTCCGTCCTGACGTCCTCGGTGCCCGCTCCGGCGAAGCCCAGCACGGACAGCGCGAACACCACGGCGTAGAACCACTTCAGGCGTGCGGGCAGGTCCCACACGAACCACAGCAGCCGTCCCCCGTTCCCCCGGCCGAGGAGCCTCGCGGCGCTGCCGGAGTGCAGGGCGCGGAAGAGCGCGGCGCCGAAGACCGGGAAGACGGGGAGCACGAGAGCGGCCATGGCGGCACGGGGCACGGAGTCCGGGCCCGACAGCCAGGTCACGGCGGTGAGCAGCAGCGCGAGCACGCACAGCCCGCAGGCGAGAAGGAAGTGCACGAGACGGCCGCGCTCCAGCCCCAACGATCCCCACCAGTCCACGAGTAGGGACGATAGACGTTCGCCGTGATCGCGGTCCAGGGTGTGCGCGCCGCACGTCTCCGCGCACCGTGGGCGGTTCGCCCGTGGCGCGGGAGCGCGGGGCCGTACGCCGACCGCGTCCGCGGCGGTACCGGTCCCTCAGTCCGCGACGTCGATCCCGGCGAACCCCGCCCAGTTGCGCCCGATGCGCGCCCAGCGGGGCAGGGCGGTGGCCGGTCCGCCAGCCGGCGGCGGCTCGTCGCGCAGCCGGCCGGTGAACAACGGGCGCAGATCGGTGTCGCGTTCGGCCCAGGCGGCGGAGAACTGGCTGCGGGTGACGCGGAGGCTGCAGTTGAGCTGGGCGACGGCCGCGCGGGCGCAGTCCTCGCGCCACTCGTCGCCGGACCAGGTCACCGACCCCGCGGGGGGCGCCGCGTTCAGCGCGAGACTCAGGAAGCATGCGGCGTTGTAGTAGACCAGGTATCCCGCGGAGGCGCGGTTGGGCACGCGGTGGCCCGGGGCCGGGCCGGTGATCAGCGCCTCGGCGTGGGTGCGCGCACCGGGTCCCCCGCGGTGCCACGGCCGCGGCGCGGGGGCGCCGTCGCCCGCGTGGCCGCCGCCCCGCCGGTGGTCGGCGTGGAGCATGCGGCGCATCCCCCAGTCGGGCCCGCCCCACAGCCGGCCCCAGCGGGCCCACACACCGCCCGTCACCTCGCCGGCCACGGTGGCGAACGCCTCGCGCAGCCGGTCGGGATCCGGCCTGCGGTTCATCCGCAGTTCCTCGGCGGCCTCGGCTATCCGCACGGCCGCGAGGAAGGAACGGCGGCGGGTGCGCAGCGCCGGGCGGGGCCGCTCCATGGCGAACCACTGGCGCCAGTAGCGGCGTTCGCCGAGGTTGCGGCGGCCGAGGAGCCAGGTGCGGGCGTAGCGGCGGGCGATCGCCGACCACGACAGCCGGTTCAGGAGCAGCCGCAGGTGCTCACGGGAGTCGCGCTCGTAGTCCTCGGGCCGGTGGCGGCCGCCGGTCCGCGCGCGGTTCTGCTCGGCGCAGGCGATGGACAGCCGGTAGGCGGTCTCGACGTGCTCGGGCCACAGCTGGATGCAGTCCTCGTAGATCTCGATGGCGTGCTGGATGTGGGCGGCGGGCTCCTCCGCGCCCCCGTCCTGGCCCATGAGCTCCAGGACACCGGCCTGGTGGAGCCGGACGGTGAGGTTCCCGGGGACCAGCGCGGCGGCCTCCTTGTAGTGCCGCAGCGCGTGCCGGTAGTGGGCGAGCTCCTGGGCGTGGTCGCCGCGCTTCTTCGCCGCCAGCGCCTCCTCCTGCGCGCGTACGCCCATGCGGTGGAAGCGGTACGAGTCGTAGTCGTCGCCCCAGCTCTCCCAGCGGGGGATGCGGTCCTGCGAGCGCGGGTCGCCGAGGATCTTCACCGTGCAGTAGCAGGCGATGCGCTCGTACAGCCGGCGGTCGCGCCGCCGGACCTCCTCGTCCGCGGCGTCGGGGCCGGTCTCCTCGCCCTCCATGATGGTGGCGGCCACCACGGTGTTCTTGGGCATGTAGAGGACGCGGACCGAGAAGCGGGGCGGTTTGTCGTCGGCCGACAGGCAGTGCAGCATCACGTGGTACGCCCGCGGCCGGAAGAGGGCGAGGCGCTTCATCACGTCCACCCAGCCGTGCGGGGAGGACGTCGTCTCCGGCGCCGGGTCGGGGCCGGTGGGCGTGCCGCTGCCGGGGGTCAGGACGCGCGGGCCGAGCGCGTCGGCGGCCATGTGCTCCGTGATGTACGCGGCCAGTTCCCTCGTGCGCGCGGGCTCCTCGGCGTGGCCGGGGGCGGGCGTCCCCGCGCCGTGCCCGCCGCCGTTGCCCCGGTGGCCGCCCGCCTGGCCGCCGAGCAGGCCGCGGTCCTCCGAGACCACCACCGGCAGCAGTCGGTTGCTGCGGTGCCGCAGCAGCAGGCCGGAGCCCAGGCGTACGGCGACCACGATCACGATCACCGCGAAGATGCCCAGCACCCACACGGCGGTGCCGCCCGACTGCTGCCAGAAACCGTCCCAGAAACCGGCGTCATCGGCCGTGCCGGACGCCGCGGATCCCCACCCCATGGCACATCCCCCCGTCACACTCTCCCCGAACGCATGTTTCCCGCCACGGGAGATCGACAATCCGCCACGTGCGCCGGTGCCGACCGCCGTGCGCCGGGGGGACGTTCGCGGGATCAGCGACCGGGTGCGCCGCCGCCCTCCGCCGCCCGGTCGGCGAGCCAGTCGAGCACCCCGGGAGCGGCGGCGAGCACCGAGACATGGCCCTCCTCCGGCAGGACGCGCAACTCGGCGGTGGGCATGCGGCGGGCGAGCCACGTCGCGTGAGCGGCCGGGACCATGCGGTCCTGCCCGCCGTGGAGGAGGAGCACGGGCGTGCGGACGCCGGCCGGGTCGAAGCCCCAGGGGGCGACGTAGGCGAGGTTGTCGTCGATCATGCCGTCGGGTCCGCCCTCCAGTGCCCGGCCGGCCACCCCGGCGAGCCAGGCCCATTCCGCAGCGAGCGCGGAGCGGTCGGCGGGGGTGAACATCTCCGGGTCGAACTCACTGGTGGCCAGGTACTCCTCCAGCGGGCCCCGGCCCGCCGCCGACGCGCTCAGCTCGGCCACGCTCGTCGGGCACATCCCGGCGAGCCAGTCGAGCCCCTCGGCGCCGTACGGGGCGAGGCCGGACCCGCTGACCGTCGCGGCCACGCGGTCCGGGAGCAGCGCGGCGCACGCCAGGGCGTGCGGGCCTCCGCCGGAGTGGCCGAGGACGGCGAACCGGCCGATGCCGAGGGCGTCGGCGACGGCGGCGACGTCCGCCGCCGCGGCCGCGATGTCCCGGCCCGGCTGCGGGGTGGAACCGCCGTACCCGGGCCGGTCGTACGAGAACCAGCGGATGCCGCGCTTGCGCGCGGCCTCGAAGAGCGGTTCCGGCGGCTCGCCCACGTTGGGCGTGCCGTGCAGCCAGGCGACGGCGAGGCCGTCGCCGCCCGCCGCCGGACCGGTGTCGTAGAAGTGCAGGGTGCGTCCGTCGCGCAGTGTGGTGTCCGCTTCGGTGACCATGCGCCGAGTCTAGGAAGGGCCACTGACACCCGTACGGCGTTCGGCCGCGGTGCTCAGCCGGCCGGCTGGTGGGCCGCCGGGAGGCCCGGCCGGTGGTGGGCCGCCAGCGCGCGGATGTGGAAGGCGTGGACGATCTCCGCGACGCCGAGGACGACCAGCCACACTCCGGAGACCAGGGTGAGGGCGGCGAGGGAGCCGAAGGGCGAGACGATCAGGACGATGCCCGCCACAAGGGTGATCGCGCCGAAGAAGATCTGCCAGCCGCGGGCCGGCAGGCCCTCGGTGGAGACCGCCGCGGCGACCAGCATGATGCCGCGCAGCAGCCAGCCGAAGCCGATCCACAGGGCGAGCAGCAGCAGGGACTGCGCGGCCCCGCGGAAGCAGATCAGGCCGAGCAGGATGCTCAGGGCGCCGGTGACGAAGTGCAGCACCCGCATTCCGCCCGGCACGTGCGGGCCGAAGGCGCCGGCCAGCTGGAACACGCCGCTGATCAGCAGGTAGATCCCGAACAGGACACCGATCACGAGCAGCGTCTCGCCGGGCCACGCCAGGACGCAGACGCCGAGGACGATCGCGGCGACGCCTGCGGTGAGAAGGACCTGCCAGCCCCTTTTGGACAAGGCGGCGAGGAATCCCGCCGGCATCCCGGCGGCATCCTGGTGAGGGTTGGTGGTCATGACACCCGCCTTTCGCGGAAGGAGCCGAGGACCCTGCGGGAGCCCATTCATCGTGCGTCCCCCCGGGCACGCCCGCCAGCCGTCCACATTGTTCAAAGGGGGCCGCTTATGCGGCGGGCCCCCGGGCAGGCGCCCGTGAGTACCACTGGACCCCGCCGCCCGCCGACGAGGTGGATGCGGAGGGCCGAGAGGAGACTTCATGAACGCCCCGACGCCCCACGAGAACCACCGGGCCGGCGAGAGCTTCGAGCACGCGGCCCCGCCCGAGGACGCGCCGTCCGCGCAGCAGATCGCCGAGACCGAGGCGGTGCTGGCCGACCTGGCGGGCAGGACGGCCCTGCTGCCGCAGGTGCCGCCGGCCGAGGGCGAGCCGGCGCGTCCCGAGGGGGCCGTCTCGCTGCCGGTGATCGAGCAGGACGGGACCCAGTACATCCCGGTCTTCACGGCCGAGGAGACGCTCGTGGCGGCGGGCGGGGACCCGGCGACCGCGCTGCGGATATCCGTTGCCGAACTCGCCGCCAACTGGCCGGCCGACGAGCTGTGGCTTGCGGTCGACCCGTCCACGGAGGAGGGCCTGGCCCTGCCCCCTGACCTGGTGCGGGCGCTGCCCGTCTTCGCCGGGGCCGCCGGGGACGCCTGACAGCGCGGCCCGCCTACTCGACGGGCACGCCCCGCGGCCCCTTGATGCGTTTCATGATCATCTGTGAGTTGACCTCGCTCACCCCCGGCAGCGAGATCAGCGTCTCGGTCCAGAAGCGCTCGTAGGCGTCGCTGTCCTTCACGGCGATGCGCAGCAGGCAGCCGGGCGCGCCGTACAGCCGGTACGCCTCCACGATGTCCGGGGTGGCCCGGACCTGGGTCTCGAACGCCTCGACGGACACGCGGTCCCGGCGCACCTCCACGGAGGCGAAGACCTCGAAGCCGCGGCCCACGGCGGCCGGGTCGACCACCGCGCGGTAGCTCCGGATCACGCCGTCCTCCTCCAGTTGCCGCACCCGGCGCAGACAGGGCGAGGGGGTCAGCCCGACGCGGGCGGCGAGTTCCTGGTTGGTGAGCCGGCCGTCCGCCTGGAGCTCGCGCAAGATACTTCTGTCGATGGCATCCATGTCGGCGATTTCTACCACGCCTGCGCGATCTACGCGGGCTGATTCGCAATCGCGTGCCGGAACCTTGCGCATATCCTTGCGGCGGTTGACTGGGCGCGCACGCGAGCGAGGGACACGTGAAGCACATCGTCGTGATCGGCACCGGCGGCACGATCGCCAGCCGGTGGCAGGGGGTCGGTTACGCGGCCGAGGCCGCCGGCCGCGAGGTGCTGGCGGCGGGAGCGGTCCCCGAGGGCGTCGACGTGACCGTCCGCGACCTGTTCACGGTGAACAGCTCCCAGCTGACCACCGCCCACCAGATGCTGCTGCTGCACACGGTGCACGAGGTACTGGCCGACCCGGCCGTGGACGGCATCGTGGTCACGCACGGCACCGACACCATGGAGGAGTCCGCCTTCCTGCTGGACCTCCACCACGACGACCGGCGACCGGTGGTGTTCACCGGCGCCCAACTGCCCCTGGACGCCGTCGACGGCGACGCCGCGGGCAATCTGTACGACGCCCTGCTGACCGCCGCGACCGCCCAGGACGTCGGCGTGGTCATCGCCTTCGGCGGTTTCGTGCACGCCGCCCGCGGCACCGTCAAGGCGCACACGCTGGACGTGCAGGCCTTCGCGGACCCGTCGGGACGGCCGCTGGGGCGGGTCAAGTTCGGCGAGATCGCCTGGGACGGGCCGCACGCGCGGGCCGCCGCGCTGCCCCTCCCGGGCACCGGGACGCCGGCACCGCGCGTCGACGTCGTGATGCACCACGTGGACGCCGACCCGGTGCTCTTCGACGCCGCGCTGACCGCCGGCGCCCAGGGCATCGTGCTGGTGGGCACCGGCGCAGGCAACGCCACCCCCGAGTTCACCGAGGCCGTGCGGCGGGCGGTGGACGCGGGCGTGCTGGTCGCCGTGAGCACCCGGGTCGCGGCCGGGCCGGTCGCGCCGATCTACACCGGCGGGGGCGCCGTGGACCTCGCGGCGGCCGGCGCCGTACTGGCCGGCACACTGCGCGCCGGACAGGCCAGGATCGCGGTGCTCGCCGCGCTGCTGTCGGCGACGGACCCCGCGGAACGCGCCGAGGCACTGCGGCGCATCGTCGGGACCGCGCAGGAGCGGACGCCCGCAGGCGTCTGAGCCCGCGTCAGCTCCACTCCCCAGGGGGCGGATCGGGCCGTCCGGCCCGCACCGTCAGAAGTTGATCTGGTTGATGGTGTCCGCCAGCGAGTCCAGGAACTTGGTGATCGCGGGCGCCATGCCCGTGGAAGCAAGGAAGAAGCCGAACAGGGCGGCGATGATCGCCGGTCCGACTTTGAGTGTTTTGCCCCTGATGAGCACGACCATGATGATCGCCAACAAGAGCACCACGGACAGGGAGATGGCCACTGGGGATCACATCCTCGGTCTGACGCCTCATCGTTCCGGGGGAACAGCGGCAGCCGCGCCCCCGCGACGTCCATCGTGCCACCTGCCACCGACACCGAGACCCCGCAGGGCTCACCTTCCCCGCAGACCGGGGGCGCACACCTGTGACGCGGGGCACCCGCCCGCCCAACGGCCGCCGCGCGGCGGCATCCCGCGTCCTTCCGGCAAGGCGATTCCGGTCATTGCACTGCCCGTCGCACATGAATGTCCGTCACATCGTTGTCGTACACATTCAGTTGACGCACGCACCGTCACCGCGGGTACCGGAAGGTGGGTATTCCCTCCCGTTCAGCCCTTTTGACGCAGGACATCAACGGACGAATACGACATCGGGATGGGAGGTCAACTCCGGGGCAGCCGAGACGTCATCCGCATTCCAGAGAGAATTCACGCGACAGGTTTCAGCTCGCCCTGGTGCCTCGAATGTTCCAGCCCCCGCAGGAGTTCGACGGCACGTCCCCGCCGCCGGTCCCCCGCGGGACCACCGGGCCCGGCGGTGCCCGCTCCCCCGGCGACCGCGACCCGTCGCCTCGTCACCGGTGTCGTCGTGCCGTACGTGCTCTTCGAGACGGCGTACGGCCTCTTCAGGCGCTGGGCGGAGCACGACCCGTCGCAGCCGATCAGCATCTTCGATCCCTGGTACCTGACCTGGTTCCTGGTCGCCCTCGGCGCGGTGGCGACCGCCGGGCTCTTCTGCCTCTCCCTGCTGCTGACCGCGTGCTTCTTCGCATGGGTGCCGCGCCGCCGCACCTGGTTCACCGCCCTGGGAGCCGGGACGCTGTACGGCTACCTGCTGCACGGCTTCGCGGTGAAGACCGCCCTGTCCCTGGGCTGGTTCGACCCCCCGTGGGTGCACACCGCGCCGGGCAGGGTGGCGTGCACCCTGATCGCGGCCGCCGTGGTCAGTGCGCTGTGCACGCCGCCGGTGCAGAGGCTGTTCCGCTTCGCGGTGCAGCCGCGGATGGCCTGGGCGTTCCGCCGTACCGAGACGGTCAGTCCCGGCACACGATGAGCAGGGCGCGGTCGTCGTTGACGTCCTTGGCGACCGCCTCGATCAACTGCCAGGCCGAACCGCGGAAGCCGTGCGCGACATAGCGGTCGGCCTCGCCGATGAGCCGGTCGATGCCCTCGGCGATGTCGCGTCCGGCGGCCTCCACCAGGCCGTCCGTGAACAGCAGCAGGACGTCGCCGGAGCGCAGCGTGCCCTTCACGCCGTGGAACTCGGCACCGTCGTACACGCCCAGCAGCGGGCCCTCGGCGGCCTTCTCCTCCCAGCGGCCGGTGCCGGCGCTCAGCTGCATGCCGGGCAGGTGCCCCGCGGAGAGCAGTTCGTAGTCCCCGGTCTCCAGGTCCAGCACCAGGTGGACGGAGGTGGCGAAGCCCTCGTCCCAGTTCTGCCGCAGCAGATAGCCGTTGGCGGCCGTGAGGAAGGCGTGCGGCGGGAGCGAGCCCAGCAGCCCGCCGAAGGCGCCGGACAGCAGCAGGGCCCGTGAGCCCGCGTCCATGCCCTTGCCGGAGACGTCGGTGAGGACGGCCTCCAGGATCCGCCCCCCGGTGGTGCGGGTGGCCACCACGAAGTCGCCGGAGAACGACTGGCCGCCGGCCGGGCGCAGCGCCATCTCCGCGTGCCAGCCGTCCGGCAGCCGCGGAATCCTGCTCTGCACCCGGATGCGCTCGCGCAGGTCGAAGAGCATGGTGCCGCCGCGCATCCAGGGCACACCGACCCGGGCGCGGAACTGGGCCACGACCAGCCCGGCGAGCGCGACCGCCGCCACGACCAGCACGGTGCCCGGGGTGACCCGGCCCACGCCGTCCCGGTACGGGCCCAGCACCGCCGACTCCACGACCAGCGCCACCGCCGAGCTGCCGTACAGCAGCAGCAGGCTCGACGGCCGCAGCAGCAGCCCGCCGAGGAGGACGGGGAGCACCAGCGTGGTGGGCGGGCACCACTGCGGGGCGAGCACCGTGCCCCAGGCGATCACGGGGACGCAGAGCAGCAGGACGACCAGCGCGAGCCAGTCGGCGGCGTCCCCGCGGAAGTAGTCGACCGCGGATTTGCGCAGGCCGACGCGGGCCTGGTGGGCGGTCCTCCCCCACCTGGCCCTCAAGCCGTCTCCTACCGGGCGTTGTGCCATGTTCCCGGCGACCCTATCCACTGTCACCCGTTCTCCGCAGCGCAGGTCCCCCCGGCGGTTCGCCGTCCCGTCGCAACCCGCGGCGAAAATCGCTCGCCGGTACGGGAGGCCGCTGGTAGTCAGGAAACATGACGGTGGACTTGCGGGTACTCGAACCCGGGCAGTGGGACACGTGGTTCGGCACGCTGGAGCGGGCCTTCGGCAGCGCGGCGATGCCGGCGGAGGAGCGGGACTTCGACCGCTCCGTGACGGAGACCGGGCGGTCGCTGGCCGCCTGGGACGGCGACGAGATCGTCGGCACGGCGGGGGCCTTCTCCTTCCGGCTGACAGTGCCGGGCGGGGTGGTGGTGCCCGCGGCCGGCGTGACGATGGTGAGCGTGGCCGCGACGCACCGGCGCCGCGGGGTACTGACCGCGATGATGCGGCGGCAGCTGGACGAGGTGCGCGGGCTCGGTGAACCGCTGGCCGTGCTGACCGCCTCGGAACCGGCGATTTACGGCCGCTTCGGCTACGCGGTGGCCACCGACCAGATGATCGTGGACATCGACACCGTGCGCGCCGGCCTGACGGTGCCGAACGGCGCCGACGACGTGACACTGCGCTTCGCGGACCCCGAGGCGTCGGTCCCGGCGTGCGAGGCGGTCTACGCGCGACTGGTCCCGGGCCGCCCGGGCATGCTGGAGCGGCGCCCCGGATGGGAGCGCAAGGGGGTGCTCGACCCGGAGGCGTACCGCGACGGGGCGTCGAACCTCCAGTGCGTGCTCGCCGAGCGCGACGGCGAGGTCGTCGGCTATGTGCGCTACGCGGTCAAGAGCTCCTGGAACGCGCACGGCCCGGACGGCACGGTCGTGCTGCGCGACCTGGAGGCCCTGGACCCGGCCGCCCGCGGCGCCCTGTGGCGCTACCTGTTCGGCATCGACCTGACCTGCCGGATCACCTCCCGCAACCGCCCGGCCGACGACGCGGTCCTGCACATGGTGGAGGACGTGCGCCGCTGCGGCGTGCGCTTCAAGGAGGGCATGCTGCTGCGCCCGGTCGAGGTGGGCGCCGCACTCGCGGCCCGTACGTACACCGCGCCGGTGGACGTCGTGCTGGAGGTCACCGACCCCTTCTGCCCCTGGAACGAGGGCCGGTGGCGGCTCTGCGGCGACACCAAGGGCGCCTCGTGCGAGCGCACCACCGACCCCGCGGACCTCGCGCTGTCGGCGCGGGAGCTGGGCGCGGCGTACCTGGGCGGCACCTCGCTCACCGCGCTGGAGCGGGCCGGCCGGGTACGGGAACTGCGCGGCGGGGCGGTGAAGGAGACGTCGGTCGCCTTTGCCGGCGACATCGCGCCGTGGCTGCCGCACGGCTTCTAGGGGCGGTTCCGGGCCGTGTCGTCGCATGCCCTCCCCCGGCCGCCGCTGGGGGAAGGCGTCCGACGGCACGGCGCCCAGGGCGGTCCTAGCCGCGGCCGCCCGCGGCCGGCTGGCAGCCCGGGCACCAGAAGAGGTTCCGCGCCGCGAGGGCGGCGGTGCGGACCTCGGTGCCGCAGACGAGGCAGGGCATGGCCGCGCGGCGGTAGACGTAGACCTCGCCGCCGTGGTCGTCGACGCGCGGCGGCCGTCCCATGGCCTCCGGCGTGTGCTCGGGCCGGACGGTGTCGATCCGGTTGTTGCGCACGCCCTCGCGCATGAGGGCCACCAGGTCGTCCCAGACCGCGCTCCACCGCTCGCGGCCGAGGTCGCGGCCCGCCGTGTACGGGTCGATGCCGTGCCGGAAGAGGACCTCGGCGCGGTAGACGTTGCCGACGCCGGCGACGACCTTCTGGTCCATGAGCAGCGCGGCGACGCTGGTACGGCTGCGCGCGACACGGGACCAGGCGCGGTCGCCGGTGTCCGCGGGGCGCAGGGGGTCGGGGCCGAGGCGGTCGTGGATCGCCTGCTTCTCCCCGTCCGTGATCAGCTCGCAGGCGGTGGGGCCGCGCAGGTCCATGTGGTGGTCGCGGGTGGCCAGCCGCAGCCGCACCTGGCCGACGGGCGCGCCGCCCGGCCCGGCGCCGAAGGCGCACTTGCCGTACAGGCCCAGGTGGACGTGGACCCAGCCGAGCGGCCCGAAGCCCAGGAACAGGTGCTTTCCGTGGGCCTCGGCGCCCAGCAGCACCTGGCCGTCCAGCAGTGCGGCGCCGTCCGAGAACTTGCCCTGCGGACTGCTCGCGCGGACCGCGTGGCCGCCGAAGCGCTCCTCGTGGTCCGCGGCGAGGCGGTGGATCGTATGCCCCTCGGGCATGCCCGGATCAGCTCTCCCGGGGGTCGGCCGGGACGGGCGGCAGTTCGCCGGTGGCCTCGTAGGCGGTGAGCATGGCGATCCGGCGGGAGTGGCGCTCCTCGCCCGAGTACGGCGTGCCCAGGAAGACCTCGATGAAGCGGGTGGCGTCCTCGCGGGAGTGCATGCGGGCACCGACGCTGATGACGTTGGCGTCGTTGTGCTCGCGGCCCAGGGTCGCGGTCTCCTCGCTCCAGGCGAGCACGGCGCGCACGCCCTTGACCTTGTTGGCCGCGATGGCCTCGCCGTTGCCGGAGCCGCCGATGACGATGCCACGGCTGTCGGGGTCGGCGGCCGCGCCCTCGGCGGCACGCAGGCAGAACGGCGGGTAGTCGTCCTGGGCGTCGTAGACGTGCGGTCCGCAGTCGACGGGCTCGTGGCCGTTGGCCTTGAGCCACTCGACGAGGTGGTTCTTCAGTTCAAAGCCGGCATGGTCGGAGCCGAGGTACACGCGCATAGCGTCGAGTGTGGCACGGCCACCCCCGAGGGTGCCGCCCCGGGTGCTCCGATTGACGTCCTCCCCGCCGCCCCAACGGGCGGGGATTTCTGGCTCACGTGGGCTGGGGACCAGCAGTCCGCCGGCTCTTGCACGATCGGCACCAGCCGGGTTGGGACCAGCCCGGACCAGCATCACGTGGGCGATGCGCAGCCGACTCCGCCGCTCCGCGGCTCCGGCCTGAGCACCCATTCCTCCCCGGCTCGACGGCCCGGGTCTCCCGGGAGAAAACAGGTGAGGGAGTGATGGCCGTGTGCGGTGTCGGCCTCCCGCACGGCGTTCTCGCTCGGCCGGCGCGGCGACGCGCCCAAGGCGTTCGCCCGGACCAGCACCCACGGTGTGCCGCGTGCGGCGATCCTGGGTTCGGTGGTCTTCGGCTTCGCCGCCGTCTTCTGCGACCACACGTACCCGGACAGCGTCTTCCTCTTCGTGCGCAACGCCTCCGGCGCGATCGCGCTGTTCGTCCGGCTGGTGATCTGCTTCTTACGGCTGCGCATGCGCCGGGGCGGGTGCGGCTGCGGGGGCCGCGACCAGGTGGTCGTCTCGGTCCTGCTGGCCCTGGGGGTGATCGGCGTCGCGGTGGTCCGCCGGCGGGTTCAGAGCGGCCGGAAGGACGCGGTCACCTCCTCGTAGACCGACAGCGCGGCGGGCTCGACGGCCGCGTCGTACCAGATGTTGACCTGGTACGACTTGCCCGCCTCGGTGAACCCGAGCTGCCGCGCCTTCCAGGGGGAGCCGGCCTGCGAGAAGGAGTAGTCCCACACGACGGCCGGGCGGCCGCGGAACGTCGTCCGCTCCAGCCGGATCTTCCGGTAGCCGGGGACGTCGTGGGAGTTCGCCTCGAAGTCCTGCCACTGCTGGAGGAGATCGCCGCCGCGTGCGAGTGCGTACGAGGCGGCGATCTCCTGCCGTCCGTCCGGGGCGTGGTAGTGGACGTTGGACGGGCTCTTGGCCGTTCGGGTCCAGCCGTGCGGGGGCTGCCAGGCGAAGCCGGTCTCGTTGCGGCCGGAGACCGACGCGGTGGCGGGTGAGGTGGCGGGCGGCGCCGTGGCGCTCGCCGGGGGGCGGCTGGTGCCGGCGACGACGGGGCCCTCGCGGTGGCCGGTGCGGGAGGCGGTGAGCACGACCACGGTCGCGGCGACGGCAGCGGCGGTCAGGCCCGCACCGGCGAGCAGGGCGGCGCGGCGGAACCGGGCGCGGGCGGGGGGCGGTTCGGGCGTCCCGGCCGGGACGGCCGGTTCCGGTGGAGGCGCGAGCTCGGGCGCAGGCTCGGGCGCCGGCTGCTCGCTCTTCGCGGCCGCGTACGCCTCCCAGCCGGGCGGGACCGCGTCCTCCGGCTCCGGTGCGGGCGGCGGCGCCCCGCCCACCGCGAGCGTGGGGACGTACCCCTCCTCGGCGGGCGGCGGGGCCTGCCGGGTCACGACGGTGGGCCCGCCCACGGGGCCGGCGAGGGCGGCCAGCGCCTCGTCGAGCAGGTCGAGGGTCGGCCGCTCCTCCGGGTCCTTGCGCAGCAGCGCCGCCAGCGTCTCGCGCAGCGGGCCCGCCTCCGGGGGCAGTTGGGGCTCCTCGTACAGCACGGCGTGCAGGGTGGCCAGGGTGGTGGGGCGGGCGAAGGGCGACTGCCCGGCCAGCGCGGCGCACAAGGTGGCACCCAGCGACCACAGGTCCGACGGCGGCCCCTGCTGCCGGCCCTCGATGCGCTCCGGGGCCATGTAGTCCGGGGAGCCGATGAGCATCCCGGCCATGGTGAGCGCGGCGGAGTCCTGGATCGCGGCGATCCCGAAGTCGGTGAGGACCACCCGCCCGCGGGTGTCGATCAGGACGTTGCCCGGCTTGATGTCCCGGTGCAGCACGCCGACCGCGTGGACCTCGCGCAGCGCCCGTGCCAGACCGGTCGCAATCCGCACCGCCTCGGCGCGGTCGACCGGGCCGTCCTGCACGAGCACCTGCTCCAGGGAGCGGCAGTCGACCAGTTCCATCACGATCCAGAGCCGGTCGGCCTCCTGGACCACGTCGTAGACGCGCACCACGTTGGGGTGGTCGATGCGGGCCGTGGCGCGCGCCTCGCGCAGGGTGCGCTCGCGGCGGACGCGCGCGTCCTCGGCCGCCATGTCGTCCAGCCGCATCTCCTTGACCGCGACCTGGCGGTCCAGCACCTCGTCGACGGCCCGCCACACCCGGCCCATCCCGCCCTGGCCGATCGTCTCCGCCAGCCGGTAGCGGCCCACGACCAGCCGGCCGCGCACGTCGCCGCCCGTGTTTCCCACCATGCCCGGACTCCCCACTGCGGGAGGAATTCCCCCTGCCCCTCAATTCCTGTCCGGTATCGCATCATTCACGACGGGTCCGGGACAGAAGTATGAACTTGCCACCATCACAGCATAGATGCCCCGAATCTTGTGGTACCTCTTCACAGATACCGCTGATGCGGAGGCAAGAAGGGGGAAGCGCAATGCGCCTTTTCGATCGGCGAATTCACGTTCGGCGGACGGCCGCGGCGGTGGCCGTGCTGGGGCTGGCGTTCGCCGGGCCCGCGTTCGGGGCCGAGCCCGTACCCGGCAGCGGCCAGGGAGGCACCCCGGGGCCGAAGGTCCCCGCGGGGGTGAAGGTGGCCACCGAACTGCCGTCCCGGATCTCCGTCGACAACACGACGGGGAAGACCTCGATCACCGCGACGGTCCTCAACAAGGGGAAGAAGGAGTCCCCTCGACTCACGCTGCTGGTCGTCGGTTTCGACGCGATGAGGATCACCGGGGTCAAGGGCTGCGACCCGATCCCCGAGGGCAAGCTGCCCAAGGGCTCCAACAGCGGGTTCAGCTGCGACGTCGGCACTCTGGCCGCCGGGAAGCGCCGGAGCTACCCGGTGTCCGCGACCTACGACCTGAAGGGCAAGGGCAGGATCTGCCTGCCCGTCATGGACCGGGACGGCGTGCTGCTGTGGCAGCAGGGGCCCGTTCCCTTCGGCACCAGCAAGCCGACGCCCAACGCACCCGACACCCCGCTGCTGCTGGGCACCGACAACGTGCCCTTCGGCCCCGACGCGTCCGTCCGTCCGAGCCCGAGTGCCTCGGGCACCCTGCCCAGTACCGGCGCCCCCGACCGCACAGCCGTCCTCGCCCTGGGCGGCAGCCTGCTGCTGGCCGCGGGCGGCGCCGGCCTGTGGCTGACCCGGCGCCCGCGGTCGGCCCGGCACTGACCGGCCGCGCCGGCACGACGGAGGGGGCGGCCGGCGGCCGCCCCCTCGGTCGTTGCGTACGGGTCGTACGGTCAGCCGCGGCGGCCGACGAGCTTCCAGGCCGCGGGCAGCGCGCCCATGGCCAAGGCCGCCTTGACGGCGTCACCGATCAGGTAGGGCGTGAGGCCCAGGGAGACGGCCTGGCTCAGCGAGAGGTGCGCGGCCAGCGCGAGGTAGGGGACACCGACGGCGTAGACGACGGCGCTGCCGAGCACCATCGTGCCGGCCGTGCGCCACACGTTGCGGTCCGCGCCGCGGCGGGCCAGCCCGCCCACGACGGCGGCGGCGAGCGCCATGCCGAGGATGTAGCCGAAGCTGGGCGCGCCCGCGCCCGACGAACCGTCGGCGAACCACGGCATCCCGGCGACGCCGGCCACCGCGTACAGGGCGAGCGCGAGCAGGCCGCGGCGGGCGCCGAGCGCGGTGCCGACCAGCAGCGCCGCGAAGGTCTGCCCCGTCACCGGCACCGGCGAGCCGGGCACCGGCACCGACAACTGCGCGGCCAGGCCGGTCAGTACGGCGCCGCCCAGCACGAGGGTGGCGTCCCGCAGCCGCGACGCGGGGATCAGGTCGGCGAGGACCGGGTGGGTGCGTACGGCGGAAGCGGCGGGAACTGCGGTGGCCATCGGTACTCCGCGGAGTGAGGGTCTGTTCGGTCACCGCGACGTTAACCCGGCTCCCTCGCCCCGATCATCGTCGGCCGAGCACAAAGCCCTGATCGCCGTGGTGGTGGCATCCCTACAAGGAACCACACGACACGTGAGCTTCGTCACGGGAAGGCGAAACGGCCGCTGTGGGATCTCTCCAATCGGTGGCGCCGGGGGAATCGCGCCGCAACGGCGCCGCGCCCGGCCCCGCGGGGGCGGCCGCGGCGTCCCGCTCTTATCCTTCTGCGACGGCGCCCCGCTCCGGATGCCGCCCGATCGCACCGAACTGGAGGCGTACCCGACCCGATGAGTGCTCCGTCGCCGTCCCCCGCGTCTCCGTCCGCCCCGTCCCGGGTCACCGTGGTCGGCGAGGTCCTCGTCGACCTGCTGTGGCGCTCCGGGGAGCGCGGGGTCACCCCGCTGCCCGGCGGCAGCCCGGCCAACGTGGCGGTCGGCCTGCGGCGGCTCGGCCGGCCCACCACCCTGGTCACGACCTGGGGCGAGGACCCGCCCGGCGAGCTGGTCCGGGACCATCTGGCGGCGACCGGGATCGACGTCGTCCGGGCGCCGGGCCCGGCCGGGCGGACGACGCTGGCGATGGCGTACCTGGACCGGGAGGGCTCCGCCTCGTACGACTTCCTGGCCTCCTGGGACCCCGAGGACCTGGCCGTGCCGCCGGACACCGCGGTGCTGCACACCGGCTCGCTGGCCACCGTCATCGAGCCGGGGGCGGGCCGGGTGCTGGAGCTGTGCCGGGACCTGCACGCGCTCCCCGGGCGCACCGTGGTCGCCGATCTCAACGTGCGGCCCGCGGTGCAGCCGGACCGGCTCGCCTACCGCAAGGCGTGCCTCCGGCTGGCCGGGGTCACCGATGTGGTCAAGGCCAGCGACGCCGACCTGGCCTGGCTCTTCCCGCGCCTCGATCCCACCGAGGCGGCCCGGGTCCTGCTGGCCGAGGGGCCGCGGCTGGCCGTCGTCACCCTGGGCGCCGGGGGCGCTGCGGCGGTCACCCGGGACGCGGTCGTGCGGGTGGCGGCGCCGCCGGTGGCGGTGGTCGACACCATCGGGGCGGGCGACGCCTTCCAGGCCGCGCTGCTGGACGCGGTCGCCGCGTCGGGCGTGCCCACCGCCCCGGAGCGGTTGTCCGGGGTACTGACCCGCTGTGTCACCGCGGCCGCGATCAACTGCACCCGGGTGGGCGCCGATCCCCCGACGCGGGCCGAGCTCGACGCCGCCTGCCCCGCCGGATAATCGCGGGCCCCGGAGCCCGTGCGCTGGTTAGGCTCCCGCCATGGGTGACGCGAGGCCGACCGGGCAGGTACTGATCTTCGACGCGGACGACACGCTCTGGGAGAACAACGTCGTCTTCGAACGGGTGATAGAGGACTTCCTCGACTGGGTCGACCACCCGGTGCTGGACCGGGGCCGGATCAGGGCGCTGCTCGACGAGATCGAGGCGGCGAACGCGCTCGTCCACGGGTACGGCAGCAAGGTGTTCCTGCGCAGCCTCGGCGAGTGCCTGGAGCAGCTTCGGGAGCGGCCGAGGACGGCGGAGGAGGCCCGCCGCATCGACGAGCTGGCGCTGGCCTTCACCGAGCACCGTGTGGAGCTGATGCCCGGGGTCGCGGACACCCTCGACGCGCTGGGCGGCCGCCACGACCTGCTGCTGCTCACCAAGGGCGACACGGAGGAGCAGTCCCGCAAGGTCGAGGCGTCGGGGCTGGCCGGCCGGTTCCGCGGGGTGCACATCGTCCCGGAGAAGGACGTGGAGACCTACCGGGGGCTGATCGCGCACTACGGCTTCGTGCCGGAGGCCACGTGGATGATCGGGAACTCCCCCAAGTCCGACATCATCCCCGCCCGTGAGGCGGGGATGAACGCCGTCCACATCCCCAACGCCCACACCTGGGTGCTGGAGCAGTCCGAGATCGACCCGGCCGACGGGCGCGTGCTGCGGCTGACGGCCTTCCCCGAACTGCTCCGCCACTTCTGAGCGGCCCCAGGTGCCCCGGAGGGGGGATCAGTCGAAGATCGGGCCCTGGTCGCGGGTCCGCTTGATCTCGTAGAAGCCGGGGGTCGACGCGACGAGCAGCGTGCCGTCCCAGAGGCGGGCCGCGGCCTCGCCCTTGGGGGCGGGGGTCACGACGGGGCCGAAGAAGGCGATCTGCTCGCCGTCGGCGCCGGGGACCGCGATGACCGGGGTGCCGACGTCCTGGCCGACCTTGGAGATGCCCTCCTGGTGGGAGGCGCGCAGCTCGGTGTCGTAGGCGTCACTGTCGGCGAAGTCGGCCAGGTCGGCGGGCAGGCCCGCCTCCTCCAGGGCGGCGACGATCACGTCGCGGTCCTTGTGGCCCAGGCCCTGGTTGTGGATACGGGTGCCCAGGGCGGTGTACAGGGGGCCGAGCACCTTGCTGCCGTACTTCTGCTCGGCGGCGATGCACACACGGACGGGGCCCCAGGCAGTGGTGAGGAACTCGCGGTACTGCTCGGGCAGGTCGCGGCCGTCGTTGAGCACCGCCAGGCTCATCACGTGCCAGCGCACCTCGACGGGGCGCACCTTCTCCACCTCCAGCATCCAGCGGGAGGTCATCCACGCCCAGGGGCAGGCGGGGTCGAACCAGAAGTCCACCGGGGTCGGGGTGGTGGCGTCTGTGGTCTCGGTCACGGTTGTCTCCTCGGGGCATGACACATCGACACGTGGTGCGGAACAGGGAACACCCCCGGCCGCATCGCCATTCCCGTGCGGTGGCCCCGGGTGCCGCGTGCGAAGATGCCTGGCGTCCACAAGACGGACCCCACAACGACGTGCCAAGGATGGAGACCCCGTGCCCGGTGAGAACCTCACGCGTGACGAGGCCCACGAGCGGGCCCGGCTGCTCGCCGTGGACGGCTACGAGGTCGCGCTCGACCTCCGGTCGGCGGTCCGGGCGGAGGAGCCGACCTACCGCTCGGTCACCACGATCCGCTTCCGCTGCGCCGAGCCGGGCACGGCGAGCTTCGCGGACCTGGTGGCGCCCTCCGTCACGTCGGTGCTCCTCAACGGGCGGGAGCTGGACCCCGCGGAGGTCTTCGACGGGGCGCGGATCGCGCTGCCGGACCTGGCCGCCGACAATGTGCTGGTCGTCGACGCGCAGTGCGCGTACAGCCGCACCGGCGAGGGTCTGCACCGCTTCGCCGACCCCGAGGACGGCGAGGTCTACCTCTACACGCAGTACGAGCCGGCCGACGCCCGCCGGGTCTTCGCGAACTTCGAACAGCCCGACCTGAAGGCGCCCTTCACCTTCTCGGTGACCGCCCCGGAGTCCTGGGTGGTGCTGAGCAACGAGCGGGTCACCGGCGTCTCGGACGGCGGCGAGACCCGGCACTTCGCGCCGACCCGGCCGATCTCGACGTACATCACGGCGGTCGTCGCCGGGCCGTACCACATGGTGCACGACAGCTACCGGCGCACCCTGGCGGACGGCACGGAGCTGGAGATCCCGCTGGGCGCGCTGTGCCGCAAGGGCCTGGCCCGGCACTTCGAGGCCGAGGACATCTTCACCGTCACCCGGCAGGGCCTGGACTTCTTCCACGACCACTTCGACTACCCGTACCCCTTCGGGAAGTACGACCAGGCCTTTGTGCCGGAGTACAACATCGGCGCGATGGAGAACCCGGGCCTGGTCACCTTCCGGGAGGAGTACGTCTTCCGCGGCAAGGTCACCCAGGCGTCGTACGAGGCGCGGGCCAACGTCATCCTGCACGAGATGGCGCACATGTGGTTCGGCGACCTGGTCACCATGAAGTGGTGGGACGACCTGTGGCTCAAGGAGTCGTTCGCCGACTTCATGGGCGCGTTCTCGCTCGTGGAGGCGACCCGCTACAAGGACGGCTGGATCACCTTCGCCAACCGTCGC
The DNA here is from genome assembly GCF_044751205.1 of Streptomyces sp. NPDC088732. Taxonomy (NCBI): domain Bacteria; kingdom Bacillati; phylum Actinomycetota; class Actinomycetes; order Kitasatosporales; family Streptomycetaceae; genus Streptomyces; species Streptomyces sp. NPDC088732. The sequence continues at coordinate 260,823 of NZ_JBIVLI010000002.1, forward strand.
AAGGCGTGGGCCTACCGCGCCGACCAGCTGCCGTCCACGCACCCGGTCACGGCCGACATCCGCGACCTGGAGGACGCCAAGCTCAACTTCGACGGCATCACCTACGCCAAGGGCGCCTCGGTGCTCAAGCAACTGGTCGCCTACGTCGGCCGGGACGCGTTCCTCGAGGGCGCGCGGCGCTACTTCAAGCGGCACGCGTACGGCAACACCGGGCTCGGCGACCTGCTGTCGGTGCTGGCGGAGACCTCGGGGCGCGACATGGCCGAGTGGTCCCGGGCCTGGCTGCAGACCGCGGGCGTCAACTCGCTGACGCCGCAGGTGACGTACGACGCCGAGGGGCGCGTCGCGGAGCTCGCCGTGGTGCAGGAGGCCGCGGCCTCGCACCCGCAGCTGCGGCCGCACCGCGTGGCGGTCGGGCTCTACCGCCGCACGCCCGGCGGCGCCCTGGAGCGGTACGCGCGCACCGAGACCGACGTCGCCGGAGCGCACAGCGTCGTGGCCGAGCTGGCCGGGGCCGAGCGCCCCGACCTCGTCCTGGTCAACGACGAGGACCTGACGTACTGCAAGATCCGCTTCGACGAGGACTCCCTGGCCGCCGTCCGGGAGCACCTGGGCGAGCTGGCCGACCCCATGGCGCGGGCGCTGACCTGGTCCGCGGTGTGGAACATGACGCGCGACGGGCTCATGCCGGCCCGTGACTACCTCGGCCTGGTGCTGCGCTTCGCGGGCGCGGAGACCGACATCGGCGTGCTCCAGGGCCTGCACATGCAGGCCCGTACGGCCCTGCACGACTACGCGGCGCCGCAGTGGCGCGAGGAGGGGCTGCGCGCCCTGGAGCAGGGCGCCCTGCGCGAGCTGCGCGCGGCCGAGCCCGGCAGCGGGCACCAGCTGGCCTGGGCCCGCTTCCACGCCTCGGTCGCCTCGGGCGAGGCCGGGACGGCGTTCCTGCGCTCGCTCCTGGACGGCACCGAGAAGGTCGACGGCCTGGAGGTGGACCAGGAACTGCGCTGGACGTTCCTGGAGTCGCTGGCCGCGGGCGGCGCCGCGGACGGGTCCGTCATCGACGCCGAACTCGCCCGCGACGACACCGCCTCCGGCAGGCGGCACCAGGTGCGCTGCCTGGCGGCGCGTCCTTCGGCGGCGGTCAAGGCGCAGGCCTGGGCGGCGGTCGTGGAGTCCGACACGCTCTCCAACGCGCTGGTCGAGGCGACCATCGCGGGCTTCGAGCAGGCAGGGCAGCGCGCACTGCTGGCGCCGTACGCCGAGAGGTACTTCGCCGCCATCGAGGGGATCTGGGCGGAGCGGTCGATCGAGATCGCCATGGCCGTGGTCCGGGGGCTCTTCCCGCATCTGCAGGACCGCGCGGAGACCGTCGACGCCGCGGACGCGTGGCTGGACGCGCACTCCGGTGCCGCTCCCGCCCTGCGGCGGCTCGTCGCCGAGTGCCGCGACGACCTCGCGCGGGCGCTGCGCGCCCAGGAACGCGACACCGCGGCCGGCGCGGAGGCCTGACCCGAGGTCGTGTGCGGGGGTGCGCCGCCCGGCGGTCGGCGCACCCCCGCACGCTACCCGCGCGCCCCCGCTCCCCCGGGAACAGACGTCCGGTCACCCCAACGGCGTACGGTCCCCCGTCCGGGCACCCCCTGGTGCCCCGGGTACCGCGGTGACGAATCCGCAGGCAGCCGGGGCCGGTACACCCGGATAGGTGAAATCCGCCCTTCGGCAACCGAACGTCTGAACTTTAGTGCGGGGATGTCCGCATTTGTCGACGGAACGGTAACAGCGGTTAGCCCGCCCCCGGGCAGCGGGAATTGACCCGACATGAACCACAACACCCCCCTCAGCCCCCGCCCCCTCGACCACCCCTCCCGCAAGCGGCCCGCGGTACTGACCGCACGTCAGCTGCGCGAGCACGGCGTCACCCCCGGCACGCTCTCGGAACGCTGCGGACCGGACGGCCCGTGGCAGGAGGTGCTGCCCAAGGTCTACGTGCTGCACCCGGGACCGCCCACCAGCGAGGAACGGCTGCAGGCGGCGCTGCTGTACGCGGACGGCGACGCGATGGTGACCGGCCTGGCGTGCCTCGCCCTGCACCGCTTCTCCTCGGTCCCCCCACTGCTCGGGCTGGAGCGGATCGACCTGCTGGTGGCCCGTCAGCGCAAGGTGCGCGCCGCGGGCGACGTGGGTTTCGTGCGGACGCAGACCCCGCCGCGCCCGCACCTGGTGGGCGGTATCCCGTGCGCCCCGGTGCAGCGGGCACTGGCCGACGCGGTGGCCGAACTCGAGGACGCGGAGACGGTGCGCCTGGTGCTGACCGAGGCGGTGCGCGGCGGGCACTGCGAGGCCACGTCCGTCGTCCGGGAGCTGAGCCGCGCGCGGCTCCTGTCGCGGCCGCACGTCGTCGAGGCCGTGGACGCGCTGCTGGCCGAGGGCCGCGCGATCGCCGAGAGCCGCCTGTACGACATGGTGCGCTGCTTCGGCCTGCCGGACCCGGTGTGGAACGTGGACCTGCGGCTGCCCGGCGGCCCGCACCTGGGGGGCGTCGACGCGTACTGGCCGGAGCACGCGGTCGCCGTCGAGATCGACGCGCGCGCCCCGCGCCAGGACGAGGACGCCCTGTGGTCGGAGTACGCCCGCAAGCGCGAGCACTTGGAGCGGCTCGGCATCACGGTGGTGCACATCACCCCGAAGAAGCTGCGCGAGGCGCTGGAGCAGCAGGCGGCCGTCGTCCGTACCGCGCTGATGGCCTCGGTGGACCGCAACCCGGCCTCGTACGTGGTGGTACTCCCCCGCTGAGGCCGACCAGAGACCGGGCTCTGCGGACGAGCCGGGGACGGGAGGCGGTGGGGACCTCCCGGGAACGGCCGTGCAGAGGCGCGGTCTCACCGATACGGGCACTGGGCGCCCGTTCCGGCCACGGAAGACGGTCCGCCGGCGGGGGCCACGGGGGTGGGTACAAGCCGGCGGCCGGGACGAGGCGGGGGCACACGCGGCGCCGGGGACTGCCGGTCCGTCAGACCGGGTGCGGCAGGGGGTGTCCTGCGACATCGACCCTTGACCGATGGCCGTCGCGTCGATCCGTCAGACCAGGGACGCTTCGAAGATCGCGCGGTTGGCCGAGGTATGGGCGTGATCGCTGTCGGACCACCGGATGCGTTCGGCGATCTCCTGGCCTCCGGCGACGTGCGGGGGCGGGCCTGCGAGGTGGCTGCGCCACCAATGGGCGTTTCGGGTCTGCCGGTCGAGCGCGGCATCGATGAGGCGGGGACGGGCAGCGGAGTCGAGCCGGTACGCGTCGGCGAGGACGCGCACCTGCGCCGCCTGTGCGGTGGCGGGCGGTGCGTCGGGTCTGGAGGAGATGCACCAGGTCCACGCCATGTATCCGAGGTCCTCAAGGGGGTCGCCGGGCGCGGCGGTGTCGAAGTCGATGAAGGCGACCGGGACGTCGTTCGCGAAGACCGTGTTGTTCGGCCCTGGGTCGTGGTGACAGACCACGGGGTGCCGGCCGGCCAGGCGGCTGCCGCGCGTGGCGTCATGGAAAGCGCGGAGCAGGGAGCCCGCGGCGGCCACCTGCGTGTCGGTCCAGCGTTGGAAACGGGCAGGCACCCAGCCGGGGAGGTAGCTGAACACCTCCCGACCGACCGCGTCGAACCCGAGGTGACGCGGAGCGCCGGTGAAACCTTGTTGCCGCAGATGACCGAGCAGCTCGGCGACGAACGAGGACGACGCGCCGACCGGCCGCCGGACGGTGCTGCCGACCCTGACCACGCCAGGAGTGATGCGTCCGCCCGACAACGGGACTTCGATCTCCATGGCTCCATCGTGCCGGGCGCTGAGCCGACCCCCCGCCCGCGCAGGGCCGTCGGTCGATGCTCGGTGGCAATCGGCCAAGGTTCGGTGTGGACGGAGTGGACACAGCGGCGCGGTACCTCGCGAGGGGCGGGGCGGCACCGGTGACCGGTGTGACCGGTGGCCCAACACGGGCGGAACGGCCGACGCCGGTCCCCTGACATCGGCCGGCGGTCCGCGCGCCGGCCATCCGGGACCGGCCCTTCCGCAGTGAACTGCTCATTCGATGTTCACCCGTCCCCCCGCATGGCAGGGCCGTACCGCGGGCGCGTGGACGGCGACTTGGGCGGGTTGGGGCATTGTGCGGCATTCGCAGTCGTCGCCACGTTGACGCATTCGCGTCATGGCAGACCTGCGCCATCTCCGGCACTCCCCAACAACCCGGCACATGGACCACTGTGTCCGTCAACTGGCGCCCAAATCTTGAACAAGGATGCCCATGTCTCTTGAACACATACGCGGGAAGAGACGCGTCCGCATCGCGCTCGCCGCGGGCCTCGTCGCCGCGTTGACCGCGACCGGAATATCCGCCTCCACCGCTTTCGCCGACCCGGCGCACGACCCCGCGGACGCGGCGGTCAAGACCGCCGGCGACAAGCTCGGATCCGCCGACGCGGAACTGCTCGCCAAGGCCAAGGCCGCCGGCGACAAGAACGTCACGATGATGATCGCCACCAAGGCGGGCTCCACCGAGCAGATCTCGGACGAGATCGACGCCCTCAAGGGCGCCTCGGTGGACCGGACGTACGACAAGCTCGGCTACGTCCGCGCCACCGTCCCGACGGGCAAGGCCGACGCCGCCATCGCGGCGGCGCAGGAGCTCTCCTCCGTGCAGGCCGTCGACCTGAAGCAGGAGATCAAGCTCGACGACCCGACCCCGTCGGGCGACGCCGCCACGGCCTCCGCGAAGAAGTCCGCGGCCGTCACCTACCCGGGCCCGGACGCCAACACCCCGGCGGTCAACCCGTACCAGCCCGCGTGGGAGACCGGCGCGGCCGACTTCGTCCGCAAGAACCCCGAGGCCGACGGCCGCGGCGTCACCATCGGCATCCTCGACTCGGGCGTCGACCTCGGCCACCCGGCGCTGCAGAAGACCACCACCGGCGAGCGCAAGATCGTCGACTGGGTCACGGCGACCGACCCGATCCTGGACAACGATGCCACCTGGCGCCGGATGACCAACGGCCCGACGGTCACCGTGGGCACCAGGACCTGGACCGCCCTCAACCCCTCGCAGCAGGTCACGGTGTTCCGCGAGTCGGCCACCGTCGGCGGCGACATGGCCGGCGACCTCAACCGGGACGGCGACACCACCGACCTGTGGGGCGTGCTCTACGACCCGGCCGCCGGCACCGTCCGGGTGGACCTCAACGACAACGGCAACTTCGGTGACGACACCCCGATGAAGCCGTACAAGGACGGCTTCCAGGTCGGGTACTTCGGCACCGACAACCCCGCGACGGCCATCTCCGAGCGGATCCCGTTCGTGGTGGAGATCCGCAAGGACGTCCCGACGGACCCGTACGGCGGCGACTGGATCGGCAAGAAGGCCGACTTCGTCAACATCGGCGTCATCCAGTCCGAGCACGGCACGCACGTCGCCGGCATCACCTCCGCCAACGGCCTGTTCGGCGGCAAGATGATCGGCGCGGCGCCGGGCGCGAAGCTCGTCTCCTCGCGCGCCTGCTCCTGGGACGGCGGCTGCACCAACATCGCGCTGACCGAGGGCATGATCGACCTGGTCGTCAACCGCGGTGTGGACATCGTCAACATGTCCATCGGCGGCCTGCCCGCGCTGAACGACGGCAACAACGTGCGCGCCCAGCTGTACACCCGCCTGATCGACGACTACGGCGTCCAGCTGGTCATCTCGGCCGGCAACAGCGGCCCCGGCCTCAACACCATCGGCGACCCCGGCCTGGCCGACAAGGTCATCAGCGTCGGCGCGACGATCTCCAAGGAGACCTGGGCGGCCAACTACGGCTCGCAGGTCACCAAGGACTACGACATGATGCCGTTCTCCTCGCGCGGCCCGCGTGAGGACGGCGGCATCGCGCCGGTCATCTCGGCCCCCGGTGCCTCCATCAACGCCATCCCGACCTGGGAGCCCGGCGCCCCCGTCGCCGAGGCCGGCTACAGCCTGCCGCCCGGCTACGGCATGCTCCAGGGCACCTCGATGGCCTCCCCGCAGGCCGCCGGCGCCTCCGCGCTGCTGCTGTCCGCGGCCAAGGACGCCGGCATCGACCTGACTCCGGTGAAGCTGCGCACCGCGCTGATCAGCACCGCGAAGAAGATCAAGGACGTCCAGGCCTTCGCCCAGGGCGCCGGCCTGCTGGACGTGGACCGCGCCTGGCATCTGATCAAGACCGGTGCCGACGCCAACACCTACACGGTCAAGGCCCCGGTCTCCACCGCCCTGTCGCAGTTCCTGGCCACCCCGGGCTACGGCACCGGCGTCTACGACCGCGAGACCGGCCTCAAGGCGAACCAGAGCAAGACGTACGACGTCACGCTCACCCGCACCTCCGGCCCGGACCGCGTGATCCGCCACGACCTGCACTGGCTGAACGACGACAGCACCTGGCGGTTCCCCGGTGACGACACCGTCGACCTGCCGCTGAACACGCCGGTCACCGTGCAGATCACCGCCAAGCCGCACACCGCCGGCGCGCACAGCGCGATCCTCGAGGTCGACGACCCGTCGACGCGCGGTGTCGACCAGCAGATCCTCAACACGGTCGTGGTCGCCACGCCGCAGGCCAAGCCGGGCTACGCGTTCACCGCGTCCGACACGGTCCAGCGCAACAGCACCACGTCGTACTTCGTGACCGTGCCCGAGGGCGCCAAGTCGCTCGAGGTCAGGATGAGCGGTCTCGCGGCGGGCAGCCAGACCCGCTTCATCGCCATCAACCCGTGGGGCGTCCCGGTGGACGACACCTCCACGCCGTCCTGCTACCCGAACTACAACAACCCGGCCAACACCTGCCGCCCCGACCTGCGTTCCTACGCGAAGCCGCTGCCGGGCGTCTGGGAGTTCGAGGTCGAGGCACGGCGGACCTCGCCGCTGCTGGACAACCCGTACACCCTGACCGCGACCGCGCTCGGCGTCTCCTTCGACCCCGAGGTCCAGACCGTCGCCGAGGCCACCGTCGGCACCCCGGCCCCGGTCTCGTGGAAGGTCACCAACGGCTTCGCCGCCGTGCAGGGCAAGCTGAAGGGCGGCGCGCTCGGCTCGGCCGAGGCGACCCGTCCGTCCATCAGCGAGGGCCAGGTCATCGACACGCAGGTCGTCGTGCCCGCGGGCGCCACCCGTCTCGACGTGGCGATCGGCAGCACCTCGGACACCGGCGCCGACCTGGACCTGTACGTCTTCCGCAACGGCGTCGAGGTCGGCCGCTCCGCGGACGGCGACTCCGAGGAGGCCGTCAGCATCGCCAACCCGGCGGCCGGCACCTACACCATCGAGGTGGACGGCTTCGCCGTCCCGTCCGGCACCACCGCGTACGACTACCGTGACGTCTTCTACTCGGCGTCGCTCGGCTCGGTCGTCGTCGACGAGGCGGCAAGCGTGCCGCTGGCCAACGGCGCCTCGGCGAACGTCACCGCGAACGTGCTGGTGGCCGCCCCCGCTCCGGCGGGACGCCAGTTCTTCGGCGAGGTCCAGCTGCTCAACGCCAACGGCACCGCCGCGGGCACCGGCAGCGTCATCATCGGCAAGGTGAACGCGGGCTAGTCCGCGCGACCTTGCGCACGATCCGGGGCGGGTGCTGGAACGAGCACCCGCCCCGGCCTTTTGCCCGGGCCGTACCGGCCTAGGCTGGGCAGGGTGACCGCACCCCACGAGCTGACGATGCTGGAACAGGCCGCCGCGGTACGCCGCCGGGAGATCTCACCGGTCGAGCTGACGACCCATCACCTGGACCGGATCGAACGGATCGACCCCGCGCTCGGGGCGTACCTCACGGTCACCCCGGAACGGGCCCTTCAGGACGCCCGGCGCGCCGAGCGGCTGCTGCTGGCCGGCGGGGACCTGCCACCCCTGCTCGGGGTACCGGTCCCGGTGAAGGACCTCACCCCGGTGGCGGGGATCCGCTTCACCTCGGGCTCCCCCGTGTTCGCCGACCGCGTCGCCGAACAGGACGCCCACGTGGTGACCCTGCTCCGGGACGCGGGCACGGTGATGACCGGCAAGACCAACACCCCCGAGTTCGGACTGCCCGCCTACACCGAGGGCCGCGTCGGACCGCCCGCGCGCACCCCGTACGACCTCACCCGCGGCGCGGGCGGCAGCAGCGGCGGCGCCGCGGCCGCCGTCGCCGCGGGCCTCGCGGCGGCCGCGCACGCCGGCGACGGCGGCGGCTCCATCCGGATACCGGCGAGCTGCTGCGGCGTGGTCGGCCTCAAGCCGAGCCGCGGCCGGGTGAGCCTCGCACCCGGCGGCGACATCAGCGGACTCGCCGTGGGCGGCCCGATCGCCCGCACGGTACGCGACGCCGCCGCGCTCCTGGACGTGCTCTCCGAACCGGCCCCCGGCGACCCCTTCCCGCTGCCGCGGCCCGAGCGGACGTTCCTGCGGTGGTGCGACCACGAACCGCGCCGGCTGCGCATCGCCCGCTGGGCCCGCCCGGACGTCGCCGGGGCCACCGTCGACCCGGAAGTGCTCGCCGCGTACGAGCGGACCTCGGCCCTGCTGGAAAGCCTCGGGCACGAGGTCGTCGACGTGCCCCAACCGCTGGCCCCCGGCGACCGGGACGCGTTCACCCCGGTATGGGCGGTCATGGCGGCCCTCACGCCCGTCCCGCCGCAGCGCGAGCACGAACTGCTCCCGCTCACCGCGTGGTTGCGCGCCCAGGCACTGGACGTCGGCGGCCTCGACTACGCGCGCGCCCTCGGCACGATGCAGGCCGCGGGCCGCAAACTGGCCCGCGCGGTCCAGCCCTACGACGCCGTCCTCACCCCGACCCTCGCCCAGCTCCCCGCACCCGTCGGCACCCTGCGTGACGACGCCGACCCCGCGGCCGACTTCGCCGCGCAACTGGCCTTCACCCCCTTCACCGCGCCCTGGAACATCGCCGGGCTGCCGTCGGTGTCGCTGCCGCTGGGGTGGAGCGCGGGGGGACTGCCGATCGGCATGATGCTCGGCGCGCCTCACGGCGCGGAGGGGCCGCTTCTCGCCCTGGCGCAGCAGCTTGAGGCTGCGGCCCCCTGGCCTGTTTCTCCCCCACCCACCCTCCCGTGAGCCCTGTGAAGTCAGGGCGCCCCGACGCGCGTTGTCCGGGGGCCGGGTTCGGGGCCTCCGGGGCTGCCATTCTGGACAGCACATTTAGGTGCCTCTGGTACCCGGCTTGATCACTCCGGGTTGTGCACCCAAATATGCTCCACAGTCCAGAACGCCACCCCTCCGACCCCGCCCCCTCAGGTTTCGCCATGCGCCTGATCCCCGGTGGGTGGGCGAAGAGGCGGTCCGGGGTCACCGCAAGTGCCCATCCGAACCCCCACCGGCCGTAAGTCGCCCCACCGGCCCCGGGAGGGGGTGTGGCGGGGTGCGCCCGGAAGCGACGAGCGGTGACCGCGGTACACGAATCGCGGGGGTAACCCGCGAGCGCTGAGGACGTACCCCGGCGCGGCACCGACCCCACGGCAAACGGGCGGGGCCCGCACTTACCGTGCCGGGCTGGGGGCACCCCCGGCCGAAGGTTGGGGGAGGGCGGGAGGGCGGGGAAAAAACCCGGGCGGCCAGCGCAGCGAACCCGCACGCATTGGGTATGGCTGAGGCTGTCGCCCTGTTTCGACCACCCCCGGGAGCGCACCCCGATGACCGATGCCGCCGAGCGGGACCGACTTGCCGTGCTGCACGGCGTAGCCCCCACGTACCGCCCCTCGGCCGACCGGGAGGTGCGGGTGCCGGACGACACCGTCGTCCAGGTGCTGGCCGCGCTCGGGGTGGACGCCTCGACGCCCGCGGCGGTGCGGGACGCACTGGCGGAGCACGAGCAGCGGGCGGGGCAGCGGCTGCTGCCCCGGAACGTGGTGCTGCGGGCCGGGCGCCCGGCGGGGCTGACACTGCCGGAGGGCACGGCCCTGCGGGTGGAGCGCGAGGACGGGGTCGAGAGCGCGTGGGACGGCCGCGCGGCGCTGCCGGTCGGCCGGCACGCGCTGCGGGCGCGGACGCCGGACGGGCGGACCGCGTCGGCGCTGCTGGTCGTGGCGCCGGAGCGGCTTCCGGGGCCGCCCGAGCGGGTGTTCGGCTTCATGGCGCAGCTGTACTCCGTACTGTCGGCGCGTTCGTGGGGCATGGGCGACCTCGGTGACCTGGCGGACCTCGCGGCGTGGACGGGGCGGGCGCTGCACGCGGGTTTCCTCCAGGTCAATCCGCTGCACGTGGCGGTGCCGGGGCGGCCGACCGATCCGTCGCCGTACCGGCCGTCCTCGCGCCGCTTCCCGGACCCGGTGTACCTGCGGGTGGAGGAGATCCCGGAGTACGCCCATCTCGACGCGGGGGACCGCGAGCGCGCGGCGGACCTGCTGCGCCGGGCGGCGGTGCTGCGCGACTCGGTGCTGCTGAAGGACGCCCTCATCGACCGTGACGCGGTGTGGGAGCTCAAGCGCGAGGCGCTGGCGCTGGTCCGCAAGGTGCCGCTGTCGCCGGGCCGCCGGGCCGCGTACGGGGACTTCCTGGCCGAGCAGGGGCAGGCGCTGGACGACCACGCCACGTGGTCGATGCTGGCCGAACTGCACGGTCACGACTGGCGTTCCTGGCCGGCCGGGCTGCGGGACCCGCGGTCGGGGCAGGTCGCCCGGCAGCGCGGGCAGCGGCTGGACCAGGTCGACTTCCACTGCTGGCTGGCTTGGTTGACGGACAGTCAGCTGGGCGCGGCGCAGCGGGCAGCGCGTGACGCCGGGATGGCCGTGGGCGTCGTGCACGACCTCGCGGTGGGGGTGCACCCCTCCGGGTCCGACGCCTGGGCGCTGCAGGACGCCCTCGCCCGCGGCATGTCGGTGGGCGCCCCGCCGGACGCCTTCAACGCCCGCGGCCAGGACTGGGGGCTGCCGCCGTGGCGCCCGGACGCTCTCGCGGCCACCGGGTACGCGCCGTACCGCGATCTGCTGCGCGGTGTGCTGCGGCACGCGGGCGGGCTGCGCATCGACCATGTGATGGGGCTGTTCCGGCTGTGGTGGGTGCCGGAGGGCAGGCCCCCGACCGAGGGTGCGTACGTGCGCTACGACGCCGGGGCCATGCTCGGCATCCTCGCCCTGGAGGCGCACCGCGCGGGAGCGGTCGTCATAGGGGAGGACCTCGGCACGGTGGAGCCCGGCGTACGGGAGGAGCTCGCGGACCGGGGCATCCTCGGCACGTCGGTGCTCTGGTTCGAGCGGGACTGGGAGGGGGCGGCCGCCGCGGGCGGGCACGGGCACGCCCGGCCGCTGCCGCCGCGGGAGTGGCGGGCGGACGTGCTGGCCACCGTGACCACGCACGACCTGCCGACCACGGCCGCGCGGCTGACCGGCGAGCACGTCGGGCTGCGGCACCGGCTGGGGCTGCTGACGCGGTCGTTGGAGGAGGAGCAGGCCGCCGACGCGGTGGACGTCGCGGAGTGGCTGGCGCTGCTCGGCCGGCTCGGGCTGCTGCCGGAGGGCACGCGGGACGAGGAGTCCGTGGTGAAGGCCGTGCACCGCTTCCTGGCCGCGACGCCGGCGCGGATGGTCGGGGTGTGGCTGCCCGACGGCGTCGGCGACCGGCGCCCGCAGAATCTGCCCGGCACCTGGGACGAGTACCCCAACTGGCGGCTGCCGATCGCCGACGCGGAGGGCCGCCCGCTCACCCTGGAGCAGCTGGCCGCCTCGCCGCGGCTGCACGCCCTCGCCCACGAGGTGCGCACGGCGATGGGGGCGACGGATGTCCCGTAGCCCCCGTGAAGGGCACCCCGGGCGCGCGGGGTACGGGAGCGTTCGCTACTTTGAGAGCGTGGACAAGCTCAACAAGAACGCCCTGCGCGCCGGTGCCGTCTCGGCCACCACGGCGCTGATGCTGCTCGTGTCGTCCCCCGCGTTCGCCAACAGCGTGGACGACGGCTCCGACCCGGGGCCGGGGCTGAGCGTGATCGAGACGCTGGGGCTGTTCCTCGGCATCCCGGTCGTGGCCTTCCTCATCATCGCGGGCCTGGTGACCGTGACCGACAAGTCGCGCAAGCCGCAGGCCTGACGGGCTCCTCCCCCCGACCGACCGCTCGGGCCGGGCCGCGGTTCCGCCGCGGCCCGTTCCGGCGTTCCCCCGTACGGCGCAGTGTGCCCGCCCTGCGGGCGGGCGTCCGCCGGGACCCGGGGAGCGACGTCCCCGGGCCCCGGTGCGGTCACGCCGCCGCGGCGTCCGCGGCCTGTGCCTTCAGGGCGCGTTCCACGCCGGCACGGCACTCGGTGACCATGCGGCGCAGCGCGGGCGCCGGGTCGGCGGCCGCGAGCCACGCGTCGGTGGCGTCCAGCGTGGCCTGCGAGACCTGGATCGCCGGGTACAGGCCGACGATGATCTGCTGGCCCATCTCGTGCGAGCGGGACTCGAAGATGCCGGCGATCGCGGCGAAGTAGCGCTCCGTGTACGGCTCCAGCAGCTCGCGCTGGTCCGGCACGGAGAAGCCGCCGATGACCGCTTCCTGAACGGCGTTGGTCAGCGTCTCGGCCTCGACGACCGCGGCCCAGGCCTCGGCCTTGGCCTCGGCGGTCGGCCGGGCGGCGCGCGCGGTCGCCGCGTGGCGCTCGCCGGCGGCGGTGGCGTCCCGCTGCAGCTCCGCGGCGATGGCGGCCTCGTCGGCGCGGCCGGTGGCGACCAGCCGCTGGAGCAGGCTCCAGCGCAACTCGGTGTCGACCGCCAGGCCCTCGACGACCTCGGAGCCGTCGAGCAGCGCGCCCAGCAGGTCCAGCTGGTCCTTGGTGCGCGCGGTGCCCGCGAAGGCGCGGGCCCAGGCGAGCTGGTGGTCGCTGCCCGGGGCGGCCGCGCGCAGGTGCTCCAGCGTGGCCTCCGTCCAGCGGGCCAGCCCCGTCTCGCGCCACTCGGGGGCGGCGTACAGCTCCAGTGCCGTCGTCACCTGGCGGTGCAGCGACTGCACGACGCCGATGTCGGACTCCTTGCCGATGCCGGAGAGCACCAGCTCCAGGTAGTCCCGGGTGGGCAGTTCGCCGTCACGGGTCATGTCCCAGGCGGAGGCCCACACCAGGGCGCGCGGCAGCGACTCGGTGAAGTCGCCGAGGTGGTCGCGCACGGTGGCCAGCGAGACCTCGTCGAGCCGCACCTTGGCGTAGGACAGGTCGTCGTCGTTGAGCAGCACGACCGCCGGGCGCCCGGTGCCGACCAGCTCGGGCACCGCCGTCAGCTCGCCGTCGATGTCCAGCTCGACGCGCTGGACGCGCACCAGCTTGCCGTCGCGCAGGTCGTACGCGCCGACCGCGATGCGGTGCGGCCGCAGGATCGACTCGCCCTTGGCGCCGGCCGGCAGCGCCGGGGCCTCCTGGCGCACGGCGAAGGAGGTGATGGTGCCGTCGGCGGCGGTCTCGATCTCCGGGCGGAGGATGTTGATGCCGGCCGTCTCCAGCCACTTCTTCGACCAGGTCTTCAGGTCGCGGCCGGAGGTCTCCTCCAGCGCGCTCAGCAGGTCGGTCAGGCGGGTGTTCTTCCAGGCGTGGCGCTTGAAGTACGCCTGGACGCCGCGGAAGAACTCGTCCGTGCCGACGTACGCCACCAGCTGCTTCAGGACGGAGGCGCCCTTGGCGTAGGTGATGCCGTCGAAGTTGACCTGGACGTCCTGGAGGTCGTTGATCTCCGCCATGATCGGGTGGGTGGACGGCAGCTGGTCCTGCCGGTACGCCCAGGTCTTCATGGAGTTGGCGAAGGTGGTCCAGGAGTGCGGCCACTTGCTGCCGGGCGCGTAGGCCTGGCAGGCGATCGAGGTGTAGGTGGCGAACGACTCGTTCAGCCACAGGTCGTTCCACCACTCCATGGTGACGAGGTCGCCGAACCACATGTGGGCGAGCTCGTGGAGGATGGTCTCGGCGCGCACCTCGTAGGCCGCGTCCGTCACCTTGGAACGGAAGACGTACTGGTCGCGGATGGTGACCGCGCCCGCGTTCTCCATGGCGCCGGCGTTGAACTCCGGCACGAAGAGCTGGTCGTACTTGGTGAAGGGGTACGGGAAGTCGAACTTCTCCTCGAACCAGTCGAAGCCCTGCCGGGTGACCGCGAAGATCGCGTCCGCGTCGAGGAACTCGGTCAGCGACGGACGGCAGTACAGGCCCAGGGGCACGGTGCGGCCGCCCTCGCCCTCCCAGGTGCTGTGCACGGCGTAGTAGGGGCCGGCGATCAGCGCGGTGATGTAGGTGGAGATCCGCGGGGTCGGCTCGAAGCGCCACACGTTGTCGACCGGCTCGGGGGTCGCGGAGTTGGAGATGACCGTCCAGCCCGCCGGGGCCTTCACCGTGAAGGCGAAGGTCGCCTTGAGGTCGGGCTGCTCGAAGTTGGCGAAGACGCGGCGGGCGTCGGGCACCTCGAACTGGGTGTAGAGGTAGGCCTGCTTGTCGACCGGGTCGACGAAGCGGTGCAGGCCCTCGCCGGTGTTGGTGTACGCCGCGTCCGCGACGACCCGCAGCTCGTTGGGGCCGGCCTCCAGCGACGGCAGCGCGATACGGCTGTCCGCGAAGACCTCGGCCGGGTCGAGCGCGGTGCCGTTGAGGACCACCTCGCGGACGGCCGGCGCGACCAGGTCGATGAAGGTCGAGGCACCCGCCTCGGCGGACTCGAAGCGCACCGTGGTCACCGACCGGAAGGTGCCGCCCTCCTGGGCGCCGCTCAGGTCGAGCTCGATGTCGTATGCGTCCACGGTCAGCAGGCGCGCTCGCTGGCGCGCCTCCTCACGTGTGAGGTTCGTGCCAGGCACGTTTCCGTCTCCTTCGTCGGTTTTTCGGCCATCCTCGCACGCGAGGGGGGCCGGGCGGCCAGGGGTTTTCCCTCGACCGGCGGACGGTTCCCCCTATGGGCGGCGGCTACCGGCGGTACGGGCCGCACACCACCGGGACGGGAGGGGATGGAGGGGCTCCCGAACGCGTTGACACGCCCTCCGTGCGGGTGATGGGCTGTCGCGAACATGACCCGGGGCAGAAGAACCGCCGCAGCGAGAACGGCCGCCATCGTCGCCGCCGTGGTCGGTGGCGTGCTGGGCGTGTCGCCCGGCGCCGTGGCCGCGCCGCCCGCCACCCCCTCCCCTCCCGCCGCCCTGCCGGACGCGCCGGCCGCCACGGGCAGGACCGCCGCCGCCCTCCCCGCGGTCCGTCCCACGCCCCAGGTGATGCGCGAACGCGGCGGCCTCACCACCGTGCCGGACACCGTGACCCTGGTCGCCGGCCCGGGCGCCGACCCCTACGCGCTGGCCGTGCTCCGCGGGATCCTGCGCGACGCCGGGGTGCGGGACCTGCGCGACAGCACGGACGTCCCGCGCGGCGGCCTGACCGTGTACGCCGACGGCGAGGGCGCGGAAACGGCGCTCCGCGCGCTGGGCGCCGCACCCGTGGGCGACCTGCCCCCCGGGGGCTACCGGCTGGCCGTCGGCCACGTCCTCGGCCACGGCACCGTGGCGCTGGCCGGCACGGGCGAGGACGGGCTGTTCCACGCGGCGCAGACGCTGCGTCAGCTCATGACACCGCAGGGCCTGCCCGGCGTCGTCGTGCGCGACTGGCCGGTGGCCGCGACACGCGGCATGGCCGAGAGCTTCTACGGCGAACCGTGGACGGCCGAACAGCGCCTGTCGCAGGTCGACTTCCTGGGCCGCACCAAGCAGAACGGCTATCTCTACGCACCCGGCGACGACCCCTACCGCCAGGAGTCGTGGCGCGATCCCTACCCGGCCGCGCGCAGGGCGGACTTCCGCGCCCTGGCGGAGCGCGCCCGGGCCAACCACGTCACCCTGATCTGGGCCGTGGCCCCCGGCCAGGCGCTGTGCTTCTCCTCGCAGGAGGACCGCAAGGCGCTGCTGCGCAAGATCGACGCGATGTGGGCGCTGGGCGTGCGCGGCTTCCAGCTCCAGTTCCAGGACGTCAGCTACAGCGAGTGGCACTGCCGGGCGGACGCCGCGCTCTACGGGGACGGCCCGCGGGCCGCCGCCCGCGCCCAGGCGGAGGTCGCGGGCGCCATCGCACGCCATCTGGAGCGCCGCCGGGGCGAGGGCGGCGTGCCGCTCTCGCTGCTGCCCACGGAGTACTACCAGGACGGCGCCACCGACTTCCGCGACGAGCTCGCGCGGACGCTGGACGGCACCGTGCAGGTGGCCTGGACCGGCGTCGGCGTCATACCGGGGACGATCACGGGCGCGCAGGTCGCCGGCGCGCAGGACGCCCTCCGCCACCCGCTGCTGACGATGGACAACTACCCGGTCAACGACTGGGCGGACGACCGCATCTTCCTCGGCCCCTACTCCGGTCGCGAGCCGGCCGTCGCGGCCGTCACGGCCGGAGTGCTGGCGACCGCCATGCGGCAGCCGGCGGCGTCCCGGATCGCCCTGTTCACGGCCGCGGACTACGCCTGGAACCCGCACGCCTACGACCGCGCCTCGTCCTGGAAGGCCGCCGTCGACGACCTCGCGGGCACCGACCCGGCCACGCGGGACGCGCTGCGCGCGCTGGCGGGCAACGAGGCCTCCTCCGCCCTGGACGACAACGAGTCGGCCTATCTGCGGCCGCTGCTCAAGGAGTTCCTGGACGCGTACGGGAACGGCAGCGCGCAGCGGCTGGCGAAGGCCGCGGGCCGGCTGCGCGCGGCCTTCACCACGATGAGCGGCGCCCCGCAGCGGCTCGACACCCTCGCCGGCGGCTCCTTCGGCGGTGAAGTGCAACCCTGGCTGGACCAGTTGGCGCGCTACGGCACCGCCGGGGAGCACGCGGTGGACATGCTGGTGTCGCTGCGCGCGGGCGACGGCACCGGCGCGTGGAAGGACCGGCTGGCACTGGAGTCGGCGCGGCGGCACATCGCGCGGAGCGCGGCGACCGTGGGCGACAGGGTGCTCGACCCGTTCCTGGCCAGGACCCTGGCCACGGCCGACGCCTGGACCGGGATGCGCGCCGAGGACGGCACCGCCACCGCGACCCTCGGCTCGGCGCGCGCCACGGAGCCGTCCCTCATGACCGACGGCAAGGACTCCACCGCCTGGGCCAGCGACGCCCCGCCGCAGGAGGGCGACACCTTCGGGGTCGACCTGGGCGGCACCCACGAGATCCGCGAGGTGCGGATCGCCATGGGGTCCGCGCAGCCCGGACCGGAGCAGGACGACTACCTGGGCCGTGCGGTGCTGGAGTACTCGGCCGGCGACGCCGCCGGCTGGCGGCCCGTCACCGAGGTCGCCGGCGAGCGCACGGTGACCGCGACCCTGCCGGAGGGCACCCGCGCCCGCTATGTGCGGCTGAGGGCCACCGCCGCGCAGGAGAACGCCGTCACCGTACGGGAGTTCACCGTGACCACCCGGGACGGGCACGAGCCCGCCGTCCCCGCGGGCGACCCGGCGGCCGGCGCGGCCGCCGACGGCGACGCAACCACGGCCTACCGCCTACCGGCGGACGGGCTGACCCTGGAGTACGGCGCGGCCCGCCCCCTGGAGGCGCTGACCGTGCTGACCGGGCCCGAGGGCGGCACCGGCGGCTCCGTCGAGGCGCGCGTGCCCGGGCAGGGCTGGCGCCGGCTGGGCGCACTGGGCAGCGGCTGGACCGAACTCCCGGCGCACGGTCTGCGGGTGGACGCGGTGCGGGTCACCCCGGCGCCCGGGACGCCGCCGCCGGTCGTCCACGAGATCGTGCCCTGGTACGCGGACCGGCCGGCCGCCCGGATGACGCTGGACCGTACCGAGGCGGACGTCGAGGCCGGCGGCGCGCCGGCGACGGTCACCGCCGAACTGACCGACGCCTCCCCGGGGGCGGCCCGGGTGACCCTCACGGCCAAGGCCCCGCCGGGGATACGGGCGACGGCCCCCGGTGACGTAGAACTGCCGCGCGGCGGGCGGGTCGTGGTGCCGGTGCGGCTGTCGCTGCCCGAGGACGGCGTGCCGGGCGTCTACGAGGTGCCGCTGGAGTTCCGCGCCGAGGGCCGCACGGTCCGGCAGACCGTCACCGTGCACGCCTACCCGCGCACCGGCGGCCCGGACGTCGCACAGGGCGCCGCCGCCACCTCCTCCGGCGACGAGACCGCGGACTTCCCCGCCTCCGCGCTCACCGACGGCGACCCCGGCACCCGCTGGTCCTCACCCGCCCAGGACGACGCGTGGGTGCAGGTCGAGCTGGGGCGGGCCGCCTGGATCGGCCGGGTGACGCTGCGCTGGCAGGACGCGTACGCCTCCCGCTACACGATCCTGACCTCGGCAGACGGGCAGAACTGGCACACGGCGGCGGTCGTCGACGACGGCCGCGGCGGCACCGAGTCGGTGCGCCTGGACGCGCCCGGCGACACGCGCTTCCTCCGCGTCCAGGGCGTGGAGCGCGGCACGAAGTACGGCTACTCGCTGTACGCGCTCCAGGCCTTCGCCGTCACGGGCTGAGCCCGTCCTCGCGGGCACCTTCCGGCACACCTCTTGCCCCGGTGATCCCGCGCCTGCCACTATTCACTCAATACATGTATGGAGTGAATAGATCCCCGGGGAGGAACCGTTGAGCACCGGCAACACGCTGCTGGGACTGCTCGCCGCGGGCCCCGGCCACGGCTACGACCTGAAGCGGCGGCACGACGAACGCTTCCCGCAGGCCCGCCCGCTCGCCTACGGCCAGGTCTACTCGACCCTCCAGCGCCTCGTCCGCGACGGCCTCGCCGAGATCGACGCCACCGAGAGCGAGGGCGGCCCCGAGCGCACCACCTACCGGCTCACCGAGCGGGGCACCGGCGCGCTGCTCGGCTGGCTCGCCGAACCCGTGCCGCCCGCCCCGGTCACCGCGGCCAATGAGATCTTCGCCAAGGTCACGGCGATCATCGCCTCCGGCCACGGCGACCCGGCGGACTTCCTGCGCACCCAGCGCGCCGCCCACCTGGCCCGGATGCGCGAACTCACCGCGGTGAAGACGGCACCCGGCGCCCCCCTGTCGGCCGTGCTCTCCGCCGACTACGCCCTCACCCATCTCGACGCCGACCTGCGCTGGATGGACAACGCCGCGCAGCGCCTCGGCGGCCTGGCCGAGGAGGTCGCCTCCGCATGACCCCACCCCTGATCGAGGCCCGCGGCCTGGTCAAGCGCTACGGCACCACCGACGCCCTGCGCGGTGCGTCGCTGCGTCTGCACCCCGGCGAGATCCTGGCCGTCAGCGGCTCGAGCGGCAGCGGCAAGTCCACGCTGCTGCACTGCCTGTCGGGCATCGTCCGGCCGGACAGGGGCGAGGTGCGGTACGGCGACGAGCGCCTCGACCAGGCGGGCGAGACCCGCCGTACGACGCTGCGCCGCACCGACTTCGGCATCGTCTTCCAGTTCGGGCAGCTCGTCGGCGAGCTGACCGCGCTCGACAACGTCGCGCTGCCGCTGCTGCTGGCGGGCACCTCGCGCGCCACCGCCCACGACCGTGCCCGCGCGTGGCTGGAGCGCTTCGGCGCCGGCGACCGGGCGGGCCTGCGCCCTGGGGAGCTGTCCGGCGGCCAGGCCCAGCGCGTCGCCCTGGCCCGCGCCATGGTCACCGGCCCCAAGGCCGTCTTCGCCGACGAGCCGACCGGCGCCCTGGACTCCCTCGCCGGGGAGCAGGTCATGACCGCCCTCGTGGGGGCCGCCCGCGAGACGGGCACCGCCGTCCTGCTCGTCACCCACGACGCCCAGGTCGCCGCCTACGCCGACCGCGAGGCCACCGTCCGCGACGGCGCCGTGGAGGGCGAACCCGCGCAGGTGCCGCGGTGACCGCGCTGCGGGCCGACGCCCGGCTGGCCTGGTCGCTGCTGCGCGGCGCCCCGCGCGGCGAATGGTGGCGGCTCGGCCTGACGGCGGCGGGCACGGCGCTCGGCACGGGCTTCGCGCTGGCGGCCGTGGTCGTCGCGGTGATCGGCACCCGGTTCGGCGGCGGTGTGCACTGGTACACCCGTCGGCTGTTCAACGACCCCACCGCACGGAACGCGCTGGCCACCGGGCTGGTGCTGCTGCTCGTCCCGCTGCTGGCGTTCCTCGGGCAGTGCACCCGGATCGGCGCCCTGCGCCTGGAGCGGCGGCTCGCCGCGCTCCGGCTGGCCGGGGCGACCGCACGCCAGGTGCGGCGGATCCAGGCGCTGGAGACCGGTGCGGCCTGCGGGGCCGGCGCCCTCGCCGGGCTGGCGGCCTTCCTGGTGCTGCGGGCGGTGCTCGCCGCTGTGCAGCCCGTCGCCGTGGCCTGGCCCGTCGATGTGCCCGTCCCGTGGTTCGCGGCCGTCGCCGTGGTGCTCGGCATGCCGCTGCTGGCGACGCTGGAGGCCCGGTTCACGCTGCGCCGCGCGGCGGCCGATCCGCTCGGGGCCGCCCCGGGGAGCCGGCGGCCGCACCCGCGGCCGGGGCGGGGGCGCCTGGCGCTGTGGGCGCTGGCACCTGCGGCGCTCGTCATGGGCACCGGCCTGCACCTGGTGAACCTGTTCGTGCTCGACGGCCGGACGGTGACGCCCGCGGTCACCGCCTCGGTGACCGTGGCCGCCGTCGTGCTCTGCCTGGTCGGCGTGGTCCACGGCAGCGCCGGGCTCGCCCTGCTGTCCGGGCGCCTCGCGGCCCGCTCCGGGCGCCCGGAACTGCTGATCGCGGGGGAACGCCTCCAGGCGGATCCCTGGGCGGGCGCACGGGCGCGCGGGGCGGTGCTGGCGGCCGTGCTGGCGGGAGTCGGTTTCATGGGCGTACGGCGCCTGCTGATCGAGGACCTGACCGCGCCGCACCGGTACCCGCACAGCGCGATGGGCCTGGAGTACTACACCGACGGGCTCCGACTGGCCGGCGCCGGCATCGCGATCGCCTTCGCGGTGGCCTTGGGCGCCCTGGCGGTCGGGGCGGCCGAATCGGTGCTCACCCGGCGCCGCACGCTGGCGGCGCTGGCCGCCGGCGGGGTGCCCCGGAGCGTCCTGAACCGGGCGGCGCTGCTGGAGACCGCGCTCCCGCTGGTACCGGCCGCCGTGCTGGCCACGGGATGCGGGCTGATGGCCGTCGGAGGCTGGTGGAAGGCGCTGGGACTCGACCATTCGTACGCGTTCCCGCTGCTGGAACCCCTGCTCGTCGCCGTCGCGCTGCCCGTCGCCGCCCTGCTCGCCGCCGCCTGCTCACTCCCCCTGCTGCGGCACGCCGCGCACCCCGCGCAGCTGCGCCACGAGTAGGCCGGGCCGCGGGACGGGGCCTCCGGGACCGCGACGGGCGGCCCGGGAGCCGCGCCCCGCGGCCCCGCGCCGGGCAACACAAAGGCCCGGTCTCAGGCGGATATGCCGTCGATCCGGGCCAAGGCGTCGTCCGCGCCGAATGGCTGCAGGTATGGCAGCCAGCGCGGGTCCCTATGCCCCGTCCCGATGATCCGCCAGGCGAGGCCCGACGGCGGGGCGGGCTGATGGCGCATGCGCCAGCCGAGCTCGGCGACATGCCGGTCGGCCTTGAGATGGTTGCACCGGCGGCAGGCAGCGACCACGTTCTCCCACGTGTGCTGGCCTCCGCGGCTGCGCGGGATCACGTGGTCGACGCTGGTTGCGACGCCTCCGCAGTACGCGCACCGGCCGCCGTCCCGGGCGAAGAGCGCCCGCCGGGTCAGGGGCACGGGGCCGCGAAAGGGGACTCGGACGAACTTGGTGAGCTTGACAACACTGGGTGCGGGGACAGAACAGGTCGCGCTGTGCAGATAAGCGCCGGATTCCTCGAGGCACACGGCCTTCTTGTTCAGCACGAGGATCAGTGCGCGGCGGAGCGGTACGACGCCGAGCGGCTCGTACGACGCATTGAGGACCAGGACATGCGGCACGGGTGCCTCCTTTTACGCCGGCGGCGCGTGGCTCGCGCCGGGACGATCTGCCCACAGTCTCTCCGGAAGCCTGGCCGCGGCGCCACCATGACCGGGTAACGGACCGAGGGTGTTTTCGACCACACCCCTTTACATGCCCTGAATCGGCGCACGTCGCTCTCGAACGAGGCAACGAGACACATCGTTTACCCCGTTAGTGTGGGAAGCCTGCCCGACCGGAGGTTCCCGCCTGTGTCCACACCGCTCGCCACCGCCTCGACCATCGACGACGCCCAGAAATCCGCCAACGGCGCGGCCGACTACATCGGCCAGAACTGGGCGGACTGGCTGGGCGCCGGGCTGCGGATCGTGCTGATCCTGGTCATCGCGCTGGTACTGCGCGTGATCGTGCGCCGGATGCTCACCAAACTGATCGAGCGCATGAACCGCGGCGCGGAGACCGCCGCCCCGGGCGCGCTCAGCGGGCTGCTGGTCAACGCCGAGCGGCGGCGGCAGCGCAGCGAGGCCATCGGCTCGGTGCTGCGCAGCGTGGCCTCGTTCGTGATCATGGGCACGGCCGCGCTGACCGTGCTGTCGGTGCTCCAGATCAATCTGGCGCCGCTGCTGGCCAGCGCCGGTGTGGCGGGTGTGGCCATCGGCTTCGGCGCGCGGAACCTGGTGACGGACTTCCTCTCCGGGGTCTTCATGATCCTGGAGGACCAGTACGGCGTCGGCGACGTCATCGACGCGGGCGTGGCCAGCGGCACGGTGATCGAGGTCGGTCTGCGGGTGACGAAGCTGCGCGGCGACAACGGCGAGATCTGGTACATCCGCAACGGCGAGGTCAAGCGCATCGGCAACCTCAGCCAGGGCTGGGCGACGGCGACCGTGGACGTGCGGATCGGCTACCACGAGGACCTGGACCGGGCGCGGGCGCTGATCCTGCGGGCGGCCGAGGAGATGGCCAAGACCCAGCCATGGGACGAGGTGCTCTGGGAGCCGGTCGAGGTGCTGGGGCTGGAGTCGGTCACCGCGTACTCCATGGTCCTTCAGGCGCAGGCCAGGACGATGCCGGGCAAGGCGCTGTCGGCGGCACGCGAACTGCGCTGGCGTATCAAGCGGACCTTCGACGAGGCCGGGATCGCGATCGTCGGCGGACTCCCGGCGGCGGCGGACGACGAGGAGGCGGTCGACCCGACCGCCGGCATCGCCGCGCCGTCGGCGCTGGCCAACCCCTCGTCGCCGCAGGCGCTCGCGGCACAGCCGCTGCCGACCACGAAGTGAGCTGATCGATGCCGGCGCACGCGCCGGGATCGCAAGGGGCACCGGGCATCCGCCCGGCGCCCCCTTTTCATGCCTTGGCGCCCCTGATAACACTTTGACGCCGTCTTTGATCCACCCTTGACGCTCCCGCGGCCGGGCGCCTACCTTGCCATTCACCAACAGGAAAGTTTCCTAACTACCAACGCCCCCACCCCGCACACGAGCCCCGACAAGCCGCCGACACGAGGAAGGACGAGCCCGTGGTCGGTACTCCCGGTACACCCGGCACCCCTGGCACGCCCGGTACGCCGCGTGTCCTGCGCGCCATGAACGACCGCGCCGCGCTCGACCTGCTCCTCGAACACGGGACCCTGTCCCGCACCCGCATCGGCAAGCTCACCGGCCTGTCGAAACCGACCGCCTCACAACTGCTCGCCCGGCTGGAGTCCGCCGGGCTGGTGGTCGCCACCGGCACCACCGCCGGCCGGCCGGGCCCCAACGCCCAGCTGTACTCGGTCAACCCCGCCGCCGCACATGTCGCCGGACTCGACGTGACCGCCGAGCACATCCGTGCCGCGGTCGCCGACATCACCGGCACCGTCACCGGCGAGTTCGAACTGCCGACCCCGGGACGCAGCCGGCGCTCCCACGGCGCCGTCGAACAGGTCGCGCAGGCGGTCGACGGCGCGGTGAAGGCCGCCGGACTGCACCTGACCGACCTGCACCGGATCGTTGTCGGCACCCCGGGCGCCTTCGACCCGAGCACCGGGCGGCTGCGCTACGCCAGCCACCTCCCCGGCTGGCACTCCCCCACCCTGCTGGAGGAAATGGCCGCGGCCCTGCCCGTACCCCTGGAGTACGACAACGACGTGAACCTCGCCGCCGTCGCCGAACAGCGGCTAGGCGCGGCCCACGGGCACGACGACTTCGTCCTGCTGTGGAACGAGGAGGGCATCGGCGCCGCCATCGTCATCGGCGGCCGGCTGCACCGCGGCCGCACCGGTGGCGCGGGCGAGGTCGGCTTCATGCCGGTGCCCGGCACGCCCCTGGTCCGGCACGTGGCCAAGGCCAACGCCGGCGGGTTCCAGGAACTGGCGGGCTGCAACGCCGTGTTGCGGATCGCCCGCGAACTGGGGCTGGCCGTGCCCCGGGGCACCCAGGCCGGAGCGGCCTCGGCGCTGCTGGCCTCGGCGGCCGCGGACGCGGCCACCGGGAACGAAGGCGGGCCGCAGGCGGAACTGCTGCGGCACTTCGCCACCGGGCTCGCCATCGGTCTCGCCTCGCTGGTGACCGTGCTCGACCCCGAACTGATCGTCCTGGCCGGCGGAGTGATCGCCGCCGGCGGGGAACCCCTGCGCGCACGCGTCCAGACGGAACTGGCCGAACTGGCCGTGCCCCGGCCCCGGCTGGTGCTCGGCGGGGTGCCGGAGCGCCCCGTTCTGTGCGGGGCACTGCAAAGCGCCCTCGCCACCACCCGCGACGAGGTGTTCGACACCTCCCGCTGAACCCCGCTCAATCCGCTCAACCGAACCACCCACCATCCGCTCACGCAGCGGGGGACACCCGTCGCCGGCCCCACCGGACGGGCTCCTCCGCAGGCATCGCACACCCTCGAACCGCCCCCGAAGTCCCCGGAGGAAGCGAAGTGTCCGGTTCCACCAAGACGGCCGCCGCCGCCATCGCCGCCGCCGCCGCGATATCCCTGCTGACGAGCGCATGTACGGGCTCCAGCAACAACACGGCGAGCGACGACCCCAACAAGGACGTCACCATCACCTTCTGGCACGGCTGGTCCGCGCCGAGCGAGGTGGAGGCGATCAGCGCCAACGTCGCGGCCTTCGAGAAGGCGCACCCCAACATCCACGTCAAGGTGCAGGGCAACATCACCGACGACAAGATCAACCAGGCGCTGCGGGCCGGCGGCCCCAACGCCCCCGACGTCGTCTCGTCCTTCACCACCGACAACGTCGGCAAGTTCTGCTCGTCCAACGCCTTCGCCGACCTGGACCCCTTCCTGAAGAAGTCCGGCATCGACACGGCGGCGACCTTCCCCAAGCCGATGCTGGAGTACACCCAGTTCGACGGGAAGCGCTGCACGCTGCCGCTGCTCGGCGACGCCTACGGCCTCTACTACAACAAGGACGCCTTCAAGGCCGCCGGGATCTCCGCCCCGCCCAAGACGCTGTCGGAGTTCAAGGCCGACGCGGTCAAGCTCACCAAGGCCAAGGGCGACTCCTACTCCCAGCTCGGCTTCATGCCCAACTTCCACGGCTACGAGTCGACCACCACGCACCTGGCCGCGCAGTGGGGCGCGAAGTACTTCGACGCCGACGGCAAGTCCACCGTCGCCAAGGACCCCGGCTTCGCCGCCATGTTCACCTGGCAGCAGGACATGGTGAAGGCGCTCGGCGGCTTCAAGAAGCTGGAGAAGTACCGGTCGACCTTCGGTGACGAGTGGGGCGCCAAGAACCCCTTCCACACCGGCCAGGTGGCCATGGCCATCGACGGCGAGTGGCGGGCCGGCATGGCCAAGGAGGCCGGTGCCAAGTTCGACATCGGCGTCGCCCCCTTCCCCGTGCCGGACGACCAGGCCAACACCTACGGCAAGGGCTACCTCTCGGGCACGATCATCGGCGTCGCCAACACCAGCGCCAAGAAGAACGCCGCCTGGGAACTGGTGAAGTTCATGGCCACCGACACCGACGCGGTCGTCAATTTCTCCAACGCCATCCACAACGTGCCCTCCACGCTCGCCGCGCTGAAGTCCCCGAAGCTGGACGCCGATCCCCTCTTCCGCACCTTCGTGGACATCGCGCAGAACCCCAACAGCACCACCACCCCCGCCAGCGTCAACGGCGGCACCTACCAGCTGACGCTGCAGGACTTCGGCTACGCCTACGAGTCCGGCAAGCAGTCCGACCTGACCGCCGGCCTCAAGGCCGTCGACACGCAGGTCGACAAGGACATCGCGCAGGCCCAGTGATGAGTGCGAGCGTCCACCCCCTGCTGAGGGCAAAGCGCCGCCGCGAGGCGCTTCGCAACCTCGCCTTCCTCTCCCCGTGGCTGATCGGCTTCAGCGTCTTCTTCGCTTACCCGCTGATCTCGACCGTCTACTTCTCCTTCATGAAGTACGACGGCTTCGCCCCGCCGACCTGGAACGGCGTCAAGAACTGGTCGTACGTCTTCAACGACTACCCCTTCTTCTGGCCCGCGCTGCGCAACACCCTGTGGCTGGTCGTGGTCATGGTCAGCCTGCGGGTCGTCTTCGGCCTGGGCATCGGCCTGCTGATCACCAAGATCAAGACGGGTGCCGGGCTCTTCCGCACCGCCTTCTACCTGCCCTACCTCGCCCCGCCGGTCGCCGCGACGATGGCCTTCGCCTTCCTCCTCAACCCCGGCACCGGTCCGGTGAACCACCTGCTGGGCAGCATCGGCCTGCCGCAGCCCGGCTGGTTCAACGACCCGACCTGGTCCAAGCCCGCCCTGACGCTGCTGGCGCTGTGGGGCATCGGCGACCTCATGGTGATCTTCATGGCCGCGCTGCTCGACGTCCCCAAGGAGCAGTACGAGGCCGCCGAGCTCGACGGCGCCGGAGCCTGGACCCGGTTCCGCTACGTCACCCTGCCGAACATCTCGCCCATCGTGATGTTCGCCGTGGTGACCGGGGTCATCCAGACCATGCAGTACTACACACAGCCCCTGGTCGCCGGAAAGGTCGCCAGCGGCATCATCGGCGGCTCCGGCCAGCAGTTCGAGCCGGGCTACCCGGAGAAGTCCACGCTGACGCTGCCGCAGCTGGTCTACAACCTCGGCTTCCAGCGCTTCGACACCGGCGCGGCCTGCGTGATCGCCCTGGTGCTGTTCGCCCTCGCCATGGTCTTCACCGCACTCCTGATGCGCCGCCGCAGCGGCTTCCTGTCGGCGGAGGACTGATACCGATGACCCACGCGACACTCGCCCCGCCCGCCGCCGGCCCGGTGACCGGCGCGTCCGCCTCGTCCCGGCGGGCCGCGACCCGCCGGGCGGCACTGCACTGGATCGCCGTCCACGCCCTCGGCATCGCGGCCGCCCTCTTCTTCGTCCTCCCGTTCGTCTTCGTCTTCCTCACCGCGGTGATGAGCGACAACCAGGCCCTCACCCGGGACCTGTGGCCCAGGACCTGGGAATGGGGCAACTTCGGCACCGTCTGGGACACCCCCGGCTTCCTCACCTGGTGGCGCAACACCCTGCTGTACGCGGGCCTCGGCACCGTGCTGACGGTCGTCTCCAGCACGCCGGTCGCCTACGCGCTGGCCAAGTTCCGCTTCCGCGGGCGGAATCTGTCGATGATGCTCGTGATCTCCACGATGATGCTGCCCCCGCAGGTCGTCATCGTCCCCATGTATCTGTTCTGGGCCAAGCAGCTGCACCTGTCGGGCACCCTGTGGCCGCTGATCATCCCGATGGCCTTCGGCGACGCGTTCACCATCTTCCTGCTGCGGCAGTTCCTGCTCACCATCCCCAAGGAGTACACGGACGCGGCGAGGGTCGACGGCTGCGGCGAGCTGCGCACGATGCTGCGCGTCGTCCTGCCCATGGCGAAGCCCGCCATCGCCGCCGTGGCGCTGTTCCAGTTCTTCTACTGCTGGAACGACTACTTCGGACCGCAGATCTACGCGAGCGAGAACCCGGCGGCCTGGACGCTGAGTTACGGCCTGGAATCCTTCAAGGGCGCCCATCACACCAACTGGAACCTGACGATGGCCGCCACGGTGCTGGTCATGGCACCGGTGATCGTTGTCTTCTTCTTCGCTCAAAAGGCCTTCATCGAGGGCGTGACATTGACGGGAGTCAAGGGATGAAACTGGCTGTCGTGGGCGGCGGGTCCACGTACACCCCCGAACTCATCGACGGGTTCGCGCGGTTGCGCGAGACCCTGCCGATCGAGGAGCTGGTCCTCGTCGACCCGGCCGAGGACCGGCTGCGGCTGGTCGGCGGCCTCGCCCGGCGGATCTTCGCCAAGCAGGGCCACTCCGGCACCGTCACCACCACCTCCGATCTGGACGCCGGCGTGGCGGGCGCCGACGCCGTGCTGCTGCAACTGCGGGTGGGCGGGCAGGCCGCCCGCGCGCAGGACGAGACCTGGCCGCTGGAGTGCGGCTGCGTCGGCCAGGAGACCACCGGCGCCGGCGGGCTGGCCAAGGCGCTGCGCACCGTCCCGGTGGTGCTGGACATCGCCGAGCGGGTCCGCAGGGCCGCGCCCGATGCCTGGATCATCGACTTCACCAACCCCGTCGGCATCGTCACCCGGGCCCTGCTGCAGGCCGGGCACAAGGCCGTCGGCCTGTGCAACGTGGCGATCGGCTTCCAGCGGAAGTTCGCCTCCTTCCTGGGGGTGTCCCCCGACCAGGTCCACCTGGACCACGTGGGCCTGAACCACCTCACCTGGGAGCGGGGGGTGCGGATCGGCGGCCCCGCCGGCGAGGACGTACTGCCCAAGCTGCTTGCCGCGCACGGCGACTCCATCGCCGACGACCTGCACCTGCCCAGGACCCTGCTGGACCGGCTCGGCGTCGTACCCTCCTACTACCTGCGCTACTTCTACGCGCACGACGAGGTCGTGCGGGAACTGCGGTCGAAGCCGTCCCGGGCCGCCGAGGTGGCCGCGATCGAGGCCGAACTGCTGGAGATGTACGGGGACGAGAGCCTCGACGAGAAGCCGGAGCTGCTGTCCCGCCGCGGCGGTGCCTTCTACTCCGAGGCGGCCGTGGCCCTGGCCTCCTCGCTGCTGCGGGACACCGGTGACGTCCAGGTCGTGAACACCCTCAACAACGGCACGCTGCCCTTCCTCCCCGACGACGCCGTCATCGAGGTGCCCGCCACCGTCGACGCACGCGGGACGCACCCGCTGCCCGTCGAGCCGCTGGACCCGCTCTACAGCGGCCTGATCGCGAACGTCACCGCCTACGAGGACCTGGCGCTGAAGGCCGCCGTGCACGGCGGCCGGGACCGCGTCTTCACGGCGCTGCTCTCGCATCCCCTGATCGGCCAGCACGAGTACGCCGACGCCCTGACCGACCGTCTGATCGCGCACAACCGGGAGCACCTGGCGTGGATCTGAACCATCCCCTCGACGGGGGGGTCCTCGCGATCGACGCGGGCAACAGCAAGACCGATGTCGCCCTCGTCGCCGCCGACGGGTCGGTGCTCGGCACCGCCCGCGGCGGCGGCTTCCAGCCGCAGATCGTCGGTGTGGAGCCGGCGGTCGAGGTGGTGGCCCGTATCGTCGAGCGGGCGGCCGAGGCGGCCGGTGCCGCCCTGCGCCCGGGCGAGGCGCTGGTGGGGCATGTCTCGGCCTGCCTGGCCAACGCCGATCTCCCCGTGGAGGAGCAGCAGCTCGAACTCGCCGTGCACGCACGGGGGTGGGGTGTCACCACCCGGGTCGCCAACGACACCTTCGCGCTGCTGCGGGCCGGTGTGGAGGAACCGCGCGGCGTCGCCGTCGTCTGCGGTGCCGGCATCAACTGCGCGGGCATGCTGCCCGACGGCCGTACGGCACGCTTTCCCGCCATCGGCCACCTCTCCGGTGACTGGGGCGGCGGATCGGGCCTCGCCGACGAGGCCTTGTGGTGGGCGGCGCGCGCCGAGGACGGGCGCGGCGGCCCCACCGCGCTGGCGGCCGCGCTGCCGGCGCACTTCGGGCTGACGTCGATGTACGCGCTGATCGAAGCACTGCACTTGGGACACATTGATTTCTCCCGGAAGCACGAATTGACCCCTGTACTCTTCAAAACCGCAGAATCGGGCGATTCGGTTGCACGGAACATCGTGGAACGTCAGGCGGAGGAGATCGTGGTCATGGCCGCGGTCGCGCTGGACCGGCTCGGCCTGCTGGACGAGGAGGTCGACGTCGTGCTCGGCGGCGGTGTGCTGGCCGCCCGTCACCCGCTGCTGATGGACTCCGTGGTCGCGCTGCTGGCGGCCCGCGCCCCGCGGGCCGTTCCGCGGGTCGTCACGGCTCCGCCCGTGCTCGGCGCGGCCCTGCTCGGGCTGGACCGCTCGGGGGCCGGGCCCGAGGCCCGGGCCCGGGTCCGGGCGCACTACGAGCCGGTGGCGCCGGTGCCGTAGGCCGCGCGCGGCAGGGAACCGAACACGCACCCGCGTGCGTGGTGAGCTGCGAGAGGGTACGCGCGAACGGGCCGGACGGGGGGCGTCGACCGGGGCGGGGCGGGCGGAACCGGCGGCAAGATCCACCCAATTCGGGGGTGGATGTCGGCGCCGGCGGCCATACTGCTGGTCATGGGCTCGGCGCGCGTGCGCGGGGATCGAGTCGGGGGGAGGCTGGCGGATGCGGACGCCGACGAACACGGAGCCGCCGACCGTGCGGGGGCCCGGCGACGCGGCGGGGGGCGGCTCCGGCGTGCCCGGGGACGCCCGGTCGTGGGCCTGGGTGGACCAGTTGCGCGTGTGGCGCAGGGCCGCGACCACCGAGCCGGGACGGCTGCGGGTGATCGGTGCCCTGCTCGTGGTGCTGGTCGTGGCGTTCGGCGCGGTGACGGCCTGGCAGATCTCCGAGCGGGCGACCGCGGCCGACGACGTGATCCACCACAGCGAGCCGCTGAGTGCGCGCGCGGCGGACATCTACCGGTCGCTCGCGGATGCCGGTGCCACCGCCTCCGGCGGCTTCCTCGCCGGCGGCGTGGAGCCCGCGGCCGTCAGCGACCGCTACGACAAGGACATCGACGTCGCCTCGCGGAGCATCACGCAGGCGGCGGCGAGTTCGGAGGGCTCGCCCGGTTCGCGCGACCGGCTGGAGCGGCTGAACCAGCGGCTCTCCGAGTACACGGGCCTGATCGAGCGGGCCCGGTCCAACAACCGGCAGGGCTTCCCGGTCGGCGGGGCGTACCTGCGGCGCGCCAACGACCTGATGAACGAGCAGATCCTGCCCGACGCCAAGGATCTGTGGACGATCGAGACGGCCCGGCTCGGCCGGGACTACGACGACGCCCAGGCACTGCCGTGGGGCGCCTGGGCGCTCGGTGGCGTCGCGCTGGTGGCCCTGGTGTGGGCGCAGCGGCGCTCTTTCAAGCGCACCCACCGGGTGTTCAACATCGGCCTGCTGGCGGGGACCGCCGCCACCGTCGCCGTGCTGCTGTGGCTGGTCGCCGGGCACGGCGTGGCGCGCGCCCGGCTGGACGACTCGTACGCGCACGGGGCCCGGTCGCTGCAGGTCCTCAACGAGGCGCGCATCGAGTCCCTGCAGGCCCGCAGCAACGAGAACCTGACGCTGGTGGCCCGGGGCAGCGGTGACGCGTACAACACCGCGTACCTGCGGCAGATCCAGGACATGGCCGGCACCAAGGCGGACGGGAAGTCCGGTCTGCTCGCCCGGGCGCTGCGGCTGGCGGACGACGCGGAGAGCCGCGAGAGCATCACCGTCGCGATGAAGGACGCCAAGGCCTGGTGGAGCCTGAACCTCCAGGCCCGTGCGAAGGACGACGCGGGCAGTTACCTGGACGCGGTGGCCCAGACGATCGGCGGGAGTTACGAGAACGGCGAGCGGGCCGAGGAGTACACGGGCGTCTGTTTCGACGGGGTCGACAGCAGCCTGGCCAAGGCCGTCGCGCATGAGCAGCAGGAGTTCGAGCAGGCCGCCGCGGACGGCCGCGGCGCGCTGAACGGACTGGGTGTCGGCGCCGCGCTCCTGGCGGTGCTCGGCGCGGCGGGTGCGGTGCTCGGCATCGGGCGCCGGTTGTCGGAGTACCGATGAGCGGCGGAGGGAGGCCGCGGATGACACGCGGGCGGCAAGGCATGCGGGGCTGGGGAGGCGTGACCGCGATGGCCGGGCTGTGCGTGCTGGCGGTCGCCGGCACGGCGCTGCCGCTGCACTTGAGGGCGGCCGATCGGGCGGAGGCGGAGCGCGCGGCGGCCGTCACCCACTCGGCGGAGCCGGCCGACGCGGAGCGGTCCGCGCGGCAGGCCGCGGACGACGACTGCGGCGGCCACCCGGAGGCGAGTCTGCGGCCGTCCGGGGAGAGCGGCCCCGCCGTCGAACGGATCAAGGAGCGCGGCAAGCTCGTCGTCGGCGTCGACCAGAACGGCTACCGCTGGAGTTACCGCGACCCGGTCAGCCGCAAGATCATCGGTTTTGACATCGACCTGGCCAAGGCGATCGCCGCCGACATCCTCGGCGACGAGGACGCGATCGTGTACAAGACGGTGCCGACCGCCAAGCGCTTCGAGGCCGTCAACCACGGTGACGTCGACGTGCTGGTGCGCACGGTGAGCATCACCTGCGAGCGGATCAAGGAGAAGCACATCGCCTTCTCCACGGCCTACTTCGCGGCTGGGCAGCAACTGCTCGCCCCCCGGCAGGGTTCCACCGTCAAGGGCTTCGACGACTCCATCACCGGCAAGCGGATCTGCACCGCGCAGGGCACCACCGGCGAGGCGAAGCTGGAGGAGGAGAAGGACCGGCTGCGGCCGCGGATCGTTCTCGTCCCCAACCAGCTGGACTGCCTGGTGAAGCTGCAACTGGGCGAGGTGGACGCCGTGTTCACCGACAACGCGCTCGCCGCGGGGCAGGCCGCTCAGGATCCGGCGGTGCGCCTGGTGGGGAAGCCCGTCACGACGGAGTACTACGGCGTGGCCATGAACGAGAACGACACCGACCTGGTGCGGCGCGTCAACAAGGTGCTGGCGGACTACCGCAGCGGGGGTCCGGACAGCCGGTGGATGCAGGCGTACCGTACCTGGCTGGAGGCGGATCTCCCCGGCATCGAGGGGCCGCCGGAACCGCTGTACCGGGACTGAGGCAGACCGGCGCCCGCCAGGACGCCGCAAGACCGACGGGGAACTGGCCGACATCTGAAGCAGACACGGGGACCGGCGGAGAAGGAAGTAGGTGCGATGGCGCTCGCGGGACCATCCGGACCGGCGATGAGTCGCGAGGACGTCGACCGTGCCCTGGCGCGGCTCGGTGACGAGCGGGAGGCGATCGAGGCGTCCCTGCTGGCGCTCCAGGACCACTCCGGCCGCAGGCTGCTGGAGGGGGCGGCGCTCACCGGCGCCACCAAGGAGCGCTGGGCCGCGGCCGACCAGGCCGTCTCGTTGCTGTGGGCGCACTTCGACGCGTACACCGACGCGCTCACCAGCGCCCGGGCGCTGCGTTCGCGCCGCCGCTGGCCCACCCAGAGCGAGCTGCGGGAGCTGACGGAGCTGCTGCGCGGCTCCGGTGTCACGGTCTCGGGCGGTACGGTCCCGGAGGCAGCCCGCGGGCTGACGGGCCCTGCCCGGCTGAGCGAACAGCTCAGCCTGGAACAGCTGCTGGCGCGGATGAACGACTGGTACGCGCAGGTGCTGGACGTGGTCTCGGCGGCCGACGCGGTGTGGTCGGCGCTGCCGGCGCGCATCGACCTGCTCACCGTGGAGGCCCAGCGGGTGCGTTCGCTCGCCGAGTCGGTCGGGGTGCGCCCCGGCACCCACCCCTCCGGTGACGATCTGGAGGAACTGCTCGCCTCGCTCGCCGCGTTGCGCGCGCAGGTCGTCTCCGACCCGCTGCTGTTCTGGACCGCGGGACGGCCCGACACCGGGCGCTACGACCGGGCGGGCCGCGCGCTGGAGGACATACGCCGCGAGGTCGAGGCCGTCCTGCACGTGCGGGACGACGCCGACCACCGGATGATGCGGCTGCGGGACGTGCTCTCGCGCGCCGACCGGACGCTCACCGAGGCGCGCAGCGCCCGCGTCGAGGTGCTCGCGAAGATCGCCGCGTCGGAGGTGCCGGCGGTGAGCGGTGCGCCGGTCGCGCTGCACGACCAGCTGACCGCCGCCGTGGAGTTCCGCAGGACCGGGCAGTGGCACCGGCTGTCCCCGCTGCTGGACGGCCTGGAGCAGCGCGCCGACGACGAGTTGCTGCGCGCCCGCGAGTCGCTGACCGCGGTCACCGCCCCGCTGGCGGTGCGCGCGGAGCTGCGCGGGCGGCTGGACGCCTACCGCGCGAAGGTGGCACGTCACGGTTTGGCGGAGGATCCGCTTCTGATGGAGCGGTACGACCACGCGCGGCGTCTTCTGTGGAGTGCGCCGTGCGATCTGCGCGCCGCGGAGGGCGCGGTGCTGCGCTATCAGCGCGCGGTGTCCGACATGCTGGTACCGGGGCAGGCGGGGCCTGCCGATCAGAGGGGGGATGGGCGATGAAGTGCCAGCGTCCGGGCTGCGACGGGACGATCGAGGACGTCGGCGGCGGTGTGCTGTTCTGCGACACCTGCGGCCTGGCGCCGGTGACGGCGGGGGGCGCCGCGGGCACCACGGGAACAGCCGCCGGATCAGGATCCGGGGCCGCCCCGGGAACGGGAACGGGAACGGGTGCGGGATCCGGGCCGGAGGGCTCGTCGGGGTCCGCCGCCTCATCCCGTTCGTCCCGTTCCTCCGGCACGTCGGGCACCTCGCGTTCCTCCCGGCGCTCGGTGTCCGGGCGGCTGTCCCGCTCCCTCAGCGGCAGCACGGTCGGCGGCACCCCGGTGTCGGTGCGCAGTTCGCGTTCCGGCTCCAGCGGCCCGACGCGCAGCAAGCTCGGCGCGGGACTGGTGGCCGTGCCGCCGATCCCGCGGCCCGACCCGGCCGCGTCGGTGCTGGAGGACCCGCAGGTCCCCGAGCGGAAGCGGTTCTGCAGCAAGGGCGAGTGCGGTGCGCCGGTCGGGCGCAGCCGCGGCGACCGCCCGGGGCGCACGGACGGTTTCTGCACCAAGTGCGGCCACCCGTACTCGTTCACGCCCAAGCTCCGGGCGGGCGACGTGGTGCACGGCCAGTACGAGGTGGTGGGCTGCCTCGCCCACGGCGGACTCGGCTGGATCTACCTGGCGGTGGACCGGGCGGTCAGCGACCGCTGGGTGGTGCTCAAGGGCTTGCTGGACACCGGCGACGAGGACGCGCTGGCGGCGGCGGTCTCCGAACGGCGCTTCCTGGCCGAGATCGAGCACCCCAACATCGTGCGGATCTACAACTTCGTCGAGCACCTCGACCCGCGCACCGGCAGCCTCGACGGCTACATCGTGATGGAGTACGTCGGCGGCAAGTCGCTCAAGGAGATCGCCAACGAGCGCCGCTCGGCGGACGGCAGGCGCGAGCCGCTCCCCGTCGACCAGGCGATCGCCTACGCCATCGAGGCGCTGGACGCGCTCGGCCACCTGCACAGCCGCAACCTGCTGTACTGCGACTTCAAGGTCGACAACGCGATCCAGACCGAGGACCGGCTGGAACTCATCGACATGGGCGCCGTCCGCCGCATGGACGACAGCGACAGCGCGATCTACGGCACCGTCGGCTACCAGGCCCCCGAGGTGCCGGAGGTCGGGCCCTCCGTCGCCTCCGACCTCTACACGGTCGCGCGCACCCTGGCGGTGCTCACCTTCGACTTCCAGGGCTACACGAACGTCTTCGTCGACAGCCTCCCCGACCCCGCCAACATCGAGGTCTTCTCGCGCTACGAGTCCTTCTACCGGCTGCTGGTACGGGCCACCGATCCCGACCCGGGGCGCCGCTTCGCCTCGGCGGAGGAGATGGCCGACCAGCTGCTGGGCGTGCTGCGCGAGGTCGTCGCCATGGGCACCGGCACGCCGCGTCCCGCACTGTCGACGCTGTTCGGGCCCGAGCTGCGCGTGGTCGACAGCGAGTTGCTGACGCCCGTCCACGGCGACGCGTCCTCGCTCGGCGGCGGCCGGACGAAGGGCAGGGCCGGTGCGATCGCCACCGGGGCCGCCCCCGCCGTCGCCGCGGCGCCCCCGATGCCCGCCCTGCCGCCGGCGAACGGCACCTACAGCCCGACGGTGGCGAGCGCCCCGTACACCGTCCCGGCGCAGCGGACCGGGTCGGCCCCGGCGGCGGGAACCGGCCTCGCGGGCCCTGCCGGTCCTGCGGTCACCCGGCTCGACGTACGGGCCGCCGCGCTGGCGCTGCCGGTGCCGCACGTGGACGCGGCCGATCCCAACGCCGGTTTCCTCGCGGGCATGGCGGCCGCCGCGCCCGCGGAACTGGTGGCGGCCCTCCAGGCGGCTCCCGCGGAGTCCACGGAGCTTCGGCTGCGCCTGGTGCGTGCCTGGCTCGACACGGCGGACGCGCGCTCCGCCACCGACGCGCTGGCCGCGCTCCAGGACGAACACGGCGACGACTGGCGGGTGGTGTGGCACCGCGGCCTGGCCGCGCTCGCCACCGGCGACCACGGGACCGCCGCCCTCGCCTTCGACGCGGTCTACGACGCCTTCCCCGGCGAGCCCGCGCCGAAGCTGGCGCTCGGCATCTGCGCCGAGGTGCTGGGGCAGCTGGACAACGCCGCCGAGTACTACCGCCTGGTGTGGACCACCGACCACAGCTACGTCAGCGCCGCCTTCGGCCTCGCCCGGGTCCAACTGGCGGCGGGCGACCGCGCGGGAGCCGTCGCGGCGCTGGAGTCGGTGCCCGAGGCGTCCATCCACTACACGGCGGCACGGGTCGCGGCGGTACGGGCGCGCCTGCGCGACCGGCCGCCGCACGAGGCGCTGCTCGGCGACCTGCGGGCCGCCGCGCAGCAGGTCGAGGACCTGCAGCGGCTGGGCCTGGACACCCGGCAGCGCGAGCAGCTGTCCACGGAGGTGCTGGGCACCGCCCTGGACTGGGTGCTCGCCGGACAGCAGGGCGACGCCGGGACCGGCTCACCGCCGCTGCTGGGCCGGGACCTCGACGAGCGCGGCCTGCGCTTCGGCCTGGAGCAGTCCTACCGGGTGCTGGCCCGCCTCGCCGACCAGGGCCGGACAAGGATCGAACTGGTGGAGCGGGCCAACCGCTTCCGCCCCCGGACGTGGGTGTAACGCCATGCCCCAGACGACCGTTTGCCCGGAGTGCGCCGAGCCTCTGGAGCCCGCCGACAAGTTCTGCGACGCCTGCGGCGCCGATCTGGCCGCCCCCCGGCGGCCGGACGGCTACCCGCTCGCGCCGCCCGCGGAGCCCGAGGCGTACGAACTCGCCCCGCCCGCGGGGGAGGCGGACACCCTCGCCTTCGGCCTCGGCACCTCGGGGCTCACCCAGGCCCGCATCGCGGACCCCCGGGTCGAGCAGCAGGGCGCCGCTCCGGCCCGGCCGCGCTGCGTGGCCTGCGAGGTCGGCGCCATCGACGCCGACGGCTACTGCGAGCACTGCGGCCACGCCCAGCCCCGCCCGCGCGACCACCAGGAGGTGGAGCTCGGCGGGGTGGCCGCGGTCACCGACCGGGGTCTGCGGCACCACCGCAACGAGGACGCCTTCGCGCTGTCCACGACCACGCT
Organism: Streptomyces sp. NPDC088732; assembly: GCF_044751205.1. Classification (NCBI taxonomy): domain Bacteria; kingdom Bacillati; phylum Actinomycetota; class Actinomycetes; order Kitasatosporales; family Streptomycetaceae; genus Streptomyces; species Streptomyces sp. NPDC088732. Next base: position 298,127 of record NZ_JBIVLI010000002.1, read on the forward strand.
GCCGGACGGCACCGAGTCGGTCGTCGCCGTGGTGTGCGACGGCGTCTCGTCCGCGTACCGCCCCGACGACGCCTCGGAGACCGCGGCGGACGCGGCGGTGAAGGCGCTCGTGCCCTCGCTGTCGCGCGGCGTACGGCCCGAGGAGGCGATGCGCGAGGCCCTGCTGGTCGCCGCGCAGGCCGTCGCCGACCTGGCCGCCGAGACCCCCGAGGAGGAGAGCCGGCGGCACCAGAACGCGCCCGCCTGCACCTGCGTCAGCGCGGTCACCTCCGGCAAGACCTTCACCGTCGGCTGGATCGGCGACAGCCGCGCGTACTGGATCCCCGACGACCGCTCGGTCCCCGGCGCCCGGCTGACCGAGGACGACTCCTGGGCCGAGCGCATGGTCTCGCTCGGCCTGATGACCCAGGCCGAGGCGTACGCGGACGAACGGGCCCACGCCATCACCGGGTGGCTCGGCGCGGACGCGGTCGAACTGGACCCGCACACCGCTTCCTTCGAGCCGGACGGACCGGGTGTCGTGGTGGTGTGCACCGACGGACTCTGGAACTACGCGGAATCGGCCGCGGAACTCGCCTCGGTGATGCCCGGGGACGCCCGCGTCCGGCCGCTGCACTGCGCCCGCACTCTCGTCGGCGTCGCCATCGACGGCGGAGGACACGACAACATCACCGTGGCCGTGCTGCCCTTCCCGGTGGCCTGACCTCCCTCCCCCCACTCCTCAACTCGTTGATCCTTCTTCTTGGTTGACAAGCGCAAGGAGCGCACCCGATGGCCAACTTCTCCAAGTCGAACGTGCCGCAGTTCTCCGTCGACATCTACCAGAACGAGTTCCTGCCGGAGGGCGGCCGCGAGGTCAACGCGATCGTCACGGTGACCTCCACGGGCGGCGGCACCTCCGGCGGGCTGCCGCTGGCCGGCCTGGGCCCCGCCGACCTGCCCGGCAGCCGTCCCGGGGCGGCCGTGGTGATCATGGTGGACTGCTCGGGCTCCATGGACTACCCGCCCACCAAGATGCGCAGTGCCCGCGACGCGACGGCCGCGGCCGTCGACACCATCCGCGACGGGGTCGCCTTCGCGGTGGTGGCCGGCACCCACCAGGCCAAGGAGGTCTACCCGGCCGACGGGGGCCTGGCCGTCGCCGACCCGACCACCCGCCACCAGGCCAAGCAGGCGCTGCGCCGGCTCAGCGCCGGCGGCGGCACCGCGATCGGCACCTGGCTGCGGCTGGCCGACCGGCTGCTGTCCACCGCCGATGTGTCGATACGCCACGGCATCCTGCTGACCGACGGCCGCAACGAGCACGAGAAGCCGGAGGACCTGCGCGCCGCCCTCGACGCCTGCGCGGGCCGCTTCACCTGCGACGCGCGCGGCGTCGGCACCGACTGGGAGGTCAAGGAGCTGACCGGCATCGCCTCGGCACTGCTCGGCTCCGTCGACATCGTCGCCGATCCCTCCGGCCTGGAGGCGGACTTCCGGCAGATGATGGAGACCGCCATGGGCAAGGAGGTCGCGGACGTGGCCCTGCGCGTGTGGACCCCGCAGGGCGCGGAGATCCAGTACGTGAAGCAGGTGGCGCCCACCGTCGAGGACCTGACCGCCCGGCGCGCCGAGGCCGGTCCCCGGGCCGGCGACTACCCGACCGGTTCCTGGGGCGACGAGTCCCGCGACTACCACGTCAACGTGGTCGTGCCGACGGCCGGAGTGGGCCAGGAGATGCTGGCGGCCCGCATCTCGCTCGTCCAGCCGCAGCCCGACGGCACACCGCAGGTGCTCGGGCAGGGCCTGGTGCGGGCGGTGTGGACCGACGACATGGTCGCCTCCACGCGGATCAACCCGCAGGTCGCCCACTACACCGGCCAGGCGGAGCTGGCCCAGGTCATCCAGCAGGGTCTGGAGGCCCGCAAGCAGGGCGACTTCGACTCCGCGACCGCCAAGCTGGGCCGCGCGGTGCAGCTGGCCAGCGCCTCGGGCAACGAGGACACCGCGAAGCTGCTGGCCAAGGTGGTGGACGTGGTCGACGCGGCGACGGGTACTGTGCGGCTGAAGGCCAGGGTCGCGGACGCCGACGAGATGACCCTGGAGACACGTTCGACCAAGACTGTCCGTGTCAAGAAGTAACGTGGTGGGGTAAATCGGGGCGGAGGGGGAGAGAAAACGACATGTCGACTTGCCCGAACGGTCATGAGTCCGCGACGGACGACTGGTGCGAGGTGTGCGGGATGCGCATGGCCTCACCGGCGGCCTCCTCCGCCCCACCCGGCGCACCCGGCGCGCCGTCCCCCTATCCCCCGCCCCCACCGCCGTACTCGGGCGGTTACGACCCCGGCTACACCCCCGGCTCCGGCTACGGTGCGGGGAGCGGTTTCGGCGGCGGCCGGGCCTACGACCCGGACGCCACGGCGGCCGTCGAGCCCTGCCCGCACTGCGGAACGCCGCGCGAGGGCTACGCGCAGTTCTGCGAGGAGTGCCGCTACAACTTCGTCACGCACGCCGGCACGACCTTCGTCCCGCAGGCGCCGTCCGGCGGCACGGTGTCCCCGCCCTACCCGGCCGGCGGGCCCGGCATGCCGCCGTACCAGCGGTACGAGTCGTCCCTGACGCGCCCGTCGCAGGTGAACCGGCCCGCCGAGCCGCTGGAGCCGGAGTCGGTCACCGCCGGGTCCGGCGACTTCCTGCTCACCCCGCCCTCCGCGTACGAGCCCGAGGCCGCGCCCGCGGGCCCCGGCACCTGGACCGCCGTGATCGGCGCCGACCGGGAGTACTTCACGGCGATGATGGCCCGCAGCGGCCCCGAGGCCCAGGGCCTGTACTTCCCCTCCTACTCCCCCGAGCTGCGCCTGCCGCTCACCGGCCCGCAGATCACCATCGGCCGCCGCCGGCACAGCACCGGCGAGTCACCCGACATCGACCTCGCGCGGGCCCCGGAGGACCCGGGCGTCTCCCACAAGCACGCCGTGCTCGTGCGGCAGCCGGACGGCGGCTGGTCGGTGGTCGACCAGAACTCCACCAACGGCACCACGGTCAACAACGGCGAGGACTCCATCGCCCCCTTCGTGCCCGTCCCGCTGGCCGAAGGGGACCGTGTGCACGTGGGCGCGTGGACGACGATCCGGATCGTGCGCGACTGACTCCCGGCTCCGCCGGCCCGTCTGAGACCATGGGACACGTGAACGAGATTCCCCGGGGCACACTCGACCAGCAGTCGTTCTACGAGGCGGTGGGCGGCGAGCCGACCTTCCGGCGGCTCGTCCACCGCTTCTACGAGGGCGTCGCGCAGGACCCGGTCCTGCGGCCGATGTACCCCGAGGAGGACCTGGGCCCCGCCGAGGAGCGGATGACCCTCTTCCTCATGCAGTACTGGGGCGGCCCGCGCACGTACAGCGAGAACCGCGGCCACCCCCGGCTGCGGATGCGGCACGCGCCCTTCCGGGTCGACCAGGAGGCGCACGACGCCTGGCTGCGCGTGATGCGCGACGCGGTGGACGAGATCGGCCTGGAACCGGACCACGAGCGTCAGCTGTGGGACTACCTGGTCTACGCGGCCGCGTCGATGGTGAACACGCCCGGCTGACGGGACCGGAGCGCGGTCAGACGGGGCTGACCGACAGCCCCAGGCCGCTGCCGCGGCGCACCGCGACCGAGCCGTACGACGTGCGCAGCCGCAGCCACGCCCCCGCCGCCAGCAGGTCCATGGCCGGCTCCCCGCTCCCGCCCGCCGTACGCGGGGCCGGGACGGTGGCGCGTACCGGGCGCAGGAAGCCGAGGGCGTGGGCGGCGTGCACCGCCCGCAGCGGCAGGCCGGTCGCACCGAGCCGGCGGGACCAGATGTCGTCCGCCAGCGCGTCGAGCTCCGCGCGGGTGCGGTGCTCGGGCGCCAGCGCCTCGCTGCGGGTGCGGAACTCCGTCACCGCCGCGACGGCCACCGCCCGAACGTCGTCCGGCGAGGGCAGTCCCTCCAGCCGCCGCCAGCCACCGCGCGGCGGCAGCACCCCGGCCCAGGCCGGGCCGGTGACGGCGGCCGGGACGGCGAGCGTGCCCGCCTCCCCGTCGAGCCCGTCGAGCAACTGCCCGGCCGAGACGGTGGCGTCCGCCTCGTGCGCGCCGGCGAGCTCCGCCGTGCGCACGGCCACGACCCCGCCGCCGAAGGGCGGCTGGCCGAAGACCGCGAGCACCGAGCCGGACGCCTGCAACCGGACGACCGCGGCCTTGTCCCAGCGCAGCAGCCGGGCCAGGAAGACGGCGAAACCCTCCGCCTCCCTGGCCTCGGCGAGCCGCAGCGACGCCGTCATGCGGCCGCGGCCTCCTCCTTGCCGGCGCTCGCGCCGGCACTGGACGCGGCGTCGTCGAAGTACTCCTCCAGGAACGCGCGCTCCTCGGCGGTGATCCGCCGCGGCCGGCCCTCCTCGAGGTTGTACGGGACGACGATCGTGGAGGCCCGTACGTAGACGGTCTCCCCGTCCTTGATCTCGTACGCGACCGTCATCGAGGCCGCCCCCACCTTGGTCACCCAGGTCTCGACGGTCACCGGCTCGTGCCGGTGGACGAGCGGGCGCAGGTAGTCGATCTCGTGGCGGGCGATGACCGACCCGCCCGTGAACGACGCGCTGCCCTCCCCGGGCGCCAGCCGGAACATGAAGTCGACACGCGCCTCCTCCAAGTAGCGGAGGAAGACGACGTTGTTGACATGCCCGAAGGCGTCCATGTCCGACCAGCGCATCGGGCAGGGGTAGATGTGACGTGCCATCAGGCGATCAGCCCCGGGTGAGCTTCTTGTACGTGGCGCGGTGCGGACGGGCCGCGTCCGGGCCGAGCCGCTCGACCTTGTTCTTCTCGTAGGACTCGTAGTTGCCCTCGAACCAGAACCACTTGGACTCGCCCTCGTAGGCGAGGATGTGGGTGGCCACCCGGTCCAGGAACCAGCGGTCGTGGGAGACGACCACGGCGCAGCCGGGGAAGTCCAGCAGCGCGTTCTCCAGCGAGGACAGGGTCTCGACGTCGAGGTCGTTGGTCGGCTCGTCGAGGAGCAGCAGGTTGCCGCCCTGCTTGAGGGTGAGCGCCAGGTTGAGGCGGTTGCGCTCACCGCCGGAGAGCACGCCGGCGGGCTTCTGCTGGTCCGGGCCCTTGAAGCCGAAGGCGCTGACGTACGCGCGGGACGGCATCTCGACCTGGCCGACGTTGATGTAGTCCAGCTCGTCCGACACGACCGCCCAGAGGGTCTTCTTGGGGTCGATGTTGGCGCGGCTCTGGTCCACGTAGGAGATCTTGACCGTCTCGCCGACCTTGATCGAGCCGGAGTCCGGGTCCTCCAGGCCCTGGATCATCTTGAACAGCGTGGTCTTGCCGGCGCCGTTGGGGCCGATGACGCCGACGATGCCGTTGCGCGGCAGGGTGAAGGAGAGGTCGTCGATCAGGACCTTCTCGCCGAACGCCTTGGAGAGGTTGCTGACCTCGACCACGATGCTGCCCAGGCGCGGGCCCGGCGGGATCTGGATCTCCTCGAAGTCGAGCTTGCGCATCTTCTCGGCTTCGGCGGCCATCTCCTCGTAACGGGCGAGGCGCGCCTTGGACTTGGCCTGCCGGCCCTTGGCGTTGGAGCGGACCCACTCCAGCTCTTCCTTGAGCCGCTTGGCGCGCTTGGCGTCCTTCGCGCCCTCGACCTTGAGACGGGACTGCTTGGTCTCCAGGTACGTGGAGTAGTTGCCCTGGTAGGGGTAGGCGCGGCCGCGGTCGAGCTCGAGGATCCACTCGGCGACGTTGTCCAGGAAGTACCGGTCGTGGGTGATCGCCACGACGGTGCCCGCGTACTTGGCCAGGTGCTGCTCCAGCCACTGGACGGACTCGGCGTCCAGGTGGTTGGTGGGCTCGTCGAGCAGCAGCAGGTCGGGGGCCTCCAGCAGCAGCTTGCAGAGCGCGACGCGGCGCTTCTCACCACCGGAGAGGTTGGTCACCGCCCAGTCGCCGGGCGGGCAGCCGAGGGCGTCCATCGCCTGCTCCAGCTGGGCGTCCAGGTCCCAGGCGTTGGCGTGGTCCAGCTCCTCCTGCAGCTTGCCCATCTCGTCGAGCAGCGCGTCGGAGTAGTCGGTCGCCATCAGCTCGGCGATCTCGTTGAAGCGGTCCAGCTTGCCCTTGATCGGGCCCACGCCGTCCTGGACGTTCTCCAGCACGGTCTTGGACTCGTCCAGCGGCGGCTCCTGCAGCAGGATGCCGACGCTGTAGCCGGGCGAGAGGAACGCGTCACCGTTGGACGGCTGCTCCAGACCCGCCATGATCTTGAGCACCGTGGACTTACCGGCGCCGTTCGGCCCCACGACACCGATCTTCGCTCCGGGGAGGAAGCTCAAGGTGACGTCGTCGAGGATCACCTTGTCGCCGTGCGCCTTGCGCGTCTTGCGCATGGTGTAGATGAACTCAGCCAAGAGAAACCGTCCGGCAATCGATGTGTGGGCAGATACACCCCATCTTGCCGTACCGCCACCCCTCGGCGGAAACGAGTACTGCGCGGGCCTCGCGACCTGCGAACTCTCGGGGGGCACAGGCGGCCGCCCTGTCACTGTCGGTCGCCGGTGTTCGCCCTCGGGTCACCTTGCGCGGCCCAGCCGCGACGCATTTGGCTCCGTGGCGCACCCGGCGGAGTCACTCCAGCAGCAAGCGCGCCACCTGCAGGGGCGCTCGCTGCACAGCCACGCGAAGGTCCGGTCGCGCTCCAAGGCCGCGGCAGGCGATGGCTTCGTTCTCCCTGAGAGCACTGATCAGCGACGGCATACCGCGTACCTCGGCGGCATCGCCAACACGTGACCCAGGGCCCATCACCGCCATGCATCGGTGCGCCCAGGCACCGGACCAGCACGCAGGCTCTCCCGGCGCTGTCCCGCGCGGCTGGAGCCGGGAAACCCCGTCGCCACAGGTGCCGTCACCAGACACCATGGAGCCCGTGAAGGATCTGCCCCCCGGTCTGCCCCCCGCGGACTCACGCACGTGGCACAGCCGCCGATGGTGGGATCTGCTGGGGTATCTGCGTGTGCGCTCCTTGGCGAACCCGAACTGGTCACGGGACATGCCGCAGCTGATCGCGTGGTTGCGCCGTGAGCGCTCGACCGCTGTCCCCGCCGATCACGACCTCTACAACAGGGCGATCACCGCGGCTCAGGACTACGCGCGGACCCGTATCAGGCCCGAAGAGACTGAAGCCGCATGGGATCGAGTCCTCGAACCCATCGACGAGTTGCTGACGCGGCGGCAGGCAAGGCACATCGGCGCGGTCCGCACGTCGCGCAGATTCGGCTGAGTGCTTCCGGTAGTTCGGGGGCATCGTCCATCAAGAGCATCGGGGCCACGGGTCAGTCCAGCGGATCCGGCCACTCGCGGGCGGGCAGTACGTCGCGGAGCTTGGCCGTCCTGGTGCGTCCGAGAACCACTTCCGCCTCCAGGTTCGCCGGGGCGTTCCGGCGCAGGAACACCCGGCACCGGCCGCACAGTGGCAGGACGTGCAGGATCCCCTCGTCGTTGCGCCACACGGCCACGACCTCGACAATCCGGCACTCACGGCCGGTGACCACGGCTGCGCCGGCCGCGCGCTCCGCACAGAATCCGGTTCCCGGTCCGGTGTCGATGCACGCAGCCCACGTCGCCGGACAGTCGGTCACCCTCGCTGCGGGGATTGAGCATGGCCTGCGCGGTGGTGACCAGTTCATCGTTCGACACAGTGATCACGCGGTGGAAGGTACCCGCGTCGCCATCCCCGGGTCCTCGGGTTGTCGGCGCGAGGCGCCGCTCGGGTGGAGGCTGAAGGCGGCTCGCGCCTTGTCCTCGGGGTTCGCGGCAGTGTCGCTGACGAGGCGCTCGGCCTCGGTGGTGCCCCCGGGCGGCCCGGAAGGAAGAAGCCGCGAACCGTGCCCGGAGGTCCCCATTGACAGGGTTGGCTAATCGTATTAGCTTTCAGCTAACGCAATTAGCCATTCAGGAGAGGTCATGACCGAGTACCTGGCCGTCGACGGTGGGACGATCGCCTACGAGGTGGCGGGATCGGGCCCGCTGATCGTTCTGGCGCACGGCATGGGCGACAGCCGCGCCGCCTACCGGGACGTGATACCGCCGCTCGTGGCGGCCGGATACCGGGTCGCCGCGGTCGACCTGCGCGGCTGCGGCGAGTCCAGCGTGGACTGGCCGGCCTGGAGCCGCACCGCCATCGCCGGCGACCTGCTCGCCGTGATCCGGCACCTGGGCGGACCCGCCGTGCTCGTCGGCCACTCGATCTCCGGCGGGGCCGCCACCATCGCCGCGGCGCAGGAGCCCTCGCGCGTGACCGCTGTCGTCGAGTTGGCGCCGTTCACCCGCAAGCAGTCCGTCCGCCTCGGCGACCTGCGGGTGAAGCGCTTCCGGCAGGGCATGCTGCGCTTGATCGGCACCGGCCTGTTCGGCAGCGTGCCGCTGTGGCGGTCCTACCTCGACGTGGCCTACCCCGGCGTGAAGCCGGCCCACTGGGCCGAGCGGCTGGACCGCGTCGACTCGCTGCTGCGCGAGCCGGGCCGGATGAAGGCCCTGCAGGGCATGGGCCGCGGCACCCCGGCCGACGCCGGCGCGCAACTCGGCAACGTCCAGAGCCCGGTCCTGGTCGTCATGGGCTCGCTCGACCCCGACTGGGCCGACCCGGCCGCCGAGGGGGCGGCGATCGTCGACGCCCTGCCCTCCGGCCTCGGCCGGCTGGAGATGGTCGAGGGCGCGGGGCACTACCCCCACGACCAGTTCCCCGACCAGGTCGTCGCCCTCGTGCTCGCCTTCCTCGAGTCGGCCGCCCGTGCCTAGGGCCGGCCTGGACCAGGCGACCGTGGTCGCGGCGGGTGCCGTGCTCGCCGACGAGGTGGGCATCGCCAACCTGACGATGGGGCTGCTGGCCGAGCGGCTGGGCGTGCGCACCCCGTCCCTCTACAAGCACGTGGGCGGCCAGGAGGACCTCAACCGGCGGATCGCGGCACTGGCGTTGACCGAGGCCGCCGACGCTGTCGGCAGTGCCGTCCAGGGGTACGCGGGCCGTGACGCCCTCGCGGCGGCGGCGCGTTCCTTCCGCGCCTTCATCCTCCGGCATCCCGGCCGGTACGGCGCGACGATCGGCATGGAACCGTCCGGCCCCGACGATCCGCTGACCCCCGCGAGTCAGCGCCTGCTCAAACCGCTCCAAGCGGTTCTGCGCGGCTACGACGTGGAGGACGCGGACGTGGACCATGCCCTGCGCATGCTCCGCAGCCTCTTTCACGGCTTCGCGACGTTGCAGGCGGCCAACAGCTTCCAGTGGAGCACCGACATCGACGAGAGCTTCGAGTGGCTGATCACCTTCACCGACCGGGGCCTGCGCGCGATGGTGTAGGCCGACAAGAACCGGGGCAGCTAACGCCCCGGCAGGCCGAAGGCGGCGCGGGCCTTGGTCTCGGGGTCGGTCAGGTAGGCGGTGGAGTCGCCGAGGAGGCGTTCGGCCTCCGCGGCGCCTCCGGCGGAGAACTGCGCCGCCGCCCAGGAGGAGGAGTCCCCGTCGGGCTCCCACGAGACGTCGCTCACCCGGGCGGGCGCCGTGGCCGGGGACACCGTCAGCGCCCCCGCCACGATCCCCGCGTCGAACGTCCTCACACCCGCGCCGTGCCGCGAGAAGTGCCCGCACCAGGCGACCACCCCCACCCGCAGGCCGTCTCCCGCGGGACGGATCTCGATGATGTGCTCCGTGCAGAAGCCGCGCGGCGCGGGTCCGCTCTCGTCGGGGAAGTCGTCACCGCCGAGCGGTCCCCCCAGGGGTTCCGTGAGCAGGTAGCGGTCCACCGCCGGGAGCACCGCCCGTTCCAGCGCGGGGTCGACGCGCGGCGCTGCCGGTGTCGCCTCTTCCGCGTAGAGAAGCGTCCCGGCCACAGCCCCGACCGCGATGATCCCCAGCACGGCCCACGGCCGCCGTCTGTGTCCCTTGCCCATGGTGTGCGTCCCCTGCCCGTCGCGTCGTTGTGCCGAAGGCTACGGACGCCGCCCCCGAGGGGAAGGTTCCGGGGGCGCCGGGCAAAACCCAGGGGGCGGAGGTCGGTGACCTCCGCCCCCTGGGGGTGGGACTACGGCCGGAGCCGGTCAGTCAGTTCACTCGGCGGGAGCGGCCGGCTTCTTCTTCCGGAGGAAGAAGACCGCGGCGCCGCCGATGACGACCAGCGCGATCGCGATGCCCGCGATGATCGGGGTGGCGCTGCTGGAGCCGGTCTCGGCGAGGTCGCCGCCGGTGGTGGAGCCGGTGTCAGTGGTGCCCTCGCTGGAGCCGCCGACCGAGGCCGGGCTGGGCGAGGAGGACGGGGTGGTGGTGCCGCCGGTGCCGGCGGTGTCGCAGTCGAGGACGCCCTCGAAGGTCTTCTCGAAGCCGTTCGGGCCCGTGATGGTGATCTTGTAGGCCTGGTCCTCGTCCACCGGCACGGTCACGGTCTCGGACTTGCCGGCCTCGATCGTGTACTCCTTGCCGGACAGCGTGAAGGTGAACGGCTGGTCGCCCTCGTTGGTGGCGGTGACGTCGACGCCGTTCTTGTCGCAGTCGACCTCGGCGGAGACCGCCGGGATCGGGCCCTTGGCGGCCCAGGTGCCGGTCGCCGAGGCGGTGACGGTGCTGTCGCTGGAGCCCGCCAGGATCTGCACCTGCGTGGTGGTGTCGATGCCGGTGAAGGCACGGCCGACCGGGAGCTTGGTGTTGGCGGAGGCCGTCAGGGACGTGGTGCCGTCCGGGGTGCCGGCCGCGACGTCGAAGTACAGCGCGTCGCCGTCCTTGGCGGTGCTGACCTCCTTGCCGTCCTTGTCGGTGATCTTCACACCGGCGGGCGTGCTCGGCGCCGGGCTCACCGTGACGGTGGCGGCGTTGGTGTGCACGGTGATCGGACCGAGCAGGTCCCCGGCCTTGCCGGAGACGGCGGGCGGGTCGAGGGTCAGCGAGGCCGCCGGCTCGTCGAGGGTCTGCGCGTTCTTGCCCAAGTAGTCGGCCAGCTCCTCCGCGACGGGGTTCACCGCGTCGACGTCGGCGTTGTCCGAGAAGCGCCAGATGGCGACCTGGGTGCCGGCGGCGGCGAGCTGCGGCGTGAGGTCACCGCTGAGGCCGGCCGCGGACTTGAGCGCCGCCAGGTCGTTCACCTGCGGGTACGAGTGCTGCAGGATCCAGTTGATCTTGCCGGCGTTCGAGTTGTTGTGCAGGCTCGACTGGTCCCAGGAGACTTCCTTGTAACCGGCCTTGCCCTGGGTGGGGTTGTGGATGTCGATGCAGTACGTCTGGATCGTGCCGCCACCGTCGACGGTCATCTCGAAGAGGCCCGCGGAGACCTTCTCGTCCTTGCCGTGGTCGTGGATGACGGCCTTGTCGAAGGTCTTCAGATCGCCGAGCGTGGCCTTGGCGCCCGCGGTGGGGGTCGCGTCGTCCGCCGCAGCGGACCCGGCGCCGGCCATGGAACCGACCGCAATGAGGCCGGAGGCCACTATCGCGGCGGCAAGACGGGCAGTTCCCCGCCTCCGTACAGTGAACATGAATTTCCCCTCCGGGCGAGGCCGGTCGTGGGGCACGTGCCTCGCCAGCAGCTGTGGATCCCCCGTGGAACGCCGGGGTACCCGAAGAATCCTAGGAAGCACGCGTATCAAAGCCATCAGGATTCACTGCGGCCCGGGAATTCGAATCGCAATCGTTACCGGCGCGTACGTGTGAGCGCGAGATTGTCGATAAATACTCGCAAGTCGACAGGGGGCGAAATGCCCGCTGTCCGGTTTATCCGGACAGCGCCGCGGCCGGATCGGCCGGCACCGACCCCCCGTCCGTGACCACCGACTGCGGAACCGTCAATTCCGGCCGGGGCAGGGCCACACGGCGGAATGCCGACGTCCCCCGGGTCAGATCGTGGCCCGCGGCGACGGCATCGATGTCGGCCGAGATCCAGCGCTGCCCGTCGCGCTCTTCCTCACGCACCCTCAGCCGCCCCTGGACCATGAGCGGTTCGCCCACCCCCACCGAGGCCACGACGTGCTCACCGAGCGCCCGCCAGGCCCACACCGTGTAGAAACTCGTATGGCCGTCCGACCAGCCGCCGCGCTCGCGGTCCCAGCGGCGCGCCGTGGCGGCCAGCCGGAACCGGGCGACCGGCACACCGGTCGGCGTCTTCTTGAATTCCGGCCGGGTCGCGACATTTCCGACGACGGTGACCAGCGTCTCGCTCACAACCGATTCCCCCTTGATTCCGTGCCGCCGGCGGCGGCCCTTTCGCCGCCGCCCTCGCGACAAAGCCATCGTGCCCCGCCGGCGGCGATCGTGGAGAAACCGGATTCAACCTGTGGATTACTGGCGGGTTGTGGACAACTCCGTCACCCGGAAGTGGCGACCGGCCAGCACCCCGTACTGCTCGCGCACCTCCCGGTAGCGCAGCAGCTCCGCCGCGACCGGCTCCAGCACGCGGGCCCTGCCGCAGTCGGCCGCCGCGTCCGCCAGCCGGCGCTCCGCCGCCTGCCCGTGGCGCCGTGCCGGGCCGCGCGCCGCGAAACGGCCGGCCCGGGCCAGTGCGGGCCCGCCGCCCGCCCCGGCACCCAGCAGCACCAACGACAGCCACCACGGCGCACCCATGGCGCCCGCCGCCGCCGCGGCGCCGCACAAGGTGCCCGCCATCACCAGCAGCGCCAGCAGCCACTGCGCCGTACCGACCGCCGACCACCAGCCCGGCCGCCCCGGCTCCCCCGGCTCGACGCGCTCCGCCGCGGCGTCCAGAGCCTCGGGGAGCGCGTCGCCCCCGCGCCGGGCCGCCTCGCGCACCGCCTGCGCCCACGGGGCGGGCAATCCGACCGCAGCGTCGGCCGCCACCAGGCGCACGGCCTCCTCCACGACCGCCCGGGACGCGGCGAGCGCGGGCAGGCGCCCGTCCGCCGCCACCTCGTGCGGCCCCTCGCCGGCCGGGGACCGTACACCCCGCACCAGGCCCGAAAGCCGCCGCCACGGTGTCCCGCACGCCTCGTCGGCGGCCCGCAGCCACTCCCGTTCCGCCGTCCGCCCGGCCGCCGCGGCGCCGACCGCCTGCGCGAGCCGGATCGCGAAGTCCTCACGTGCCGCGTCCGTCAGACCCGTCGCGCCCTCGGCGACGTACAGCGGGCGCAGCCGTTCCGCGAGCCCGTCCACGTCCGCCGACAGGCGCCGACCCGCAGCGGCGCGCTCCGCCACGATCTGCCCGATCGCCGAGCGCAGTTCGGCCACGCCGTCCCCGCTCAGCGCGGAGGTGGCCAGCACCATGGCGCCGTCCTCGCCGTGCTCGCCGACCGCGAGCCCGTCCTCGTCCAGGAGGCGCCGCAGGTCGTCGAGGACGAGTTCCGCAGAGTCGCCCGGCAGCCGGTCGGTCTGGTTCAGGACGACGAGGGTGACGTCGGCGTGCCCGGCGAGCGGCCGCAGATAGCGTTCGTGCACGGACGCGTCCGCGTACTTCTCCGGGTCCAGCACCCACACGACGACGTCGACCAGGGTGAGCAGCCGGTCCACCTGGTCGCGATGGGTCAGCGCCGCCGAGTCGTGGTCGGGGAGGTCGAGGAGCACGAGCCCGCCGAGCCCAGCGGGCCCGTCGTGCTCCGTGCCCCCCTCCCCCACCGGGTCCTCGCCGTCGAGCACGCTGTGCCGGGCGTGCCGGTGCCGAGGGGGGATGCCCAGCCGGTCCAGCAGCCCCGCCGCGCCCTGCGGGTCCCAGGCGCAGGCCACCGGCTCGGAGGTGGTGGGCCGGCGCACACCCACCCGCGCGAGGTCCAGCCCGGTCAGCGCGTTGAACAGCGAGGACTTCCCGCTGCCCGTCGCTCCGGCGAGTGCCACCACGGTGTGGTCCGCCGACAGCCTGCGCCGGTCGCCGACCCGTTCCAGGAGTTCCCCGGCGCCGTCCAGCGCCTCGGGGCTCACGCGCGTGCGCGACAGCCCCAGCAGTTCCGACAGCGCGTCCACCCGCTCCGCGAGCACCCGCTCACCTCTCCCACAGTCCGTACGACTTCTGCATCACGGAGAGCTCCGCGATCAGCGATGCCTGCTGGCCCGCCGTGACGTCCAGTGCGTCCACCGGCCGCAAGCGGCGTTCGCGTTCGGCGTCCAGCAGCTCCCCGACGATCCGGTCCAGCGCCTCGCGCGCCCGGTCCCCGGCCCGCAGCGCGGCCAGGGCGCCGCCCAGCGTGGCGAGCCGCTCGCCGGCCGGGGTGCCCGCACGGCCGCCGAGGAGGGCGACCCCGAGCAGCGCGGCCGCGTCCTCGGGGTCCACGTCCTCGGGCGCGGAACTCACGGCCTCGTAAGCGATCCTGGTCAGGTTCCAGCTCCAGTCGGCGACGGCTTCCTCGATGCGGTCGTCGAGCCCCTCGTCGGCGGGCATGCGGGCCGCGGCGTCCAGGGGGGCGCTGCCCGCCCGGTCGCGCCGCCAGTCGTCCAGGACGCGCTCGTCGGCGGCGGTGATCCGCGTACGGAGCAGGACCGCGAGTCCCTCGGCGAGCGCGGCCTGCAGGGCCCCGGAACCGCAGTCCGGATAGCCGCGCCAGCACGCCAGCGCCTCGCCGGAGAGCGCCGCCCCCGAGGTCACGGCCTCGTCGAAGGCGTCCTGCGCCGCGTCGTAGGCGTCGTCCACGTAGCGGGCCAGGCGTGTCGCCGCCGCGTGCTGGGCGGCGGACGCGCCCGCGAGCTCCGGCAGCCGGCTGTCGAGCGAACCGAGGACGCCGGACGCGGTGCGCCGGGCCGCCTGGTGCCGCGCGGCCGGATCCTCCGCGCAGTGCGCGAGCCAGCTGCCGAGCGCGGCCACGGCGGTGTGCGGCAACAGCCCGCCACCGCCCGCCGACTCGGGCAGCTCGGGGACCGTGAACCGCGGTACGTCCCCGAGGCCGGCCCGGTCCAGCAGCGCGGCGTAGTGGTCCGAGACGTCGTCGAGGATCTGGTGCGGCACCCGGTCCAGCACGGTGGCCAGGGTGACGTCGTACTCCTTGGCGGTGCGCAGCAGATGCCACGGCACCGCGTCGGCGTAGCGGGCCGCGGTCGTCACCAGGATCCAGATGTCGGCGGCGCAGAGCAGTTCGGCGGCGAGTTCGCGATTGCGCACGACGAGGGAGTCGATGTCCGGCGCGTCGAGCAGCGCCAGTCCGCGCGGCAGGGTGTCGTCGGTCTCCAGCCGCAGCCACAACGGGCCGTCCGGCGCGCCGTGGTCGTCGTCCGCCTCGCGGCTCCCGTCGTCCGCGTCGCTCGATGCCCGCGGCCGCGGCGCCCACGCCCGCGCCAGTCCCGGCAGCACCCGCGGATCGGCGAACCACGCCCGGTCCTCGGGATGGCACACCAGCACCGGTGTCCGCGTCGTCGGCCGCAGTACCCCTGAGTCGCTCACCCGCCGCCCGATCAGCGAGTTGACCAGCGTCGACTTCCCCGCGCCCGTCGACCCGCCGACCACCGCAAGCAACGGCGCCTCCGGCGCCCGCAGCCTGGGCACCAGATAGTCGTCGAGCTGCGCCAGCAGCTCCCGGCGGGTACGGCGGGCCCGCTCCGCCCCGGGAATCGGGAGGGGAAAGCGCGCGGCGTCGACGCGGTCGCGCATCGCAGAGAGCACGTCCAGCAGATCGGGCCTCGTGTCCAAGATCGCCACAGACGCAGAATGCCCCATTTTGGTGGGTTTTTGAAGCGTATTTCGCGTACTTCACGCCTTTCGGCCCGCAAGAGCGTCCCAACGGGACACATGAGCACGGAGAGGCAGCGGCATAACGAGTGCACAACGGCCGAAGACTGGTGCGTCAAAAGTGGTGCGACATTCGCACCTGCCTGCGATTATCAGACCGCTTCACCGAACCTACACAACGTGTCATGAAGGCGAAGCAACCGGCCGCACATCAGCCGCGCCCTATCCTTGTCCCCGGCAAGGTCACGGATACCGTCGACACCATGGGGCGGGTTGGTCGCGGCCATCGTCCGGCCCCCGTAGCTCAGTGGATAGAGCAGGCGCCTTCTAAGCGCTTGGCCGCAGGTTCGAGTCCTGCCGGGGGCACGCCTTGCGCCCCTCCCTTGCGGAGGGGCTTTTTGCTGGTCAGGTGCCTGCCGGAGCGAGCGCCGCAGCGCCGGACCTCGCCCTTGTGATCATGAGCGTGGTCCGACGTCGCCCTGCTGTCACCGGGTTCTCGCGGGTGGCTCTGTCGACTGCGTGGCGACGTTCTCGCGGCAGTGCGACGATCTTCGTCCGGGTCGTCGTACGGGTGTGCCCGCGCTTCCCCGGCGGTGAGGCGAGCAGAGCGCCCGGCCCGGCGGAAAACCGACCCCGCAAGGACGTCCCGTACCGACGGCGAACGGCGGATCCGCGTCGGCGCTTCGGGCAGGGCTGGGGCGGTGCGAGGAGCCCGGAGCGCCGAGTTAGCCGGTCATCCCCGGATCAGGATGTCCGGCCGCGGCTTTCCGCCGTTGGCTGTCGTCCGCTTGCCGTTCGCCGCCCTGGCCGCGGCGGTGCCACGCGCCAGCTGGAACGCGGCGATCGGGTCGCCCGAGTCGGTCCACGGTTCCGCGCCGCACCACGGGCCGATGAGTTGGAACTGCTCGAGCGCGGCGTCGTAGTCGCCGATGTTCCCCAGGTAGTGCGCGAGCAGGTGCCTGAGGCGCGGCAGTCGCTCGTCGTCCTCGGGCACCTGGTTCAGCGAGCGTACGACGTCCGGCAGTAGGGCCTTGACCTTGGCGTTGGCCACGGGGGCCATGACACCGTGGCGTTCGCCGAGTTCGGACAGGGCGTACAGGTAGATGCCCGCCAGGGGGCTGCCTTCCGGCGCGTTCCGTACGGCGCGTTCCGCGAAGTCCATCATCTGCTTGTCGGTGCCGCACCATTTGGCGCACCAGTACTGCAGGGCCTGCCAGTGGCCCGCGTAGTGGTGCGGGGCGCGCTCCACCAGTCCGTCCCACAGGGGCTGGAACTTCATGCCGCGGTACTTGAGGGCGCGGGCAGTGGTGATCATGACGACCCAGGGGCCCGGGTCCCGGGGTGCGAGTTCGGCGGCCTTCTGCGCCGCCTTCATGGCCTCGGGCAGCATCTGCTGGAAGCGGCTCATGCTCTCGATCGGGACCTGGTTCGCGTACCCGGATCCCCGTACCTCCCATGCCTGGTGCACGAGCAACTCCGCGCGGAGCGTGGCGGCGTCACTGTTCTCCGGCTCGCTCCGGACCCATTCGTCCAGCCATGCGCCGTCCCGCTGCGCGATCTCCTGCAGCAGTTCCAGCCGGTTCCAGCGCTGGTCCCATTCCTGTCCGGCGGCCGCCACGTACGAGGCCGCCGCGCGCCAGTCGCCCGCCCACACCGTGTCCGCCAGGGCCTGCATCTCCCTGAGCCGCGAGGCCGGCAGCGGCGGCCCGGGGCGCCCGGCGTCGAGTTGCGCCAGAGGGGCGAGCCCGTACTCGGCGGGGTCGAACTGCGTACGGACCCATCGCGCGACGCGGGCCTTGTGTATGGCGGCAAAGGGGCTTTTCACACCGGAGATCATCCAGCGCGTGGTCACCGACGGCAACCCGCCGGCCGTGACGACGAGCCGTCACCGGAGCACCCGTTCACCACCGACGAGTCGCGCCGCCGCGTTCCGGTCCCATCGACTCCAGTATGCGGTCGAGTGTCCGGCGCCCCATGGCGCTCATCGTCGGATTGCTCTCGACGTAGTACCAGACCAAGCCCACCGCCTGTTCGAACGCCCATGCCTTGCCGCGCTCCCACTCCAGGTCGTCACAGGCCAGGGCCCGCCGGAGGACTTCCCGCGGGCCCCGCCGCAACAGGTGCCAGGCACTGACCAGATCCAGCGCCGGGTCCGCCGGGCCGAAGCCGCCGGTGTCGATCACGCCGCTGAGCCGGTCTCCCGCGACCAGTACATTGCCGGGGATCAGGTCACCATGGCTCATCACGTCGGCGGCCGTGCGGGGCAACTCCCGAAAGTGGCACCACGCCTGACGGAGCCGCGGCACGTCGAGCAGTCCCTGGCTCTCCTCGAAGCACTTCGCCGTCCAGTCGTCGTGGTGGGCGAGAACGCCGCCACGGCCGTTCCCGCCGAAGAGCCGCCCCCGCGTCCCGGCGCCGCGCAGGGTGGCGATGAAGGCCGCGAGGTCCTCGGCAAAAGCGTCCGACCCACTCGGGTCGGCATCGGACGCGATCGTTCCCGGCAGCCATGTCTGGACCGACCACGGCATGGGGTAACCCGCTCCGGGTTTTCCCAGGGCGACCGGTTCCGGGGCGGGGAACCTCGACACCTGTGCCAGCTCCGCGCTCGCCCGGGCTTCCTGCTCGAGAACCGCCAGCGCCCCGGCAGGTTCGGCCGGACGGAGCGGGAAGCGGGCCGAGAGGCCGTTCCCGATGCGGAAGATCGCATTGACCGTCCCGGTCGACGACACACGTCGGATCGCCTTGCCGCTCCACTGCGGGAACTGCTCCTGGATCAGGGCCGCGACGATCTCGGCCGTCACGTCCACCTGGTCATCGTGCATGGTCACGCCCGCGGGCCCTCCACTGGTCGCGTCCGGAACGCCGGAGGCGGACCGGACCGGCTGGGACGACAGCCAGTATTCAGATGCCAGGGGTGGGATCAACCGATATTCGCCGCCCCAGGTCACAGCCCGGCCTCGGGCCGGATCACTTGTGCAGCTGCTCGGCCAGTCCGACGATGATGCCGGACGGGCCGCGGAGGTAGCAGAGCAGAAAGCTGTCCTCGTAGCGGGCGATCCCGCCGAGGAGTTCGCCGCCGTGGGGGCGCAGGCGGCCGACGGTGTCCTCGATGTCGTCGACGGCGAACATGACGCGGTGCGTGCCCAGGATGTTGTGCGGCCGGTTGCGTGGCTCGTCGCCGATCGCCACGGGGCTGCGGTACCTCGCCAGTTCGAGCCGGCTGCCGCCGTCCGGGGTCCGGACCATCGCGATGTCGCAGTGGACGCCGTCGAGTCCGGTGCACTGGTCGGCGAAGGGGCCCTCGACCTCCGCCGTGCCCTCCAGCTCCATACCGAGTTCCACGAAGAACGCGACGGCGGCGTCCAGGTCCTCGACGACGATGCCGACGTTGTCCATCCGCTGAATCGCCATGCGGGTCTCTCCTTCATCCTGGTGCGGCCGGTGGCCGCCGCTGGTGTCCCCGGGACGGAGCCGGTGGCCCGTTCTCGACATCCACGGCCAGGGTAGGCACGCCCGGCCCGGCGCCCGGCCGGTCCGGGGCCCGCACCGGCGGTGTTGCGGACCGCCGGGGCGGGAGGAGCATGGGAAGGGGGGTGTTCCGGGGACGGGAGTGGCAGCGCGGGCGCTGGGCGGGGGTGGCACGCCGCGTCCTCGCGGTGGCACGAGCGGCAGGGACCCGGCACATGACCGCACCAGACTCCTACGGCTACGCCTACGACGCTGTCGTCGTCGGTGGCGGCCACAACGGGCTCGTGGCGGCCCTGTACCTGGCGCGGGCGGGGTGGTCGGTGGCCGTGCTGGAGCGGAACGCCGTGGTGGGAGGGGCCATCGCGAGCGGTGAGGTCACGCTCCCCGGGTTCGTGCACGATCTGTACTCCACCAACCAGAACCTCTTCCTCGGGTCCCGCGCGTACGCCGACTTCGCCCCGGCGCTGTCCCGCCACGGGCTGCGGTTCCGCACGACCGACCGCCCCTTCGCCAATGCCTTCCCGGACGGGTCGAGCGTGCAGGTCCACGGCGACTACGAGCGCACCCTCGCGCGGCTGGCGGAGCACAGCGCCGGGGATGCCGCGGGTTTCGCGGGCCTGTACCGGCTGTACCAGCGGTTCGCGCCGTACCTGTTCGGCCTGTACGGCAGTGCCGTGCCGTCGGGCGCGGCCGCGCGGCAACTGGCGGGCCTGCTGCGCCGTCACGGCCTGCGGGGCGCTCGGGAGCTCGCCCACACGCTGGTGATGAGCACCCGGGAGCTGGGCGAGACCTGGTTCGCCACCCGGGAGGCGCGGGCCATGGCGGCCTGCTGGGGCATGCACCTGGACTTCGGCCCGGACGTGGCGGGCGGGGCGATGTTCCCGCTGCTGGAGATGTTCGCGGACATGGAGAACGGCATCGCCGTCGTCGAGGGGGGCGCGGAGCGGCTGCCGCTGGCGCTCGCCTCGGTGCTGGCGGAGTACGGCGGCGAGATCCGCACCGGGGCGGAAGTGGATCGCGTCCTGTGCCGCGACGGCCGGGCGGCGGGCGTGCGCTGCGCCGACGGCACCACGCTGACGGCGCGCCGTGCCGTGGTCGCGGACGTCGCGCCGGTGGCGCTGTACGAGCGGTTGCTCGATGCCGGGGAGGCGCCCGCGCATGTGCGGCGCAAGGCGCGCGACTACCGGTACGGGCCCGGCACGATGATGCTGCACCTCGCGCTCGACGGGCCGCTGCCCTGGGCGGCGGGGGACGAACTGTCCGGCTTCGGCTACGTGCACGTGGCGCCGTACGTCGACGATCTGGCGCGCACCTACACCGAGGCCCAGGCGGGGCTGCTGCCCGCCGAACCGCTGCTGGTCGTGGGGCAGACCTCCACGGTCGACCCGACGCGGGCCCCGGCCGGCCGGCACGTCGTGTGGATCCAGATCCGCGCGGTGCCCTCGGTCATCCGCGGGGACGCGGCGGGGACCATTCGGGACACCCGCTGGCCCGAGGCGGTCGGGCCGATGACCGAGCGGGTGCTGGCCAAGCTGGAGGACTACGCGCCCGGCACCCGGTCGCGGATCGCCGGTGCCACCGCCTGGGGCCCCCAGGACCTGGAGGCGGCCGATCCGAACCTGGTCGGCGGCGACAGTGTCGCCGGCAGCCACCATCTGTGCCAGAACCTCGTCTTCCGGCCGATGCCCGGGCACAGCGGCTATCGCACGGCGGTCCCCGGCCTGTATCTGACCGGTGCCGCGACCTGGCCGGGCGCGGGCAACAACGCCGCGTCCGGCCGGCTCGCCGCCCGCCAGGTGCTCCAGGACGTCCGGCTGCGCCGCGGGACGTGGGCGGCCCGTGCCCGGCGTCGCTCGGCCCGGGACGGGGCCGGTGGCGGAGGGCCGGACCGCCGGGGATGAGGAACATCTCGGCCCCGCCGGGCTCGTGGCCGTGAACACGGCCCGGAGCGGACCGTGTTGCCGCGTCGGCCTGTCGCAGCCCCGTACGTCCGCCCCTCCTCGCGGAGGGGCTTTTTGAGGCGTGTGTCACAGATCGGCGCCGCGTCCGGTCGAATGCGTAAACAGCCCTGAAAGCGACATATCAAGCACCGCCGTGGGCGCCCGCCTGCCCGAGGGAGAAGTCCGATGACCACCACCACGCTCACGCTCAGTGAACACACGGACACGTCCGCGATATCCGACTCGGCCATCGCACTGCT
This sequence comes from Streptomyces sp. NPDC088732, assembly GCF_044751205.1. Taxonomy (NCBI): domain Bacteria; kingdom Bacillati; phylum Actinomycetota; class Actinomycetes; order Kitasatosporales; family Streptomycetaceae; genus Streptomyces; species Streptomyces sp. NPDC088732. Next base: position 319,439 of record NZ_JBIVLI010000002.1, read on the forward strand.
CGACGAGCGGGGGACGGTGGTCGCCTGGACCCGGGCCGCCGAGCGTCTCGTCGGATATTCGGCCTGCGATGCGGTGGGCCGGTCCGCCGCACCCGTCCTCCCCTCCCTCGGGGAAGCCCCGACGATGTCGGCCTTCGTCGAGAAGTGCCGCGACGACAACGGCTGGTCGGGCACGACGGACGTGCGCGACCGCCACGGACGCACGGTCGACGTCGGCCTGCGCTTCTCGACGGTGCGGGGGCAGGACGGGACAACGCGCTGGCTCGCGTCCGTGGGCGACGTCGGCGCGATGTCCGGGAAGGCGGGCAACAAGGCGATGCGGGGCGCGCTGCTGACCCGCGCGCCGATCGGCATCGTCGTCCGCGACCGGCAGCTGCGGTGCACCTGGGCGAACGACGTGATGGAGGACCACGACGGCATCCCCCTGCACCTCCGGCTCGGGCAGCGGTTCACCGATGTGCTGCCCGGCACCAAGGCCGAAGCGCTGGAGGGCGTGATGCGGCAGGTGCTGCGGAGCGGCACGACCAAGGTCCACGAGTACCGGACGTGGCTGCCGACGAACCTGGGCCCCGAGCACCCGTTCGCGGCCTCGTTCCACTGCCTGCAGGGCGCCGACGGACAGCCGCTGGGGGTGTGCGTCATCAGCGTCGACGTCACCGAGAGCCGCCGGGTGCGCGAGCGGCTCGCCGTCCTCGGCGAGGCCGGGGCCCGCCTCGGCAGCACCCTGGACGTGATGCAGACCAGCCAGGAACTGGCCGACCTCGCCGTGCCCCTGCTCGCCGACTACGTCGCCGTGGACCTGGAGCAGGCGGTGCCGTTCGGTGAGGGACCCCCGGTCCGCATCGGTCCGGGTGAGCGGCAGCCCGTCTTCCGGCGGGCCGGTCTGGCCTCGATCCACCGGGGGGTCCCGGAGTCCGTCTGGGTAGGCGGGGAGCCGGTCCCCGTCCCGCCCGACTCGCCCTTCAGCGAGGTCCTGTGCACCGGCAGGACCCATCTGGAGCCGATCCTGGACACCGCTCCGGGGCTGTGGATCGACAAGATCCCGGCACTGGCCCGGAAGGTCCACGAGCACGGCGTGCACTCGCTGATGATCGTGCCGATCCGCGCGCGGCGCACCGTGCTGGGCATGGTCGTCTTCGTCCGCACCCAGGACCCGGTGCCGTTCCAGGAGGCCGACCGGCTCCTGGCCGAGGAACTCGTCAACCGTGCCGCGGTGTCGCTGGACAACGCCCGCCAGTACGCCCGCGAGCACACCGCGGCCCTCGCGCTCCAGCGCAACCTGCTCCCGAGCCGCCTGCGGGGCGGCACGGCGGTCGAGGCCGCCTCCCGCTATCTGCCCGCCGACGTGGACCACGGGGTCGGCGGCGACTGGTTCGACGTGATCCCGCTGTCCGGCGCCCGGGTGGGGCTGGTCGTCGGGGACGTGGTCGGGCACGGTCTCCACGCCGCCGCGGCCATGGGCCGGCTCCGCACCGCCGTGCAGACGCTCGCCGACATGGACCTGCCGCCCGACGAGCTGATGGCCCACCTCGACGACACGGTCCAGCGGCTGGCCGACGAGGACGACGACGAGACCCCGGCGGCGGTGGGCGCCACCTGCCTGTACGCCGTGTACGACCCGGCCACCCGCCGGTGCACCATGGCACGGGCCGGGCACCCCCCGCCCGCGGTCATCGACCCCCGGGGCCGGGTCAGCTTCCCCGAGCTGCCCACCGGAACCCCGCTGGGCATCGGGCTGGGAGTGCCCTTCGAGTCGGTGGAGCTGGAACTGCCCGAGGGAAGTCTGCTCGCCCTGTACACCGACGGCCTGATCGAGACCCGCGGCCACGACATCGACGAGGGAATGCACCGCCTGGGCACCTCCCTCGCCCAGCCGGGGCGGTCCCTGGAGGACCTCTGCGACCTCGCGACGGAGCCCTACCCGGACCAGGCGCCGTGCGACGACGTCACCCTGCTGCTGGTCCGTACCCGGTCGCTCGACCCGGCCCAGGTCGCCTCCTGGACGCTGCCCAGCGACGACACGGCCGCGCGCCGCGCCCGGCACCTGGCCACCTTCCAGCTGGACGAATGGGGCCTGGAGGGTCTCGAGGAGTCCACGAAGCTGATCGTCAGCGAGCTGGTCACCAACGCCGTCCGCCACAGCACCGGCCCGATCGGCCTGCGCCTGATCCACCACCACGTGCTGACCTGCGAGGTGTTCGACACCGACGTGTGCTCGCCGCATCTGCGCCGCGCCCGCACCGTCGACGAGAACGGCCGCGGCCTGTTCCTGGTCGCGCAGATGTCCCGCCGGTGGGGTTCCCGCTCGGTGACGGGCGGAAAGGTCGTCTGGGCCGAGGCGGAACTGGCGTCAGCGTCCTGAACGCGTCGGCGGCCGGGACCGGGTGCTCCGCGCAGCCGGACGGCCATCGGGCCGTGACCCGCGCGTATCCCGGAGTACGGCAGTGATCACTACGGTCCCGCCATGCAGACGAACAACTCGGAACCGGTCTGGCCGCGCAATGCCGCCCTGGCCGTGATCGCGGCGCTGGCGGCCTTCCTCGTGCTCCGGCAGCCGGCCGAGGCGCCCCAGGACACGGACATGGCGGTACCGGCGGCCTCCGCGCCGGCGGTGCGCGCCACCCCGGGGACCGCGGCGGACGAGCGGCCGATGGCCCCGCCGGCGGAGCTGTTCCCGGCGCGGATGGCGAACGGGACCGACGGCGTGTTCACCCGGCTCGGGGCGACCGTGATGGAGTCGTGCACGGCGCGCGACTCGGTCGGGCCCTCGCTGGCGGGGCGCATCAGGGCGAGCAAGGGCTGCGTGGGCGAGGAGATCGCGCTCTACAAGGACGCGCACGGCGACCGGTTCAACCTGGCCGTGTTCACGATGAAGGATCCGCGGGACACACTGCGGCTGGTGACCTGGCTGATGACGAACTTCGGCGACTACCAGGTGGCGGCCCAGACCCCGCCCCGCGGGTCCGGGCTGCCGGTCCTGCCGGCGGACAGCGGAATGGTGCAGTCCTTCGCCGGTGTGGGACGCGTGATGATCGTCGGGCTGGCCCAGTGGTCGGACGGACGGGTCCGCGACTACCAGGAACTGACGGACCGTCTGCAGCCGCTCGTGCAGGGCGCCGCGAGGAACATCGCCCGCTACGAGACCGCGGCGCCGGTGACCCCGCACGTGTGACGCCTCAGCCGCCCATGACGCGGTCCAGCGTGTCGAGCACGGCGCCCCAGGGCAGTTCGGGAGCGGCGAGCGACGTGCGGGGCTCGGGGAGCGGGCGGCCGGCCGGGTCGTCGACGAGGTGGACGCCGGCCTCGCGGAGCGTCGCGAGATGGCGGCCCCAGGCGGGATGCCGGGCGTGGGCGGCGTTGACCGCGGGCAGGACGACGACCGGGACACCGCGGGTGCCCAGCGCCTCGCAGGTCTGCGTGAGGGCCTGGTTGTCGCCGATGCCGAGGGCGAGTTTGGCCACCGTGCTGGCGCTCGCGGGCGCCACCACGTGGCAGTCGGCGGCCGGATGCGGCCGGGGCTCGGCGGGCAGCCGCGGCTCGTCGCGCACCGGCAGGCCCGTGGCGCGCTCCAGGCGGTCGATCTCGCCGAGGGGGCGCAGCCAGCGGGCGGCGGTGGGAGTGAGCGTGACGGCCACCCGCCAGCCGCGGGCGAGGGCGGGCAGCACGAGGCCGTCGCGCAGGGACTCGACGCCGCCGGCGGCCGAGCCGACGACGGCGAGGACTCCACGGACCGGTTGAGGAGGCATGGCCTTCCCCTACCCGAAGCGACCCTCCACGTAGTCCGCGGTGCGCGGGTCGGCGGGCGTGGAGAACATGGTCGTGGTGAGGCCGTGCTCCACGATGCCGCCGGGCGTGCCCTGTTCGGCCAGGAAGAACGCGCACTGGTCGGAGACGCGGGCGGCCTGCTGCATGTTGTGGGTGACGATCACGATGGTGACCTCGTCGGCCAGTTCGCGGATCGTCTCCTCGATGCGCCGGGTGGAGGTCGGGTCCAGCGCCGAGCAGGGCTCGTCCATCAGCAGCACCTTGGGGCGCACGGCGAGCGAGCGGGCGATGCACAGACGCTGCTGCTGACCGCCCGACAGGGCGCCGCCGGGCTGCCGGAGCCGGGACCGGACCTCCTTCCACAGGCCGGCCTTGGTCAGGCACTCCTCGACCAGGGCGTCCTTGGCGTCGCTGCGCACGCGCAGCCCGGTGAGCTTCAGGCCCGCGGTGACGTTGTCGTAGATGGACATCGCCGGGAACGGGTTGGGCTTCTGGAAGACCATCCCGATCCGGCGGCGGGCCTCGGTGAGCCGGCGGTCGGGCGCGTAGATGTCCTCGCCGTCCAGCAGGACCTCGCCGGCGAGCGACGCGGACGGGATGAGCTCGTGCATGCGGTTCAGGGTCCGCAGGAAGGTCGACTTGCCGCAGCCGGACGGGCCGATGAGGGCGGTCACCTGCCCGGCGGGCATGGTCAGGGAGACCTTTTCGAGGACCTTGTGGTCGCCGAACCAGCAGGAGATGCGGTTGGCTTCGAGGGTGGCACCGGAAGGGGCGTCCTCGGGGTGCCCGGGGATCGGCGGGAGCGGGATGGTGGTCTCGGTCACGGACGGGTCCTCACATCAGGTTGGGCAGGAGCAGCGCGGCGTTGTCCGCGACGAGGAGGCCGAGCACGCCGAGCACGGGAACACCCACGACCCAGGCGTGCCGCCGTCCCCAGCGGGCGTGGGCCCACGCGAGCAGGGCCGCCGCGGCCACGAGGGCCTGGCCCCACAGCACCAGGGGCAGCCAGGCGGACTTCTGGACGGCCATGGGCTTCTCGTCGTCCGGCAGGGCGGCGGCGGCGACGGCGGGCGCCGACGCGGGCTGGGCCGGCGAGATGAGGTCGGCGTCGACGCGCAGGATGCCCCACGGCATGAAGGGCGTGCCGTCGGCCGTGATCAGGGTGAGGCGGCCGCCTCCCTGGGCGACGGCCTGCGGCTGCGGGTCGCCGGCGCGGCGCACGCCGATCACCCGGTAGGTGTGGGTGCCCTGGCCGGTGGTGACCTTGATGGTCCAGCCCTCGTGCAGTCCGTCCAGGTTGCGGAAGGGCCCGCCGTACATGCCCTGGCGGCCCATGATGACGCTGACGCCGGCCTGGCCGGGCAGGGGCGTGTCGCGGCGGTGGCCCAGCCCGCGGGACAGGGTGCGGGCGGTGGTTCCCTCGTCGACGACCTCGCGCAGGTGCAGCCGCGGGATCTCCAGCACGGCGAAGGGCACGCCGGGGGCGAGCTGCTTGACGCCCTCCATCGGCGCCGCGCCCACGGGGGCGACGCCGTTGGCGAGTTCGCCGCGCAGGTCGGCGTAGTCGACCTGCCGGTCGCGGACGTGCCGGACGTGGCCGAGCAGGCCGACGTCGGCGACGAATCCGAGGAGCAGTGCCGCGAGGATGCTGAGCGCGGCGCCTGCCACGCGCAGCCCGGGGCCGGCCGGGCGCGTCACGCGCGCCCGGCCGGCCTCGGATCCGGCCTCCGGCACAAAGGCATAGGGGTGGCCCCACGGCCCGCCGGCCCCCGAGGGGGCGGCGGGCCGTTCGCCGAGTTCGGCGACCGGGGCCGGGGTGCCGGCTGGGGTCATGCCACTCTCACCGACTTGGAGACGGCAGTGCCGTTCGTGTAGCCGGTCCGCCGCGCGGTGACCACGACGGTCACCAGGTGCTTGCGGTCGGACTTGGTGAGGACGTACGTGGAGTGCGTGGCGCCCTTGATGTTGTGGCCGTCACGCCGCCACACGTAGCTGTAGGACGTGCCCGAGGGCTTCCAGGTGCCGACCTTGGCGGTGACGCGCTTGCCCACCTTGGCCGTGCCCGAGATCGCGGGCTTGGTGGCGTTCTGCAGGGCGGGGCCGACGGCCACGGTCACTGCGGGGCTGGTGACGGTGAGCTTGCCCGTGCTGTTGCCGGCGGTGGGACGGCAGGCGATCTTGTGCTTGTAGTCCGTGGCGGCCAGGACCAGGGTCCTGGCGGTCTTCCCGCCGTACGTCTTGCCGTCGCGCAGCCAGGCGTAGGTCACCGTGCTGGCGCCGCGGAAGCTCACCGAGCAGGTCACGGTCGAGGCGACCCGGGCGGTGCCCGTCACCTTGGCGGCCGTCACGAGCGCCGGGGGCTTGATCTTGACGACGAAGGACTTGACCGCCGAGGTGGACGCCCCGTACGCCGCCGAATTGGCCGGGGTGAAGGCGGCCTTCAGGGAGTGGGTGCCCACCTTGAGGGCGCTGGTGCTCAGGGACGCCGTTCCGGAGGTCACGTTGACCGGGGAGCCGACCTGCGTCGCACCGTCGAGGAAGCGCACGGTGCCGGCGGCCCCGGCCGGGGCGACGGTGGCGGTGAGCTTCACGGCGGAGCCCTCGACGACCGGGCCCGCCGGGGAGGCGGCCAGGGTGGTCGTGGTGGCGACCTGCGGCAGGGTGTCCTGGTAGTGGGTGTTGGAGGTGAACCAGATCGACGTGGTGAAGTCGCCGAAGGTGGCGTCGCCGAAGGCCTTGCGGCAGGTCAGGGTGAAGTCGTAGCGGCCCTGGAGCGTGCTGAAACCCGCCTCGCTGGCGTAGTCGCGCATCGTCTCGGTGAGAGGCACCTCGAAGCCGCCGTCGGGCGTCGGGTTGTAGATGGCGATCTCCGAGTTGCCCACGACGTACTGGCCCTCGGCGGGGAATCCGGCGCCCTTCACCGAGACGATGAGGTTGGTCGCGGGCTCCGGGCAGGGCGCCGAGGTGCTCAGGGAGATGCCCTGGGTGTCGGAGCCGGTCGACGGGGTCACCTTCATCGTGCCGACGACGTCGGCACGGGCACCCGAGGTGCCGAGCGCGAGCGCGCCGGCGGCGAGCAGGGAGGCGACGCCGGCCGACAGGCAGCGGCGTGCGGTGGTGGACATCATGGTCGTCTCCGGACCTCAGTCGTTCGGGGTGTCGTGGAAGGTGAGCAGTCCGCGGCGGCGCGCGATGCGCACCGCGGCGAATCCGGCCGCGACCAGGGCGGCCGCGGTGCCGCCGAGAACGGCCGCGTTGGCGCCGGTGGCCGCGAGCGAGCCGCCGCCGGTACCGCCGCCGTTCACGTTGGTGGAGATGCCCTCGGTGCCGCCGTCCGTCGAACCGCCGTCCGTGGAACCGCCGTCGGTCGTACCGCCGTCGGTGGTGCCGCCGTCCGCGGTGCCGTCGGTGGGCTCACCGGTGTCGGTCGGCTCACTCGTGTCGGTCGGCTCACCGGTGTCGGTGGGCTCCGCGGTGTCGGTCGGCGTGGTCGTCGGCGTCGTGGTCGGCGTCGTGGTGGGGGTGGTGGTCGGCGTCGTGGTCGGCGTGTTCGTCGGCGCGGCCGGGTCGGTGGACTGGTACGTGGTGTTGGACGTGAACCAGATCGACCCGGTGAAGTCCCCGTAGGTGGTGTCCCCGAAGGCCCTCCCGCAGGTCACGGTGAAGGTGTACTTGCCCTCCAGCACCTTGAAACCCGCCTCGTTGGCGTAGTCGCGCATCGTCTCGATCAGGGGCACGTCGAAGCCGCCCTCGGGCGTCTGGTTGTAGGTGCTCGTCGGCGCGTTTCCCACGACGTTCTGGCCCTCGGCGGGGAAGCCGGAGCCCTTCACCGAGGCGATGACGTAGTCCGCGGGCGCCGGGCAGAGGGCGTCGGTGGTCAGGGTGATGCCGCTGGTGTCGGACCCGTGGTCCGGGGCCACCGTCATCGTTCCCACGACCTCGGCGTGCGCGGCGGAGGCACCGAGCAGGCCCACCGCGCCCCACGTGAGCACCAGGGCTCCGAGGCCGGCCGCTGCCGGCCGGGACAGGCTTCTGATGGACATGATCTTCTCTCCTCTTGCGTAGGGTCTGATGTGGTGACGGACGCTCAGTCGTCCGAATCGGCCGTGGCGGCACGGCCCTTGCGGCCGCGCGCCCACTGGGTCGCGCCGAAGGCGACCACCAGGAAGGCGACGACGAAGCCGGCGAGCGACCAGGCGACGAGCGCGGTGTGGGAGCCCGATGAGGCGGCCGTGGCGACCAGGGGGTCGCCGGAGGTGCCGCCCTGGACGTTCTGCGCGGCGGAGCCGGCTGGCGCGCCGCTGGGCACGCCCGCGCCCGTACCCGTTCCCGTGGCCGGGCCGACGGGGGCGGACGGATCGGCCTGACCCGTGCCGCCCTGCATGCCCTGCACCTCCTGGCCGCCGCCGGTCGTGCCCGCGGCGGGGTTCTCGGGCTCGGCCTGCGTGCCGTCGCGGTACGCGTCCTTGGAGACGAAGCGCACCGAACCGGTGAAGTCCCGCAGGCCCTTGTCGTCGAAGGCCCCCTTGAGGCACGTCGCCGTGAAGGTGTACGTGCCGTGCAGGTCGCGGAAACCGGCCGTGGCGGCGTAGTCCTGCATGGTGAAGGTGAGCGGGATCGTCAGGCCGCCGCCGACACCCTGCGGGTAGGTGCTGATCGGCGCGTTGCCGACGACGTTCTGGCCGCCCTTGGGGAAGCCGGCTCCGTGCACCCGGACGATGACGTACGTGGTGGCCGGCGGGCAGGGGGCCGCGGCGGTGAGCGTGATCGGCTGCATGGCCGAGCCGTGCGGCGGCGAGACCGAGAGGGCGCCGGGGGCGGCCGCGGCGGCGCTCGGCGCGCCCATCCAGCCCACCAGCGCGGCCAGCACCATGGCGACCGGCGCGGCCGCCTTCGCCTTGGGGGCCCGCTTGGACCCGGTGGGGGCGGGGCGGCCGGCAGGGGCGGCCGAACCCGGACGGCGGCGGCGCCCGCGGAGCCAGAAGAACAGACCGGCGCCGACGGCCAGGAGCACGACGGCCACCCAGATCCACGGCACGGCCCAGAAGCCCTGGGTGCGGGTCACCCGCGGCAGGATGGGGTGCTTGATGTCACCGCGCACGGAGACCGGGTCGACCTGCACGGTCGCGGTGTCGCGCACCGTGGGCAGCACGCCGGTGGCCTTGGCGGTGAACGTGAGCTTGGTGCCGGGCAGCAGCTCGGCCATGTCCTCGACACCGGTGATCTTGGCGGTGCCGCCGAACAGGTCGCGGACCTTCACGATCTGACGGGCACCCAGCCGGACGTTGCCGATGTTGCGGACGGTGTACGTGATGGTGGCGGAGCCGCTGCCGAAGGGGTTCGCCGTGCCGTGGTAGCTGGTGTGCACGTCCTCCACGGTCAGCCGGGGCTTGAGCTCGCCGGCCACCCGGACGTACACACGGGCGCCGACGCGCTGGTCGACCTTGACCCGGTCGCCCTTCTTGTCGGTGCGGACTCCCGCCAGCGACGCGACGATGCCGGCGACGTGGTCGCCCGGGGTCACGGCGGCGGGGACGGTCAGGGTGAAGGGCACGATGACCTTCGAGCGCCGCGGAATGGTCACGCGGCTCTTGCCGACCTTCACCCACGCACCGGCGTCCTTGGACTTGGCGCCGCCCGCGAGCAGGTCGAAGCCGCCCTCGGCCGTGTTGATGGCGTCGGCGGCGTACACGTTCAGGGTGAGCGGCTCGTTGCCGTAGTTCCAGACGGCGAGGTAGTCGCGCACCGCGGCGCCCGGGGTGACGCCGTACGAGAAGTTCGGCCGGGCGTCGGGCTTCTTCGCGGACGACGGCTGGACGCCGAAGGTGGTGCGCCCGTGCGGATCCGCGGCCGGCCGTGCGGACGACGGCTGTGCGGGAGCGGCCGAAGCGGCTTCGGCTGCGGGGAGAACGGCGAAGAGGCAGGCGGCCAGGACGGCGGCCAGCCGGCGGGCGGAACGCGTGATCATGTCAGGTCGTCCGTTCGGGCGCGGGCAGTACGGGAGGGTGAATGCGGCCGGAGGCCGGGACGGGCATCGCTGCCCGTCCCGGCCCGGGGCGGCCTCAGGTGGCACCGCCCCATGACCTGCTACCGGCTCAGATGGCCGTCAGCGTGAGGGTCGCGGTGTAGGTACCGGCGACGGTCGAGGTCGGAGCGTTCAGGGCGAGGTCCGCCCCGAAGTGCGCCGTGCCCAGACCGGTGCCGATGGCGAGCGAGCGGGAGGACTTCAGACCCGCCGTGCCCGCGTCCCCGGCCTCGGCACCGTGCGCCGCGTCGACCTTGGTGCCGGCGGTGACGGTCTGCGCCGGGGAGTGGTCGATGACGTTCGGGGTCCAGCCGAGGTTCTGGCCGTTGATGGCGTGGGTGCCACCGTCGGAGAAGTCGGTCACCTGGCCGCTGGCGGACCAGCCCGGGTTACCGGCGCGGGTGTCGGTCAGGGTGACCGGGTTGATCTTGCCCGCGGTGGTGAGCAGGTCACCGTCGGCGTTGAGCACCGGCGAGGGCAGGGTCACGTGCGGGTTGTCCACGCTGATGGCCAGCGCGCCGGCCTCGACGGTGGTGGTGATGTCCTCGGAGGCGGAGACACCGCTGAAGGCACCGATCACGTACGGGATCGCGCCGGAGTCCGAACCGAGGTAGTCCGCCGTGTTGGCCGGGACGAAGGTCGCCGAGAAGGCGTGGTCGCCCTTGGGCAGGCTGCTGGTGGTGAAGGAGGCCTCACCGCCGTTGACCGGCACCGTGGCCAGCGTGGAGGTGTTGCCACCCACCGTGTCCTGGAACTTGACCGAGCCGGCCGCGGCGGCGGGCGCCACCGTGGCGCTCAGCTTGACCGGGCTGAACTGCGGCGCCGTGCCGGACGGAGAGACCGCCAGCGCGGTGGTGGTGGCGGTCGCCGGGGCGACGTTCACCTGGTAGTCCACCGCGGTGGACGTCGACGCGGCGTAGGCCGTGTCGGAGGGCGTGAACTCGGCCGTCAGCGAGTGGCTGCCCGAGGACAGGTTGCTCGTGGTGAGGGCCGCGGTGCCGCCGGTCACGGCCTTCGGCGTGCCGAGGGCGGCGCCGTTGTCCTTGAACTGCACCTCGCCCGCGACGCCGGCGGGGCCGACGGTCGCGGTCAGGGTGACCGGGGTGCCGGCGGTGACCGGGCTGTTCGGGGACACCGCGAGGGCGGTGGAGGTGGCCGTCTTCACGTCCGGGTCCGTGCTCTGGTACGTCGTGTTGGACGTGAACCAGATCGAGGACTTGAACTCACCGTAGATGGTGTCGCCGAACGCCTTGCGGCAGGTGACGGTGAACGTGTACTTGCCCTGAAGCGTGCTGAAGCCCGCCTCGTTGGCGTAGTCACGCATCGTCTCCGTCAGCGGGATGATGAGCCCGCCGGTCTCCGTCGAGTTGTAGGTCTCGAACGGGGAGTTGCCGACGACGTTCTGGCCCTCGTCCGGGAAACCCGCGCCCTGGACGTAGACAAGGATGTTGGTCGAGGGGTCCGGGCAGGGACCACTCATCGTGAAGTCCATGCTCTGGGTGTCGGAGCCGCGCGCGGGGTTGGCCACGGCGGTACCGATCTCGTCGGCGTGCGCGGCGGGGGCTACCAGCAGCCCGGCCGTCAGGACGGCCACCGTACCCGCGAGACCGCCCGCCAGGGCTCGCGAGAACTTGTTCTTCAACACAGTCGTGCTCTCCCTCTGGGAAGGATGAGAAAGTGGCGAAAGCGAAGGTTCAGACATCCATGGGGGGATGAAATGAAGCGACCGCGTCAGGGGGTCTGCTTGCTGGTGTCACCGCAGTTCGGGTTGGCCGCGAAGCCGTAGGTGTTGATCACGCCGGTCTGCTGGCAGACGAGCGAGTTCGAACCGACGAAGACGGTGCTCCAGGGAGCCGTGCCGATCTTGCTGGTCGGGATGACGTTGTAGACGTCGCGCTTCACACCGAAGTTGGTGTTGAGAACGTTGGGCGCGAGGCCGTCAATGGTGCCCAGGATCGCCCGGCCGCGCAGGTCGGCGACGGTCTGCGACGACTGCGAGTTGTACTGGGCGATGGAGAACGGAACGATCGACTTGTCGTCGAGCACGCGACCGTCGTGCTCCTGCACCGGGGCGCCGCCCTTGGTGTCCTTGATGCAGGGGTAGACGTTGGCGACCACGTCGGCCTCGGTGATGCCGACCGTGGACTCCCAGAAGGAGCGGGTGCCCGAACCGGCCTGCGGCAGAAGCGCCGTCAGCTTGTAGTTCGGGGCGGTGCCCACGTAGGCCGGGTCGCAGTGGTAGATCGCCTTGAGGTCGGCCAGGCCGAGCTTGCGCGGCACGGTGCTGCTGGGCGTGATCGCGTAGCTGACACCGTCCACGGCGAACGGGACGTAGGTCAGACCCGGGGTCGCGGCGGTCAGGGTCAGGCTGGAGGAGCGCGCGAAGTCCAGGCAGCCGTTGCCGGCGGTCAGCGACGTCAGCAGCGCGGTGCGGCCGGCGCCGGAACCGTTCGGACGCTGGATGGTGCAGCCCGGCGTCGTGGCGGGGTCCTTGGTGGTCACGTTCGCGGTGCCGGTGGCGTTGTACGAACCGATGACCTTGACACCGTTGATCGTGACGGCGTTGGCGATGCCGTTCATCACGTCCTGGGTGGTGTCGGAGCCCACACCGGACAGCTGGCGGAAGGCCGGCGAGCCGGACGGGTCGGCAACTGCGACGCTGCCGCAGACGGTACCGGTGAGGAGGCCGGCGGCACCGATGGCCGCGACGACGAGCTTGCGGATGTTCACGTGAAATTACCTCTCGGCTAGGCTTTTGCCGGGTGGTGCCCGGCGCGATGGTTCAGACAGTTCGTTGGCGCGGACCTGTCGATGGTTCGAGTGCGGGCATCACCCCTTTCCTTGCGGTGTGTTGGGACCCCTCGTGCGCAGGGCCCGCAGGCCGGTCGCGACCCGCGGCGCCACTCTCGGCAGCAGGGGGCCGCAGACGGCCGCGACAAGGCCGGCCACGAGGGCGATCAGGAGGGCGAAGCGCGTCGCGCCGAGTGCCCAGTCGGGTGTGGGCGGCAGTGGACTGCCGGCGGCCACCGGAGTGGCCGAGGGAGTGCCCGAGGGCACGGCGGCCGGCGCCGAGGGCGCCTGCGACGCGGGCGGAGTGGGGGTGCCGGCCGGCGGGCCCGGAACACCGGCTCCGCCGTCACCGCCGCCGGTGCCGGTGCCGCTGCCACCCGCGCTCCCGCCGTCACCGCCGCCGCCCGTGCTCCCGCCGTTGCCGGGGTCGGGATCGGGGTCGGAAACCGTGACGCCCGACCTGGACACGATGGCCGAGGCGGCCTGCAGGGTCTGCGAGCGCAGTGCCTGCGGCAGCGGGGCGTACCCGTCGGGCAGGGTGCCGGCGGAGACACCGGGACGCTGGCCCGAACCGACCGCGTACCGCAGCAGGTCGGCGTACTCCTGGCCTTCCTTCTTCCCGAGCTTCTCGGGCACGGTGGCCGCGTAGCTGAGCAGCGGGATCGGGTAGGCCGCGGCGTCCTTGGCGGCGGGGTCGTTCTTCAGCACGCCGGCGACGCCGCTGGGCTTCATGGTCTTCTGCGCCGCCAGGAGGGAGGCGGTGGTCGGTTCCACGAACTTGCCCGCGGCGTTCTGCAGGGCGGCGGTCACCAGCCCGTAGCGGTGCGCGGTGGCGGTGTCGGTCACCGCGATGACGGCCCGCTGTCCCGCCGGCTGCGGGGGGTCCTTCTTGTAGGCCGGCGGTTGGGTGGTGGCGTCCCAGATCGTGCGGGCCAGGGTCTCGCCGCGTGCGACGGCGCGCGCGGCGGCGTGCATGTCGGTGGCGTAGGGGTGCTTGTCCTGGATGCACAGCGGGTTGTCGGGGTGGGTGTCGAACTCCTGGCAGAACGGGTCGCTCTTGGGGAAGGAGTTGATGGGCAACTGCAAGTTCTTGTAGTGCGGGTTGACCTTCATCCCCGAGAAGGTGGAGTCGCCGTGGGCACCGGTGTTGTCAGGGGTGCCGTCCAGGAACTCCCGGGCCGCCGGGTCCTGCTCCACCCAGCTCCACAGCGCCGACGTGGCGTCGGACAGCGGCTCGGCCACCAGGGCGTCGCCCAGGGACCCGCCGAAGTCGAGGTCCTTGAAATCCGGGTTGTACTTCAGGAACTCCGGGTCGTGGCCCAGGTTGAGCGGGTTGCTGATGGTGTTGTCCGCGAGGCGGGAGTTGCCGTCCGGATAGGACTCGGAAAGGAGTTTGGCGACCAGCCGGGCGGTGAGGTTCAGCTTGCCGAGCCGGGTTCCGTTGCGTGCGACGACGTCTCCCGGGGCACCGAAGCCCGCCCGGCTCTCGATGAAGAAGCCGAAGGTCAGCCCGGACAGGGTCACCGGTGCGTACACCGGCTTCTGGTCCGCGGGGACCTGGTCCCCGGTCGCCGGCCGGTTGAGGAAGACCATGCCCGGCTTGCCCGAGACCAGCTTGGCGCGGGCCGTGTCGTCGGTGATCTGCGCGTAGCCGTAAATGGTCTTGGAGCCGTGCTGGCACAGCGTGGGCTGCCAGCGCACGACGGCCTCCGCGACGGCCTCGTCGCCGAGCGTGCCGCGCTCGTCGGCTCCGATGGGGCAGAAGTCGCCGATCGGCTCGAACTGCAGCGGGACGACGATGCGCTGCTTCCAGTTGGTCGCGCTGAGCGGCGAGGACTGCAGCAGGCCGCTGGGCTGGGTGCCGTACGCGCTGCCGTCCACCTCGCTCTCGCCGCGCGGCACGACGACCAGCCAGCAACTGCGGCCGGTGGTGGAGGTGTGTCCGTCGGGGACCTCGCCGCAGCCGAGGCCGGGGGCCTCCAGGGCGGTCTGGGTCTCGAAGTAGACCTCGCCGGTGCCGCCCGGGCCGCTGCGGGCGTAGGGGACCTCGTTCGAGGTGCTGACGTCGTAGAAGTCGTTCCAGTTGCCGGGATCGGTCTTGTCGCCGGTCACCGAACGGAAGGGGACGTAGGAGTTCCCCGACTTCGTCGGCGGCGGCAGTGTCTGCGCCGGGTCCTTGAGGCTGCCGTAGTTGAGCTGGCGGGTGTTGGTGTACGCGCCGGCGCCCTGGCTGCCCGCACCCGCGCCGAGCGCGGAGGAGCCGCCGAACTGGCACTGCTCGGGGTCGGGCCCGGTGGAGGCGTCGCCCCAGCACTGCATGATCTGGAGGTAGTCGGACGCGTAGTTGCTGTCCGAGACCGTCTCCGCGGCGCCCTTCCAGGAGACCTTGACCACCTGGTTGACCAGGTTCTTGGTCTGACTGACCGTCACCTTCAGGTTGGGGAAGGCGTCGTGGCCCGAGACCGTCACCTCGGACCCGGACGCGGCAGCCGCCACCGGGACGGAGGCCGGGGTCGTGGCACCGATGAGCGCCAGGGCGGCGACGGCGAGCAGGCCGGCCAGCTGCCGGCGGAGGGATCTCATGACCGCCCCTTGCGGCCGAGGCGGGAGTTGAGCAGCGGCGGCACGATGGTGAGGGCCACCAGCAGCACCGCGGCCAGCACCATCAGGGTCGTCTGGGTCCCGCCGCTGATGCTGCTCGCGGTCGTCACGGGCATCGGGTAGGCACCGTTGCCGCCGCCGTCGGCCGCGGCCGCGCCGTTGTCGACGACCTGACCGGTGTCCGGGTCGACCGAGGGTGAGGCGCTGCCGCCGCCGGTCGCACCGCCGGCGCCGCCCGTGGCACCCGCGTCACCGCCGCCGGACGTGGCCGCGCCGCTGCCGCCGGAACCGCTGCCGGACGTCCCGGCCGAGCCGGTGGAGCCGCCGTTGCCGTTGGAGCCGTTTCCGCCACCGCTGCCGGACGTGCCGCCCGAACCGCCGCTGCCGCCGCTGCCGCCGCTGCCGCCGGAACCGCCGACGTTGGTCGGGGCCTTGGCACCGCCGGTGCCGGTCGCGCACTGCGTACTGCCCTGCTTGTCACAGGCGGGCGGGTACGGGGCGGTCTTGGCGAGGGTGTTGGTGCCGTTGGTGGAGAAGGTGGGGTTGTGGCAGTTCTTGATGTTGATCGACTCGGCCTTGACGCCGGGGATCTTGCGGACCTGATCGAGGCCCGCCTGCACGAGGTTGATCGGCAGCGGTGAGTAGCCGAGGTCGTCGACGCTCTGCTGGCCCTGGCAGAGGAAGTAGTACGCGAAGGCGCCGAGTGTCTTGCCCTTCTGCTCGTTGAACTTGTACTCCAGCTTGGTCGGAATGATCATGTAGCTGTAGCTGGAGAGCGGGTAGGTCCGCTTGTCGCTGTCGGTGTAGACCTGGTCGAGCTGCTGCGTCAGGTCCTTGTTGATGTGCGCCTTGAGCAGCGCGACCGCGACGTTGGTCGCCTTCGGCTCGACGTAGTAGCCGGCCTTGTTGAGCACCTTCACCACCGGGAAGCCGGTGGTGTAGACGGCGTAGGAGTACTCGACGTAGGTGATCGTGCCGACGTTGCCCGCCTGCGCGACATAGCCGGAGACACCGTTGGACCCTGCCTGGGCGACCATGCGGAGGCCGCTCACCAGCGGGAAGTTGGAGGTCTGCCCGCAGTGGGGGGTTTTGCGGCCGGCCTTGGCGCAGTAGTCGTCCCACAGCGAGCCGTACTGGTTGGCCATCCAGGTCGTGAACTGCGCGGTGGTGCCGGATCCGTCGGAGCGGACCACGGGGACGACCGGGAGCGCGGGAAGGGCGTTGGCGAGGGCGGGGTTGTCCGCCTTGATCGCCGGGTCGTTCCAGGTCTTGATGACGCCGGTGAAGATCTTGGTGATGACGTCGCCGGACAGCCGCAGGTTGGTGACCCGCTTGCCCGCGATCTTGAGGTTGTACATGAAGGAGGTGCCGCCCGCGACGATCGGCATGTACGCGTACTTGCGCGCGGGCGGCGGGTCGGCGACGCCGGAGTCCTCGATGCCGTACGGGATCTCGGAGACGCCGTAGTCCACCGTGCCGTTGCGGTACTGGTTGCGGCCGTCGGAGGAACCGGTGCCGCTGTAGTTCACCGTCATGCCGTACTGCTTGACGTTGGCCCGCCACTGGTCGAGCGCGTTCTGGCTCCAGGTCGACCCCGCGCCCGAGATCGGGACGTACGTCGCGGCGGCGGCGGTGTCGGGCGTCGGCAGCACGGCCGTGAACAGCAGGGCGGCCAGCAGCGCGAGCAGTCTCACGGCCTGGGAACGGGTACGTGCGGGCGGTGCCGGACGGGCTCCGGACATGACGGGCGGCTCCTGATCGGTACGGGTGGTGCGGTCTGGGCGGCGGGGGGTCACGAGTCGGCCGGATCGGAATCGGCCGGTGCGGGACCGGCCGGTGCGGGACCGGCCGGTGCGGCGGGCCGCGGGGCCGCGGGCCGGCGGGCGCTCATGCGCACCACGTCCCGCTGCGAGGCCAGCACCCGGCGGTGCTGCTGACCGCGGCTCAGCTCGCCCGGACCGCGGCCGCCGATGGCGCGGGCCAGGACGAAGAGGATGAGCACCAGGAACATCAGCAGCGCCGCGGAACCGAATCCGCGGGCGATCATGTTCGGCTGGGGCGACCCGACGAGGGAGAAGGTCGCCAGCGGCAGCGAGATCTGCGCGCCCTTCAGCGGGTTGGTGTTGAGGCTGGCGGTGAATCCGGCGGTCAGCAGCACCGGCGAGGTCTCGCCGATGCCGCGGGCGGTGCCGAGGATCACCGCGGTGGTGAGGCCGGACCGCGCGGTGGGCAGCACCACGGTCCACACCGTCCGCCACTGGCCGGCCCCGAGCGCGTACGACGCCTCGCGCAGCGAGCTCGGCACCAGCCGGATGACCACGTCGGCGGCGCGGATGATGATCGGGAGCATCATCACGCTCAGCGCGAGCGCGGCGGCGAAGCCGGACTTCTCCAGGCCGATGATGAGGATGACGGTGGCGTAGATGAACAGGCCGGCCACGATGGACGGCAGGGCCGTCATCGCCTCGACGATGGTGCGGACGAAGCGCGCGTAGCGGCCGGGCACCTCGTTGAGGAACACCGCGCAGGCCAGGCCGAGCGGCACCGTGATCGCCAGGGCGATCGTGATGTGCTCCAGGGTGCCGACGATGGCGTGCAGCACACCGCCCTGGGTGAGCGGCTGGAGCGGGCCGGTGTCCGACAGGTCCTTGGTGAAGAAGTTCAGGTGGACCAGCGCCCCGTGGCCGCGCCACAGGGTGTAGGAGACCACGAAGACCAGCGCGATCAGGAGCAGCAGGGCCAGGCTCTGCCACACCACCGCCGCCACCCGGTCCCGTACCGCCGCGGCGTTCTGGTCGAGGGAGACCAGCACGGCGTACATGCCGAGGAAGCACACGTACGCGACGACGACGAAGCCGAGGAGCGAGTCGAACGGGGCGACCCAGAAGAACAGCAGCGAGGTCAGCGCGACCGCGCCGACCAGGGCTCCGGCTATCGCCAGGAGGTCGGTCAGGTGCACACCGGAGGTGTTGCGCCGGATCTCGGGCTCGTCGGGGCGGGCGGCCGGGGCCGTCCGCTCCTTGGTGAGGAGGTCACTCATCTCAGGCCTCCACCCCCGCGCCGGAGCGACTGCGCGCAACGATCGAGGAGGCGATGAAGTTGACGACCAGCGTCATGAGGAACAGGGCGAGGCCGGCGGCCATCAGGGCCGACATGCCGAACTCGGTCGCCGAGCCGTAGCGCAGGGCGATCAGCGCCGAGACGGAGTTGGCGCCGTTCTGCAGGATGTGCGGCTGGATGGCGAAGACCGGGGAGATGATCATGTAAACCGCGATCGTCTCGCCCAGCGCCCGGCCGAGGCCGAGCATCGTGCCGCCGATGATGCCGCCGAGCCCGAAGGGCAGGACGACGGTGCGCACCATGCCCCACTTGGTCGCGCCGAGCGCGTAGGCGCCCTCGCGCTCGCCCACGGGCGCCTGGGAGAAGGCCTCCCGCATCACCGAGCAGGCGATCGGCGTGACCATCAGCGCCACGACCATCCCCGCGATGAACGTGGAGGACGTGAAGACCGTGGCGGTCGCCAGCGGGTCGTCGGGGTCGGTGCCCGTGACCTTGAAGATCGGGATCCAGCCGAAGTACGTGGCCAGCCACCGGGACAGGCCGACGACGTGGCTCTGCAGGAAGAAGGCGCCCCACAGGCCGTACACCACGCTCGGCACCGCCGCCATGAGGTCCACGAGGCTGACGAGCGTGCGCCGCACGCGGCGCGGCGCGTACTCCGAGATGTACAGCGCGGTGCCCACCGCCAGCGGCACCGCGAAGGCGATCGCCGTCAGGCCGATCAGCACCGTGCCGGTGAGCACCGCGGCGATGCCGAAGTGGTGCGCATCGGGTTCCCAGGCCGCCGTGGTGAGGAACGAGAAGCCGGCGACGCTGAGCGCCTGCCACGCGCGGTAGGTGAGGAAGACACCGACCAGCAGCATGATGACGAGCACCGTCGCGCCGCTCCCCCGCGCCACGAGGCGGAAGGCGAGGTCGGCGCGCTCGGCGCTGCCGCGGATGTCGCGAGGGGCGTCGTCCACGGGATCGGGACCGGGCTCGGAGGAACGTCCGAACCCGGGAAGTGCGACGGTCATCGGACCCCCGCCCCGGCCCGCAGCCCGGTGGGCGGCGTGGTGTCCCGGGGACCCCGGGTCTCCTGGGCGTCGCCCGTGCCGCGGCCCTCGTCGGAGTCTTCTCGCGTAGACCCCGGCTGAGCTGCGGCCCGCAGACCGCGCAACCGCGGCCGGTGGGCCGTTCCTTCGGTCATCTCCGCGACGGTGACGGCGGCCAGGAACAGCCCCAGATTCTGCTGGCACTCGCGCTGGCGCTGGTAGGTGCGGCCGGACACCGCGACGTCCTTTCCACCGAGCGCGACCCGCCAGGTCCAGGTGCTGCCGGCATCCGCCATGGCCAGCTGCGCGCGGACCTGCCCGATGTTCTCTCGGAGCAGGAGCACGGCCGCCTGGCACTCGGCCAGGGACGCGTACGCGCGGGCGCTGCGGCCCAGTTCACGGTTGTTGGCACCGACCAGCCGCCAGCCGACCGCGGCGGGGCGGCCCTCGCCGCGCTCCTGCCGGTCGGTCCGGTCGTGACGGTCCTGTCTGTCGGGTCTGCCCGGTCTTTCGGGTCTTTCAGGTCTCTCGGGTCTCGCAGTGCGCGACGAACCCTCCGGGGAGAGGTCCGGGTCACCCGGATTCCCCGAACGCACATGCTGGACCCCTGGCAGGTACCTGCCATCCCCCTGGGCCAACATGTACAGAACGCGCGGCCGGACCATAAGGCCGACCTCCCTCCCCATTGTGTTTTTCGCGCAACAGGCCGAAATACATCCCCAAGCGGGACTGACAGTCGCGGCACATGAGGGGGTTGCGTTCAAGGAGGGGAGAACGCCGAACGGATGGAAGATGAACGAGACGTGCAGATCCACGCAAGGTAATGATGATCAAGGTTGCGGTGACGCTCCGCTTTTTCAGCCACGGTCCGACGCAGGCGATCTCACGCAGAAGCGGTACGCGTCGAGCGGCAGTTGCGTGAGAACGATCGTCAACAGTCTTACAGGGACACGTAGTTGAAACTGGAGGCACAGATTCTCGCCATTCGCGGCCGGCCGCGGAGCGCGCCTGTGCAACCTGTTCAGAGGACGTTTCTCGCCAGTTCGCCGGCCACCGGGAGACGTTCACACGGCCGACGGCCGGCCGTCCCCGTGCGGGCGGTCCGACGCCCCGTCCGGCGCGCCCGACTCCCTACCGGTGGGTACGAGAATCGCCCGCGATCCCGCGCGCGGAGAACCCGCGGCCCCCGGCCGCGGGCCCGCACGGCGACCGGAGTCGCCGGGGAGGGAAAGGCCCGTCCGCAACGGCGACGCCGGGCCGTTCCTGCCGCACCGCGTCAATTCGCGGCGGTGCGGCCCACTTCGGTCACCTTGCAGGTGATGTCGCCCGCCGCCGGGCCGGTTCCCTGGGCGCTCTCCTTCACCGAGGCCCCGCCGGCCAGTCCCGTGGTCGTCGCGACGCCCTGGGAGATCAGGTGTCCCGTCGAGTCGCTGAACTCCACGCGCACCTGGTAGTCGGCGCTCTTGTCCCCGTGGTTGGTGATGGTCACCTCGGCACTGGGCGACTTGGTGAAGTCCGTGAGCCCGCACGAGTCGATCTTCACATCGTCCTTGAACTGGCCCTGCCCGGCGGCGTCCTGCGCCGGCTCGGTGCTCACCGCCGGCGCTTTGCCGCCGGAGTCCCCGTCGCCGCCGGTGCGGAGGGCGAACGCGACACTGCCGCCGACCACGACGAGGATGGCGACGATGCCGAAGCCGAGTATTTTCCCCGCCCCCGACTTCTTCGGCGGCTGGACCCAGCCGGGTCCTTGGGACGGGTGCGAACCCGGTGGTTGCGTGTGCGACGACTGTGTCACAGGAGCCCCCTGAGGCTTGGGTGTGGGGGACACCGTGACATCACCCTCACAGTCCGCGCAGACATGCGAGCGGTCTGTGATGTTGCCGTGACCGATCCGGTACTGATCATTCCTCGCAGTCATCACCGTTCCCCCGCGGACGTCCCCCGGGCGCACACTGGAAGATCCGTGGCCACGCGACGCCCGACCGGAGGAGCCATGTCCCCGTACGAGCAACTCGCGGCGCTGGCCGCGCTCCTGGACCAGGCGGTGGCCGCCCAGCCGGAGGCCGACCGCGTGATCGCCGCGTGCGGCGAGCGGGGCCCGGTCCCCACGGAAGTGGCCCGTGACGGCAGCCGGCAGGCGGCGGTTCTGCAGGGCATCGCCCAGCGGCTGCGGGACCTGCCCGTCGACGGGGAGCGGGCGAACGCGCGCGACGAGGCCGTCCGGCTGCTCACGTACGACCACTGGATGGTGCGCCAGGCACTCAATCTGGCCTTCACCGCCAACGCCGACACCCTCACCGAGGCCGCCCGTCTGCGACTCAACGGACTGGGCGCCCCCGCCGACCGGTTGCGGGAACTGGCCGGACGGATCAGGGGCGCGGCCGCACAGGCGGCGGCCGACCACGGCACGGGACCGCGCTGAACCGCGCCGTGCCTCACGTGCCGTGGTGGGCCAGGCCGGCGTGCGGATCCGGAAGGCCGGCCGCCGGCGCCGGGTCGGGGTGGACCAGGGCGGCGCTCAGCCGGGGAACGGCATGCAGCAGCGCGTGCTCGGCGTCCACGGCCACCTGGTGCGCCGCGCGCAGGTCGAGCGAACCGTCCACGACGACGGCGACCTCCGCCCGCACCCGGTGGCCGATCCAGCGCAGCCGCAGTTCGGCGACGTCCAGGACTCCGGGCCGGTCGCGCAGCGCACGCTCGGCGGCGTCGACGAGCGCGGGGTCGACGGCGTCCATGAGGCGGCCGAACACCTCGCGCGCCGCGTCACGGAGCACCAGCAGGATGGCGGCGCCGATGAGCAGCCCGACGACCGGGTCGGCCGCGCGCCAGCCGAGTGCCGCGCCGCCCGCGCCGAGCAGCACGGCCAGCGACGCGAAGCCGTCGGTACGGGCGTGCAGTCCGTCCGCGACGAGCGCGGCCGAACCGATCCTGCGCCCGATGCGGATGCGGTAGCGGGCCACCCATTCGTTGCCCGCGAATCCGGCGAGCCCGGCGGCGGCCACCGCCGGCAGGTGGGACACGTCCCGCGGGTCCATCAGGCGGTCCAGCGCCTGGTACCCGGTGACGACCGCGGACGCCGCGATCGTGGCGACGACGACGATCCCTGCCAGGTCCTCGGCCCTGCCGTAGCCGTAGGTGAAGCGGCGGGTGGCGGCGCGCCGTCCGAGCAGGAACGCCAGGCCCAGGGGGAGGGCGGTCAGCGCGTCGGCGGCGTTGTGCACGGTGTCGCCGAGCAGCGCGACCGACCCGGACAGCACGACGACGGCCGCCTGCACGGCGGCGGTGGCGCCGAGGACCGCCAGCGAGATCCACAGGGCGCGGATGCCCTCGGCGGAGCCTTCGAGGGCGCGGTCCAGCTTGTCCGCGGCGGCGTGGGAGTGGGGGCGGGCCCTGCCGTGGCCGTGGCGGTGCTTGTCGTCTCGGCCGTGGCCGTGCGTATGGCCGTGGTCGTGGTCGTGGCCGTGCGGCTGTCCGTGACCGTCGTGCGGATGGGGGTGCCGGTGCTCGTCCATGACTGTCATTATGTGCGTATGAGCGCACGCATGCACCTGTCACCTGCACAGGATGCGCACCCGCGAGACCCTGGCGCCGAGCAGTACGCCGTCGCCGCCGACCTGCTCGGGCTGCTCGCCGACCGCACCCGGCTGCGGATCCTGCACGCCCTGGGGCAGCGGGAGGCCGATGTCGGCACGCTGACCGAGATGTGCGGCGCCGCCCGCCCGGCCGTCAGCCAGCACCTGGCGAAGCTGCGGCTGGCCGGGCTGGTGACCGTGCGGAAAGAGGGGCGCCGCATGGTCTACGCCCTGGCCGACGGACATCTGCGCCGGGTGGTCGACGAGGCGCTGAACCTCGCCGACCACCGCATCAGCGGGGCACGGCCGCACGACTGACCGGGCGGCGGCGGCGCTGCTGCTTGCCGCCGCCGCCGCTGAAGGTGCCTGCTCAGCCGGTCAGGCCGCGGCGGGCCAGCAGCGGCCCGATCTCCGGCGCCCGTCCCCGGAAGCCCTCGTACGCCGCGAGCGAGTCGACACTGCCGCCGCGCGAGAGCAGCTCGCGCCGGAAGGTGTCGCCGTTCTCCCGCCGCATGCCGCCGTTCTCCCTGAACCACTCGACGGTGTCGGCGTCCAGGACCTCGCTCCAGAGGTAGGAGTAGTAACCGGCGCTGTAGCCGTGGGCGAAGATGTGCGCGAAGTAGGTGCTGCGGTAGCGCGGCGGGACGGCCGGCAGCGCGAGACCCGCCTCCTTCAGCGCGGCCGCCTCGAACTCCTCGGCGTCGCCCGGGTCGTGGCCGGCCGGGATGGAGTGCCAGGCCCAGTCGAGCACGGCCGCCGCCAGGGCCTCGACCGTACGGAAGCCCTGCCCGAAGCGCTCGGCGGCCTCCATGCGGGCCACCAGGTCCGCGGGCATCGGCTCGCCGGTCTCGTGGTGCCGGGCGTAGTGCGCCAGCACCTGCGGCCAGGTCGCCCACATCTCGTTCACCTGGGACGGGTATTCGACGAAGTCGCGCGGGACCGAGGTGCCGGAGAAGAAGGGGTACCGGACGTCGGAGAGCAGCCCGTGCAGCGCGTGGCCGAACTCGTGGAAGAGGGTGTGGACCTCGTCGAAGGTGAGCAGGGCCGGCTCGCCCGGCGCGGGCTTGGCGACATTGAGGTTGTTGACGACCACGGGCTTGCGGCCGAACAGGTGCGACTGGTCGACCAGGCTGTTCATCCAGGCGCCGCCGCGCTTGGAGGCGCGGGCGAAGAAGTCGCCGAGGTAGAGGCCCAGCGGTGCGCCGTCGGCGTCGAAGACCTCGAAGACCCTCACGTCGGGGTGGTAGCCGCTCAGGTCGGGGCGCTCGGTGAAGCCCAGCCCGTACACCTGGCCCGCGGCGTGGAAGACACCGTCCTTCAGGACCCGGTCGAGCTCGAAGTACGGGCGCATCGCGGCGGCGTCGATGTCGTACTCGGCCTTGCGGACCTTCTCGGACCAGTACGTCCAGTCCCACGCCGCGAAGTCCGCGAGGCCCGAGGCCTCCGCCAGCGCGGCCGCCTCCCGCTCGGCGTTGGCGACGGCGGCCGGGACGAGCCGGGTCAGCAGGTTCGTGACCGCCTCGGTGGTGCCCGCGGTCTGGTCGGCGACGACGTACGCGGCGTGCGAGGGGTAGCCGAGCAGCGCGGCGCGGTCGGCGCGCAGCCGGGCGAGCCTCACCACGACGGCGCGGTTGCTCGTGAGACCGCGGCCCAGGGACGCCTCCAGCAGCCTGCGGCGCAGGGCGCGGTCGTCCAGGGAGGCGAGTTCGGTCTGGTTGGAGAAGTTCTTCAGGCTCAGCACGTAGCGGCCGTCGTGACCGAGGGCGGTGGCGTTGGCGGCGGCCGAGGCGATGGCGTCCGGGGACAGGCCGGCGAGTTCGTCCGCGCTGTCCAGGACGATCGCGGCGCCCTTGGTGTCGGCGAAGAGGTTCTGCTCGAAGGTGGTCGAGGCCTCGGCGATCTCGCCGTTCAGCTCACGCAGCCGCTCGCGGCCCTCGGCGGTGAGTTCGGCACCGGCGCGGACGAAGCGGGTGTGGTAACGCTCCAGCAGCCGCAGGGACTCGGCGTCCAGGCCGAGTTCGTGCCGCGTGTCGTGGAGCGTCCTGATGCGGGCGAAGAGGTCCGGGTCGAGGTGGATGGCGTCGGCGTGCGCGGCGAGTGCCGTGTTGACGCGGGCCTCGATCTCCTGCACGGCGGGGCTGGTGTCGGCGGCCGCACGGTTGAAGAAGACGTTCGAGACGCGGCCCAGCAGGTCGCCGGAGCGCTCCAGGGCGACGATCGTGTTCTCGAAGCCCGGCGGCTCGGGGTCCGCCGCGACGGCCCGCACCTCGGCGAGCTGCTCGGCCATGCCGCGCTCGAAGGCCGGCAGGTAGTGCTCGTCCTGGATGTCGGCGAACGGCGGCAGCTCGTAGGGGAGGGTGCTCGGACTGAGGAAGGGATGCGTCGAGGTCACGCGACCGACCCTACGCCCGACGCATTCCGGGCGGACGCGGCCTTTCGTAGGATGGCCGGGTGACAACCCCCCGTACGGACAACCGGGTCCGGCGCGGCAACGAGACGCGCCGCCTGGTCCTGAGCCGCGCCACGGCCCTCGCCTCGGTCGAGGGTCTCGAAGGGCTGTCCCTGGGCAGGCTGGCGGCCGAGCTGGGACTGAGCAAGAGCGGGGTGTTCGCCCTCTTCGGTTCCAAGGAGGAGCTTCAGCTGGCCGCCGTCCGCGCGGCCCGCGAGCTGTACTTCGACCATGTGGTGCGGCCCCCGCGCGAACTGCCTCCCGGTATCGCCCGGGTGTGGCGGCTGTGCGAGGGGTGGCTGGAGTACTCCCGGAGCCGGGTGTTCCCCGGCGGGTGCTTCTTCCTCGCCGTCGCGGCCGAGTTCGACGCGCGGACCGGTCCGGTGCACGACCTGGTCGCCGATGCGCGCCTGGAGTGGATCACCTATGTCGAGATCACCGTCGAGAAGGCCCGCGGGGCCGGGCAGTTGCGCGCCGACCTCGATGTGCCCCTGCTGGCCTTCGAGCTGATCGCGCTGATGGAGTCGGGCAATCTCCACTCGGTGCTCTTCGACGACGCCTCCGCCTACGCCAAGGCGGGCACCGCCATCCTCGCGCGGCTGCGTGCCGTCGCCTCGGCGGAAGCACCGCCCCTGCCCGCCCGGTTCGGGGACTGAGGGTTCGCCCGGACGGAGTTCCGGTCCCGTCCGCCGGACGGGTGTCCGATCATCACCACCTCTGCCAGGTTTGTCACTGTTACGCGGGCTTCGCGTAACAGCTGATCAACAGGCCCTTTCACCCGTCATCCCATGTCGTTGACCCGGCGAGGCTGACCGCTCGAAGCCATCGCGAGGAGGTGCGTGTGAGATGACGGATCGGACCCTCTGGTCGTACGCCGAGATCGCCGCTCACATCGGGGTCCAGGTCGACACGGTGCGCTCGTACCGGAAACACGGGCACCTGCCGCCGCCCGACGTCGTGGAGGCCGGCAAACCCTTCTGGTACGCGGACACCATCCGTCTGTGGAGCTCCCGGCGGCCGGGCAACAGAGGCCGCCGGGAGCTCGGCTGACGCTCAGCCGGTCGCGGCGGGCTCCGGGTCCCGCGCGGGCTCCTCCCGCGCCGGGGCCCCGCCCGGCCCCTCCCCCTCGCTCAGCCCGAAGCGTTCGTGCAGCCGCTTGAGCGGTCCCGGCGCCCACCAGGTGGCCCGTCCGGTCAGCCGCATCACGGCCGGCACGAGCAGCGTGCGGACCACCATCGCGTCCATCAGCACGGCCAGCGCGATCCCGAGGCCCAGCATCTTGGTGTTGGCGACCCGGGACGTGCCGATGGCCACCATCACCACCGCCAGGATCACCGCGGCCGCGGTGATGAGGCCGCCGGTGCGGCGCACCCCGAAGACCACGGACGACCGGTGGTCACCGGTGCGGTCGTACTCCTCCTTGATGCGCGACAGCAGGAAGACGCCGTAGTCCATCGACAGCCCGAAGGCCACGCAGAACATCAGCACGGGCAGGGTGGTCTCGATACTGCCGGTCGCGGTGAAGCCCAGCAGCCCCGACAGATGGCCGTCCTGGAAGACCCACACCACGGCGCCGAACATCGCCGTCAGGCTCAGGGCGTTGAGCAGCACCGCCTGCACGGGGATGACAACGGAGCCGGTGAGCAGGAAAACCAGCAGCAAGGTGACCGCGGCGATCATCCCGGCCGCCCACGGCAGCCGGTCGGCTATGACGTCCTTGGTGTCCACGAGTTGGGCGGCCGTGCCGGTCGCCGAGGTCGTGAAGGGTGCGTCGACCGCCCGGATCCTGTCCACGAGGTCCTGGCCGGCCGGGTCCACCGCCGCCGTCCTCGGCAGCACCGTCAGATAGGCCGCCCCGCCGGCGGCCCGGGCCGCCTCGGCGGGGCCGGGCGCGGCGCTGAGCTCTCCGGAAGCGTACTGCCCGGCGGGGCCGTCGACGACGACCACCCCGGGCAGCCGGGACAGTCTGCTGCTGTAGGCCCCGAGCTGTGCGGCCGTCGGGCCGCCCTCGGCGAGCACGGTGATCTCGTCGCCCGGGTTGCCGGGGAAGTCGTCACGGATGTGCTGCTGCACGACATGGGCCTCTGCCGTCGCCGGCAGCTGGCGGTCGTCGGCCGTGCCGAACTGCACCTGGAGGAAGGGGACTCCGAGCAGCACCAGCCCCGCGATCGTGCCGGCCGCAAAGAGCGGTGCCCGGCGCATCACCAGGGTGGCGAGCCGGGCGTACCCCGCGCCGGGTTCCCGTGCGCTCCTCCGGCGCGGCAGGATCCTGCGCAGGTCCAGGGCGTTGACCCGGTGGCCCAGCAGCACCAGCGCCGCCGGCAGGATCACCAGGGCGGCACCCGCCGCCAGCAGCACCACCGCGATGCCCGCATAGGCGAACGAGCGCAGGAAGTACTGCGGGAACAGGAACATCGCGGACAGCGCCGCGGCCACGGTGAGCGCCGAGAAGAGCACCGTACGGCCCGCCGTGCGGAGCGTCGCCCCCACCGCGGCCCGCGGATCGGCGCCCGCCTCCAGTTCCTCCCGGAAGCGGCGCACGATGAACAGGGCGTAGTCGATGGCGAGTCCGAGCCCCAGGGCGGTGGTGAGGTTCTGGGCGAAGATCGATACGTCCGTGAACGCCGTGATGCCGCGCAGCACGGCGTTGGTGCCGAGGATCGCGACGATGCCGATCACCAGCGGCAGCATCGCGGCCACGGCGCTGCCGAAGACCATCACGAGCAGCAGCAGGGTCACCGGCAGGGCGATGACCTCGGCGCGGGCCAGGTCGTCCTGGATGGTGGTCTGCAGTTCCTGCCGGAAGGCGGCGAGGCCGCCGACCCTGACCTCCACCGGGCCGTGCTCCCCGCGGTACGCGGGGGCGAGGCGCTCGACGGTCTTGGCGATCGCGTCGTCGTCGCCGGCGATGCGGGCGGCGATCATGGCCTCGCCGCCGTCCTTGGCGCGCAGGGCCGGCGCCGAGGTGGTCCAGTAGGACGTGACACCGCTGACGTCCTTGTCCGCGGCGAGCCTGCGGCCGAGTTCGCGGCCCTCGGCGGCCACGGCCGGGGAGTCCACCCCGGCCCCCCGGCTGTCGACGAGGAGGATCAGATTGGGCTGGGAGTCCGGGAAGTACTTCTGCAGGGCCGCGTTGGCGTACGACGACTCGGAGCCGGGCGCTTCCCAGCCGCCGCTGTGCAGCCGCTCCGCTACCCCGCTGCCCGCGACCACAGCGAGAGCGGTGAACAGCAGCGCGAGGAGCAGGGTGAGTCCCGGCCGGGCGGTGGTCACCCGGGTCCAGACCCCTGGCGGGCGCCCGCGGTTGACATCGGACATGACAGAGGTGTCCCCTCCCATGAAGAACAGCCGTAAACTGGCCAACACGAGCGATCACTCGCGTTTCTTCAGAATGCGAGCGGCCACTCGCGTTTGTCAACAGTGATTGGGGAGTACACGTGCCCGAGGAGCAAAGACCGCGCCGTCGTCAGGCACGCGGGGAACGGCGCGTGGCACAACTGCTGGACGCCGCGGCGGACGTCTTCCGCAAGGTGGGCTACACCGCGGCGAGCACGAACGCCATCGCGCGTGAGGCCGGTGTGTCGCCCGGCACGCTCTACCAGTTCTTCCCCAACAAGGAAGCCATCGCCATCGAGCTGGGCAGCACCCTCAACCTGCGGATGCGCGAGGCGCACGGCGAGCTGTTCACGCCGGAGAACGCCTCGCTGCCGCTGCGCGAGATGCTCGACGTGATCGTCGACCCGATGATCGACTTCAACTGCGAGAACCCGGCCTTCCTCGCCCTGGTCCACGACAGCGACGTCCCGGGCTCGGTCACATCGGAGCACGACGCCCTGCACAGCTCCCTCCTGGAGCGGGTCGAGACGCTGCTCGGCCTGCGCGCCCCCGACCTGTCCGCGGCGGAGCGGACGCAGGTCGCGGCCATGGCCTTCGGGCTGTTCAAGGCGGGCCTCGCCCTGGTCGTCGGGCACGACGGCGCGGAGCGCGCCGCCTACACCGGCGAGCTCAAAAACGCCCTGTTCGGCTACCTCGCACCGCGCCTCGGGACCGGACCGGTCGACGTGACGGCGGCAGCCGCGGCGGCCGGGGTCGCCGGCGCTCCCGCACCGGGCACCAGCCCGGCCCCGGCCGGCTGAAGCCCTCCCGGCAGGAAGGGCCGGGAGGCCGCAAAGGCCCTGGCCGCGAGCCCCGAGCCCGGGGAACTCACACCGTCCCGCCGCCGCGTACCCGGCCCGGTGCCGCCGCCGCACCCCCGCCGTCCGCGCCGAGTCCCTGCTCGTCGCTGACCCGCGGCCCCGGAGGAACCGTCCCTCCCGACGCCACCACCCGCCCGGCGGCCGCACTCTCGGCCGCCGCGCGGCGCCCGGACACCACCTGCGCCAGGCTGCCGAGCCCCGCCACGAACAACGAGACGCCCAGGCCGAGTCCCACCGCGTACAAGGAGTTGGACATGGCCAGGCCGCCGAAGTAGCCGAGCCCGACGGAGTAGGTCGCCCACACCCCCTCGGCCACGCCCGCCCCGATCAGATAGCGCCGCGCCGGGTAGCGGACGATCCCCGCGGCCAGCCCGCCGATCACCCGGCCGCTGGGCAGGAAGCGCACACCGATCACGAAGGGCACGCCGTGGCGCTCTATGCGGGTGCTCGCCCACTCCAGCAGCGCCCGGCGCCGGGGCTTGCGGTACAGGCGCGTCAGGACGCTGCCGCTCACCGCCCGGCCGATCCGGTGGATGACCATGTCACCGAGGACCGCGCTGCCCGCGACCGCCAGCAGCACCAGCCCGATGTCCAGCCGTCCCTGGGCGGCCAGCACCCCGCCGGTCACCAGCAGGGCGGAGTTGGGTACCAGCGGCGGCGCGGTCGTGGCCGCGAGCACACCGTAGGCCCACAGCGCATGGCCGTCGCGCAGGTACCCCTCGAGACCTGCGGTGAAGTCGAGGGCCGACACAAATCGTGCAACGTCCATACCGCCGCCCCTCTTCCCGCCCGGACCCGGTTGTCGCCCCGCCCGCTCCCGGCTCCACGCTGGCAGCCGCGCTCGTGCGGGGGCAACCCGGTTTCACCGGGATCGGGGGCGTTCCCGGGGTTTTCCGGGGACCGCGTCATCCTCAGGGAGGGGCCGTGCCGGCCGGCTCCCACCAGGGGAGTACACCGGCGCGCGGCACCCCGGTTCAGCGGCCGAGCAGCTCCCCGCCGTTGCACTGGAGGATCTCGCCGGTGATGAACCCGGCGTCCTGGGAGGCCAGGAAGACCACCGCCGCGGCGACGTCGTCGGGGCGCCCCACGCGGCCGACCAGGGTGCGCCCGGCCCGCCGGGTCAGCTCGGCGGCGTCCAGGCGCGCGCCGAAGAACTCGGTGCCCGCGACCGTGCCCGGGGCGACGATGTTGCAGGTCACGCCGCGCGGGCCGAGCTGGGCGGCCAGGGAGTGGTTCCAGGCGTGCAGGGCGGCCTTGGACGCGCCGTAGGAGCCCCCTCCGCGCAGCGCGGCCACCGACGTCACGGTGATGACCCGGCCCCCCTCGGGCAGCCGGTCCCGCAGGGATTCGGTCACCAGCACCGCGGTCAGCACATTGCGCTCGAAATCGCCTCGCCAGCGGGCCAGGACGCCGTGCGGGCCCGCGCCGATCGCCAGTTCCCGGCTGCCCGCGTTGTTGACCAGCACGTCCACGCGCCGGGGCAGCCGCGCGAGGGCCGCCTCGACGTCGTCGGGGTCGGCGAGGTCGCAGGCGACCGGGGTGACGTCGAGTCCGTGCTCGGTGCGCAGTTCCTCGGCGGTGGCCCGCAGCACCTCGCGGCGGCGGCCCACGATGGTCACATGATCGCCGGCCTCGGCGAACCTCGTGGTCACCGACCGGCCGATGCCCGTTCCCCCGCCGGTCACCACGACGTTCCGGCCCACACTTGCGTTCTGCGACATCACGCTCCGCCCCTCAAGGTGGGACAGCACGTTACGGGACGGGGTCCCCGCGACCGACACGGGGGTCATTCCTGATGCGGATGACGTAGAAAGACGTAGGCGAGACCTAGATCACACTGGCTGAAACGTAACCTTTTGGTTTACAGGGGGGTCTAACCCCGAGAAGACACCGGGCTCCCGGCGGACTCGGTGAGATGATGAACGGGTTGTCTTTGGGGGACAGCCCGGTCGTCACGCCTGGACGCACTGCCCGGAGAGCTTTGAGCGGCCCTCCCGGGCGGCGCGCTCCGGTGGGGCGAGCGCACCCAAAGAACGCCCGGTACGGACCCGTGGGGGGATCCGCTCCGGGAAACGGGAGCGCCCCGTGTCGAACCCGTGGGGGGATTCGGCGCGGGGCGTTTCTCTTTGCTCCGGCGTACCCCGGCGCCCCGCCGGAGCGGGACGCCGGGGTGCGGGATCAGCGGCTCTCGACCGGCACGTAGTCGCGCTCGACGACGCCCGTGTAGACCTGGCGCGGGCGGCCGATGCGGGAACCCGGCTCGGTGATCATCTCGTGCCACTGGGCGATCCAGCCGGGGAGCCGGCCGAGCGCGAAGAGCACGGTGAACATCGTGGACGGGAAGCCCATGGCCCGGTAGATCAGGCCGGTGTAGAAGTCCACGTTCGGGTAGAGGTTGCGCGAGACGAAGTAGTCGTCGCTGAGCGCGTGCTCCTCGAGCTTCAGGGCGATGTCCAGCAGCTCGTCGGACTTGCCCAGGGCGGACAGGACGTCGTGCGCCGCGGCCTTGATGATCTTCGCCCGGGGGTCGAAGCTCTTGTAGACGCGGTGGCCGAAGCCCATGAGGCGGACGCCGTCCTCCTTGTTCTTCACCTTGCGGATGAAGGCGTCCACGTCGCCGCCGTCGGCCTGGATGGCCTCCAGCATCTCCAGCACGCTCTGGTTGGCGCCGCCGTGCAGCGGGCCCCACAGGGCGTTGATGCCCGCGGAGATGGACGCGAAGAGGTTGGCCTGCGAGGAGCCGACCAGGCGGACGGTGGAGGTGGAGCAGTTCTGCTCGTGGTCCGCGTGCAGGATCAGCAGCTTGTCCAGGGCGTCGACGACGACCGGGTTGAGCTCGTACTCCTCGGCGGGGACCGCGAACGTCATGCGCAGGAAGTTCTCGACGTAGCCGAGGTCGTTGCGCGGGTAGACGAAGGGGTGGCCGATCGACTTCTTGTACGCGTACGCGGCGATCGTCGGCAGCTTCGCGATGAGCCGGATCGTCGAGAGGTAGCGCTGCTTCTCGTCGAACGGGTTGTGGCTGTCCTGGTAGAAGGTGGACAGCGCGCTGACCACGGAGGACAGCATGGCCATCGGGTGGGCGTCGCGCGGGAAGCCCTGGAAGAACCGCTTCACATCCTCGTGCAGCAGCGTGTGCTGCGTGATGTCGCCCCGGAAGCCGGCGAGCTCGTCAACGGTCGGGAGCTCACCGTTGATCAGCAGGTACGCGGTCTCCAGGAAGCTGCCACGCTCGGCGACCTGCTCGATGGGGTAACCGCGGTAGCGGAGGATCCCCTGCTCGCCGTCGAGGTAGGTGATCGCGGACTTGTAGGCCGCGGTGTTGCCGTAGCCGCTGTCCAGGGTGACCAGGCCGGTATTGGCGCGGAGCTTGCCGATGTCGAAGCCGTTGTCCCCAACGGTGCCCTCGATCACCGGGTAGCTGTACTCGCTGTCCCCGTACCGCAGTACTACTGAGTTGTCGCTCACGTCATTCCCTCACCGACGTCGTGCCTCTTCTTCGAGGTTTCGAGGTGCCCTGACCTACCCCTACTGTCCCCCATTTGGCGTGGCCACGTGCACTCGGGGTCGGCCATAGGACCGAAAGGTGGCACCCAGTGCCTATCTTGCCGCTCGTGACAGCCGGTGGTCGAGCGCCGTGAAGCGTCTGCCTGCGGAGACGGTGCGGACCGCCTGCCCGATGGCCTTGCGCGAGCCCACGAGCACGACCAGGCGTTTCGCCCGGGTAACGGCCGTGTAGAGGAGGTTCCGCTGCAACATCATCCACGCTCCGGTGGTGACCGGGATCACTACGGCGGGATACTCGCTCCCCTGCGAACGGTGGATGGTCACCGCGTACGCGTGGGCGAGCTCGTCGAGTTCGTCGAAGTCGTAGGGGATCTCCTCGTCCTCGTCGGTCAGGACGGTGAGCCGCTGCTCCACGGTGTCCAGGGAGGTGACCACGCCCACGGTGCCGTTGAAGACGCCGTTCGCGCCCTTCTCGTAGTTGTTCCTGATCTGGGTGACCTTGTCGCCGACGCGGAAGGTGCGGCCGCCGAAGCGGCGCTCGGGAAGGTCCGGGCGCGCCGGGGTCACGGCCTGCTGGAGCAGTCCGTTGAGCACGCCCGCGCCGGCCGGTCCGCGGTGCATGGGCGCCAGCACCTGGACGTCGCGGCGCGGGTCGAGGCCGAACCGGCGGGGGATCCGGTGGGCGACCACGTCCACGGTGAGCCGGGCCGTCTCCTCGCCGTCGTCCTCCACGAAGTGGAAGAAGTCGCCGAGCCCCTGGGTGAGCGGCGGGACGCCGGAGTTGATCCGGTGCGCGTTGGTCACCACCCCGGACTCCTGCGCCTGGCGGAAGATCCTGGTCAGCCGTACGGAGGGGACCGGGCTCCGCTCGTCCAGCAGGTCGCGCAGCACCTCTCCCGCGCCGACGCTGGGCAGCTGGTCGACATCGCCGACGAACAGCAGGTGGGCACCCGGCGGCACGGCCTTGACCAGCTTGTTGGCCAGCAGCAGGTCCAGCATGGAGGCCTCGTCCACGACCACGAGATCGGCCTCCAGCGGCCGGTCCCGGTCGTACGCGGCGTCCCCGCCGGGCTTGAGCTCCAGCAGCCGGTGCACGGTGGACGCCTCGGCCCCGGTCAGCTCGGCCAGCCGCTTGGCGGCCCGCCCGGTCGGCGCGGCCAGGACGACCTTGGCCTTCTTGGCCTGCGCGAGGGCCACCACGGAACGGACCGTGAACGACTTGCCGCAGCCGGGGCCGCCGGTCAGCACCGCCACCTTCTCGGTCAGCGCCAGCCGCACCGCCTGCTGCTGCTCGGGAGCGAGATCGGCCCCGGTGCGCTCGGCCAGCCAGGCCAGCGCCTTGTCCCAGTCCACGTCGTGGAAGGCGGGCATCCGGTCCTCGGGGCCGCGCAGCAGCCGCAGCAGCGCGCCCGCCAGGGAGATCTCGGCCCGGTGGAAGGGCACCAGGTAGACCGCGCGCACGGGCTCCTCGCTGTCCGGGCCGGGCACGGGCTCGATCACCACGCCCTCCTCCGCGGCCAGCTCGGCCAGGCAGTCGATGACCAGACCGGTGTCGACCTGGAGCAGCTTCACGGCATCGGAGAGCAACTGCTCCTCCGGCAGGAAGCAGTTGCCGTTGTCGGTGGCCTGGGACAGGGCGTACTGCAACCCGGCCTTGACCCGCTCCGGGCTGTCGTGCGGGATGCCGACCGCGCGGGCGATGCGGTCCGCGGTGAGGAAGCCGATGCCCCACACGTCGGCGGCCAGCCGGTAGGGCTGGTTCTTCACCACGGAGATCGAGGCGTCCCCGTACTCCTTGTAGATGCGCACCGCGATGGAGGTGGACACCTCGACGCTCTGGAGGAAGACCATGACCTCCTTGATGGCCTTCTGCTCCTCCCAGGCGGCGCCGATCAGCCGGGTGCGCTTGGGGCCGAGGCCGGGGACCTCGACCAGGCGGGCCGGTTCGCGCTCGATGACGTCCAGGGTGTCGGTGCCGAAGTGCTCCACGATCCGCTCGGCGATCCGCGGGCCGATGCCCTTGATGAGCCCGGAGCCGAGGTAGCGGCGGATGCCCTGGATCGTGGCGGGCAGCACCGTCGAGTAGTTCTCCACCGTGAACTGGCGGCCGTACTGCGGGTGGGAGCCCCAGCGGCCCTGCATGCGCAGCGACTCGCCCGGCTGGGCGCCGAGCAGGGCGCCGACCACGGTGAGCAGATCGCCGCCGCGGCCGGTGTCGACCCGGGCGACGGTGTAGCCGTTCTCCTCGTTGGCGTACGTGATGCGTTCCAGGACACCGGTCACCTCGGCCAGCGCCGGGCGTTGTGACTCTTGCGACTGCGTCATCTCACGACCCCCCGCAGGACACGCGCCGGCGTCGCGCGCGGAGCGCGCCGCGGACGGGGACGCGGCCCGCCGCGACATGCCCCCGATTCCCCCATGACACGGGCCTCCTCCCCCGTCCGCCGACGTGGTCCGACGTCGTGTTCCGAAGGTACCTTCCCGCGCCGACAGCCCCGCCGGGCCTGTGGACAACTCCGCCCGCACGAGGGTCTGGAATGTAACGATCCGGTTGCGTGCTCTTGCCGCCGCGCATGTAATCGTTTCCAATCCTCCTTGTAATCGATTCCACGAGGAGGTGGACGGTGGCGAGCATCAAGGACGTGGCATCCCGCGCCGGCGTATCCGTCGCGACGGTGTCCCGCGTGCTCAACGACCACCCCGCGGTCCGCCCGGACACCCGCACCCGGGTGCTCGAGGCCGTGGCCGAACTCGGCTACCGCCCCAACGGGGTGGCCCGGTCGCTGCGCACCGACCAGACGCGAACGCTCGGCCTGGTCATCAGCGACGTGCTGAACCCGTTCTTCACCGAGCTCGCCCGCTCGGTCGAGGACGAGGCCAGGGCGCTCGGCTACAGCGTCATCATCGGCAACGCCGACGAGCGGCCGGAGCAGCAGGACCACCACATCCGCACCCTCCTGGACCGACGCATCGACGGCCTGCTGGTCAGCCCCACGGACGGCGGCTCGCCGCTGATCATGGACGCGGTGCTCGCCGGCACCCCCATGGTCTTCGTGGACCGGTGGATCCCCGGCATCGGCAACGACGTGCCCGTGGTCCGCACCGACGGCTGCGAGGCGGTCCGCGACCTGGTCGCCCACCTGCACGCCCTCGGGCACCGCCGGCTGGCGATCATCTCGGGCCCGGCCGCGACCACCACCGGCCGCGAGCGCGTGAAGGCCTTCCGCGACGCGCTCGAGGCATTCGGCCTCGCCCTGCCCGACGACTACATCGGGCAGGGCGACTTCCAAGCGGACAGCGGCCGCCGGGCCACGGCCCGCTTCCTCGACCTCCCGGTCCCGCCGGACGCGGTCTTCGCCGCGGACAACCTGATGGCGCTCGGCGCCATGGACGAGATCCGCGCCCGCGGCCTGCGGGTCCCGCAGGACATCGCGCTCGCCGCGTTCGACGACATCCCGTGGTTCCTCCACACCGATCCGCCGATCACGGCGATTTCCCAGCCCACGGGCGAGCTCGGCCGGGCGGCCGTGCGCTCGCTGATCGACCGGGTGGAGGGCCGGCCCGCACCGTCGGTCACCGTCTCCGCCCGCCTCGTAGTGCGCCGCTCCAGCGGCGCGTCCGAAGGGAGCCCCCGTTGAGCACGACCAGCCCCGAGATCCTCCGCATGGAGGGAGTCCGCAAGGTCTTCCCCGGCGTGGTCGCCCTCGACGGCGTCGACTTCGACCTGCACGGCGGCGAGGTGCACGTCCTGCTCGGTGAGAACGGCGCGGGCAAGAGCACCCTCATCAAGATGCTGTCCGGCGCCAACCGCCCGGACGGAGGGCGCCTGCTCGTGGACGGCCAGGAGGTGCGCATCCACGGCGCGCAGGACGCCGAGCGGCTCGGCATCGCCACCATCTACCAGGAGTTCAACCTCGTCCCCACGTTCAGCGTGGCCGAGAACATCTTCCTGGGCCGCCAGCCGCGCCGCTTCGGCCTGCTGGACCGCAAGAAGATGAACGCCGACGCCGCCGCCCTGCTCCAGCGCGTCGGCGTGGACGTCGACCCCCGCACCCCGGTGGGGGAACTGGGCATCGCCCGCCTGCAGATGGTGGAGATCGCCAAGGCGCTCAGCCTGGACGCCCGGGTGCTGATCATGGACGAGCCGACCGCGGTCCTCACCAGTGAGGAGGTCGAGAAGCTCTTCGCGATCGTGCGCCAGTTGCGCACCGACGGCGTCGGCATCGTCTTCATCACCCACCACCTGGAGGAGATCGCCGCGCTCGGCGACCGTGTGACGGTTCTGCGCGACGGGCGCAGCGTCGCCCAGGTGCCCGCGGCCACGCCCGAGGACGAACTCGTGCGGCTCATGGTCGGACGCAGCATCGACCAGCAGTACCCGCGTGAGCGCTCCGACGCCGGCGCGCCGCTGCTGCGGGTCGAGGGCCTCACGCGCGGTGGCGTCTTCCAGGACGTGAGCTTCGAGGTGCGGGCCGGCGAGGTGGTGGGCCTGGCCGGGCTCGTCGGCGCCGGGCGTACCGAGGTCGTGCGCGCGGTCTTCGGCGCCGACCCCTACGACTCCGGGACCGTCGAGGTGCTCGGGAAGCGGCTGCGCCGGCACGACGTGAACGCCGCCATGGACGCGGGCATCGGCCTGGTGCCCGAGGACCGCAAGGGCCAGGGCCTGGTCCTGGACGCCAGCGTCCAGGAGAACCTGGGCCTGGTCACCCTCGGTCGCGCCACCCGGGCCGGTTTCGTCGACCGGACGGGGCAGCGCAAGGAAGCCGACCGCATCTCGGGTCAGCTCAAGGTGCGCATGGCCGGCCTCCACCAGCACGTGCGCACCCTGTCCGGCGGCAACCAGCAGAAGGTCGTCATCGGCAAGTGGCTGCTGGCCGACACCAAGGTGCTGATCCTCGACGAGCCCACCCGCGGCATCGACGTCGGCGCCAAGGTGGAGATCTACCAGCTCGTCAACCAGCTCACGGCCTCCGGCCACGCCGTGTTGATGATCTCCAGCGACCTCCCCGAGGTGCTGGGCATGAGCGACCGCGTCCTGGTGATGTCCCAGGGCCGGATCGCCGGCGAACTCCCCGCGGACCAGGCCACTCAGGACTCGGTCATGGCCCTCGCCGTCGGCGCGGGCACCCCTGGCACCGCGGACAACGGCAACAGCAACACCACTGCGACGAAGAAGGATGTGGAGGGCTCCCGTGGCCACTGACACGCTCAAGAAGACGACGGACACGGGTGGCGTCGCCGCGGCTCGCCGCGTGCTCCTCAACAACGGCGCCCTCAGCGCCCTGGTCGTTCTGCTCGTGGCACTGTCGTTCCTGTCGGGCGACTTCCTGAGCACGCAGAACCTGCTCAATGTCGGCGTCCAGGCGGCCGTCGTGGCGATCCTGGCCTTCGGCTCCACCTTTGTGATCGTCGCGGCCGGCATCGACCTGTCGGTCGGCTCCGTCGCGGCGCTCTCGGCGACGGTGCTGGCCTGGAGCGCGAGCTCCGCGGGCCTGCCGGTGTGGCTGGCCGTCGTGCTCTCCGTGGCCACCGGTGTGGCCAGCGGCCTGCTCAGCGGCCTGCTGGTCTCCTTCGGCAAGCTGCCGCCCTTCATCGCCACCCTGGCGATGCTCTCCATCGGCCGCGGCCTGACCCTGGTCATATCCCAGGGCAGCCCGATCGCGTTCCCCGACTCCGTCTCCCACCTGGGCGACACCATCGGCGGCTGGCTGCCGGTGCCCGTCCTGGTGATGATCGTCGCCGGCGTCGCCACGGCCGTGATCCTGGGCCGCACCTACATGGGCCGCGCCATGTACGCGATCGGCGGCAACGAGGAGGCGGCCCGCCTCTCCGGCATCCGCGTCAAGCGCCAGAAGCTCGTCATCTACGGCCTGTCCGGTCTCTTCGCGGCCGTCGCGGGCATCGTCCTGGCCTCCCGGCTCGCCTCGGCGCAGCCGCAGGCGGCGTACGGCTACGAACTCGACGCCATCGCCGCGGTCGTCATCGGCGGCGCCAGCCTGTCCGGCGGCGTCGGCAAGGCCTCGGGAACCCTGATCGGCGCGCTGATCCTCGCCGTGCTGCGCAACGGCCTCAACCTGCTCTCGGTCTCCGCCTTCTGGCAGCAGGTCGTGATCGGCGTCGTCATTGCCCTGGCGGTCCTCCTGGACACCCTGCGGCGTCGTGGCTGACGCCACGCTCCGCCCTTCCGCACACCACCCTCATCACACCCGCAAGGAACGACCCATGCGTATCAAGAAGATCACGGTCACCGCAGTCGCCGTCAGCGCCCTCGCCCTCACCGCCGCCGCCTGCAACTCCGGCTCCGGCTCGTCCTCCGGCACGAAGGTCGGCCTGTCGGTCTCCACCCTCAACAACCCCTTCTTCGTCCAGCTCAAGGAGGGCGCCCAGGCCGAGGCGAAGAAGGAGGGCGTGAACCTGACCGTGACCGACGCGCAGAACGACGCGTCCCAGCAGGCCAACCAGCTGCAGAACTTCACGAGCCAGAACGTGAAGGCGATCATCGTCAACCCGGTGGACTCCGACGCGGCCGGCCCGTCGGTGAAGGCCGCCAACAAGGCGAACATCCCCGTCGTCGCCGCCGACCGCGGCGTCAACAAGGCCGACCTCGCGACCACCGTCGCCTCCGACAACGTCGAGGGCGGCCGGCTGGCCGCCAAGACGCTGGCCGAGTCCCTCGGCGGCAAGGGCACCGTGGTCGTGCTCCAGGGCACCGCGGGCACCTCCGCCGCCAACGAGCGCGGCCAGGGCTTCGACGAGGGCATCAAGGCCTACCCCGGCATCAAGGTGGTCGCCGAGCAGGCCGCGGACTTCGACCGCACCAAGGGCCTGGACGTCATGACCAACCTGCTGCAGGCGCACTCCGACGTCACCGGCGTCTTCGCGCAGAACGACGAGATGGCCCTGGGCGCCATCAAGGCGCTCGGCTCCAAGGCCGGCAAGACCGTCAAGGTCGTCGGCTTCGACGGCACCCCCGACGGCCTGACCGCGGTCAAGGCGGGCACGCTCACCGCGTCCGTGGCCCAGCAGCCCAGCGAACTGGGCAAGCTGGCCGTGCAGAACGCCGTGAAGGCCGCCAAGGGCGACAAGCTCCCGACCCTGGTCAAGGTGCCGGTCAAGGTCGTCACGGAGCAGAACGTCGCGGGCTTCACGTCCTGACGCGACGCACCGTTACGGCCGATTCCGCGAAGGGAACACAAAGATGCACGGCTACGACCTGCTGGTCGTGGGGTCGGCCAACGCCGACCTGGTGATCCACGTCGACCGCCGCCCGGCGGCGGGCGAGACCGTCCTCGGCTCCGACCTGGCCACCCACCCCGGTGGCAAGGGCGCCAACCAGGCCGTCGCCGCGGCCCGCCTGGGCGCGCGCACGGCGCTGCTGGCGCGGGTCGGCGACGACGCGCACGGGCGGCTGCTGACCGGGTCGCTCAGATCGGCCGGCGTGGACACCTCCGGCATCCTGGTCGGCGACACCCCCACCGGGGTCGCGCTGATCACGGTGGACCCTTCCGGCGACAACAGCATCGTCGTCTCGCCGGGCGCCAACGGGCGCCTGGGGACGGCCGATGTGGCCGGGGCGCACGAGCTGCTGGCCGCCGCCCCCGTCGTGTCGCTGCAACTGGAGATCCCGCCCGCGACCGTGGCCGCCGTCGTGGCGGCGGCCACGGAGGCCGGGACGCGGGTGGTGCTCAACCCGTCGCCCCCGGCGCCGCTGCCGCCGAAGGTGCTGGAGGGCTGCGATCCGCTCGTGGTCAACGAGCACGAGGCGCGCTTCCTGCTGGGCGAGGACGCGGGGGCCACTCCGGAGGACTGGGCACGGGGGCTGCTCGCCCTCGGGCCGCGCTCGGTGGTCGTCACCCTGGGCGCCGGGGGCGCCCTCGCGGCGACGACCGACGGCACGGTGCTCGTGCCCAGCCTGCGCGTGGAGGCCGTCGACACCACCGGGGCCGGTGACGCGTTCACCGGGGCGCTGGCCTGGCGGCTGGGCGCCGGCGACGACCTGGAGACCGCCGTGCGGTTCGCGGTGCGCGTCGGCGCCGCGGCCGTGACCAAGGCGGGTGCGCAGGAGTCCTTCCCCACCCTCGACGAGACGGAACAGCTGTGAAGAAGTCCGGAATCCTCAACCGCCACCTGGCGGGCGCGCTCGCCGCGCTCGGTCACACCGACCTGGTCGTCGTCTGCGACGCGGGCCTGCCTATCCCGCCCGGCCCCGTCGTCGTCGATCTCGCCTTCCGCGCCGGGACGCCCTCGTTCGCCGAGGTGCTGGGGGGGCTCCAGGAGGAGCTGGTGATCGAGGGCGCCGTCGCCGCCAAGGAGGTGCGCGACCACAACCCCGAGGTCACCGCGCAGCTCGAGGAGGCGTTCCCGGACCTGGAGCTGGTCCCCCACGAGGACTTCAAGGCGCTCACCCACCAGGCCAGGCTGGTCGTCCGCACCGGGGAGGCGCGACCCTACGCGA
Source organism: Streptomyces sp. NPDC088732 (assembly GCF_044751205.1). Lineage (NCBI taxonomy): Bacteria > Bacillati > Actinomycetota > Actinomycetes > Kitasatosporales > Streptomycetaceae > Streptomyces > Streptomyces sp. NPDC088732. The sequence goes on from NZ_JBIVLI010000002.1 coordinate 360,893, forward strand.
ACGTCATCCTGCGCTGCGGTGTCCCCTTCTGAGCGGGGTACATCCGTCCGGCTGCGGTCGGCGGGCCGAGCGGGCGATTCGCAACTAACGTCCGGAGCATGAGCGATCGACCGCTGAAGGACGAGGTACTGGAGGAGCTGGGCGAGGACCGGCTCCGGGAGATCGCCGCGCTGCTCGGTACCGACGCCGACGAGACGCGGCAGGTCGTGGGCGGTTCCGTGGCCTCGCTCACCGGGGTGCTCACCGACGACGCGGTGACCCCCGGCGGAACGGCCGAACTGTGCCAGGCCATGGAACAGGCGGCGAACGCGACCGAATCGCTGCCCGCCGCGGCCGCCGGCTTCGCCGGGGTGCAGGGCGGCGCACAGGGCGGAAGCAACAGCGGCGCCCTCGTGGCGGTCCTGACGAAGGTCGCCGCTCCGGCGGCGCGGGCGGTGGCCAAGCGGACCGGGCTGCCGGAGGAGGCGGTCGCCGGGGCACTGGAGTCGATCATCCCGGTGGTCGCGGCGGTACTGGCCCGGCGGGCGCGCGAGAAGCGCTGACCGCCTGCGGGACCGCGGGGCGCGGGGCCCGTACACCGCCCCGTGAACGGCGAAAGGGGTCCGGCTCGGCCGGACCCCTTAAGCGTTCCCCTCCCTCTGCGTGGTGTCCCGAGCCCCCTCCGGACACCGCGCCTCCCCCTCACTCAAGACCCGTACGAGGCCCCCCTCAGGGTCTTGACGCTACATAGACCCGCGAGCCCGGGGGATGGTTGCACGCCCTCCAGAAGAAATTTCAAAGTTTTCCGATCACCCCTCGGAGGCCCGTTCACACCACGTGGGAGCGGTACCTTGCGATGGTTTCGTCCAGAACGTCCCCGCCGTCACGGGCCCACAGGGCCGGGTTGAAGATCTCTACCTCGACGGGCCCGGCGAATCCGGTCGCGTCCACCTGCTCGCGGAACCCCCGCAGATCGACGCACCCGTCGCCGAGCTGCCCGCGCCCCAGCAGGACGCCCGCGGGCAGCGGGGTGATCCAGTCCGCGACCTGGAAGCAGGCGATGCGACCGCCCTCCCCGGCCCGCGCGATGCCCCGGCCGGCGAGGTCGTCCCACCACAGGTGGTAGGTGTCCACAACGACGCCGACCCGCTCGGCGGGGAAGCGCTCGGCGATGTCCAGGGCCTGGGCGAGGGTCGACACGACACAGCGGTCCGAGGCGAACATCGGGTGCAGCGGCTCGATCGCGAGGCGGACACCCCGCTCGCCCGCGTACGGGGCGAGTTCGGCCACGGCGTCGGCGACCCGCTCGCGAGCGGCGGCGAGATCGCGCTCCCCGGCCGGGAGGCCGCCGGAGACCAGCACGAGCGTGCCGGTGCCCAGCGCCGCGGCCTCCTCCACCGCCGCGCGGTTGTCGGCGAGCGCGGCGGCCCGCTCACCGGGGTCGGAGGCGGTGAAGAAGCCGCCGCGGCACAGCGAGGTGACCGTGAGCCCCGCGTCGCGGACGAGCTTCGCGGCGGCCTCCACACCGAACTCGCGGACCGGTCCGCGCCACAGGCCGACGCCCGGCACACCGCGCGCGGCGAGGCCGTCGACCAGTTCGGGAAGGGCGAGTTGGCGCACGGTCTCCTGGTTGACGCTGAGCCGCACGAGATCGTCCGGGACGCGATTGTCAGTACCCACTGTCACACTCCGTACACAGAGAGCAAGTTCCGCATGCGGGACACGGCGAGTGCCGGGTCGGGGAACAGTCCGACGCGGTCGGCCAGTTCGTACGCGCGGGCCAGATGGGGAAGGGGGCGGGCCGAGTGCAGACCGTCGAGCATCGTGAAGTGCGACTGGTGGCCGGCGAGCCAGGCGAGCAGGACGACACCGGTCTTGTAGTGGCGGGTGGGCGGCCCGAACAGGTGCCGGGCCAGCTCGACCGTCGGGTCGAGCAGCGCGCGGAAGGCCGCGGTGTCACCGGAGTCCAGCGCGCGGAGGGCGTCGGCGGCCAGGGGCGCGAGCGGGTCGAGGACGCCGAGGAGGGCGTGGCTGTGGCCCTGCTCGTCCCCGGCGATCAGCTCGGGATAGTGGAAGTCGTCGCCGGTGTAGCAGCGCACACCGTCCGGGAGGAGGCGGCGCAGCCCGATCTCGCGCTCCGCGTCCAGCAGGGAGATCTTGACCCCGTCGACCTTGCCGGGGTGCGCCGCGACCAAATCCAGGAAGGTGCGGGTGGCGGCGTCGAGGGCGGTGCTTCCCCAGTAGCCCTCCAGCGCGGGGTCGAACATCGGCCCGAGCCAGTGCAGGACGACGGGTCGCGCGGACTGCCGCAGGAGATGGCCGTACACCTCCAGATAGTCCTCGGGCCCCTTGGCGACCGCGGCGAGGGCGCGGGAGGCCATCAGCACGGGCCGCCCGCCGGCGTCCTCGACGAGCGCGAGCTGCTCCTCGTACGCCCTGCGGACGTCGTCCAGGCTGTAGGGGTAGCCGATCTCGGTCACGGGCAGCTGGTCGGTGCTCACGCCGCACACGATGCGGCCACCGGCGGCCCGGGCCTCGGCGCAGGAGCGGCGCGTCAACTCGGCAGCGGCAGGCCAGTCCAGGCCCGAGCCGCGCTGCGCGGTGTCCATCGCCTCCGCCACCCCCAGTCCGTGGGACCACAGGTGGTGGCGGAAGGCCAGGGTCGCGTCCCAGTCGACGGCCGCCGGCAGACCGGGGGCGGTGCGGAACGGGTCCGCGACGACGTGCGCCGCCGCGTACACGACGCGGCTGCGCGGCGCGGCGCTGCCGGCTGGTGCGGAGAAGTGGCCCGCGGGTTCGGTGCGCGGCCGGTACGGCCGCAACTCCCCCGACGCGTCGGGGAGACGGATGGTCGTCACAGGGTCAGCTCCGGTACGTCGGGACGGCGGCCCGCGGTCGGGGATCCGAGGGCCGGCTCTGCCGGTGGGGCGAGTTCGGTGGGTTCGGCGAGTTGGGCGAGTTCGGCGGGTTGCGCTCCGCGGGCGCCGGCCGGCAGATCGCGGGGCGAGGACCCGCCGGGCAGGACCTGGCGCGGGAAGAGTTCCCCCTGCGGCCGGAAACCACGCGCGTCGGGTTGCCGCGCCGGTTCCGGCGCGCGGCAGCGGTGCCGGGTACGGCAGTTGCGCAGGCCGTCCTCCCGGACGACGCGGTGCCGGACGCCGGTGGACGTGGCCGCGTGGGCCGGTCGCGGTGGGGCCGCCGGCCGGGGGGCGGCCGGATGTTCCCCGCGAACGCCCGTGGCCCGCACGGCGATGCAGCCGCCGGCGGCCGGGCCGGCGAGCACCGGGGCGCGGCCGATGGGGACCTGAGCCGGTTCCGGGCCGGGCCGTCCGGCGAGGGCGCGCTCCGGCCGCGGAGTGCCGCCGTCGCCGGGACCGCCCCGCCCGCGAGGGGCGAGGACCGGGCGGACCCGATGCCGGCGGAAGCCCGTGCGGCCGGTGACGCCGTCCGTGGTGATCCGAACTGCCTTGCGGACCACAGCAGTTCCTCTCTTCGGCGGCGGGGTGCCGAGGGGGTGACCATGACAGCAAGCGCTTTCTCGTCCCTCACGCTAGCCATCGCCACGACAATCGACAAGAAGCACCACCTTCTGACAGACAGCGCTTTCTGCCCTTCGGGCCGGGCCGGACCCGCTCCCCGAGCCGCTCCGGGATGAGAACATGTGCGGCCACGGGCCGAGGGCCCGAAACGGACCGAACCGGAGGAAGCAGAAGCATGGCAGTGACCCTGGCCGACGTCGCGGCGCACGCCGGAGTGTCCGCCGCAACCGTGTCGCGCGTGCTGAACGGCAACTACCCGGTCGCCGGGAACACCCGCGAGCGCGTCCTGCGGGCCGTGGACGATCTGGACTACGTCGTCAACGGCCACGCCCGCGCGCTCGCCGCCGCCACCTCCGACCTGGTCGGCGTGCTCGTCAACGACGTCGCCGACCCCTTCTTCGGTCTGATCGCCAGTGCCGTGCAGAGCGAGATCAGCGGCGGCCCGGACACCCCGGCCGGGGTGCCGGCGGGCGCCGGGAAGCTCGCCGTCGTCTGCAACACCGGCGGCTCGCCCGAGGCGGAGCTCAACTACCTCACCCTGCTGGCACGGCAGCGCGCGGCAGGGGTGGTGCTCACCGGCGGCGCCGTGGAGGGCACCGAGCACTCCGCCGCCGTCGCCGCCCGGCTCGCCCGGCTCGCCGCCTCCGGCACACGGATCGTGCTGTGCGGCCGGCCCCCGCTGCCCGAACTCGCCGCGCTCCCCGGCTCCGCGGGCGACGCCGTCGTGACCGTGGCCTTCGACAACCGCGGCGGCGCCCAGCGCCTCACCGAGCACCTGCTCGCCCTCGGCCACCGCACCATCGGCTATGTCGCGGGCCCCGCCGAACGGACCACCACGCGGCACCGGATCGAGGGCCACCGCGCCGCCCTCGCGGACGCGGGCCTCGCCGGCTCCGCCGCGGAACTCGACCGCCTCACGGTGCACGGCTACTACGACCGCTCCTCCGGTTACGACGCCGCCCACGAACTGCTGCGCCGCGAGCCCCGCCTCACCGCGGTCCTCGCCGCCAACGACAGTGTCGCGCTGGGCGTCTGCGCCGCCCTGCGCGAACGCGGACTGCGGATCCCGGAGGACGTCTCGGTGGCCGGTTACGACGACCTGCCGTTCAGCGCCGACGCCTCCCCCGCGCTCACGACCGTGCGGATCCCGCTCCAGGAGGCCGGGGCCCGCGCCGGACGCCTGGTGATGGGACGTCAGGTACCGCCGCCCGGAGGGCTCGCGACCGTTCGCACGGAGCTCATGGTGCGCGCCTCCACCGCGCCGCCGCGGCAGGACGCGTAGCGGGCCCGGAACGGGACGCGGCGGCACACCGCGCGGCACTGGCGGAGTGCCCCCACGGCGGAATACCTTTGACTGAGTCAAAGGATTTCCCCGGGAGAGGCACAGGGACCGTGACCGTTCAGGAGATCAGGGCGTTCAACCGCTTCTACACCAACCTCATCGGGGCGCTGGACTACAGCCGACATCTGCACACCCCGTACACGCTCACCGAGGCCCGCGTCCTGTACGAACTCGCCCACGCCGACGGGCTCGACGCGGCCGATCTGCGGGCAGCGCTGTCCGTCGACGCCGGGCAGCTCAGCCGCATGCTCGCGGCCTTCGAGCAGCGCGGGCTGGTGACCCGGACCCCCTCGCAGCGGGACGCCCGGCGGCAGCGGGTGGACCTGACACCGGACGGCCGGGCGGCCGCCGGGCTGCTGGAGGAACGGTCCCGGGACGCCGTCTCGTCCATGGTCGGCGGCCTGGCCCCGCGCGACCGCGAACGACTGACCGGCGCCATGCGCACGGTCCGCGAGGTCCTGGGCGGAGCCACCGCCCCCGAATCCGCCCCCGAATCCGCCCCGGAAGCCGCTGAGCGGGTCCGGCTGCGCGGGCCGCGCCCCGGCGACCTGGGCTGGGTGGTGCAGCGCAACGCGGAGGTCTACGCCGAGGAGTTCGGCTGGAACGCCGAGTACGAGACGCTCGTCGCCCGGATCGTCGCCGACGGCCATGAGCGCGCGTGGATCGCCGAACTGGACGGCGAACGCGCCGGCTGCGTCTTCTGCGTACCGGGCGAGCAGCCCGGAACGGCCCGGCTGCGCCTGCTGCTGGTGGACCCCGCGGCCCGCGGCCACGGCATCGGCCGGGACCTGGTCGACGCCTGCGTCCGGCACGCCCGCGGGACCGGCAGGCGCGAGCTGGTGCTGTGGACGAACGACGTCCTGGCCTCGGCCCGCCGGATCTACCAGGCGGCCGGATTCGAGCTGACCGGGCAGAAGGCGCACCACAGCTTCGGCAAGGATCTCGTCGGGCAGGACTGGCGACTTGTGCTGTAACGTCCGGAAAGTGAAGCTGGCGTTCTCGACCCTCGGCGTGCCCGGGCTGCCCATGGCGGACGTGGCCCGGCTGGCGGCCGGGCACGGCTGGCACGGCGTGGAACTGCGGGCCGGTCACGACGAGCCGGTGCACGCCGGCCTGACGGAGCGCGAGCGGGCCGCGGTGCGCGAGGAGTTCCGGTCCGCCGGGGTCGACGTCGTCGCGGTCGCCTCCTATGTGCAGGTGGCCGCTCCGGGCGAGGACGAGCCCGTACTGCGCGGGCTGCGCGACCACATGCGGCTCGCCGCCGGCCTCGGGGCACCGCACCTGCGGGTGTTCCCGGGCGCGGGGAACGGTTCGCAGCCGGACAGCGCGGACACCCGCGCGGCCCGCCGCCTGGCCGCGGTGGCGTCGGAGGCGGCGGACCTGGGTGTACGGCTGCTGCTGGAGACCCACGACTCGCACCGCACCGGCGCGGACGTGGCCCGGGTCCTGGGGCTGGTGGGCCATCACAGCGCGGGTGCCCTCTGGGACGTGCTGCACCCGTGGCTCGGCGGGGAGCAGCCGGAGCACACCTACCCGGTGCTGGCGCCGTATCTGGGCTATGTGCAGGTCAAGGACGTCTCCTCGGCGCAGGACACCACCCCGGTGCCGCTCGGCCGCGGTGCCGTGCCGCTCGCCGGGACGGTGGAGGTGCTCAGCCGGGCGGGCTGGGACGGCTGGCTGTGCTGGGAGTACGAGCGCCGCTGGTATCCGCAGGTGCGGGCGCTGCCGGAGCTGCTGTCGCGGGGCCGTTCCCATCTGCTGGGGCTGCTCGGCGAGTCGGCCTGACTCGCCCACCGCTCGTACGGCGGGCGACGCGAGCACGAGGCGCGCGTCACATCGTCCCGGCACCGGGCGCCGTATCCTGCGGTCCCGGCGACTCTTCAGCAACCGCACCTGTCGCCGCGCGATCGGATTCACGATCTCTGAACGATGGGGTGAACGGATGCTGGACCTGGCCCGGCTGCGCGCGCTGCACGCGGTGCATGTGCACGGCTCCGTCGGCGCGGCGGCGACCGCCCTCGGCTACACCGCTTCCGCGGTCTCGCAGCAGATCACGAAGCTGGAGCGGGAGACCCGCACCACGCTGCTGGAACGCCAGGGCCGCGGGGTGGCGCTGACCGAGGCGGCACAACTGCTGGCCGAGACCGCGCAGGAGCTGATGGCCATCGTCGAGCGGGCCGAGGTCGCCCTGGAGGAGCGGCGCGGCAGGCCCACCGGCCGGCTGACGACGGTCGCCTTCCCCACCGCCGCGCGCGGGCTGCTGCCGGCTGTCCTCGCCGAACTGGCCGCGGCCCACCCGTCGCTGGAGCTGCGGCTGCTGGAGGAGGGCGCACACCTGGCCGTCGACCTGGTCGCGCGCGGCGTGGTCGACCTGGCCGTGGTGCACGACTGGGACATCGCGCCGCTGCCCGCCCCCGAGGGGCTGGAGCGGGTGGAGATCGGCGAGGACCACTGCGACATCCTGGTGCCCGCCGCGCATCCCCTGGCGGCCCGCGGCCCCCTGGCCCGCGAGGACCTCGTCGACCAGCGGTGGATCTGCCAGCCGCCCGGGCACGTCTGCCACGAGTGGCTGGTGCGGACCCTGCGGGAACTGGGCAGCGAGCCCGACCTCGCGTTCCAGGTCGCCGAGTACCAGACGCAGCTGGAACTGGTCGCCGCCGGACTCGGGATCGCGCTGGTGCCCCGGCTGGGGCGCGGGCCGGTGCCCGCGGGCGTGGCCGTGGTGCCGCTGGAGCCGGCGCCGGTGCGGCGGCTGTACGCCTTGTGGCGCACGGGGGCGTCACGGCGTCCCGCCATCAGTGAGACGGTCCGCGTGTTGCGGGAGCACTACCCGCGGGTCGTTGCCCGACCATAGGCGGATGTCCTCCACACGCAGGGAACCGTTCCGGGCCGCGTCCCGTCCAACCCACGTGCTGCTGGTGCGGACCCTGCGGGAACTGGGCAGCGAGCCCGACCTCGCGTTCCAGGTCGCCGAGTACCAGACGCAGCTGGAACTGGTCGCCGCCGGACTCGGGATCGCGCTCGTGCCCCGGCTGGGGCGCGGGCCGGTGCCCGCGGGCGTGGCCGTGGTGCCGCTGGAGCCGGCGCCGGTGCGGCGGCTGTACGCCTTGTGGCGCACGGGGGCGTCACGGCGTCCCGCCATCAGTGAGACGGTCCGCGTGTTGCGGGAGCACTACCCGCGGGTCGTTGCCCGACCATAGGCGGATGTCCTCCACACGCAGGGAACCGTTCCGGGCCGCGTCCCGTCCAACTCACGTGCTGCTGGTGAGTCTCCGCAAAGCGGTGTCGGTCACGCTGCTGGCTGCGTCGCTGACAACCCTCTCCGCCGCCTGCGGCCGGCAGCAGTCCGCCACCGGTGCGCCCCCCTCCGAGAGCGCCGGTGGCGGCCCCGCGTCGTCCGCCGTCGTCACGCCGACCTCGGATCCCAAGCCCCCGGCCTCCACCTCCACTTCCGCCTCCCCGTCGGTCCCGGTCGCCCCCTCGGCGCCGCGCCAGGGCGGGATCGCCTCGCACCGGGTGTACTTCTCGTCGTCCGTCCGGGCCCCGTCGCTCCACACGGTGCTGAACGACGAACGCGACGCGGGCCGGTTCCCGGGGTGGTTCGCCGCGTCGGACCCCGCGGTGGGCGCGGAGATCGGCAAGCGGGCCGCCGCCACGGACTTCTCGCGCTATGTGCTGGTCGCCTGGAACCGCACGACCGGGTGCAGCGCCGCCACGGACGCGCAGCTGTTCCGCAGCGGCGACCGGCTGGTGCTCGGGCTCGACCAGCCGCCTCCACCGCCGGAGTGCTTCGCGGCCCACCAGGTCGTCACCGTCTTCGAGGTGCCCCGCGACCGGATGCCCGCGCATCCGCGGTTCGCCCAGGAGCCCAGCCCGCAGCCCGACCCGGCCGGACCGGGCCGGACGGTGGCCTTCGGCCGGCTGGACGGCGGTGAGCCCGCGCCCGCCGCGCGGAACGCCGAGGTGACCTCGGGCCGGCAGCTCGACGCCTTCCTCGCCACGCTCTCCCCCAAGGACGCCAGGACCGTGCGCAAGCAACTGGCGGGCCATCCGTCCCGGCCGGGCGAGCGGCGCTTCGCGTTTGTGCTGACGGGCTGCCGGCCGACCGGCGCCTGGCTGATGATCAGCCGTCAGGAGCTCTCTGCCGTCACGACCGGGGACGAGACGATCCGCTGCATCCAGGCACAGCGCTGGACGGCGGTCCTGGCCGTGCCGTCCTCGTTGGTGCCGGAACGCGCACGCCTCATTGACTGACAATAACTTTCCGGCTAAGCGTGTCTGCTTGAAGGTTTCTTTCAGGGTCACCTTCGGTGTGTCCCGCCTCCTCCTGCCGGAAGGAGTCCGTCATGCACAGCCCTCCCCGTCCGTCCCGCCGTGCCCTCCTCGGCACCGCCGCGGCCGCCTCCACCGCCCTCGCCCTCGGCGTCCCGGGCACCGCGGGCGCGGCCGCGGCGAACGACCGCAGACGCGTCCGCGCGATCATCGACCGGATGAGCATCGAGGAGAAGATCGGCCAGCTCTTCGTGATGCGGGTGTACGGCCACTCGGCCACCGCACCCGACCCCGCCGACGCGGCCGCCAACCAGGCCGAGATCGGCGTCTCCAGTGCCGCCGAGCTCATCGCCAAGTACCACGTCGGCGGCATCATCTACTTCGCGTGGGCCCACAACACCCGTGACCCGCACCAGATCGCCGACCTGTCCAACGGCATCCAGCGCGCCTCGCGCGTCCCGGTGCTGATCTCCACCGACCAGGAGCACGGCGCGGTCACGCGCGTCGGCTCGCCCGCCACGCTCTTCCCCGGCGGGATGGCGCTCGGCGCCGCCGGGAGCGTGCGCGACGCGCGCACCGCCGCCTCCGTCGCGGGCGCCGAACTGGCGGCCATGGGCATCAACCAGGACTACGCGCCGGTCGCCGACGTCAACGTCAACCCCGCCAACCCGGTCATCGGCGTACGGTCCTTCGGTGCCGACCCCAAGGCCGTCGCCGCGCTCGTGGCCGCCCAGGTGGCCGGCTATCAGGGCGCCGGGGTCGTCGCCACCGCCAAGCACTTCCCCGGACACGGCGACACCGGCACCGACAGCCACTTCGAACTGCCGGTCATCACGCACTCCCTGGAGGAGTGGCGGCGCCTGGACGCACCGCCGTTCCGGGCCGCCGTCGCCGCCGGCATCGACTCGATCATGACCGCGCACATCCTGGTGCCCGCCCTCGACGACTCCGGCGACCCGGCCACCCTGTCCCGGCCGATCCTGACCGGCATCCTCCGCGAGGAGCTGGGCTACGACGGCGTGGTCGTCACCGACGCCCTCGGCATGGAAGGTGTGCGCCAGAAGTACGGGGACGACCGCGTCCCCGTCCTCGCCCTCAAGGCGGGCGTCGACCAACTGCTCAACCCGCCGCTGCTGGAGACCGCCTGGCAGGGCGTGCTGGCCGCGGTGCGCTCCGGCGAGCTGACCGAGGAGCGCATCGAGCGGTCGCTGGAGCGCATCCTGACCCTCAAGGCCCGCCGGGGCCTGCTGGACGACCCGTACGTCACCCACCGCGGCGTGGACAAGGCCGTCGGCACCCGCGCCCACCTCGCCGCCGCCGACCGGATCACCGACGGCACCGTCACGCTGCTGGCCAACAACGGTGTGCTGCCGCTGGCCGCCCGGCGCCGGCTGCTGGTGGCCGGAGCCGATCCGGCGGCGCCCTCGGGCACCGGCGGGCCGCCGACCGCCGTGCTGGCGGCCGCGCTCACCGCGCTCGGGCACCACGCCGAGGCGGTGTCCACCGGGATCGCGCCCGACCAGGCGGCGATCGACCGGGCGGTGGCCGCCGCGCGCGGCACCGACGCGGTGGTCGTGGCCACGTACAACGTCGGCTCCGCCGCGGACCGCCAGATCGCCCTGGTACGGGCGCTGGCCGCCACCGGTGTGCCGGTGGTGCAGATCGCGATCCGCAACCCGTACGACGTCGCGCGGCTGGACGGGACGGCGGCGGCACTGGCCACCTACGGGTGGACCGACGTGTCCCTGCGCGCGGCGGCCCGGGTGCTGGCGGGCCGGGTGCGGCCGAGCGGGAAGCTGCCGGTGGCGGTGGTCCGCGCGGACGACCCGGCACGGGACCTGTATCCCGTCGGGTGGGGTCTGGGGTACTGACAGGGAGCGCGCACGGCGGCCCCTCCCGGAACCGGTCCCGACCCCTTATCCTCCCCAAAAGGGGCACCGTCGCCCGGGGGAAGTGGTGGGGGGCCGCCGTGCGTATTCAGACGATCTCGGGTCAACTGCTCGGCGGGGCCTGGCTGCTCGCCGTTCTGCTGGCGTCCTGCACACCGGGCCCGGGCGGGACCGGCAGCAGCGCCGCCGGACCGAGCCTGACGCCGACCACGCAGGACGGGGTCTTCCTCGCCCAGGACGAGTGCGCGACCAGCGACCCGGTCGGCTCCTACCGCGAGATCGCCTGCGACGACCCGGCCGCCCTGGCCCGGGTGGTCGCCCGGCTGTACGGGCTGCTGCCCGCCTCGCCGTCGCCCTCGACGAAGAACGCCGCGCGGCCGGGCGACCGCTGCCCGGCGACCACCGACTTCCTGCTGACCGTCAGCGCCGCCCAGCCGCAGGGCTATGCCTGCATGCGCAACCTCATGGCCCCTCACCCGGGCGACCCGGGCGAGGGCGGGGGACCGCAGACCATCGCGGGCGACTGCGTGTACACCTCGCGGCAGGGCGAGGTGAAGGAGACCACCTGCGACGGTTCCGCCACGCACAAGCCGCAGTACCAGGTCACCCGCCTCGCCGGCAGCCGCGCCGCCTGCCCGAAGGACACGGTGCTCTACGTCCGGGTGGGCGGCGGGCCCGACGGCGTGGGGTGCGCCCGCCGGCTCTGACGCGCGCCCGGACCGTGGCCCGCGGGCGGCCCGCACCGGTCGGCGCGGACCGCCCGCACGGGGGTCAGGCCGCGGCCTCGCTGTTCTCGTCCTCGCCGACGAAGGTGCGCCACAGCGCGGCGTACCGGCCGTCGGCGGCGAGCAGTTGCTCGTGCGTGCCGTCCTCGACGACGCGGCCGTGGTCCATGACGACGACCCGGTCCGCGCGGGCCGCGGTCGTCAGCCGGTGCGCCACCACCAAGGTGGTGCGGCGCACCGCGAGCCGGTCGGCGGCCTGGTTGACCAGGGCCTCGGTGGCCAGGTCCAGGGCGGCGGTCGCCTCGTCGAGCAACAGGACGTCCGGGTCGACCAGTTCGGCGCGGGCCAGGGCTATGAGCTGACGCTGTCCGGCCGAGAGGTTCCGGCCGCGTTCGGCGACGGTGTGCAGATAGCCGCCGTCGAGCGTGGCGATCATCTCGTGGGCTCCGACGGCGCGCGCGGCGGCCTCCACCTCCGCGTCGGTGGCGTCCATCCGCCCGTACGCGATGGCGTCGCGGACGGTGCCCTCGAAGAGGTACGCCTCCTGCGGGACGACGCCGAGCCGCTGACGGTAGCCGGTCAGGTCGAGTTCGCGGAGGTCCTGGCCGTCGACGAGGACCGCGCCTGAGGTGGGGTCGTAGAACCGGGCAACCATCTTGACCAGGGTGGACTTGCCCGCCCCGGTCTCGCCGACGAAGGCGACGGTCTGCCCGGCGGGTATCCGCAGCTCGATGCCGGCCAGCGCCTCGGCGGCGTCCTTCGCATAGCGGAAGTGCACGTCGCGGAAGGTGATCTCCCCGCTCAGCCGGCCCACCTCGCGCGGTGCCTCGGCGGCCGGGGTCGTCGTCGGGGTGCGCAGCAGTTCACGGATGCGGCCGAGGGACACCGAGGCCTGCTGGTAGCCGTCGAAGACCTGGGAGAGCTGCTGCACGGGGGAGAAGAACAGGTCGATGTAGAGCAGGTACGCCACCAGGGCGCCGGCGGTGAGGGTGCCCGCACCGATCCGGTGCGCGCCCACGATCAGCACCAGGGCCGCGGCCACGCTGGACAGCAGCTGCACGAAGGGGAAGTAGACGGAGATCAGCCACTGCCCGCGCACCCGCGCCTGGCGGTAGGCGTCGCTGCGGCCGGCGAACCGCTTCGCCCCGCCGCGCTCGCCGCGGAAGGCCTGGACGACGCGGAGCCCGGCGACGTGCTCCTGGAGGTCGGCGTTGACGACGCTGACGCGCTCGCGGGCCAGTTCGTACGCCTTGACCGACCTGCGGCGGAACACCCACGTGGCCACCAGCAGCACAGGCAGCGTGGCGAAGACGATCAGGGCCAGCTCCACGTCGATCACGAGGAGCGCCACCAGGATGCCGAGGAAGGTGAGCAGGCTGACCAGGGCGGTGACCAGCCCGGTCTGCAGGAACGTCGACAGGGCGTCGACGTCCGTGGTCATCCGCGTCATGATCCGGCCGCTCAGCTCGCGCTCGTAGTAGTCGAGCCCGAGCCGGTGCAGGTGCGCGAAGATCTTCACGCGGAGCGTGTAGAGCACGCGCTCGCCGGTCCGGCCGGTGAGGCGGGTGGATCCCCACTGGGCGGCCCACTGCGCGGCGACGACGGCGAGGCCGAGCAGCGAGGCGGCCCAGACCGCGCCGAGCGCGGCCAGCCGGACGCCGGAGTCGATGCCGTGCCGGATGAGGACCGGCAGCAGCAGTCCGGCGAGCGCGTCCACGGCGACCAGCAGCAGGCTGAAGAGCAGCGGCCCGCGGAAGCCGCGCAGCATGCTGCGCAGGCCGAAGTCCTTGTCGACGTCCGCGGCGGCCTTCTCGTCGACGTCCGGGACGTCATCGGCCGGCGGCAGCGCCGCGACCTGGGCGAGGAGTTCGGGTGTGGCGGGCATGCCGGCCATGGCCGAGGCCATGCTGCCGGGGCCGCCCCGGGCGGCCGCCGCCGCGGGAGCCGCACCCCTGCGGTCGGGGGTCTCGTCGCGGTGGCGGCGATCCTCGGGCCACAGCTCCGGGGTGACGCCGCCGGCCGGGGGCGCGGCCGGGGCGGCGGGGCGGTCGAGCAGACCGGTGATCGCGCCCTCTCCGGGCCACGGGGGCGCGGCGGCGATCTCGCCGGCCGGGTCGTGGGTGACCACGTCGGCGCCGAGTTCGTCGGGGTCGGTCAGCAGCCGCCGGTACAGCGCGCAGCGGTCCTGCAGTTCCTCGTGGGTGCCGATGTCGACCAGCCGGCCGGCCTCCAGGACGGCGATGCGGTCGGCGAGCGCGAGGGTGGAGCGGCGGTGCGCGATCAGCAGGGTGGTGCGGCCTGCCATGACCTGGCGCAGGGCGTCGTGGATCTCGGCCTCGACGCGGGCGTCGACGGCGGAGGTCGCGTCGTCCAGCACGAGCAGCCGGGGGTCGGTGAGGATCGCGCGGGCGAGCGCCACACGCTGGCGCTGGCCGCCGGAGAGGGTCAGGCCCTGTTCGCCGACCACGGTGTCGTAGCCCTGCGGCAGGGCCGAGATGAACTCGTGGGCCTGGGCGTGCCGGGTCGCGGCGAGGACCTGCTCGTCGGTGGCGTCGGGGTGGCCGTAGGCGATGTTGGCGCGCACGGTGTCGGAGAACAGGAAGCTGTCCTCGGGCACGAGTCCTATCGCGTCGCGCAGCGAGTCGAAGGTCAGCTCGCGCACGTCCTCGCCGCCGACGCGCACCGCGCCGCCCGTGACGTCGTAGAAGCGCGGCAGCAGCAGCGAGACGGTGGACTTGCCGCTGCCGGAGGCGCCGACGACCGCCACGGTCTCGCCGGGGGCGACGCCGAGGGAGAAGTCGTCCAGCACCGGGCGTGCCGGGTCGTAGCCGAAGCTCACGTGGTCGAACTCGACGGTGGCCGCGGCCTCGCGGGGCAGTTCCCGCGAACCCTCGCGCAGGCTGGGCCGGGTGTCGATGAGTTCGGTGACGCGCTCGACGCCGGCCCGGGCCTGCTGGCCGACGGTCAGCATCACGGTGAGCATCCGCACCGGGCCGGTGAGTTGCGCGAGGTAGGTGGAGAAGGCGACGAAGGTGCCGAGCGTGATCTGGCCGCGTACCGCCATCCAGCCGCCGAGCGCGAGCATGCCGACCTGGCCGAGGGAGGGAACGGCCTGGAGCGCCGGGCTGTAGCGCGCGGTGAGTCGGACCGTGCGCAGCCGGCCGGCGAACAGCCGCTCGCTGACGGCGCGCATCTTGGACATCTCCTGCTGCTCCTGGCCGAAGCCCTTGACCACGCGGACGCCCGTGACCGAGCCGTCGACGATGCCGGCGACCGCCGCCGCCTGCCCCTGGGCGTACCAGGTGGCGGGGAACAGGGTCCGCCGGCTGCGGTCGGCCAGGAACCACAGGGCGGGCGCGACGGCCAGCGCGATCACCGTCAGCAGGGGTGAGAGCACCAGCATGACGACGAGCGAGAGCAGGAACAGCAGGACGTTGCCGATCATCATCGGGGCCATGAAGAGCAGGCCCTGGATGAGCTGGAGGTCACTGGTGGCCCGGCCGACGACCTGGCCGGTGTTGAGCTCGTCCTGGCGCACGCCGTCGAGCCGGGTGAGCGAGTGGAACATCTCCGTGCGCATGTCGTGCTGCACGTCGAGCGCGAGCCGGCCGCCGTAGAAGCGCCGTACGAAGGTCAGCACGTACACCACGACGGCGGCGGCTATGAGCACGGCCGCCCAGGGCGCGAGCGGCTTGTCGTGCTTGACGATCACGTCATCGATGATGATCTTCGGCACGAGCGGCACCAGGGCCATCACCGCCATGCCGCCGAGCGACGAGCCGAGTGCGAGCAGGACGTTCCGCCGGTACCGCCAGGTGTAACCCGTCAGCCGGCGCAACCATCCCGGCCCGGCCGTACCGCTCTTCTGCCCGCCGTCCCTTGCCGCCACCACGGTCCTCTCGTCGGTTCTTCTCCGCCAGAGGATCACAACGCCCCGATGTGCGGATTTCATCCTCCCGAAACAACGCTACGACGCGGGTCCGACAGCGGTCGGGTCCGCGGACCCCGTCCGGGGGGCGCGCAGCCCCGCGAGGAAGTCGTCGACGAGGGCGGTCTGCCGGGCGGGCGGAAGGGCCGCCGGGTCGAACAGCGCCTGCACGACCAGGCCGTGCACGAAGGCCACGGCCGTCGCCGCGAGCCCGCCGGGATCGGCGTGCGGGGGCAGTTCCCCCAGCGCGACGGCCTCGTCGAGGTGGGTGCGCAGCCCGTCCCGCATGCGTGCGTAGCGCTCCGCCTGGTCGCGGCCGAGGCCGTCGTCGGACAGGGCGACGTCCCAGGAGGCGACCCAGATGCGGTTGCGGTCGGCGGCGTCCGGGGCGAGCGGGAGGATGTCGATCAGGACCGCGCGCAGGGAGGCCAGGCCCGGGGAGGGGCGCTCGCGCCGGGGGCGTTCGGCGGTGCGCTGCTCCAGGATGCCGAGGGCGTGCGCCACCAGGGCCCGCTTGGTCGGGAAGTAGTGCATCAGCAGGCCGGTGGACGCGCCCATCTCGGCGGCGACGGCACGGAGCGTGAGCCCGGCGAAGCCCTTGGCGGCGAGCACCTGCCACACCGCCTCCGAGACGTCCTGGCGACGGGCTTCATGGTCTCCACGGGCTGGCGGCACGGGTGTAGCTTACCTACCGAACGCTCGTTACGTACGCCGGAAAGGCCGCCGCCCATGTTCGCGATCCCGCTCACCGACGACGCCGTGCTCCGCCCCCTGGAGCCGTGGCGGACCGAGGAGTTCCTCGCCCACATCGACCGGGCCCGGGAGAACGTCGACCCCTGGATCCCGTGGGCGACACGCAGCACCGACGCGGACTCCGCGCGGGCGGTCCTCCAGCGCTACGCCGACGGCCAGGCCCAGGACGGCAACCGCATCTACGGCATCTGGCTGGACGGCACCCTGGTGGGCGGCGTGATGTTCGTGTCCTTCGACGCCGCCGCGGGCCGGTGCGAGGTCGGCTGCTGGCTGGAGGCGGCCGGCCAGGGCCGGGGCCTGGTCACCCGGGCCGTGCGGGTGCTCCTGGACTGGGCGTTCGGCGAGCGCGGCCTGCACCGCGCCGAATGGTGGGCCGCCGCGGGCAACGAGCGCAGCATCGCCACCGCCCGGCGGCTCGGCATGACGCGGGAGGGAGTGCTGCGGCAGCACTCCCCCTACCGCGGGGTGCGCCACGACTACGAGGTGTGGGCCGTGCTCGCCGACGAGTGGCCGCCGACCGGGGACGGGGCGGGCGCGCGGAACACGGCGGGGTGATCCGGCCCCCGCCCGCGCAGTACGCGGCCCTTCGGCCGGGTCAGGCGCGGCTCGCCGCGATCTGCCGGGTCATGATCGTGGTGAGTTCGTACGCGGTGTGGGAGGCCGCGACGCTGGTGATCTCGGCGTGGTCGTACGCGGGGGCGACCTCCACGACGTCGGCGGAGACCAGGTTGCAGGACGCCAGACCGCGCAGGATCTCCAGCAGCTCGCGGGAGGTGATGCCGCCTGCCTCGGGGGTGCCGGTGCCGGGGGCGTGGGCAGGGTCGAGGACGTCGATGTCGACGGAGATGTACAGCGGGCGCCCGCCGATGCGCTCGCGCAGCTGCTGGGCGACCTCGTCGGCGCCGCGCCGGTAGACGTCGGCGGAGGTGACGATGCCGAAGCCCATCTTCTCGTCGTCGGTGAGGTCCTTCTTGCCGTAGAGCGGTCCGCGCGTGCCGACGTGGGACAGCGCCGAGGTGTCGAGGATGCCCTCCTCCACGGCCCGGCGGAACGGCGTGCCGTGGGTGTACTCGGCGCCGAAGTAGGTGTCCCAGGTGTCGAGGTGGGCGTCGAAGTGGAGCAGCGCGACCGGCCCGTGCCGCCGCGCCATGGCGCGCAGCAGCGGCAGGGAGATGGTGTGGTCGCCGCCGAGGGTCATCAGCCGGGCGCCGGTGCCGAGCAGGTCGTCGGCGGCGGCCTGGATCGTCTCGACGGCCTCGTTGATGTCGAACGGGTTCGCCGCGATGTCGCCGGCGTCCGCGACCTGGGCGAGCGTGAAGGGCGAGGCGTCCTGCGCCGGGTTGTAGGGCCGCAGGAGGCGCGAGGCCTCGCGGATCGCGTTGCCGCCGAAGCGGGCGCCCGGGCGGTAGGAGACCCCCGCGTCGAAGGGCACGCCGACCACGGCGACGTCGGCGGCGCCGACCTCGTCCAGGCGCGGCAGCCGCGCGAAGGTGGCGGGTCCGGCGTAGCGCGGGACACGGGAGGAGTCGACGGGGCCGCGCGGTGCGCTGCTGCTCATGGGTGCCTGCCTTTTCGTGCACGTGATGCGTTCGTGGTGGCTCCGCCCACGGCCTCGGACGAGAGCCTGCCGCATGCCGCCGGTACGGCCGCGGTCCACTCCGGCGACATTAAGTGGCTACCAAGGTGTCCTGAAGTGTACGTTTCCTCCATTCACCCTGGCCCCAATGAAGGAAACGCACATGTCGTCCCCGCGCCAGGACCTCGCGCCGCCCGCCCCGCAGATCCCGCTGTCGGTGCTGCTGGCCCTGCCCGACCTCGGGCTGCGGCAGGTGGCCGGACCGCGGGCGGCGGAGGCGGACGTACGGGTCCAGTGGGTGCACGCCAGCGAGATGCAGGACCCCGTCCCCTATCTCCTCGGCGGCGAGCTGGTGCTCACCGCCGGCGTGCACCTCACCGCTGCGGTGGACGCCGGGCCCTACCTGGACCGGTACGTGGCGCGCACGGTGGAGGCGGGCGCCGCGGCGCTGGGCTTCGGCCTCGCCCCGGTGCACGACCGGATCCCGGCGGCGCTGGCCGAGGCCTGCGACCGCCACGGGCTGCCGCTGCTGGAGGTGCCGCCGCGGACGCCGTTCACGGCCGTGGCCCGCGCCGTCTGGCAGGCCATGGGCGAGGCGCGGACCCGTGAGCTGCGGCACGTGACCGAGGCGCAGCAGGCGCTCGCCGCGGCGGCCGCCCGCCCCGACCCCGTCCCGGCCGTGCTGCGCCGGCTGGCCGGGCGCCTCGGCGCCTGGGCGGCGCTCGTCGGACCGGACGGTTCGGAGGTGTACGCGGCCGGGACCGCGCCGGACGCCGGAGTCCGCGCGGCGGCGCACCGGCTGGCCCGCGTGGTCGGCGACGCCGGGCCCGCGGACGCCGCCCGTCCGCCGTCCTCCGCCACCGACGCCCACGACGGGACACGGCTGTCCGCGTACGCCCTGGCGGGCGGCGGCACAGAGGGGCGGCCCGCGCTCGTCCTCGCCTCCGCGCACCCCGACCCGGCCGACCACGCGGTGGCCAATGTGGCGGCCGTCCTGCTCTCCCTGCTCACCGGGCCGCACCTGGGGACGGCGGAGGCCGCGCGGTCGGCCGCACTGGTGCGGCTGCTGCTCGGCGCGGCCCCCGAGGAGGTCGCCCCCCTGCTGGGGCCGGACGGGCCATGGCTCGTCGTGCACGCCCTGCGCCGCGGCGCCCCGGCCGACCCGCGGGCCGCCGCCGCACTCGGCGCCGCCCTGGGCACGGCGTTGCTGGAGGCGGGGGACGAGGCGGTGCGCCTGCTGCTCCCCGCGGACCGGGAGGTCGCGGCCCAGCCCGGCTGGACGCTCGGGGTGAGCGCGCCGGTGCCCGCCGCCGCGCTGGCCGACGGGGACCGCCAGGCGGCGGGAGCGGCGCGCCGGGCCGTCGCGGGCCGCGACGCGCTGGTGCGGCACCGGGGCGGGCACGGCGGCATGGCGGACCTGGTCGCGCCCGACGACGCCAGGGCGCGGGCGCACCAGGTGCTGGCTCCCGTCGCCGGCTCCCCCGCGCTGGTGGAGACCCTGCGCACCTGGATCGGGCTGCACGGCAGCTGGGACCGCACCGCCCTCGCGCTCGGCGTGCACCGCAACACCGTGCGGCAGCGGATCGCCCGCGCCGCCGCCGCGCTGGACGTGGATCCGGACGACCCGGACGTGCGCATGGAGCTGTGGTTCGCGCTGCGCTGGCTGTGAGCGGGAGCCGGGCGCGGCCGGACCGCCCGGCTTCCTGACGCCCCGGCAGGAGATCACGCCTCGGCGTCGATCCCGTCCCGGCCGCACGGACCTTCGGCGGCACGGGAGAATGGGGGCATGCTGCCCCATGTCACCGTGCCCTCCCGTCAGGAACTCGCCGACCACCTCGTCGCCACGCGCATAGCGGGCGACGTCGCCACTCCCCGCGAGAACAACCGCTCCCACTACGCCCGGCTCGCCGAGGGCGACCGCCACTACTGGCTCGGCCTGGAACTCGCGGACCGGTGGACGGACGAGGAGGCGGTGCTCGCGGTGATGGCCGAGCGCTGCGGCGTCGTGGCCGACCCCGGGTACCGCGTCGGCCAGGACACAATCGACCCCGAGCTCACGATCAGCGCTCTGGAGCGGGCCGCCCGCGTGCTCTGCAAGGCCGTGGAGGACGGACAGCGGGTGCTGTTCGCCACCGGCCACCCCGGCGGCCTCCTGGACGTCCACCGCACCCTGGCCGCCGCCCTGCGCGCGGCGGGCTGCGAGGTCATGTCCGTCCCCGGCGGCCTGTCCACGGAGGAGGGCGGGGTCTTCCAGTTCTGCGACGTGACGATGCTGGAGCGCGGCGCCACCTTGTGGCACACGCACTCCCCCGCCCCCATGGCGGCGGTCCTGGACGCGCTGGAGGCGCAGGACCTGCCGCTGCCCGACCTGGTCGTCGCCGACCACGGCTGGGCCGGATGCGCGGGACAGCGCGGCATCACCGCGATCGGCTTCGCCGACTGCAACGACCCGGCGCTCTTCCTGGCCGAGGCCGAGGGCACGGTGTCCGTCACCGTCCCCCTCGACGACCACGTCACCGACCCGCGCTTCTACGACCCGATGACCGCCTTCCTGCTGGACGCCGCGGGCCTGAACCGCCCGGCGTGACCGCGGGTCCCCCTGGTGCGGGGCGGAGCGGTCAGGACGTGCGCGGGACCCGGACCAGGCCCTCCTGGATGACGGAGACGGCCAGCCGCCCGTCCTGGGTGTAGATGCGGGCGGTGCCGAGCCCGCGGCCGCCGGAGGCGGACGGGCTCTGCTGGTCGTACAGCAGCCACTCGTCCGCACGGAACGGCCGGTGGAACCACATGGCGTGGTCCAGGCTCGCGCCCACCACGTCGCCGAGCGCCCAGCCGCCGCGTCCGTGCGCGAGGAGGACGGAGTCCAGCAGCGTCATGTCCGACACATAGGTGGCCAGGCAGACGTGGAGCAGGGGGTCGTCGGCGAGCTTGCCGTTGGTGCGGAACCACACCTGGGAGCGGGCCTCGCGCGGGCCGCGCTCGTGGGCGAGGAACGGCGGCTCGTCCACGTACCGCAGGTCGACGGCGGCCCGCGCCTCCAGGAGGCGGTCCACGACCGTGGGGTCGGGGAAGAGGCCCGCGTGCGGCCGCAGCAGTTCCTCGCCGGTGGGCAGGGACTCCGGGTCCGGGGCGGCCGGCATCGGCTCCTGGTGCTCGAGCCCCTCCTCGTACGTCTGGAAGGACGCCGAGAGGTGGAAGATCGGCTGCCCGTGCTGCACCGCCACCACCCGCCGGGTGGTGAAGGAGCGGCCGTCGCGGATCCGGTCGACCTGGTAGACGATCGGGGCGCCGGGGTCGCCCATGCGCAGGAAGTACGCGTGCAGGGAATGGGCGTCGCGCCCCTCGGGCACGGTCCGCCCGGCCGCCACCAGCGCCTGGGCGGCGACCTGGCCGCCGAAGACGCGGGGCACGACGGCCGAGCGGCTGGCGCCGCGGAAGATGTCCTGCTCGATCCGCTCCAGGTCGAGCAGATCGAGCAGGGACAGCAGGCTCGCGTTGGTCACAGTGCTCTCTCGGGCCGGGCGGCGGACCGCTCGGTCACAGGCCCATCGACTTGGCGATGATCGACTTCATGACCTCGCTGGTGCCGCCGTAGATGCGGTGCACGCGGTTGTCCGCGTACAGGCGGGCGATCGGGTACTCCAGCATGTAGCCGTAGCCGCCGTGCAGCTGGAGGCAGCGGTCGATGACCCTGGCCGCCGTCTCGGTGCAGAACAGCTTGGCACGGGCGGCGTCGGCGGCGTTGAAGTCGCCCTGCTCGTGGGCTTCCAGCGCGCGGTCGACGACGGCCTGCATGGCGTCCACGTCCGAGGCGCACTCGGCGAGCACGAACTTGGTGTTCTGGAACTCGGCGACGGCCTTGCCGAACACCTTGCGGTCGCGCACGTACTGGCCGGCGAAGCGGACCGCCGCGTCGGCCTGCGCGTAGGAGCCCACCGCGATCGCGAGGCGCTCGACCGGCAGGTTGTGGGCCAGGTAGGAGAAGGCCTTGCCCTCCTCGCCGAGCAGGTCCTCGACGGGCACCTTGACGTCGCTGAAGGACAGCTCCGCGGTGTCGGAGGTGCGCAGGCCGATCTTCTCCAGCTTGCGGCCGACCGCGTACCCCTCGCTCTTGGTGTCGACGACGAGGATCGACAGGCCGCCGCGGCGGTCCTCCGCGGTGGCGGGCGCGGTGCGGCAGACCACGAGCACGCGGTCGGCGACGACGCCGCCGGTGATGAAGGTCTTGGCGCCGTTGAGGACGTAGTGGGTGCCGTCCGCGGAGAGCTTGGCGTTGGTGGTCATGCCGGCCAGGTCGGAGCCGGTGCCGGGCTCGGTCATGGCGATGGCCGTCATCATGTCGCCGCTGATGAAGTCGGGCAGCCAGCGCTTCTTCTGCTCCTCGTTGGCGAACTCGAGGAGGTACGGGAGCACCAGGCCGGTGTGCACGCCGCTGCTGCCGAAGCTGACGCCGGCGCGGGCGCACTCCTCGGTCACCACGGCGCTGAACTTCCAGCCGGTGACGCCGGCGCCGCCGTACTCCTCCGGCACCTCGATGCCGAAGATGCCCAGTTCGCCGAGGCGGTTGTAGAACTCACGGGGCGGGTAGCCGGACTCCTCCCACTGGGGGTAGACCGGCACGACCTCGCGGGCGATGAAGTCCCGGACGGTCTCCCGGAACGCCTCGTGGTCCTCGTTGAACACCGTGCGACGCACGTGGCGCCTCCTCTGCAGACCGAGCGAAATAAGCAAGCGCTCAGTAAGTTACTTCCCGGTCGCGCGGACTGTCCAGAGCGGCAAAGGCGCCCAGGGCCAGCCGGCGCAGCAGCACGGCGGTCGCCGCACGCCCGGGCAGCCCGCCGTGCGGACCGAGGTGCGGCGTGGAGTTGAGCAGGCCGAAGACCGCGTGCACGGCCGCCCGCGCCTCGGCCTCGGCGGCCCCCGGGTGGACCTGCCGGACGACCGTGACCCACTGCTCGACGTACTGGCGCTGCAACTGGCGGACCAGCTTGCGGTCGGACTCGCGCAGCCGGTCCAGCTCCCGGTCGTGCAGGATGATCAGCGCCCGGTCGTCCAGGGCGAAGTCGATGTGGCCCTGGACCAGCGCGTCCAGCGCGGCGGCGGGGTCGCCCGCCTCGGCGACGCGCATCCGGCCCGCCGCGTGCAGCCGGCCGCTGATGCCGACGAGCAGCTCGGCCAGCATCGCGTCCTTGCCCGCGAAGTGCCGGTACAGGCCCGGGCCGCTGATGCCGCAGGCCGCCCCTATCTCGTCCACACCGACGCCGTGGAACCCGCGTTCGGCGAAGAGCCGCGCGGCCTCCTGAAGGATCTGGTCGCGTCTGCCGCTTGCCGCCCTCGCGGCCGTCCTCGTGGGCTCCACACCGCACCTTTCCGGGCGGCGTCCGGCGTCCGGCCGCCCCCGCGATCTCGTGGTCCTCATATTCTAGACAGCCGTGTTAACGACCGCTAACGTAGGGGGCATCACAGTTAACGACCGCTAACACCCGGGGGCCCGCGACATGGAAGCACCCGTCCTCGCCAGCGCCGCGGATCCGGCGGGCGAGGCCTTTCACGCCAACGCCAAGGCACACGAGGAGCTGTCCGCGCAGCTGCGCGAGAAGCTCGCCGCGGCCGCCCTCGGCGGCGGCGAGCGAGCCCGCGCCCGGCACACCGCGCGCGGCAAACTGCTCCCCCGTGACCGCGTGGACGGACTGCTCGACCCCGGATCGCCCTTCCTCGAACTGGCGCCGCTGGCCGCCGACGGGATGTACGACGGGCAGGCCCCGGCCGCCGGCGTCGTCGCCGGGATCGGCCGGGTCTCCGGGCGCGAGGTCGTGATCGTCGCCAACGACGCCACGGTCAAGGGCGGCACCTACTACCCGATGACGGTCAAGAAGCACCTGCGCGCGCAGGAGATCGCCCTCGACAACCGGCTGCCCTGCCTCTACCTCGTGGACTCCGGCGGCGCCTTCCTGCCGCGCCAGGACGAGGTCTTCCCCGACCGCGACCACTTCGGCCGGATCTTCTTCAACCAGGCCACCATGTCGGCGCGCGGCATCCCGCAGATCGCCGCCGTGCTCGGCTCGTGCACGGCCGGCGGTGCCTATGTGCCCGCGATGAGCGACGAGGCGGTCATCGTGCGCGGCCAGGGCACGATCTTCCTGGGCGGCCCGCCGCTGGTGAAGGCCGCCACCGGCGAGGTCGTGACCGCGGAGGAGCTGGGCGGCGGCGAGGTCCACTCCCGTGTCTCCGGTGTCACCGACCACCTGGCCGAGGACGACGCCCACGCCCTGCGCATCGTGCGGAACATCGTGGCGACCCTGCCGGCCCGCGGCGCGCTGCCCTGGACGGTCGCGCCCGTGGAGGAGCCCGCCGTCGACCCCGAGGGGCTCTACGGCGCGGTCCCGGTCGACCCGCGCACCCCGTACGACGTCCGCGAGGTGATCGCCCGTATCACCGACGGCAGCCGCTTCTCGGAGTTCAAGGCCGAGTACGGCACCACCTTGGTGACCGGCTTCGCCCGCATCCACGGCCACCCGGTCGGCATCGTCGCCAACAACGGCATCCTGTTCTCCGAGTCCGCCCAGAAGGGCGCGCACTTCATCGAGCTGTGCGACCAGCGCGGGATCCCGCTGCTCTTCCTCCAGAACATCTCCGGCTTCATGGTGGGCCGTCAGTACGAGGCGGGCGGCATCGCGAAACACGGCGCCAAGATGGTGACCGCGGTCGCCACGACCCGGGTGCCCAAGCTGACCGTCGTCATCGGCGGCTCCTACGGCGCGGGCAACTACTCGATGTGCGGGCGCGCCTATTCGCCGCGCTTCCTGTGGATGTGGCCCAACGCCAAGATCTCCGTCATGGGGGGCGAGCAGGCGGCCTCCGTGCTGGCCACGGTCAAGCGCGACCAGATCGAGGCGGCCGGCGACACCTGGGCGGCGGAGGACGAGGAGGGCTTCAAGTCCCCGATCCGCGCGCAGTACGAGGAGCAGGGCAACGCGTACTACGCGACGGCCCGGCTGTGGGACGACGGCGTCATCGACCCGCTCCAGACCCGCCAGGTGCTCGGGCTCGCCCTCACCGCCTGCGCCAACGCGCCCATTCCGCAACGCGATCCCGAGGCGCCCGGCTACGGCGTCTTCCGGATGTAGGGGGACGACCGTGACTCCGCAGATGTTCGACACCGTCCTGGTCGCCAACCGCGGCGAGATCGCGGTCCGGGTGATCCGCACCCTGCGGCGGCTCGGGGTGCGCTCGGTCGCCGTCTTCAGCGACGCGGACGCCGACGCCCGCCATGTGCGCGAGGCCGACACCGCCGTGCGCATCGGCCCGGCGTCCGCCGCCGAGAGCTACCTGTCCGCCGAGCGGCTGCTGGAGGCGGCCGCCCGCAGCGGCGCCCAGGCCGTCCACCCCGGTTACGGCTTCCTCGCCGAGAACGCCGCCTTCGCCCGCGCCTGCGAGGACGCCGGGCTCGTCTTCATCGGCCCGCCCGCCCGCGCCATCGAGCTGATGGGCGACAAGATCCGCGCCAAGGAGACCGTCCAGGCGGCCGGGGTGCCCGTGGTGCCCGGCAGCAGCGGCAGCGGCCTCACCGACGAGCAACTGACCGCCGCCGCGCTGGAGATCGGCACCCCTGTGCTGCTCAAGCCGTCGGCGGGCGGCGGCGGCAAGGGCATGCGCCTGGTGCGCGACCAGGCGCTGCTCGGCGAGGAGATCGCGGCCGCCCGGCGCGAGGCGCGGGGCTCCTTCGGTGACGACACACTGCTGGTGGAGCGGTGGATCGACCGCCCCCGGCACATCGAGATCCAGGTGCTCGCCGACGGCCACGGGCATGTCGTGCACCTCGGCGAGCGCGAGTGCTCACTGCAGCGCCGCCACCAGAAGGTGATCGAGGAGGCGCCCTCCGTCCTGCTGGACGAGGAGACCCGCGCCGCCATGGGCGCCGCCGCCGTGCAGGCGGCGCTGTCCTGCGGCTACGTCGGCGCGGGCACGGTGGAGTTCATCGTCCCCGGCGCCGACCCGGCCGCGTACTGCTTCATGGAGATGAACACCCGGCTCCAGGTCGAGCACCCGGTCACCGAACTCGTCACCGGGCTGGACCTGGTGGAGTGGCAGGTGCGGATCGCGGCCGGCGAACGGCTGCCTCTCGCCCAGGAGGACATCGCCCTGGACGGCCACGCCGTCGAGGCTCGGATCTGCGCGGAGGTCCCCTCCCGGGGCTTCCTTCCCTCGGCCGGCACGGTGCTGGCGCTGCGGGAGCCCGCGGGCGAGGGCGTCCGGGTCGACTCCGGCCTGACCGAGGGCAGCGAGATCGGCACGTCCTACGACCCGATGCTGGCCAAGGTCGTCGCGCACGGCCCGGACCGCGCCACCGCGCTGCGCCGGCTGCGGGCGGCGCTGGCCGGCACGAGCGTGCTGGGCCTGGAGACCAACACCGGCTTCCTGCGGCGCCTGCTGGCGCACCCCGAGGTCGTCTCCGGCGAGCTGGACACCGGGCTGATCGACCGCGAACTGGCCGGGCTCGTACCGTCCGAGGTGCCCGAGGAGGTCTACGCGGCGGCGGCGCTGCTGCGGCACGCCGCCCTGGAGCCCGCGGGCCCGCCCTCGGTGTGGACCGACCCCTTCTCGGTGCCGGGCGGCTGGCGGCTGGGCGGCGAGCCCGCGTGGACGCCGCACTGGCTGCGCGTCCCGGGGCGGGAGCCGGTCGCGGTGCGCTTGCGCGGCCGGGCGGGGGACGCCACGGTGCGCGTCGGTGACGGCCCCGCGGTGCGGGCCCGGCTGGTCGCCGGGGCCGGCCCGCGGGTCACGGTGGAGTGGGACGGCGTCACCCATGCCTTCGACCACGCCGGCGAGTGGCTCGGCCGGGACGGCGACGGCTGGCACGTCCAGGCGTACGACCCGGTCGAGGCGGCACTGCGCGGCGGCGCGGGCGCCGGCGGGGTGGACACCCTCGCCGCGCCCATGCCCGGCACGGTGACCGTGGTCAAGGTCGGCAAGGGCGACGAGGTCACCGCGGGCCAGAGCCTGCTGGTGGTCGAGGCGATGAAGATGGAGCACGTCATCACCGCCCCGCACGACGGCACGGTCACCGAGATCGACGTGAGCCCGGGCAGCACGGTCGCCATGGACCAGGTGCTCGCCGTTGTCACGCCGCATCAGGACCCGCGTGAGGAGGAGGCGAAGTGACGGCCGGGGACGAACGTCTCGGACTGCCCATGTCGGTGCCCCTGGACGGGCTCCCGCGCCGGGTGCGCATCCACGAGGTGGGCGCGCGCGACGGCCTGCAGAACGAGAAGGCGACCGTGCCGACCGAGGTGAAGGCGGAGTTCGTGCACCGCCTGGCCGGCGCCGGACTGACGACCATCGAGGCGACGAGTTTCGTGCACCCCAAGTGGGTGCCCCAACTGGCGGACGCCGAGCAGCTGATGCCGCTGCTGGACGACCTCGGCGAGGGGGTGCGGCTGCCGGTCCTGGTGCCCAACGACCACGGTCTGGAACGTGCGCTGGCCCTCGGCGTGCGCGAGGTCGCCGTCTTCGGCAGCGCCACGGAGTCCTTCGCCAAGGCGAACCTCAACCGCACGGTGGAGGAGTCCCTGGCGATGTTCGCGCCGGTGGTCGCCCGCGCCCGCGAGGCCGGCGCCCGGGTCCGCGGCTATCTGTCGATGTGCTTCGGCGACCCCTGGGAGGGCGCGGTGCCGGTGGCCCAGGCCGCCTCCGTCGCCCGCCGCCTGTACGAGCTGGGGTGCGACGAGCTGAGCCTCGGCGACACCATCGGTGTGGCGACCCCCGGCCATGTGGTGGCCCTGCTGGACGCCCTGGCCGGTCTCGGTGTGCCGGTCGACCGGCTCGCCGTGCACTTCCACGACACGTACGGCCAGGCGCTGTCCAACACCCTGGCCGCCCTCCGGCACGGCGTCGGTGTCGTCGACGCCTCCGCCGGAGGTCTCGGCGGCTGCCCGTACGCCAAGAGCGCCACCGGCAACCTCGCCACCGAAGACCTGGTCTGGATGCTCGACGGCCTCGGCGTCGAGACCGGGGTCGACATCGGCCGTCTCACCGCCACCAGCGTGTGGATGGCCGGGCACCTGGGCCGACCCAGCCCGTCCCGTACCGTCCGCGCCCTCTCCCACCAGGAGTGATCACTGCCATGACGACCGCCCACCGGCTCCCCGCCGAGTACGAGGAACTCCGCCGCACGGTCGAGGAGTTCGCGCACGACGTCGTAGCGCCGAAGATCGGCGAGTTCTACGAGCAGGACGAGTTCCCCTACGAGATCGTCCGCGAGATGGGCCGCATGGGCCTGTTCGGGCTGCCCTTCCCCGAGGAGTACGGCGGCATGGGCGGCGACTACTTCGCCCTCTGCCTGGCCCTGGAGGAACTGGCCCGGGTGGACTCCTCGGTGGCGATCACCCTGGAGGCGGGGGTCTCCCTCGGCGCGATGCCGGTCTTCCGCTACGGCACCGAGGAGCAGAAGCGGGAGTGGCTGCCCCGCCTGACCGCGGGCGAGCAGCTGGGTGCCTTCGGCCTGACGGAGCCGGAGTGCGGCTCGGACGCGGGCGGCACGCGCACCACCGCGCGGCTGGACGAGGCGACCGGCGAGTGGGTGATCAACGGCACCAAGTGCTTCATCACCAACTCGGGCACGGACATCACCGCCCTGGTCACGGTCACCGCCGTCACCGGGCGCGCCGAGGACGGCCGCCCGGAGATCTCCTCGATCATCGTGCCGTCCGGTACGCCCGGCTTCACGGTGTCCAAGAAGTACAGCAAGGTCGGCTGGAACGCCTCGGACACCCGTGAGCTGTCCTTCGCCGACTGCCGGGTGCCCGCCGCCAACCTGCTGGGCGAGCGGGGCCGGGGCTACGCGCAGTTCCTGCGCACCCTGGACGAGGGCCGGATCGCGATCTCGGCGCTGGCGACCGGCCTGGCGCAGGGCTGTGTGGACGAGTCGCTGGCGTACGCCAGGGAGCGGGTCGCCTTCGGCCGCCCGATCGGCACCAACCAGGCGATCCAGTTCAAGATCGCCGACATGGAGATGCGCGCCCACACCGCCCGGCTCGCCTGGCGGGACGCGGCATCCCGGCTGGTGGCCGGTGAGCCGGTCAAGAAGGAGGCGGCGATGGCCAAGCTCTACTCCTCCGAGAGCGCGGTCACCAATGCCCGGGAGGCCACGCAGATCCACGGCGGCTACGGCTTCATGAACGAGTACCCGGTGGCCCGTATGTGGCGGGACTCCAAGATCCTGGAGATCGGGGAGGGCACGAGCGAAGTGCAGCGCATCCTGATCGCGCGCGAGCTCGGCCTTCCGGCGTAGTTTCCACCGCCCCCTGCCCGATATCGGGCAGGATTCTTGCAAACCCTCCCGCCCGTCCCTCAGTATCGAGCGGTGCTCGAACGCCGGACGCCGCATGACGACCTGGTGGACCACCTGGTGCGGACCACGCCGCTGAGCCGCGGCGAGGCCGCCCGGGTGGTCCTCGACGTCCTGGCGTACTTCGACGAGACGGCCGAGGACTTCGTACGGCGGCGTCACCGCGAGCTGCAGTCCAAGGGGCTGCAGAACGCGGAGATCTTCGAACGGATCACCGCCGAGCTGCCGCACCGCGCGGTGGCCCCGCCGGAGTTCTCGCTGCGGCAGCTGCGCCGCATCGTCTACGGCTGACGCACGGTCCGCGGGCGCCTCGCGTCCGGGGCCGGCCCGCCGCACCCCACGGCGTTCGGGCCGCACCACGATCGGGAGGGACAACCACCATGTGCGGAATCGTCGGATACATCGGCAGGCGCGATGTCGCGCCGCTGCTGCTGGAGGGCCTGCAGAGGCTGGAGTACCGCGGGTACGACTCGGCGGGCATCGTCATCACGGGCAAGTCCGGCGGCCTGAAGGCCGTCAAGGCCAAGGGCCGGGTCCGTGAGCTGGAGGCCCGCGTCCCCAAGCGCTTCGCGGGCACCACGGGCATCGCCCACACCCGCTGGGCCACCCACGGCGCCCCCAGCGACGAGAACGCCCACCCCCATCTGGACACCGAGGGCAAAATCGCGGTCGTCCACAACGGCATCGTCGACAACGCCGCCGAACTGCGGGCCAAGCTGACCGCCGACGGCGTGGTCTTCGCCTCCGAGACCGACACCGAGGTGCTGGCCCACCTCATCGCGCGCTCCGACGCGGAGACGCTGGAGGAGCGGGTCCAGCAGGCCCTGTCGCGCATCGAGGGCACCTACGGCATCGCCGTCCTGCACGCCGACTTCCCGGACCGCATCGTGGTCGCCCGCAACGGCTCCCCGGTCGTGCTCGGCATCGGCGAGCACGAGATGCTGGTCGCCTCCGACGTCGCCGCCCTGGTCCGCCACACCCGCCAGGTCGTCACCCTGGACGACGGCGAGATGGCCACCTTGAAGGCCGGCGACTACCGCACGTACACCACGGCCGGCAGCCGCACGTCGCCCGAGCCGACCACCATCGAGTGGGAGGCCGAGAACTACGACCTCGGCGGCCACGACACGTACATGCACAAGGAGATCGCCGAGCAGCCGGACGCGGTGGACCGCGTGCTGCGCGGCCGGATCGACGACCGCTTCTCCACCGTCCACCTGGGCGGGCTGAACCTCGACGCCCGCGAGGCGCGCGCGGTGCGCCGGGTGAAGATCCTCGGCTGCGGCTCGGCGTTCCACGCGGGCCAGATCGGCGCCCAGATGATCGAGGAACTGGCCCGCATCCCGGCGGACGCCGAGCCGGCCTCGGAGTTCCGCTACCGCAACCCGGTGGTGGACCCGGACACGCTCTACATCGCCGTCAGCCAGTCCGGCGAGACGTACGACACCCTCGCGGCCGTCCAGGAGCTCAAGCGCAAGGGCGCGCGCGTCCTGGGCGTGGTCAACGTGGTCGGCAGCGCCATCGCCCGGGAGACCGACGGCGGCATGTACGTGCACGCGGGCCCCGAGGTGTGCGTGGTGTCCACCAAGTGCTTCACCAACACCGCCGTGGCCTTCGCGCTGCTCGCGCTGCACCTCGGCCGGATCCGCGACCTGTCGGTCGCCGACGGCCGGCGGATCATCGAGGGCCTGCGGAAGCTGCCGGGCCAGATCGCCGAGGTCCTGGCCGGCGAGGACGAGATCAAAAGGCTGGCGGCGGAGTACGCGGACGCCAAGAGCATGATGTTCGTCGGCCGCGTGCGCGGCTACCCGGTCGCCCGTGAGGCCTCGCTGAAGCTCAAGGAGGTCTCCTACGTCCATGCGGAGGCCTACCCGGCGTCCGAGCTCAAGCACGGCCCGCTGGCGCTCATCGAGCCGTCGGTGCCGACCGTGGCGATCGTCCCGGACGACGAGCTGGTGGACAAGAACCGGGCGACGCTGGAGGAGATCAAGGCGCGCAGCGGCCGCATCCTCGCGGTGGCGCACCAGGTGGAGGCGAAGGCCGACCACACCATCGTCGTCCCGCGCAACGAGCCGGAGCTCGACCCGGTGCTGATGGGCATCCCGCTGCAACTGCTGGCGTACCACTCGGCGCTGGCGCTGGGCCGGGACATCGACAAGCCGCGCAACCTGGCGAAGTCCGTCACCGTGGAGTAGGCCCCGCGCCCCCGTGCACACGGAACGGCCCCCCGCGCCCTGCGGCGCGGGGGGCCGTTCCGTACCGGTGGGTCAGGCCGCGTGCCCGCGGTGCGGGACGCCCAGCCGCCAGCCGTCCGCCAGGGCCCTGCGGCCCCAGGCGGCGTTGGTGAGCAGTGCGGTGCCGCCGTACCAGGCGACCACGCCGGCCACCAGGCCGATCCAGCCGGCCACCTTGCCGAGTCCGCCGTTGGAGGCCAGGGCGGCGATGCCGGACAGCGCGGCGGAGACGGTCAGCAGCCCGAAGGCCGCCTGTGCCACGCCGCCCATCTGCCAGGCCGCCATCGTGAGGGTGAGTGCCAGCAGCGCCCACAGGAGCATGAACAGCCCGACGACCTCCTTGCTCGCACCCGCGCCGGACCCGCCGGACCAGGTCACCCAGAAGGCGCCCAGCGAGGCGAACGCGGTGCCGGTGAAGCCGTTGCCGCCGTAGAACTCCCACATGCCGGCGACGAATTGGGTGATGCCGCCGACGAAGAGCGCGAGCCGCGCGGCGTCGGCCGCCGCGGCGTTGTCGATGACGCCCGTGCTGAACAGCCCGTAGGCGATCAGTGTCAGGCCGAGTGCCAGATATCCCAGAGCCGCTGCGCCGACTCCTGCTGAACGTGCCGTGGAGACGTCGTTGTCCACCGCCGGCCCCCTTCGTGTTCGAGGGAAGAAACTGCAGGTGAGATACCCTTCACAAGGGCACAAGCAATCCCGCGGAGCCGACATTCACGGCAACTGGCGCCGAATCGTTATGGAATGACCACGACAGGCCGCTGGGCGCGCCGGGCGAGCCGTCCGGCGACCGATCCGAAGATCTTGCCGATGATCCCGTGCGTCCCGCCCACCACGATGGCGTCGGCCTCGTACTCCCGGCCGACCTCCTCCAGCTCGTGGCAGATGTCCCCGCCGCGCTCGACGAGGATCCAGGGAACCTCCGACAGGTGGTCGGCGCAGGCGAGTTCGAGGCCGAGCACCTCGGTGCGGTGGTCGGGGACGTCGACGAAGACGGGCGGTTCGCAGCCGGCCCACACGGTGGCCGGCAGGCGGTTGGCGACATGCACGATGATCAGCGCGGAACCCGAACGGCGCGCCATGCCGATGGCGTACGCGAGCGCCCGCTCGCTGGACAGGGAGCCGTCGAAGCCGACCACCACCCCGTGCCTGAAGGCGGGGTCGCAGGCAGCGCGCGGCTCGGAGTCCGCCTGCGGGACCGCCGCCGATTCGGCGAGCGGCTTTCCGTCGGCGGGCTCGGGGAGCTCGTAACCGGCCATGATGCGGTTTCTCGGCAAGGTCGGCGCCGGTGGCACCGAGAGGGCGGACAACAACAGTGCGGGGGCCGCGGGACCGACCGGATTTCGACCAGTAAGGGGCTGCCCTTCCCGCTCACTCCAGAGTACGGCGGCCCCGGTCCAGTGCCCAGAGGTGCGCGGACCCTCACAGCGTCCCCTTACCCCGGAGTTTCCAGGAGAATGCCGGAGCGAGGCGCCGAGCGCAACGCCACGTCGCCAACCGGACAAGTCGCCCCTCCGCCCCTTGTCCCGGCCTGTCCGCCACCGGCCATATCCGGAATCGTCCTCAGGGCTCCTTCGGGCCCTGGGGGCGCACTCGTTCATCGGCCACATGGGGGGCGCACGACGGGGCGCTGACCTGGGGCGCGTACACTGATTCCCCTCATTTTCAGCCAACTTCCTTGTGGCGAAGGCCACTTGGGACACACCACCGCCAACCGCCCTGTCGCCGGTGAGGAACCGGAATGAGGGGGCGCACAAGCCTTGTGCGCCTGTCCACCGCTTCAAGGCACACTTCACGAGCGGAACTCTTCGTGATCGAATGCTTCACGCCACGTGGTCATGTCGACATACCGGCAGGTGATGAACTTGCCATTGCGGATGCAACTGAGCCAGTAGATTCGATCTTGAGAGACAACGGCGGGGGATCCGTGCAGGACCGAGAGGACGAGTCGACCGAGGGGGGCCCCAGCTCCATGAACCAGGAGTCCAGGACCGGCACCATGGCGGAGATCCAGTCGGCCGCCGGCATGTCCACCGCACTGTCCGTGTCTTCGGGGGTCCCGGGTGCCCCGGGCGCCCCGGCCACTGCCGCAACTCCGGCGGCCCCGGCCG
The DNA here is from genome assembly GCF_044751205.1 of Streptomyces sp. NPDC088732. Classification (NCBI taxonomy): domain Bacteria; kingdom Bacillati; phylum Actinomycetota; class Actinomycetes; order Kitasatosporales; family Streptomycetaceae; genus Streptomyces; species Streptomyces sp. NPDC088732. The sequence goes on from NZ_JBIVLI010000002.1 coordinate 394,588, forward strand.
CCCACGGCTTCCCGAACCTCCCGGGAGTTCCGGCGGCACCGGCCGCCACCGCTTCCGCGGCGGCCCCGTCGGTCGCCTCGGCGGCCGGCCGCGCGCCCCGCAAGCTGTCGGCGCGGCGCCGTCAGGAGGTCGTGGCCGTCATGCTGTTCAGCGGCGGCCCCATCTTCGAGAGCTCGATTCCCCTGTCGGTGTTCGGCATCGACCGCCAGGACGCCGGGGTACCCCGCTACCGTCTGCTGGTCTGCGCCGGCGAGGACGGCCCGCTGCGCACCACCGGCGGCCTCGAACTGTCCGCGCCCTACGGGCTGGAGGCCCTCTCACGGGCCGGCACGGTCGTGGTGCCCGCCTGGCGCTCCATCTCGCAACCGCCGCCCCCCGAGGCGCTGGACGCCCTGCGCCGCGCCCACGAGGAGGGCGCGCGCATCATCGGCCTGTGCACCGGCGCCTTCGTGCTCGCCGCCGCCGGGCTGCTGGACGGGCGCCCCGCCACCACGCACTGGATGTACGCGCCGACACTGGCCAAGCGCTACCCCTCGGTCCATGTCGACCCCCGCGAACTCTTCGTCGACGACGGCGACGTGCTCACCAGCGCCGGCACCGCCGCCGGGATCGACCTGTGCCTGCACGTGGTGCGCAGCGACCACGGCAGCGAGGCCGCCAACGCGCTGGCCCGCCGGCTGGTCGTACCGCCGCGCAGGGGCGACTGGGGCGGCCAGCCACGGCATCTGGACCGCTCTTTACCGGAGGAGATCGGGGGCGATCCCCTCGCCGAGGTCGTCGCATGGGCCCTGGAGCACCTGCACGAGCAGTTCGACGTGGAGACCCTCGCCGCGCGCGCCTACATGAGCCGCCGCACCTTCGACCGCCGCTTCCGCACCCTGACCGGCAGCGCGCCCCTTCAGTGGCTGATCACCCAGCGCGTCCTCCAGGCGCAGCGCCTGCTGGAGACCTCCGACTACTCGGTGGACGAGGTCGCCGCCCGCTGCGGCTTCCGGTCCCCCGTCGCCCTGCGCGGCCACTTCCGCCGCCAGCTGGGCTCCTCCCCCGCCTCCTACCGCACCGCCTTCCGTGCCCGGCGCCCCCACGACGAGGCCGACGCACCCGCGGCCGCCAAGGACCCGCGCGGCCACGAGCCGTCCGGCGGCCCCGTGCCCGCGCCGCGCCGCGGCTCCCCGCAGCAGGCCGAGCGCTCCGGCGGCGTGCTCCCGATCCCGGGCCAGGGCGGTCCGCCGGCCGGCGCCGGCATCGTCAAGCAGGACCCCGACGGCTACGCGGCCCGCATCCCCGAGCAGGCCGGCAGCCGCTTCGACGCCCGCGAGGTGCACCCGCTGCGGCGGTCCCGCGACGGACGGGACGGACGGAGCAGGAACGCGGCTATGCCTGCTCCGCGGGATCGCCCCGTAGGGTGAGACGTATGAACGACCGGATGGTGTGGATCGACTGCGAGATGACCGGGCTCTCCCTGGCCCAGGACGCTCTGATCGAGGTGGCGGCGCTCGTCACCGACTCGGAGCTCAATGTGCTCGGGGAGGGGGTCGACATCGTGATCCGCCCTCCCGCGGAGGCGCTGGAGAGCATGCCCGACATCGTCCGCACGATGCACACCGCCTCGGGGCTGCTGCAGGAGCTGGACGGCGGCGTGACCCTGGAGGAGGCCGAGAAGCTCGTCCTGGACTACGTGCGCCAGTACGTGAGGGAGCCCCGCAAGGCGCCGCTGTGCGGCAACTCCGTCTCCACCGACCGGGGCTTCCTCGCCCGTGACATGCCGACGCTCGAGCAGCACCTGCACTACCGCATCGTGGACGTCTCCTCGATCAAGGAGCTGTCCCGCCGCTGGTACCCGCGGGCCTACTTCGCCAGCCCCGAGAAGAACGGCAACCACCGGGCGCTCGCCGACATCCGCGAGTCCATCGCGGAGCTGCGCTACTACCGCGAGGCGGTCTTCGTCCCCCAGCCGGGACCCGACACGGAGACCGCCCGCACCATCGCCGCGAAGCACGTCCTGCCTGCGGAAACGGCGAAGTGACCGACCCGCGGAAAAGGTAGGCGCGAGCACCCTCCCGGACCCTGTACACTTTTCCTCGGCCGGTGCGAAGGAAACAAAGCGCCGGACATGGTGGGTGTAGCTCAGTTGGTAGAGCACCTGGTTGTGGTCCAGGTGGCCGCGGGTTCGAGTCCCGTCACTCACCCTGAACGATCAAGGCCCGGTCTGCGCGAGCAGGCCGGGCCTTCTTCGTGCCGTACCGGGCCGCGCGGAACCACGAAGGGCCCCCCGCCGCGTCGCCGCGGCGCGGGGGCCCTCTCCCGGTCGTCCGGCCGGAGCCTAGGCCTTGCGGGCCACGCCGCCGTAGAAGCCGATCTCGCCGGAGCGCGGCGAGGGCTCGGTGTCCGGGTGCCAGAACGGGACCTGGACCAGACCGGGCGCGACCGGTTCGAAGCCGTCGAAGAAGCTCTCGACCTCGGAGCGGGAACGCAGGTTCAAGGAGGCGGTGGCCTTGCTGTAGACGGCCTGGGCCTCGCTGCGGTCCGCGAAGTCGCCCGTGGCGTGCGAGAGCACCAGGAAGCTGCCGGCCGGGAGCGCGTCGCGCAAGCTCGCGACGACCTGCCCGGGCTGCTCCGCGTCGGTGAGGAAGTGGAGCACGGCGACGAGCAGCAGGGCGACCGGCTCGTCGAAGTCGATGACCTTGCGGACGTCGGGGTGGTCCACGATCCCCTGCGGGTCGCGCAGGTCGGCGAGGACGACGCTGGTGGCGCCGGGCCGGCTGAGCAGCGTGCTGGCGTAGGTGTTCACGATCGGGTCGTTGTCGACGTACGCGATGCGCACGTCCGGCGCGGTCTCCTGCGCGATCTCGTGCACGTTCGGCGAGGTGGGCAGCCCGGTGCCGATGTCGAGGATCTGGCGGACGCCGCTGCCGACGACGTACCGGACGGCGCGCTGGAGGAAGCCCCGGTTGGCCTGTACGCCGATCCTCACCTCGGGTGCCGCGGCGGCAAGTTCGTCGCCCGCGTGGCGGTCCACCTCGTAGTTGTCCTTGCCGCCCAGCAGGTAGTCGTAGATCCGCGCGGGGTGCGGCCTGCTGGTGTCTATCTCCTCGGCGCGGAAGCCGTCCTGTCTCACGCTGCGCTCCTCTCGACGACCGTCCGGGCTCCCGGCCCGCGGACGGCAGACGACAGCTTCGCACATCAACATCGCAGGGCACGGCCCTGGTTGATCACCGTGCGGCACAGCGTGAGAGAACGCCGATCAGGGCTTCCAGTGGTACTTGGCGCCACCGACCCAGCGCACGACGGCCGGGTCGTCGAGGTCCACGTGGTCGATACCGGCCTGGTGGCAGATACGGACGACGTCGAGGAGGTCATGGGCGATGCCCACGGTCTCCCCGCCGATCTGGACGATCCGGAACGGCGGGTCCCCCTCGTGGACGAGGGAGACGACGATGGGGGTGTCGGTCACCCTTCCAGCTTGCGGCAGACCCGCGGCGGGCGCACCCGCCAGGTGGCCCACCGGGACGGGCCCCGATTGGACCGGGCGGCCGGGCGGCGGCCCGCCTACGGTGGGCCCATGAGCACCACGGACTCCTCCCCCGCGCGGCTCGCCGCCCGCCTGCGCGCACTGCACGTCCCCGGCCGCCCGCTGACCCTGCCCAACGTGTGGGACGCCGCCTCGGCCCGTGTGGTGGCCGAGGCGGGGTTCCCGGCCGTCGCCACCGGCAGCGCGCCCGTCGCGGCGTCCCTGGGCCACCCCGACGGGGAGGTCGTGCCACCCGCGGAGATGCTGGCCGCGGTCGCGCGCGTCGTGCGGGCCGCCGGGGTCCCGGTGACGGCGGACATGGAGCGGGGCTACGGATTCGCCCCGGCGGAGTTCGCCGAGCGGCTGGCCGCGACCGGGGCCGTCGGCTGCAACCTGGAGGACACCGATCCGCGCACGGGCCGCCTGGTGGACGCCGGGGAGCAGGCCGACTTCCTCGCCGCCGTCCGCGCGGCCGATCCCGACCTGGTGATCAACGCCCGCACCGATGCCCTGGTGCGGGAGCCGGCACCGGCGCACGAGCGGCCCGCGGAGGCCGCCCGGCGGATCCGGCTGTACCTGGAGGCGGGGGCGGACTGCGTGTACCCCTTCGGCCGGCTGGACGAGGAGACCACGGCGGCCCTGGTCGCCGCCGCCGGCGGACGCCCCGTCAACGTCCTTGCCCGGCCCGGCGGTCCGGCGACGCCCCGGCTGGCGGAGCTGGGCGTCGCCCGGATCAGTTACGGCCCTCAGCTCCACACCGCGGCCCTGCGGCACCTGGCGGACCTCGTCGCGGTCGTGCGCGACGGCGGCAGCCCCTTCGCGGCGGGCTGACCGGGACTCAGTCCCCCTCGCGCGGGGGCCCGTCGCCGGCGCCGCGCCGCAGGGTGCGCACGGGGCGGCCCGGCCGCCAGACCTGGAGCACGATGTCGGGGTCGTCGACGTACGTCCGCACGACCTCGTCCAGTTCGGCGGCGAAGAGGTGGAACGGGCCCTCCGGCACCGTCACCTCACCGGTGAAGCGGGCGACGGCCGCGGGGTCGGTGACCTCCACGGCGCGGCCGCTGATCCTGATGTCGCCGCCGTCCATGGAAGTGCCGGGACCGGGGTTCACATGGAGGGAGAAACGCGGGTCGCGGCGCAGGTCGAGGGCCTTGCGCGAGTTCGGCATCATGCCGAACCACAGCTCCCCGAGCCGGAACTCCGCCTCGATACCGGTCACCCGCGGGGAGCCGTCGGCCCGCAGCGTGGCGAGCACATGGTGCTTGTAGGGGCTGAATCGTGTGGTCACGGCCTGTGCGAGACCGGGTTCCGCGGCCTCGAAGTCCGCCCAGCGTGTCGTCATACGACGATGCTCCCCGGCATACCCGACATCTTGTGTCGGCATTGCCGGGGAGTTCCTACTCCTCGCCCTTGCGGCCCTGCGTGCGGCCGCGGCCGTGGCCCTGACGGGCGGCCTGCCAGATCGCGCGCAGGCGGTCCAGCTCGGCCAGTTCGGCGCGCGACCAGGTACGCCGGCCCGCCACATACCGCCGTATGGCCTCGTTGGCGGCCTCGACGGATCGGCGGTCCAGAACGGTCGGTGACATACCCGTGATGTTATCGGCCGGGTCCGACAGCGACCCCCGGCCGAGCCCCCCACCGGGCGATATCACACCGTGACCCTTCTCACTGTGGCGGGGGTCACTTCCGGGGAACCGGCCCCGGCGTCACGCCGATTCGCGCCGCACCAGCTCGGTCGGGAGCACGACGTGCCGTCGGGGCGCGGTGTCCGCCCCGATCTCCTCCAGCAGCACCCGGGCCATGGTGCGGCCCATCTCCTCGATGGGCTGGCGCACACTCGTCAGCGGCGGATCGGTGTGCCGGGCCACGGCGGAGTCGTCGAAACCGATCAGCGCCACGTCGTCCGGCACCCGGCGGCCGAACTCGCGCAGCACCTGCAACGCACCGCTCGCCATGACGTCCGAGGCGGCGAAGACCGCGTCGACGTCCGGCCGCCGCTCCAGCAGGGCGCGCATCGCGGCGCGGCCGCCCTCCTCGGTGAAGTCGCCGCGGGCGACCAGGTCGTCGTCCGGGACCAGCCCGGCGTCCCCGATCGCCTGCCGGTAGCCGTCGAGCCGGCAGCGGGCGACGTACATGTCCGGCGGCCCGGTGATGGTCGCGACCGCCCGGCAGCCGCGGCCCAGCAGGTGCTCCACCGCCGAGCGGGCGCCGCCGACGTTGTCGGAGTCGACGTACGCCACCGACTCCCGGTCCGAGCGGCGGCCGCTGAGCACCGTGGGCACCGCCATCTGCTCCAGCAGGTCGGGCAGCGGGTCGTTCTCGTGGACCGACACCAGCAGGACGCCGTCCACCCGGTGCGCCCCGAGGTACTGGGCGAAGCGCTGCCGCTCCTTGGGGGTCCGCAGCAGCGTCAGCAGCAGTTGCATGTCGGTGTCGGCCAGTGCGGCACCCACACCGCGGATGATGTCGGAGAAGTACGGCTCCGCGAAGAGCCGGGTCTCCTCCTCCGGGATGACCAGCGCGATGGCGTCGGTGCGGTTGGCCGCCAGGGCACGGGCCGCCCGGTTGGGCACATAGCCGAGTTCGGCGATGGCGGCCTCCACGGCGGCCTTGGTGTGCTCGCTGACCCGCGGCGACCCGTTGATCACCCGCGAGACCGTGCCGCGGCCCACACCGGCCCGCGCGGCGACCTCCTCCAGCGTCGGCCTGCCGCTGCGCCGTCCGCCCATCACCATTGCGGTCTCCCCATCACGAGTGGCAACGGCGCCACCTTAAAGCGTCGGCTCCCCTCAGGCGGGGCCCGGCAGGCCGATACCCGCAAAGCCGCCCCCCGCCGCGACGGCGGCGACGAACTCCGCCCAGGCGGCGGGCGCGAACGCGAGCGTGGGACCCTGCGGGTCCTTGGAGTCCCGGACGTGCACGGCGTCGACGGTCGGTGCGACCTCGACGCAGTCGCTGCCCTCGGTCTCGCTGTACGTGGACGTGCGCCAGGAGAGGGCGACCTCGACGCAGTTCCCGCCCTGGTCGTCGCTGTAGCTGGACTTGAACCACACGAACTGTGCGCTCACATCGCCTCCGCCACTCGCCCGATGAACTGCGCGGACTCCTCGACCCCAAGGGCCTGCATGCGGATGATGCCATGGCGCTGGGACAGCGTGCTGACCCTTGCGGGCTCCGAGTACAGCGCGCTGGTCTCGTAGTGCTCGTGATCCTCCGTCTCGAGCAGAACCAGCGAACCGCTGAGCGCGGGATAGGCGGCACGGTCGACCGGCAGTACCTGGACAGCGACGTTGCGCATGGCTCCTACCGCCAACAGGTGGTGCATTCGGCTCCGCATCACTTCGGGGCCACCCACCCCGGAATGCAGGGCGGCCTCATAGATGACAAAGCCGAACAGCACCGTCGGCTTCCGCCGGAGTCTTTCCTGACGTGCCATGCGAGCCGTGACACGCTCCTCGATGGTCTCGTCGTCGAGAGGCGGGCAGCTGTTGCCGATCAGGGCGCGGACATAGGCCTCGGTCTGCAACAGGCCGGGGATCAGCAGTGGCTCGCAGCCGTACAGTGCGACGGCCTCGGCCTCCGCCTGCATGAACTCCCGCGTGCGCTCCGGGAACTTCTCCGGTTTCAGGAACTCCTGGGCCGCCACCAGCTTGCCGCCCGCGCCGCACAAGTGGTCCGCCACCTGGAGCAGGCGCAGCATCGGACGCCGGCGCCCGAGCTCCATGGAGCGCACCGTCTCGATGCCGTAGCCCGCCTCGTCGGCCAACCGCTCGCGCGTGACGCCCGCTTGCTCACGCCAGAGCTTGACCTGGTTGCCGCAGTACCGCCACGCCATCGGCGGCTGGGTCACCTCGCCGGTCATCCGCACACATCCCCGCACGCTCCGTAGTCACCAGCCTACGGAAGGGCACCGTCAGTCGCGGGCGAAGCTGTGGAAACGGCCGATGACGGTGAAGCCGCGACGGCCGTACCAGTAGCGCGGCCAGTCGTCGGCGTCGGCGATGAGGAAGCGCGTGGCGCAGCCCGCGTCAACGGCCCGGCGCAGGGCGGTGGACAGGACGGCGTCGGCGTAGCCGCGGCCGAGGTGGTCCTCGGAGGTGATCAGGTCCTCGATCTGGGCGATGCCCGCCACGGGGTCCATGTAGAGATCGGCCCAGGACGCGACGTCGCCCTCCGCCGTCCGGGCACCGATGAAGCCGACGGAGTCCGCGCCGCGGCGCCGGGTCTCGCGGCGGTCCACGAGCTGCCGGACGGCATCGTCGTCGGCCGCCGGGAGGAAACCGCGCCAGCGCCGCGCGAGGGGGACGCGGAAGGCGTCGAGATCCACCTCCTCCGCCGGGCCGCCGTCCGGTACCGGGCCGGTGTGCAGCATGACGAGCTCGGCCGAGTGGCTGTAGCCGGCGCGGGTCAGGGGTCCGGCGCAGGCGGTGCCGGTCGCGTCGTCGAGCACGGTGATCGCGCGGTGCTTCAGATGGGCCAGCGCGTCGTCGGCGAGGGCGGGCAGCGCCTCGGGGTCGACGTCGCCGGGCGCGCCGTCGACGACGACGCGGTTGTTGCCGTGGGAGAACGCGAAGGCGTCGTCGAGCGCGGCGAAGCCGCCGGGCAGCTCGACGGTGCGGACCGCCTGGCGGCGGGCGAAGGCGGTGAGAAAGGCGCGGATCTGCCGCAGTTCCGGTCCTGACATGGCTGCAGCCTAGGCGGGGCCGCGCCGGCGTGTGCCGGGCCGTGACAACTGCGGGACGCCGGGGGCGGTTTCACGAGGGGGCACCGCAACCAGAATTGATCAAATCCGATGGAAACCGGCTTCGGCGCGGAACCCGATATGCTCACGAACCGTCAATACTTCTGCTGCCACGTACCAGTAGAGACACGGGGGTGCCCGCTGTGGGTGTCGTCCTGCCCGACGAGCTGGCCTATGTACTCGACCTGATCGGCGTGTCCTGGCCGAACGTGGACGAGGACGACTACCGCGAAATGGCCACGTCGCTACGGGACTTCGCGAGCGACATCGACGGTGGCGCGATGGACGCGAACGCCGCCGTGCAGGAGTTGCTGGGCGCGAACGCGGGCGCCGCGATGGACGCCTTCGAGGCGCACTGGGGCAGGGTCAAGGGCACGCATCTGGCCAATCTCGGCGAGGCCGCCCGGATGGGCGCCCTCGCGCTCGACGGGGTGGCGATAGCCATCGAGGTCGCCAAAGGTGCCGCGATCGTCCAACTGGGCATCCTGGCGGTGGAGATCGCCTCGGCCATCGCGTCCGCGCCCTTCACGCTCGGGTTGTCGAGCCTGGCCGGGGCGGCCGGGACCCAGGCCACCCGGATGATCGTCAAGAAGATCTTCCGCGAGGTGATCGACCAGGTCGTCGATCAGCTGATGTCCATCGCCACCGCCCCGGTGTACGCGGCACTGGAGTCGATGGCCGCCGATCTCGTCATCCAGGTCGGCTCGAACGCCCTCGGCCTCCAGAAGGGCGTCGACCTCGGCCGGACCGTCGGCGCCGGCAAGGAGGGCTTCGGTGAGGGCGTCGACGGTGCCAAGAAGCAGGCCGACGGCTTCGTCCTGGCCAGCGCCGGAGGCGGAGGCGGGGGCGGTGGCACCGGAGAAGGCGGAAGCGGCGGGGGAACCGGCGGCAGCGGCCACTTCCAGAGCGACGGCGACAGTTTCGACCGTGTCGACAGCCGGCTCGACGGCATCACCGGCTCCCTGCACGGCAAGTCCCGGGGGCACATGAGCCGCGCCCGCAACGCCAAGGGCCGCACCACCGGCGGGGGCGAGATCGCCGCGCACATCATGCCGATCGCCACGAAGATCGTGGACGGCATCGGCGAGGCGGCCGAGAAGGCCGTGGGCCACGTGCGCGGTGACATGCGCAAGGGCCTCAAGGAGATGCACCGCAACCACCGCGACAACGACGACAGGACCGCCACGGAGCTGGACGGCCTCCACAAGCTCCACTCGCAGGAGCAATTGCGCTCGTTCGGCGATTCGACGGACGTCTACCACATGGCGGACGACGGGACGATCACCCGCCTGACCGCGGACGGGCACATCCCCCTCACGGAGGCCGACCGGGACCGCATTGCCCTGAGGCTCGACGGCAAGGACTCGGTGGGGCGACGGCCGAAGGGGAAGTACAAGCTGCCCGAGCTCGAGAAGGGGAAGACGCGCCCCCGGAAGGACTCGGCCGAGGTGCCGCTCGGCGGCAGTCCCCTGGCGAAGGCCACCCAGCTCGCCCGGCACGCGGACAACAGCTACGGGAATTACTACAAGAAGTCCAAGGACTCCGACGAGAAGGTGTTCCAGAGCAACAACTACGCGGCGGTCCGCTACGGGAACGAAGGGGACGACGACGGTTTCATCCTGGTCGGACGCAGCCGCAATCCCGTGCATTCCGAAAGGGCTCTGGGAATTCCGTTCCTCAGGAATGACAGCCACGACGGGATAACGGAACTCTACACAGAGCGCGAACCCTGTTCCACCGGCGTCAACTGCTCCGCCTGGATGCACCATTACCTGCCGGACTCGGTGAACGTCTCGCACAGCGTCGAATACGGCGACACACCCGAGTCGCAGGTGAGAGGCAACTCGGCGATGGAGTCCTACCTCAACGGCCTCCAGCAGCTGCGCTGACCGGAGCGCCCGGTACGATGCCCCGCACGACAACGACGACCGATGAGCGAACGGACTGATCCTTCCCATGCCGCACGCAGTCGACCGCTCCGTCATGGAAGCGGCCTTCGGACCGGACGTGCTCGTCACTCTGGACGAGGACACGGTCTCCGGTGTCCCCCACGCCGCGACCCGCGCCTTTCTGGTCGACGTCGGCCTGCCCGACGAGACGGACAAGTGGTTCGAGTTGGACGAGGGTTTCTCCGAGGGAGATGTGCGGCTCGGCGAGATCTACCCCGAGGTCGGGGCCCATTACGGAAATCTTCCCGAGGGGGGCCTCGACTGGATCTCCCTGGGAGCGATCCCGTACGACGACATCGCCGTGGACCACACCACCGGGACCGTCTGGTGCCTGCCGGACGGGTCGTCGGAGATCTATCCGCTGAACAAGGACATCCACAGTTTCGCGGCGTTCCTGTGCGCCTTGGAGAGGGAACGGCCGAACTACGATCTCGCGGTGGCCGGCGGCATCGCCGACCCCGAGGCGGCGGCGGCCCGCCTGGCCGAGGAGTTCACCCGCCTCGACCCGACGTCCGTCGACAGGCCCGAGGGGACCTGGCAGCGCGTGCTGGGGTACGTGCGGGAGGCGATCCCGGAGTGAGTGAGACGTCCGTCCACGCACATGGCGACGCGGCCCCGTCGGGAGGGACCCATGACTGACCATCAGGCACCGGCGGCCCGCGTCGTGGCCCGGTTCGGCGACGGCGGGGTCCGGCGGTTCGTGACGGCGCCCGACGTGGTCGTTCCGCTCCAGGTGGGGCCGTACTGGACGACGTCCCCCGGGGAGCCGGAGGCCCTGGCCGACTTCGCCGAGGCGCTGGAGCTGGGCCTGCCCGAGCGGACGCTGGAGTACCTGCGCCTGGGCAGCGACCGGGGCTACGAGATCTGCCTCTCCCCGAGCGGCGACGTACGCGGTGTCCTGGCCGGCTACGACGAGCCGGAACGGCATGTGAACGGCTCCCTGGACGCGTTCGTCCAGGGCCTTGTGGCGCTGGACGAGACCCTCGCCGCCATCGCCGGCACCGACCGGCCCGGGACGGCGGCGCAGTCGTTCGCGGCGCTGGAGGCGCGGCTGCGGGAGCAGGACGCGACGGCGTTCGCGGACCGGGAGGACTGGTGGCCGCAGGTACTGGACGACATCCGTGACACCGCGAGCGCGGAGTGGTTCGCGGCGTTCGAGGTCGTGGACGCCGGCGGGGAGGCGAGGATCCTGACCTCCTCGGGCGGGATCTGCGTGCACCCCGAGGAACGGCTGTGGGCCAACCTGGCGGCGTCCGGGGTGGAACCGGAGCAGGTCCGGCGCGTCCACACCGAACTCGAGCCGTGCTTCATGCCGGGCCACTACTGCTCGATGACGCTCGAGAGGCTCTTCCCGGACGCCGCCTCGACGCACAACTTCCCCTACGGGGACACCGCCGAGTCGCGGGCCGCCGGGATCCGGAAACTGCGCGAGGCGGCGGCACAGGAGGACTGAGGAACATGACGGGGGAACCGGGCATGGCGAAGTGGCCTCTCCTCGGGGCCGGCCGGGGGCCCGCCGGCAGGCGCGTGCTGGACTGGGCGGTTTCGGGCGGCGGGGCGCCGCTGGTGGTGTCCGGTTCCGCCGGGTCCGGCAAGAGTCATCTGCTGGCCTGGTGGGTGACCGGTGGACAGCACGACCCCGCCACGACGGTGCACGGGCTCGCCCCCGCCCGCGGTCTGACCGCGGACGCCGTGGCCTGGGAACTGGGCCGGCAACTGGGCTACGGGCCGCTCTCCCCGGGTGGGCTGCTGGAGCGGATACGGACCGACCGGCGCCCGCTGACCCTCGGCTTCGCCGACCTGCACCGCGCGCGGCCCGGTTGCCACGAGGCCCTGGTGGAGCCCCTGCTCGGCTTCCCCCACGTACGTCTGCTGCTCGAGACGGCGGGGACCGGATACGTTCCGGACGGCGCCGTCGTCGTCGACCTGGACGACCCGACGTTCACCGATCAGGCGGAGTTCGCCGCCTGGTACGGCGAACAGGCCCCCGCCGCACCGGCCTTCACCGCGAACCAGGTCTTCCCGCACCCGGCGGCGGCCCGGCTCGCCGCGACAATCCCCGGACCGCCCGCGCGAGGTGACGTGGCGGCCGTGTGGTGGGAGCGGCTGCCGGAGGCCGCCCGACCCGCGCTGCAGACGCTCGCCGCGCTGCGCGGACCGGTTCCCGCGGACGTCTGGGAGCTGGTGCACGCGCGCCTGACCGGGGACCCCGCGCCGGGCGAGGCCGTCGGGGCCGCCGTGGCGCGCCTGCCCCGCGGAACCGTCCACGAGGTACCGCCGGGCGGCCCCCTCGTGGAGGGCGCGGACGCGCGCATCGTGGACATCCTCAAGTCCGAGGCCCTCACCAGCGCATATGCCCGCGATCATGTGCTCGGCCACGCCCTCGCCGCGGGCACCGCGGAGCGACTGCTGCGCGACGCGGGATTCCTCGTGCACGGCTCGGCGGCCGCCGTGGCCGCGGCTCTGGCGGACCCGGACACCGCGAGGGCCGCCCCCGCGGTGCTGGCCCCTCTGTGGCGCCGCGCGGCACCGGTACTGAGCGCCCCGGGCATGAGCGACCCCGAGCGCGCCGCCCTCCTGCACTGCGTCGCGCTCGCCGACGCGCCGCCCATGGCCGCGTTGCTGCGCCCCGTGGCCGAACGGCACGCCTGGACAGCCGTCTGGTTCGACCCGGGCCGGTCCTTCACCGCCCTCGGACCCGGCACGGGCAGCAGCACCGGCACCGTCGAAGGAGCGCTGCTCGCCGCGGACGCGATCGGCCGGGTGCACGCCCTCGACCCCGCCACGGGTGCGGAACTGCACCGGGTCCCCTCCCCCGCCGCCGTTCGGCCGTTCGCCCTGGCCGCCCTCGGCGACGGCCTGCTGCTCCTCGACCGCGAGCAGGTCCTGCACCTGTCCCCCGCCGACACGCCGGCCTTCGGCGAGGCCGCATACCTTCACAACCCGCAGGGCCCCTCGGCCCTGGCCGCGCTGCCCGCCACCGGTCACCTGGCCGTGGGTGACACCGCGGGCCGTGTCCACCTCTGGCGCTCCCCCGCGTACGACCCCGAGCCCCTGAGCCGACCGTTGCACAACGCTCCCGTCTCCGCGGTCGCCGTGGTCCGCTCGGCGCGGCACGACCTGACGTTCTGCCTCAGCGGCGGGCTGGACGGCACGCTGCGCCTGTGGGCGGCCCCGGACGAACCCATGCAGGCCCCCGTCGAGCGGCGCGACCGCGTCATCACCGCCCTGGCCGCCGCCGACACCCCCTCCCACGGTCCCGTCGCCGTCGCGGCCTGGTCCGACGGCCGGGCGAGTGTCTGGAACCTCCTCGACGCCCGGGTGCGGCCCGTGCCCCTCCCGCACCGGGCGGACGCGCTCGGCCTGCGACCGGACGGCCTGCTCACCGCCACGGGTCCTGGTGGCACCTACGCGCTCGGGCTCCACCTCGACAGGCTGTGGGCGTAGCGGTGGCCGAGGCGTACGCGGCGGCGGTCCGGCAGTGGCTGGAGGAACACGGCTGGTACGCCGGGCGGGACGTCCGCGACCGGATCGGCGAACATCTCGCCCACCGGCCGAGGAGCGCCGAGCGCCAGGGCTTCCCGCTCACCCCGCCTGCCGCCGCGGCGTTCCCGCACACGTACGGACTGCTTGGCCCGCGGGGCGCTGCCGGCCGCGTGCCTCAGGCGGTGCGCGACTCCGCCTGGCGGCGCAGGAACCCGGCGACGTCCGGGCGGCGGGCGTACGGCTGGAGGGTCTGGGCGGCCGAGGCGAGCATGCCCCGTACGCGCGGGGACTGGACGCGGCCCAGCAGGTCCAGGACGCGGGCGCCCGTGACGGCGGCCTCGTCGACGCGGTGCGCGCAGGCCAGGTTGCCGGCGAGTTCCGCGGTGTAGAGCGCGATGTTGCGGGTGAAGTGGGGGGCCTGGAGCCCGATGGCGCGGCGGGCGTGCTCCACCGCGCGGTGGTGGTCGCCGAGCGCGGCCCAGGACTGGGCCTCCAGGCCCGCGAGTTCGGCCTCGCCGTAGAAGGTCATCCACTGCGGATCGGCGTCGCGGGAGCCGCGGCCGAAGAGCGACTGGGCGCGCAGCAGGGCGCGTTCGCAGCCGGAGCGGTCGCCGAGCCCGGCCCGGCCGCCGGCCTCGCGCAGGGCCAGCAGGGAGAGCAGCCGCGGCGAGCCCAGGTCGCGGGCGGCCTCCTGGGCGGCCTGGGCGGCGCGGACGGCCTCGCGGGGGCGGCCGGCGTCGCGGGCGAGGAAGGAGGCGTTGCAGAAGGCGTGCGCCTCCAGGGCCTGGTCGCCGGCCATGCGGGCGGTGGCGAGGGCCTCGCCGTAGTAGGAGCGGGCCTCGGCGTGGCGGCCGGAGTCGTGGGCGAGCCAGCCGACGGAGATGGCCAGTTCGCCGGCGCCCGCGTGCAGGTCGTCGGCGACGGCCTGGCCGTAACTGCCCTCGTCCAGCAGGCGGTAGGCGGCGCCGAGCGAGTGGCCTGCCTGGCGGTAGAGCGCCCCGGCGCCGTGCCGGTCGTCGTGCAGCCGGATCTCACGGACGGCGTCCTGCACCGCGCGGACCTGGGATCTGCCGACCCGCCGCACCGGCTCCGCCGCGGCCGGCGGCCCCAGCACCCACGTGGTGGCGATGGCGGCCGGGCCGCCGGTCATGAACGCGCGACGCAGCACGTCGCTCTCCTCATCGGTTTCGGGCTCGCGGGGGCCGGCCGCCACCGCGAGCTGTGGTGCCGGGGGGCCGGCCGCACGCCGGCCGCGGACGGACTCGCGGGGCTCGAAGCCCAGGTCGGCGAGGCCGAGTCCGGGGAACATGTGCCGGAAGACCCGTTCGTACGCGTAGTTGGGGCAGCGGATCTCCCCCGACTCCACGCGTCCGATGTAGCGGGCGTCGCAGCTGACCTGCTCGCCGATCTCCCGGGCCGCGCGGCGGACGGCGGCGGCGAACTCACCGGGCGACCGGTCCGCGCGCAGCAGCCGGAAGGCGGCGTTGGGTGTGGTGGGGGTGGAAGGTGACGAGGGCATCGCCTGACTCCCGGGAGCGGTCGGTGCGGAGCGGTGCTTGTCGCGGTGCGCCGCCGTGCGGCAGCGGAGCGTAGCGGCAGGGGCGACCGTACTCGGTACCGGGAGGGGCAGAGCACCGGTTTGGCTACAAAAGGGATATCTCACCCACCATCCGCCATGAAACGCCACCCTCCCGGCGTCACAAGGGCGTTGCCGTTGACGCGGTGGGCGCGTTGGACAACAGGCAACCAACCGTGCGTCCGACTCCTAGGAGGACCCGCCTTGTTGGACGAGCCATGGGACCTGGTGACCGTCCCGGCCCGCCAGGGACTGGAAGCCGTGGACATCCTGCGCCTGCGGACCGGCCCGGTGCCGGGTCTGGGGCCCGTGCTGCACGACAGCTCGGGCGACAGCCTGGGCTTCCTCGTGCCGCCGGGCACGGCGGCCGGCTGGGACGTGCCGGGCAGCGCCTGCACCCAGACCTCGGGACGCGGCTTCGCGATCCCCGGGGAACTGCGTGAGCCGCCGGTGACGGGCACCGACTGGCTGGTGCCGCCGCAGAACGACGCCCCCGTCACGGACCCGGCGGTGCTCCGCGCCGCGCTGGGCGAGGCGGCCCGGATGATCGAGCTCGCGGACCGGTTCTGACCGGCGGCGGCACCGCGCCCATACTGGGTGCATGGCGCAGCGCAGGACGAAGGACCCGGAAGGGATACGCGAGCAGGTCGGCGGAGGTCTCGCCGAACTCGTACCGGACCGGGACCGGCCGCGCGGCCGCTCGCTGCTGATCGACGGCGCCCCGCAGTCGCACGTCGACCTGGACGACCCGGGCCATCTGGACTTCGCGTACCAGCGCCGGCTGGGCCATGTGATCGACCTCGCCGCGCCGCCCGGCCGCCCGCTCAAGGTGCTGCACCTCGGCGGCGGCGCGCTGACGCTGGCCCGCTACACCGCCGCCACCCGGCCGCGCTCGACCCAGCAGGTCGTGGAGGTGGACACCGCCCTGGTCGAGTTGGTCCGGCGGGAGCTTCCCTGGGACCGCACGTGGCGCATCAAGGTGCGCGGCGGGGACGCCCGGGCGGGTCTGGCGAAGGTGGCCGAGGGCTGGGCCGACCTGGTCGTCGCGGACGTCTTCAGCGGGGCGCGCACCCCGGCCCACCTCACCAGCACCGAGTTCCTCGCCGAGGTGCGCCGCACGCTGGCACCCGGCGGGCTGTACGCGGCCAACGCGGCCGACGGGGGCCGGCTGGAGTTCCTGCGCGGGCAGGTCGCCACCGTCAGGGCCTGCTTCCCGCACGCCTGCCTGGCGGCGGATCCCGCGGTGCTGCGCGGGCGGCGGTTCGGGAACGTGATCCTGGTGGCGGGCGACGGGGAGCTGCCCGTCGCGGAGTTCACCCGCCGGGTGGCCTCGGACCCGCATCCGGGGCGGGTCGAGCACGGGCGGGAGCTGGACGCCTTCGCGGGCGGCGCGGTGCCGGTCACGGACGCGACGGCGGCGGCGTCGCCGGCTCCCCCGGAGTCCGTGTTCCGTTAGCGGCGCCCTGCCCTACCGGCCCCCGGCCGTGTACGTCTCGACGGTCGGCGGGTGCCCGTTCCAGGTGCAGAACAGCGAGGACGTGGTGCCGCCGGAGGTGAAGTCGACCCGGATCCAGGCGGACGCGGACTCGTTCCAGACCTTCATCTCCCAACCGGCCTCGGGGGTCGCGGAGACCAGGGTGGCCGAGGTGTCGCCCAGGTCGAGCACGACCCGGCCGCCCTCGACCGGGTAGCTGTGGACATTGCCGGTGGCGGAGGACGCGGGCGTCGGGGTGCCCGGCGGCCGGGCGGGCGCGGAGACCGACGGCTTCACGGCGGGCGGCGTGCCCGGATCCGTGGCGGCCGGCGGGCGGGCCGGGCTCTCGCGGCGCCGGGAGGCGGAGTCGGAGGGCGCGGACGGCGGCGGGGACGAGGGCGGCGGAGGCGCCGACGCGGCCGCCGGTTCCGCCAGGGGCAGCGCGCGCGGCGGGTCGTACGCGGTGCCCGCGAGCACATGGTGGACGCCGAACCAGGACATCGCGACGGCGGCGCTCGTCGCCAATGTCCACGCTCCGGCGTGCGCCAGTCCTCTTCGCATGCGCCCATACTGCCGGACGCGCCCCTTCCGGGGAGTTGAGGGTTGCGCGCGCGGCCCGGACGTGCTCGGACCCGCCCGGGGCGTCCCCCGGATGGGCTAAGTTGCGGGCCATGGCAAGTGTGCTCGTCGTCGAGGACGACCAGTTCGTGCGCTCCGCCCTCATCCGGCACCTCACCGACGCCACGCACTCCGTACGGAGCGTGGGCACCGCCCTGGAGGCGCTGCGCGAGGTGGCGCAGGTCGGCTTCGACGTGGTGATCCTCGACCTCGGCCTGCCGGACCTCGACGGGGCCGAGGCGCTCAAGATGCTGCGCGGCATCACGGACACACCGGTGATCATCGCGACCGCGCGGGACGACGAGTCGGAGATCGTCCGGCTGCTCAACGCCGGTGCCGACGACTACCTGATCAAGCCGTTCTCGGTCGAGCACCTGTCGGCCCGCATGGCGGCCGTGCTGCGCCGCTCGCGCGCCCGCGAGGCCGCCGAGGTGATGCGGGTCGGCGGGCTGCAGATCGACGTGCTGCGCCGGCAGGCCGTCCTGGACGGCGCACCACTGGACCTGACGCGGCGCGAGTTCGACCTGCTGTCCTTCCTGGCGGCCCGGCCCGGGGTGGTGGTGGCGCGGCGCGAACTGCTGTCCGAGGTCTGGCAGCAGTCGTACGGCGACGACCAGACCATCGACGTCCATCTGTCCTGGCTGCGCAGGAAACTGGGCGAGACCGCCGCCCGCCCCCGGTACCTGCACACCCTGCGCGGGGTGGGCGTGAAACTGGAGCCGCCGCTGTGAGATGGGCCCTGGTCAAGGTCTGCGTCGCGGTCACGGCGATGGTCGTGGTGGCCTTCGCGGTGCCGCTGGGACTGACGGTCAAGGAGATGGCGCGGGACCGCGCGATCGGCAACGCCGAACGCCAGGCCGCGGCCATAGGCCCGGCGCTGGCGATCACCACGGACCGGGTCCAGCTGGAACGCGCCGTCGCCTCCACGCAGGCGGGCGCCGACGGCCGGATCGCGGTGAGCGTGCCGGCCACGGAGGGCACCGACGGCGTACGCATCGGCCGCCCGCACGCCCCGGACGCCGACGTGGAGCGGGCCTCCCGGCTGGGCCGGGCCGCCACGGTGCCGGTGCCCGGCGGCTACGCGCTGCTCCAGCCGACCGCCGTCGGCTCCGGATCCGTGGCGGTGGTCGAGGTCTACGTCCCGGACGGCGAGGTGACCCGCGGGGTCACCACCGCCTGGGCGGTGCTCGCTGCCGTCGGCGTGGGGCTGATCATCGGGGCCGTCGCGGTGGCCGACCGGCTCGGTACCCGGATGGTCGGCCCGGCCAAACGGCTCGCGGACGCGGCCAACGGACTCGGCCGCGGCGACCTGACGGTGCGCGTCCCGGAGGACGGCCCGCCCGAACTGCGCTCGGCCGCCGTCGCGTTCAACGCCATGGCCGACCAGGTCGTGCAACTGCTCGCCAACGAGCGGGAACTGGCCGCCGACCTCTCCCACCGCCTGCGCACCCCGCTCACCGTGCTGCGGCTCAACGCCGCCTCGCTCGGCGACGGCCCGGCCGGCGAGCAGACCCGGCACGCGGTCGCCCAGCTGGAGCGCGAGGTCGACCAGATCATCCGCACCGCGCGCGCCCAGCAGGCGCAGGACAAGCCGGTGGCGGTGGGCTGCGACGCGGCCGCCGTGATCCGCGAGCGGATGGCCTTCTGGTCGGCGCTCGCGGAGGACCAGGGCCGCGAGGCCCGCACGGCCGGCGTCGACCGCCCGGTACGGGTCCCGGTGGCCCGCGCCGACCTGGTCGCCTCGCTCGACGCGATGCTCGGCAACGTCTTCCGCCACACCCCGGAGGGGACCGCCTTCGCGGTGGACGTGCACAGCGGTGAGGACGCCGTGATCGTCCTCGTCTCCGACGCGGGCCCCGGCATCAACGACCCCTCCGCCGCGATGCGTCGCGGCCAGGGCGCGGGCGGCGACGGCTCCACGGGACTCGGCCTGGACATCGTGCGCCGCCTCGCGGAGTCCACCGGCGGCGACGTCCGCATCGGCTCCTCGGTGCTGGGCGGCGCCGAGATCCGCGTCTGGATCGCCCTGCGCCCCTACGCCTCCGCCGGCAAGCGCACCCACCGCGTCGTCCGCCGCCGCCGCGGCCGCCGCCCGGCGGGCGCCCGGCCCACCGGCTGAGCCGGTGGAGGGGCACATGGAGATCTGGTCGGTCGTGGACGACGCCGACCGTGCGCGGTGGACGCTCGTGCCGTTCACAAGCGTCGGACCGCTCCGGTTCGGGATGAGCCCCGAGGACGCGACCGCGGTGATGGACGCAGGCGGCTTCGAGGCCGAACCGGACATCCCGTTCCGGCACGGGCCCCTGACGCAGCGGGTCCACTACCGCGTGAAGGGCGGCACCTCCATCAGCTCGCGGCCACCGCCTACTTCAGGCAGTCGGGCGCACTGGCCTCCGTCGCGGTCGACGCCCTTCGCGGGCCGCAGGTGAGCTTCGCCGGCATGTCGTTCGTCGGGCAGGTGCCGTCCGAGTTCGAGGACCGCTTCTACGCGTACGCGCACGGCGGCGGTCTCGCGGTGAACATCGCCACCGACGGCGAACCGGCCTCGGAGGAACTGGGGCTGGTGATCCGCCCCCAGCGGGCCCGCGACCGCCTTCTGACGCGGGCGTTCTTCACCGCCGGGTACGACGACTGGGCGGACACCCTGTTCGACACCGTCCCGGCGCAGGAGTGGAGCTTCCGCTGACGCCGCCACCGCGGCCACCGCGGCCACCTCAGGGACCAGCTGCCTCAGGCGTCGCTTAGCCGCACCTTAAGCGCGTCATAAGAAATCGAACTCACGCCCAGCTCGGGGCGTTTGTCCGAATACCCCTCGGTAGCGTGCCGGTTCATGAGGAACTCACATCGTCGTCGCCCCACGCGCAAGGCCGCCCTTCTCGGGGGCCTCACCGCGGGCGCGGTCGTCGCGGCCGGCGCCTTCGCTCTCGCGGGGTCGGCGCAGGCCGCCACCGTCGGTGCCGCGTACAGCAGGACCAGCGACTGGACCACGGGCTACACCGGCCAGTACGAGATCAGCAACTCCTCGGGATCGACGCTGTCCGACTGGACGCTGACGTTCGACCTCCCGGCGGGCACCAGCATCAGCTCGCTGTGGAACGCGACCTGGACGGCGTCGGGTCAGCACGTGACCGTGCGGCCCGCGAACTGGAACAAGGACATCGCCGCCGGGCAGTCGGCGCAGGTGGGCTTCGTCACGAAGTCCTCGGCGACGGCGGGCAACCCCCTCAACTGCCGGATCAACGGCGCGAAGTGCTCCGTGGACGACGGCGCGCCCGCCTCCCCCTCCGGCCGCCCCACCGCGTCCGCCACTCCGACGGCAACGCCCTCCCCCTCCCCCACCCGGACCGCGACGGCGACGCCGACCCCGACCCGGACCGCGACCCCCACGGCCACCCCCACCGCGACCGTGCCCCCGGCCTCCGGCACGACCGCCCGCTTCGCCCCGTACGTCGACACCTCGCTGTACCCGGCGTTCGATCTGCTCACGCACTCCAGGTCGACCGGTGTGAAGCAGTACACCCTGGCGTTCATCACGGACGGCGGCGGCTGCACCCCCAAGTGGGGCGGTGTGACGGACGTGGCGGCCGACGCGGTGGCCGCCCAGATCGGCGACCTCCGCAAGGCCGGCGGCGACGTCCGCGTCTCCTTCGGCGGCGCGTCCGGCTCCGAACTGGCGACCACCTGCTCCTCGCCCTCGGCGCTGGCCGCCGCGTACGGCAAGGTCGTCGACACCTTCAAGCTCACCAAGGTGGACTTCGACGTCGAGGGCGGCGCCATCGCCAACGCCACCGCCAACTCCCGGCGTGCCAAGGCGATCGCGCAGCTCCAGGCGGGCCACAGCGGCCTGGAGGTCTCCTACACCCTGCCGGTCATGCCGACCGGCCTCACCCAGGACGGCGTCAACCTGCTCGCGGACGCCAAGGCCAACGGGGTGCGCGTCGCCGCCGTCAACATCATGGCGATGGACTACGGCGCCTCCTTCAGCGGCGACATGGGCGGTTACGCCATCGACGCCGCGACGGCCACCCAGGCGCAGGTCAGGAGTGTGCTCGGGCTGTCGGACGCGGCCGCCTGGAAGGCGGTCGCCGTGACGCCGATGATCGGCGTGAACGACGTCAGCACCGAGGTCTTCAGGGTCGACGACGCCTCGCAGCTGGTGGCCTTCGCCAAGTCCAAGGGGCTGGCCTGGCTGTCGATGTGGTCCGCGACCCGCGACCGGCAGTGCCCCGGCGGCGCGAAGAACTCCGCTGACCCCACGTGCAGTTCGGTCGTCCAGGACGCGAGCGCGTTCTCCAGGGCCTTCGCCGCCTACAACGGCTGATCCCGCGGGATCACGCCGGCTCCTCCGGGGGCCACCGCCCCCTCACCAGCCATCTCCCGATCCCCCCACACGAGCGCCCCGGCCGGCAGTTCACATCCGCCCCGGCCGGGGCGCTCTTCTCATGTGCGCGGCCGCGCGGGCCCGTTCAGCAGTCCGTCCAGGAGCGCGGCGAGCCCGGCCTCGTACTGCGCTCGGCCCGACTCCTGCGCGGCGCTGAGCTCGGGGGCCAGGCCGGTCAGCGACGGGTAGCTCTCCGCGGGGAGTTCGGCGAGGCGCTCGCGGATCTGCTCGCGCAGATTGACCTCCTCGTCGCACATGGCGCGCTTGCGGCGCACGGCCCACATGGCGGAGCCCACCGTGTACTGCATGAGTGCGACCTGGCCGGCGGCGGCCGCGGCGGGCTCCAGGCCGGCGGAGCGCAGCAGGCAGAGCATGCGGTCGATGACGGACAGCGCCTCGTCGCCGCGCAGCGGACGGCTCGCCAGCAGCTGGAGGGCGGCGGGATGTTCGCTGAAGAGGCGGTACACCCCCACGCAGAGCTCGATGAGCTGCTCGCGGGGCGCACCGGTGTCCGGGGGGATCTCGATCTCGCCGAGCAGCCGCTCGTTGACGGCGTCGCTGATCTCCTCCTTTCCCTTGAAGTGCGAGTAGACGGCCATCGTGCCCACGCCCAACTCCTGGGCGAGCGCGCGCATGGTGAAGGCCTCGGGCCCGTCACGGTCGAGCAGCGCGACGGCCGCGTCGAGGATGCGGTCGGGGTTGAGCGTGTTGCGGGGGACGCGGCGCCGTGGGGAGCGGGCCGGCGGGGTGACAGTCATGAGGGATGCGTGTCCGGTCATGGGGAGCGGTCGGTGAGCGGTTTCCTTGATTCTCCCGCGTTCACAGGCAACCCATGACGGTCGCGCGGCGTCTTTTCGCACGCGTTCACGAGCACACATAGTTGAACCTCGGACGAACCAGGAGTTACCGGAATAGGCGGGGGTGGTGTTCAGGTTGCCTAGCGTACGTCGTACGGTATTCCGCATGACCTCTCACAAGGAGAGAACGGGGAGAACGGCCCGATGACCATGACCACCACCGCGCCACGAGCCGCCGCCTACCGGGGCGGCCTGCGCTGGTGGACCGAGCTGCCGCTGATCGCGGTGGTGTACGGCCTCTACACGACGGGACGCCTCCTGGTCCGCGGGGACGTGGCGCGGGCGGTGGACCACGGCATCGCCATACTCCACCTGGAGACGGCACTCACCCTGGACCCCGAACGCTGGCTCAACACCCTCTTCAGCCGTTACCGGGCGCTCGGCATTCCCGCCGACTTCTGGTACGCCTCCCTGCACTACCTGGTCACCCCCACCGTGCTGATCTGGCTCTGGCGGCGGCGGCCGACCGTCTACCGCTTCGCCCGCACCTGGCTGATGACCTCCACCCTCATCGGGCTGATCGGCTTCACCCTGGCGCCGACCGCCCCGCCGCGACTGCTGGCCGGGGGGCACGGCTTCGTCGACACCATGGCGCAGTACGGCTCCTACGGCTGGTGGGGCGGCGACGCGAGCGCCCCGCGCGGCCTCGGCGGGCTCACCAACCAGTACGCGGCCATGCCCAGCCTGCACGTCGGCTGGTCCCTGTGGTGCGGCATCGTCCTCTGGCGCCACGGGCGCACCCGCTTCGTCCGCGCGCTCGGCATCGCCTATCCGCTCGGCACGGCGCTCGTCGTCATGGGCACCGCCAACCACTACTTCCTCGACGCGGTCGCCGGCGCGGCGGTCATGGGCCTGGGCCACCTGCTGACGCGGCCCTTCCTGCGTGCCGTGGACGGCCTGCGGGACGCGGTCACCGCACGGTTCGCCCGTCCCGCGCGACCCGTCACCTCCACCGTCGTCGCCTCCTCGCGCGTCGCCGCCCCGGCGGAGCCCGCGGCGGAGCACCCGGCCGGTCACGCGGCCGTCCCGGCCCAGCGCGCGGCCCGGCCACCCGCACGGGAATCCCACGGCTGAACCGCGGTGGCCCCCGTTGTCGGTGGGGAGTGCGAGACTTGCGCGGGTGAGCACTACGCACGATCTGCGAGAGCGGTTGGCGGGGCTGCGCGGCCCGGGTACCGACCCGCGCCCGATGGACGCACGGGCACTGGCGGCGCTGGCGGCGAACCCGGGCTGCCGGCGCCGGGCGCTGCTGGACGCCGCGGGGGTGGACAAGGCGGCCGTGGCCGGCGTGCTGGGCAATCCGGCGCCGTTCGGGCAGTCGCAGTTCGCGTTCATCCGGGGCCACGCCTTCGAGGCCCGGGTCAAGGGGAACGGCTGCGCCGAACTGCTGCGCCTGCTGGGCGCGCCCGAGGACAGCGAGGTCGCGCTGCCCGACCTCACCGCGCCCGGTCCCGAGGGCCGCGTGGCGCGCACCCGCCTCGCGCTCAAGGAGGCCACCGCGGCGGCCCGGTGGACGGTGCTCGACCATCCGCTGCTGGCCCTCGAGGTCGCCGACTCGCCGGTCTACCTGGAGCCGGACGCGATCGCCGTGCGCCCCGACGGGTCGTGGACGGTGATCGAGGTCAAGTCCTTCCCGATCCTGGACGGTTCGGCGGACGCGGTGAAGGTCGGCGCCGCCGCACGGCAGGCCGCGGTCTACGTCCTGGCCCTGGAACGGCTCGGTTTCGGCACCCCGGACCACCGGGTGCTGCTGGTGTGCCCCAAGGACTTCTCCAACCTCCCGGTCGCCGAGGTCGTCGACGTCCGCAAGCAGCTGTCGGTCACCCGGCGGCAGCTCGCCCGGCTCACCCGGATCGAGGAGATCGCCGACACCCTGCCCGAGGGCACGACCTTCGACCTGCGGCTGGCCGACGACCGGCGCACCCCCACCCGCTCCGCGGCGGACCTGCGCGCCGCGGTGGAACTGCTGCCCGCGGCGTACGCCCCCGAATGCCTGGCCAGTTGCGAGCTGTCCTTCCACTGCCGCGACCAGGCCCGGGCCTGCGGCGCCGTGGAGGCACTGGGCCGCGGGGTCCGCGCCGAACTGGGCTCGCTCACCGATGTCGAGCAGGTGCTGGCTGCCGCGCTCGGCGACAGCGGCGCCGAAGCCGGTCCCGACGACCCCGCGGTGGCCGCGCTGCGCCGGGCCGCTGCCCTCCGTGCGGAGGCGCTGGGATGTCGCTGATCTCCGTACTGGCCAGGGCGGAGGCGATGGCGACCGGGCGGGCGACCCCGCTCGCGACGGTGCGCCACCGCCATCTGTCGGACCGGCCGCTGGTCCTGGTGCCGCTGACGACGGCCGGCGAGGTCGGCGCGCCCCTGGGCGCGCTCGTCGGGACCGAGCGCGCGGAACCCCGGCTGCTGACCGTGCCGCAGCCGCGCGACCGCGATCTGCGCTTCGCCTTCCTCGCCGAACTCGCCCAGATCGTGCTGCCCTATCTGGAGAGCTTCGCCGACGACACCGAGACCGAACCCGCGACCCGCAACCGGGAAGAGTCGGAGGTGTGCGCGGACGCGCCCCAGCTGCTGGTGGCCAACTCCGCGGCCGTGGAGTACGTCCGGCTGCTCGGCCGCTCCACCCGCTTCCGCCGCACCGCCGAGGACGACCCGGACGAACCGCACCCCGTGCCCGCCCGGGTGCCGCTGCTCGGCCGGTGGCTGACGCACTACGGGGAGCGCGCCCGCACCCCCGGCTCCTCGCTGCTGCTGTCGGCGACCGAACTGCTGACCCGGCACTGGGCCACCGGCCAGAGCAATCTGGAGGACCAGCACCTGGGCGCCCTGCTGGCCTGGATCGCCCCGCCCGAGGGCGTACCGGGCGCCGAGGCGGCGCGCCGCGCGGAGAGCGGGCGCCGCGCCGACGGGCTGCTGGAGTGCCCGCCGGCCGGACCCGCCACGGACCCCGTGTTCGACAACACGGTGCTCGCGCCCGCCACCGCCCGCTTCGACGCGGGCATCCGCGGCTCGGCGGACGAGATCGCCGCGCTGCTGGACGGCCAGATGCGGCCGACGTGGGACGCGATCTGGACGTGCGTCGACCTGCTGCGGGAACTCCCCGAGGGCGCGCACGTCGAGGAGCGGTGGAAGCGCGACCGCTGGTCGTACACCTCGCACCGGGACCGGGTACGGGCCGGGGAGCCGCCGCAGCCGCGCCGCGACGACGCGGTCTCCGCGGCGCAGAAGCTGGCCGGGCGGGAGACCGCCCAGGTGCGGCTGGAGGCGCAGGAGGCGCTGGACGACCCGCTGGAGATGGCGGGCCGGCGGCTGTCCGGCCAGGCGTTCGCGGGCGAGGTGACGGACGTGCTGATGGCGATGAGCGAGGGCAAGATCCCCAAGCCGCGCCCGCTGGTGACCGTGACGACCGGGGACCGGCCGCATCTCGACCCGGACGCCAAGGTCTACCGCGCCCTGCCGGACGGGCGTACCCAGCAGGCGCAGTTCGTGGAGTGGGCCGGGCCCGGCGCCGTGCTGCTGCGGGTCGTCAACGGCATGGGCCGGTCCAAGGTCCCCGACCCCGGCACCGTGCCGGAGCCCGGGGACGCCGTGTGCTGGACGCTGTTCGAGCACGCCCCGCGCGGCGGCGCCGCGCTGCCCGAGCCGGAGGACACCCCGTGGACCCACGGCGGGCCGCCGGGCGCGGCGGCCGGCACCGCCGCTGCCGCCGGCACCCCCGCCGTGCTCGCCGAGAGCGCCGACCCCGCGACCGCGGAGGACTACCTGTGAGCCCGAGCCCGGTGAACGAGGCGGCCCGCGCCGCCGACGCCGCGACCGAGCGGATCCTGCACGACACCCTCCACGGCACGCACCGCGGCGTGGTCGTGGACTCCCCGCCCGGCGCGGGCAAGTCCACGCTGGTGGTGCGCGCCGCCCGGGAACTGGTGGCGGCGGGCGAGTCCCTGATGGTGGTCGCGCAGACCAACGCCCAGGTCGACGACCTCGTGGACCGGCTCGCGACGGCCGACCCCGGCCTGCCCGTCGGGCGGCTGCACGGCAGCGACTCCCCGCCGGACCCGGTGCTCGACCGGCACGCGTCGGTGCTGAAGTCGACCAAGGCCGCCGACTTGCGGGGGGCGAAGGTGGTGATCGCCACCGCGGCGAAGTGGGCGTTCACCGCGGCCGCCAAGGACGTCGAGCCCTGGCGGCACGCGATCGTCGACGAGGCGTACCAGATGCGCTCGGACGCGCTGCTCCAGGTCGCCGGGCTGTTCCAGCGGGCGCTGTTCGTGGGCGACCCGGGGCAGCTCGACCCGTTCAGCGTGGTCGGCTCGGAGCAGTGGGCCGGGCTGAGCTACGACCCGTCGGCCAGCGCGGTGGTCACCCTGCTGGCCCACAACCCGGGGCTGCCGCAGCACCGGCTGCCGGTGTCGTGGCGGCTGCCCGCCTCGGCGGCACCGCTGATCTCCGGCGCCTTCTACCCGTACACCCCGTTCCGCAGCGGCACCGAGCCCGGCGAGCGGCGGCTGTCCTTCGGCGTGTCCGGCGACGGTTCCGGCCCCGACCGCGTGCTGGACGAGGCGGCGCTGTCCGGCTGGGGGCTGCTGGAGCTGCCGGCCCGCCGCACCCCGCGCACGGACCCGGAAGCGGTGCGCGCGGTCGCGCTGGTGACGCGGCGGCTGCTGGACCGCGGCGGGGTGGCGCACTCCGAACGCGGCACGGCCCCGGTCGGCCCGGACCGGATCGCGGTGGGCACCGCGCACCGGGACCAGGCGGCGGCGGTCCGGGCGGCGCTGGCCGACCTCGGCGTCCGGGGTGTGACGGTGGACACGGCCAACCGGCTCCAGGGCCGGGAGTTCGACGTCACCGTGGTGCTGCACCCGCTGTCCGGGCGGCCCGACGCCACGGCCTTCCACCTGGAGACCGGCCGGTTGTGCGTGCTGGCCTCGCGGCACCGCCACGCGTGCGTGGTGGTGTGCCGGGCGGGCGTTCCGGAGCTGCTGGACGAGCACCCGTCGACGGAGCCGGTGCAGCTCGGCGTGACGGTGAAGTTCCCGGACGGCTGGGAGGCCCATCACGCGGTCCTCTCCCACCTCGCCGAGCACCGTGTGACCTGGCATTCCTGACGCGCCCCCGCCCGCTCCCCGCCTCACGGAGGTCCTCTTGCGCGAGGCGGGACAATGGAAGGCGCCGACGAACCTGGAGGTACGTACATGTCCGAGCCGCAGCCGGCTCACAACGCGGCGGGCAAGCCGCCCGCCCCTCGGCTGAAACCCGCCCAGCTGATCTTCGAACCGGCGGCGATCGCCGAGGACGAGGAGCACTTCTTCGACCTGGAGTCCATGGAGGACCCCCGGGAGCTGCTGGCGCGCTCCACCGAGCTGGCCCTCGCCTTCCGGGCGGCCGCTGACCGCGCCACCGAGTTCCAGGCCATGGCCGCGGCGCAGCTCGCCGACCCCAAGCGGTTCGACCGGCTGGTGCCGGCGGCGATCGCCGAGCAGGCGGGCTGGTCGGAGGACTACGCCAAGCGGATGATCGAGTTCGGCCAGGGCCTGCTGCAGGGCGGTTCCAGCGGCTCGTAACGCACGCATATATGCGGTCGGGGCACGGTACCCGACCTGCGGCCCGCGTGTCCCTCCTTCTACCGGATTGGCGTAACGAAACGTTCACGCACGGTAGTTGTATATGTCATGAGTGATGGGCAGTGGCATACATGGCCGGGGGGCATGATCGATTCTGCTTCCTCAGGCGTACCCGACGCGGCGGCCCCCGCCGCGTACCGGCACACGCAGTACGTGACCCCCGACGGGGCCGAATGGCTGGCCTCCGCCAGCTCCTTCCCGCGCAGCGTCCGGGCGCTGTGGTCCGCCCGGCCCACGGCTCCCACCGTGCTGCCCTGCGGCACGGCCTTCGACGTGGTGAACCTGCCCGCGCTCCTCGGCCGCCGGGTGCTGGAGCAGTTGTGGTCCGCGGGCCCGGGCTCCGGGCCGGCCGCCGAGTGCCGCGGGCGCATCCTGCTGCTCGTCGCGCCCGGCGCCGCGCAGCGGCTGCCCGCCCTGCTCGCCTGGGAGGAGTGGGGCAGACCCGTGCCGCCCCTGCTCTGCCACGGGGAGGGCGACTCGGTGTCCCTGCCCCCGCCCTATGCCGACTGCTCCACCGCCCGCTCCCGCTGGCTCGTCGCCCCCGACACCCGCCGCCCCTGGCTCCCGGGCGCCGCCGAGGTGCTGTGGGCCTGCGTACGGGCGGCCTGCTGACCGGCCGGACGGGCATCCGAATATCGATTTTTACCGGCCCGCAAGCGGATGCTAATCTCTACGACGTGAGCGAGCGCCGCTAGCTCAACTGGCAGAGCAGCTGACTCTTAATCAGCGGGTTCGGGGTTCGAGTCCCTGGCGGCGCACCATCATCGACGGGCGTCCTCCCTTCGGAGGGCGCCCGTCGCCGTGTGCGCGGCGGCCCGCGCCTTCTCCGTCCGCCACGGGTGGCGGTTGGTGACCCGCACCGTCCAGCCGTCGTCGTCCGGGTCGTGGGCGAGGACCTCGACGGTGAGCCCGGAGGCGGGGTCGGCGAAGTGCTCGCCGGGCCGGAACGGCGCGTCGTTCAGGGAGTTGAACGAGGCGCTGCTGTACTCGCAGGCCGTGGTGGCCGGGTGGGCGTCGCGGACGGTGACGGGACCGTGGCCGGAGTCGACGTCGGTGCGGATCCGGTAGACGAGCACGCCCTCACGGCACGCCTCGGCGTCGTTGCCCCGGGCGGCACGGGCCTCGACCACGTAGGCACTGGTGCGGCCGAGCGGGACGACCACCGCCTTGCGGCCGCCGGCGACCTCGACCGGGGAGAGCCGCACCAGGTGCGTCGCGGCGTCGCGGACGCACAGGACCTGCGCGTCGTCGAGCCAGCCCAGACGCCACTTGTGCCAGGCGAACAGGTCGCCCTGGAGCCCCCAGTCCAGGGACATGCTGTCCCACTGGCCGGCCAGGCGGTCGGTGCGGCCGAACGCGTCGACGGAGTACAGGTCGGGCAGCCCGAAGGCATGGCCGTTCTCGTGGCTGAGCACCCGCGCGCCCGACTGGTCGTGACCGTATATCAGCGACACCCGGTCCAGGCGGGCTCCGTCGTCGGTGGTGGCCGCGGCGGCGCCGGTCCAGGTGACGGACAGCACCGCCTGGTCGGCGGGCGGGCCCGCGTTGGGCGTGACCAGGACGTTGACCAGGCTGTAGCCGGAGAAGTCGATCGACTTGTCGGCGACCCGCAGCAGGTCGCGCATCATCGCGGTGTGCGCGTTCCAGCCGTAGCCGCGCCCTATGCCGTACGCGGAGAAGGGGCGGGGCATGCGGATCCAGCGGAGCACCGGTGTGGAGGCGTAGCGCAGCCTGCCGTACGAGGCCCGGTGGAACCACTGCCGCACCGCGGGGAAGAACTCGCGGTAGCGCTCCTCCGCGGGGTAGGGGGCGCGCTTGTCGGGGAAGTCGACCATGAGCGTGAGGGCGCGCACGTCGCCGGTGGCGGCGGCGAAGTCGTGCCCGCCGTCGCCGAAGCCCTCGGACATGGCCGTGCCCGGCGCCGCGCGCAGGGCGCAGGGACGGTCGGCGGGCGGCAGGCCGGCGGCCGTACCGCTCCGGGTGACGGCGCTGCTGCCCGCCGCGAAGAGCAGCACGCAGGCCGTCACGGCCAGCGCCCTCGATCCGCGCACCGCCTAGCCCTGCGTGACCCGGACGGTCCAGGAACCGTCCTGGTGGCGGGCGATGACGTCGATCCGGGAGTCGGAGCCGACCTGGTACCCCTCGCCCGCGCGCAGCGGCGCGTCGGCCAGTGGCGGGTACACCGAGACCGGCGAGCAGCGGGAGGTGCGCGGGTGGCCGTCGATCACGTCCACCGGCCCGTCCCCGGAGGCGACGTCGGCCCGGACCCGGTACAGCAGGACGCCCTCGGTGCAGGTCAGCCGGTCGTTGCCGGTGGCCGCGCGGACCTCGACGGCGACGACGGACTTGAGCCCGGCGGGCACGACGAGGAGCTTGGTGCCGCCCGCCCGTTCGACGGGGGTGACCCGGTAGGTGTGCGTGCCGCTGTCGACGACGCAGTGGACCTGCGAGGAGCGCAGCCAGCCCAGCTTCCACTTGTGCCAGGCGAACAGGTCCGGTGCCAGTCCGAACTGACTGCCCATGATGTCCCAGTCCCCGACGTGGGTGTCCCAGTCGGCACGGCTGCCGGCCGGCGGCCGGTAGTACAGGTCGGGCAGGTCGAAGGCGTGGCCGGTCTCGTGCGCCAGCACGTTGACGTCCGGCGGGTGGCTCTCGAAGACGGTGACGAAGCGGCGCAGTTCCACGCCGTCCGCGTGCAGCGGCGAGCCGAGGCTGACCACCTTGGTGGCGTCCGGGTCGACGCCGGGGGCGTCGGGGTCGGCGACGAGGTAGACGACCTTGTAGCGGCGGAAGTCCACGCGCCGGTCTGCGGCCGCCACCGCGTCGGTGAGGAAGCGCGAGCGCACGGGGGAGCCCCAGTCGCGTGCTATCGCGTACGCGGTGGAGGGCAGCGGCATGCGCAGCCAGACCGGCACGACGTGCGGCCGCAGCCGGAAGGCACCGTAGGAAGCGCGTTCGAAGTACTGGGCGGTGGCCGGGAAGTGGTCCTCCGCCAGCTGGTCCGGGGTGAGGCTGGGCCGCGCGTCGGGGAAGGACAGGAAGATCATCACCGCGTCGACGTCCCCGTGGGCCCGCGGATAGGAGGGGTCCCTGGACGACACGCCCTCGGAGTGGTGGGCGGTGCCCCGGGGCAGTACGCACACCTCGCCGCCGGCACCCCCCGCGGAGGGTCCGGTGACCAGGGTCCAGGCGACCACGGCGGCGAACACGCTCATCGCCGCGACGGCGGCCCGCAGTGCGCGACGGTCGGCGCGCCGGGAGTCACTCCTGCGAACACGCCGATGCGCACGTATGGGTAGCCCTGGCAGCGGCACGTGGACCTCCCGGACGGTGTCGGGACACCCACATCACGCTGCTATGTTTTGCGGTGGTTCGCCCCCTTGTGCTGCTCCGCCCGGGTTACCGTCCGATCACTACAGTGCGTAATGAGTGACGAAAAACGATCAATTCAATTCACGACGCGATGAGAAATGACCAACGCCACACTCCGCACTTCGAGAATCACCGCGACGGCGGTGGCCGCGCCATTCGGGAAACCTCTATGATCGGCACATTTCCAGCATGAACACCGCCCCTTGGCGGACATCCGATCCCTCCACGGCCATGTGTGCGAGACGACAGCAATACGGGAGTCAGCGATGGGCGGACCCGCGGGAGGCCCCGACCTCGACCCCGAGACGACGGCCCCCACAGTCACTCAGTGTCATGCTCCGGCCCCGGAACGGTCAGCCTCCGAGGCCCACGACTACCGCGCCGCCTTCAACGTGGCGCGACTGCCGATGGCGTTGATCGGCCCCGACGGGCGGGTCCGTGAGGCCAATCCGGCGCTCGGCCAGCTGCTGGGCGCGGACCCGGTGCGGCTCACCGCGCTCACCGCCGCCGAACTGGTCGGCCTCGCGGGGGGCGCTCCGCCGGCCCCGCAGACAGAGCACGCACGACCGGCGGAGCACACCGGGCACGCCGAGGGCACGAGGCACGTCGAGTCCACCGAGTCCGCCGAGTCCGCCGAGAGCCCCGAGGACACCGAAGGCCCCGCGAACGCGGCGAGAGCGGAGTACGCCGAGTACGAGGCCGTACTCACCGGCCGCCGCGAGGAGTTGCGCCGCACACGGCCGGTCCGCGGGCCGGACGGCCGCACCGTGTGGGCCGAGGTCGTCGTGGTGCCCGTCCCCGGCGGCGGGCTGCTGTCCGTGGAGGACCTCGGCGAACGGCACGAACTGCGCGAGCAGCTGCGGCATCTGCGCATGCACGACCCGGTCACCAGACTCCCCAACCGCCAGCTGTTCTTCGAACGCCTGGCCACCGCGCTGGAGGGTGCCGGCAGCCGGACCGGCCGGATCGGCCTGTGCTACCTCGACCTCGACGGCTTCAAGGCCATCAACGACACTCTCGGCCACCGGACCGGCGACCGGCTGCTCAAGGCCGTCGCGGAACGGCTGACCGACTGCGCTGCACGGCTCGGCCGCAGCGGGACGCTCGTCGCCCGGCTCGGCGGCGACGAGTTCGCCGTCCTCGTCGAGGACTCCACCGGCACCGGGCAGGCCACCGCCCTCGCCGAGTCCGTACTGACCGCGCTGCAGCACCCGTTCGACCTGTCCGGGCACCGGCTGGCGGTCTCCGCGAGCATCGGCGTGGTCGAACGGGAGGCGTCGGGGACCACGGCCACCGGCATCATGCAGGCCGCCGACACCACGCTGTACTGGGCGAAGGCGGACGGCAAGGCGCGCTGGACGCTGTTCGACCCCGAGCGCAACGCGCACCGCATGACCAAGCAGGCGCTGTCCAGCACGCTGCGGCAGGCAGTGGAGCGCGGGGAGTTCGTCCTGGAGTACCAGCCGCTGGTCGAGCTGGGCAGCGGCACGCTGCGCGGCGTCGAGGCCCTGGTGCGCTGGGAGCACCCGCACTTCGGGCTGCTTGGGCCGAACCGGTTCATCCCGCTGGCCGAGGAGAACGGCTCGATCGTCCAGCTGGGCCGCTGGGTGCTCGCCGAGTCGTGCCGCCAGGCACGGCAGTGGCAGAAGGACCACCCGGACGACCCGATCTTCGTCAGCGTCAATGTGGCGGTACGCCAGGTCTGGGACTCCGACCTGGTCGCGGACGTGGCGGAGATCCTGGACGACACCGGGCTGCCGCCCGAGCTGCTGCAACTGGAGCTGACCGAGTCGGCGGTGATGGGCTCGGCGGGCCGGCCGTTGCAGGCCCTGCACGCCCTGCACGAGATGGGCGTGCACATCGCCATCGACGACTTCGGCACCGGCTACTCCAACCTGGCCTACCTGAGCCGGCTTCCGGTCTCCACGCTGAAGCTCGACGGCACCTTCGTCCGGGGCTTCCGCGACACCCTGCACCCCAACCCCGCCGACGAGACGATCGTCGAGGCGCTGGTGCAGCTCGCCCACCGGCTCGGGCTGACCGTGACCGCCGAGTGCGTGGAGAACGCCGAGCAGGCGGAGCGGCTGCGGCGGATCGGTTGCGACACCGGTCAGGGCTGGCTGTACTCGCGCCCCGTCCCCCCGGAGCGGATCGCCGAGCTGCGGCGGGACGGCGGCGGGGACCGGGCGAGCGGCGACCGGGGAGAACCGGGGGAATAGGCGGAGCCGCTCTCCGGTTGTGCCTGCCCGTACGCAGCATCGACCGGCCAGGAGGCGACCGACCGCCGTGGAGACGAACGACCCCGTGCGAGGCAGCGCCCTCGGCACCGCACCCGTGCCCCTGTCCGTGCTCGACCTGGCGACCGTCGGCGCGGGCCTGACCGCGAGCGACGCGCTGCGCACCGGCGTCGAACTGGCCCGGCTCGCCGAGGCCCGCGGCTACGAGCGCTACTGGGTCGCCGAGCACCATTCCATGCCCGGGGTGGCCTCGTCCTCGCCCGCCGTGATCCTCGCCCACCTCGCCGCGCACACCGAGCGCATCCGCCTGGGGTCGGGCGGCGTCATGCTGCCCAACCACGCCCCGCTGGTCATCGCCGAGCAGTTCGGCACGCTGGAGGCGCTCGCCCCGGGCAGGGTCGACCTCGGACTCGGCCGCGCGCCGGGCACCGACGGCGCGACCGCCGCCGCGCTGCGCCGCACCGACCGGCTGAACGAGAGCGCCGACGACTTCCCGCAGCAACTCGCCGAGCTGGTGCGGTTCCTGGACGACGACTTCCCGAGCGGCCACCCGTACGCCCGCATCCACGCCATCCCCGGCCCCGTGCAGGGCACCTCGCCCGGCGGTGTGCAGTCGCCCGCGCGGCCGTCGGTGTGGCTGCTGGGCTCCAGCGGCTTCAGCGCCCGGCTGGCGGGCGCCCTCGGCCTGCCCTTCGCGTTCGCGCACCACTTCTCCGCGGCGAACACGGTGCCGGCGCTGGAGCTGTACCGCGAGTCCTTCCGGCCGTCCGCGGTCCTGGACAAGCCGTACTCCCTCATCGGCGTCGCGGCCCTCGCGGCGGACGACGAGAAGGAGGCCGCCCGCCAGGTGCTCACCGGCGCGCTGTCGATGCTGCGGCTGCGCATGGGGCGCCCCGGCCTCGTCCCGACGCCCGAGGAGGCCGAGGCGTACGAGTTCAGCCCCGCCGAGCGGGAGTTCGTCGACTCCTGGCTGGTCAACATCGTGCACGGCACGGCCGAGCAGGTCCGCGACGGGCTGAACGCGCTGGTGCGGCGCACGGGGGCGGACGAGCTGATGCTGACCGTGAACGCGCACAGCCCGCAGGCCCGCCTGCGCTCGTACGAACTGGTCGCCGACGCCTACGGACTGCCCACGGCCTGACCACCGGCGCCGGCCGGGCCGGGGGCAGTACCCCGGCCCGGCGGCCCGCGTCACACGTCGACGGCGACGTACTTGATCTCCAGGTACTCGTCGATACCGACGAAACCGC
The DNA here is from genome assembly GCF_044751205.1 of Streptomyces sp. NPDC088732. Taxonomy (NCBI): domain Bacteria; kingdom Bacillati; phylum Actinomycetota; class Actinomycetes; order Kitasatosporales; family Streptomycetaceae; genus Streptomyces; species Streptomyces sp. NPDC088732. The sequence goes on from NZ_JBIVLI010000002.1 coordinate 429,655, forward strand.
CCTCGCGCCCGATGCCCGACTGCTTGACGCCGCCGAAGGGCGCCGCGGGGGTGGACACCACGCCCTTGTTGAGGCCGAGCATGCCCGTCTCCAGCTGCTCGGCGTAGCGGATGCCGCGCCGCAGGCTCTCGGTGAAGACATAGGAGACGAGGCCGAAGACCGTGTCGTTGGCGAGCCGGATCGCCTCGTCGTCGTCGGTGAAGGTGACGACGGGCGCGACGGGCCCGAAGATCTCCTCGCGGAGCATCGCCGCGTCGGCGGGGACGTCGGCCAGCACGGTCGGCGGGTAGAAGTAACCCGGCCGGCCGGACAGCGGTTCGCCGCCGGTGATCACGCGGGCCCCGGTGCCCACGGCGTCGCGCACCAGGCGGTCGACCTTGCCGAGGCCGGCGCTGTCGATGAGCGGGCCGACCTGCGCGTCCGGCTCGGTGCCCCGGCCGACGACCATGGAGCCCAGCTTCTCGGCCAGCCGCCCGGTGAACGCCTCGGCCAGGTCCTGGTGCACGTACATGCGGTTGGCGGCGGTGCAGGCCTCGCCGATGTTGCGCATCTTGGCGATCGCGGCGCCCTCCACCGCCTTCTCCAGGTCCGCGTCCGCGCAAACGATCAGCGGGGCGTTGCCGCCGAGCTCCATGGAGGTGCGCAGCACGCCCGTCGCACTCTGCCCGATCAGCTTCTGCCCGACGCCCGTGGAGCCGGTGAAGGAGAGCTTGCGCAGCCGCGGGTCCTCCAGCAGCGGGGTGGACACCTCGCCGGGCCGTGAGGTGGTCAGCACGCCCAGCACGCCGTCGGGCAGCCCGGCATTGCCGAGGATCTCGGCCAGGGCCAGCATCGACAGCGGCGTCTGATGGGCCGGCTTGACGATCATCGTGCAGCCGGCGGCGACGGCGGGCCCGATCTTGCGGGTGCCCATGGCCATCGGGAAGTTCCACGGGGTGATGAGCAGCGCCGGTCCCACCGGCTGCCGCATCACCCAGATCCGGCCGTTGCCGTCCGGCGCCGTCGCCCAGCCGCCGTCGATGCGGACCGCCTCCTCGGCGAACCAGCGGAAGAACTCGGCGGCGTAGAGGATCTCGCCGCGGGACTCGGCGACCGGCTTGCCCATCTCCAGCGTCATCAGCAGCGCGAGATCGTTCTGCCGCTCGACGATGAGTTCGTACGCGCGCCGCAGGATCTCCCCGCGCTCGCGCGGCGCGGTGGCCGCCCAGCCGGCCTGGGCGGCGGCGGCCGCGTCCATCGCGGCACGCGCGTCCTCGGCACCGGCGTCGGGCACGGCGCACAGCGGCTGCGCGGTCGAGGGGTCCTCCACCTCGTACTCCCGGCCGTCCTTCGCCGGCCGCCACCGGCCGCCGATCAGCAGCCCCTTCGGTACCCGCTCCACGACCAGCTGCTCGCGCTTGGCGCTCATGTCGGTGCTGTCGCTCATCGCGGCTCCCTGCCTCTCGCGAACGGTCCGCGCAGTCGGGTACCCCTCCACACTCGCATGAATGCCTCCCGTGCGCCGGGGTAGGCGCGGCCCTCGTGCGGTCGGGTACCGCACGGCGACGAACTACCGGAGCGCAGCGACACCACCCGGGCGGAGGCGTACGGTTCGGCGGTCGTACGCGCGGCGCGATCGAGGCGGTGCCGAAGGGGCGGGCGGCGGCCGCCGTCACACCGGACATGACGCTGTGGCAGCGGATGCGGCTGCCGAAGGCCACCCCGCCGACGTCGCCGATCGCCGTCCGCGGCCTCACCTTCCGCAGGGGCCGGGCGCGTTCGGCTTGTCGTCTCCTTCGCCCCGAGCCCTGCGGACGTCAGCCGTGCACGGCCTGGGCGCCGACGGCGGCGAGCGCCGCCGGGCGCTCTCCGGCGGCCGGCAGCGGCGGGTGGCCGTCCGCCCGCGCGCCCGCGGTGCGACATCTCCCTGCTGTGCGTCACCCACGGGGTTCGCCCGGGACGTCTCCGACCGTGTGCTGATGTTCGACGGCGGGAGGGTGGTGGAGTCGGGTGCGCCGGAGCGGATTTTCGGCTCCCCGGAGCACCGCAGGACCCGGGAATTCCTCGGTGCGGTGCTCCGAGAGAAAGTGGTCCGTGCCCGGGGCATATGCCAGAGTGGCGCGTTCCTGCATATACGTCCGAAGGCGTTCAGACAAAGCTTCAACGGGCTCTACTCGAAACCGCTTTGAGGCTATCGTGGAATGCGGCCCGGCTGCCGGGTCCCGTCCGTCGTGCGCGGTGGCCGTGACCAGCAGCCACAGCAAGGACGCAAACGGTCACACCTGTAGGGGGACACCGTGGCGCTTGAGCACCGACAGGTCGCGCCGGTCTACGCCGTCCAGCACGCGCTGCGCGTGCTGGAGACCGTGGACAAGCACCGGCACGGCGTCAGCGCCGAGCAGCTCGCCCGCGAAATCGGCGTGCCCATCGGATATCTTTCGCAACTGCTCGCCATGCTCAATCGGGAGCGCTATCTCAACGCCCTGCCCGGTGGCGGGTACGCGGTCGGTGAATCGCTCGTCCTGCTGGGCAGCGCCAGCCGCGACACGGCGCTCGCCGAGAAGATCAAGAACGTGCTGATGACCCTGCGCGACGAGGTCGGCGCGGCGGTCTACTTCAGCCGGTACGACGACGGCGAAGTCAAGATCGTCGACTTCGCCGACGGCCCCGCGGCGCCGAAGGTCAACGAGTGGGTCGACTTCCGCTCCGCCGCGCACGCCAGCGCGGTCGGCAAGTGCCTGCTCACCCAGCTCGACCACAACGGCCGCCGCGACCACCTGTCGCGGCACAAGACCGTACGGCTGACCTCGAAGACCACGATCAGCGAGAAGATCCTGCTGACGAAGCTGGAGAGCCAGCCGGCCACCGCGCCCACCCTGGACCTCCAGGAGTACGCGATCGGCACGGTCTGCGCCGCCATCCCGGTCACCATCGGGGCGACGGTCGGCTGCCTCGCGCTCTCCCTGCCCGTCACCCAGGCCCACCGCCTCAAGGGCGCCGCCGACACCCTGAACGAGCGGGCGGCCCCCGTGCTGCTCTCGCTCGCGCTCTGACGTCCGACGGGACACAGAAGGGCGCCCCTCCCGGAGGAGGGGCGCCCTTGTGCTGTGCGCCGCCAGGGACTCGAACCCCGAACCCGCTGATTAAGAGTCAGCTGCTCTGCCAGTTGAGCTAGCGGCGCGTGCGAACGGGACAATCATACGGGGTCGGAGAGGGTGCTCATGACCACTCCCTCCGGACCGCGAGGCGCGGGGGCACACGGCTGTGCGGCACCGACGACATCGCGCCAAAACGCGGGCACCTCGGCGGGTGCCCGCGGTCGCCCTGTTTCCGGGGCGTGCTGAAGGGCCCGGCAAGAGGGGGGAGGTATGCCGGGCCCATCAGCGTGGGGGGAGGGGTGTAGCACTTGGGGGGTGTTGCGGGGTACTGCTCTTGGGGGGTTTGTTGCGCTTGGGGGGGTGTTGTCTTTGTGGGACGGCCCAGGGTGCTACCAGACGATGTCGTTGGCGGTGTGCCAGACGATGTCGCCTGGAGCAGGCTGCGCGGAGGCAGTTGTCGCGCCGATCAGCCCCAACGTAATGGCGGCGACGACGCCCAGAACTGCACGAAGGGCGTTGCGACGGAAGCTAGTCATGGCAGGCCTGTCCTGGGGGTGTGAGCTGGGGTGGTGCTTTAGGGGGTGTCGGTCCGGTCTGGGGGAACCGTACGACTGACTGAATTCTGTCGGACGCCGAGCCACGGGTCTCCACTTTTCACGTTCCGGATTCGGACATGGCCCTATGCGGACACATGGGACCGGATGGCCCCCGATGGGTCCATACGCGAGCGCCGACCCTTAACCTGATCGAAGCCGGGGGTGACGTGAAGCATTGGGGGTGCGAGCAGTGACCGACGACCTTCTGCGCGCCCGGGCGCAGGAACTCTACGCTCTGGCGCTCGCCGACGCCGACTGGACACCAGAAAGCGTCTGTGCGCTCACCGGCTGGTCACAGGGCGAACTGGACGCGACGCTGGACTCGTTGGCGGCCCTGGGCCTGGCCACGCAGTTCCCCGGTGCGCGCAGCGGCTGGTCGGTGCACTCCCCCGCGACGGCGATGGCACAACTCATCGAGGGCGGCCGGCGCCGGACCGATGAACTGGTGAACGCCATCACCGACACCCATCTCGCGCTGAGTCAGCTGGCGGCCGAATTCCAACCGGTCCACATCCGGCAACTGGCCGAGGCACGCATCGAGGTCGCCGCACAGCCCGCGCAGATAGCGGCGATCCTGGACGAGGCCGCCAGCACCGTGACCACCGAGATCCTCTCCATGCACGCGAGTGTGCAGGAGGAGCACCTGGGCGACGACCGCAACCGCGAGGCGCTCGGCCGCGGCGTACGCCAGCGTTCCATCTACCTCGCCACCGCGGCGGCGGTGCCGAACATACGCACCCACCTGCGGACCTTCGTGAACGACGGCGGCGAGGTGCGCACCGCGGCCACCCTCCCCATGAAGATGATCATCGTGGACCACGCGCTCGCCGTGGTGCCGGCCCTCGGGCCGGACGACCGCGCCGGCGGCTCCGCCATGGTGCTGCGCAGCCCCGCGATGGTCGGCGTGCTGCGGCAGATGTTCGAGCACTGCTGGGCGTCCGCGTCGGACCTGTTCACCGACGACGTGGGCGCGGCGCCCGCCGCCCGGCACCGGGAGGTCGTCCGGCTGCTGGCCTCCGGGCTGACGGACGAGGCGATCGGCCGCAAGCTGGGGCTGTCCGACCGGACGGTACGGCGGATCGTGGCGGAGCTGATGCAGCAGATAGGGGCCGACAGCCGCTTCCAGGCCGGGGTGAAGATGGTCCGCCTGGGGTGGCTGGACGACGACCCCGCACTGCTGGAGGACGTGGTCGGGGGCACCCCCGGTGGTCAGGTAGGATCCTCTCTGTCGGTGAGCGCCGCTAGCTCAACTGGCAGAGCAGCTGACTCTTAATCAGCGGGTTCGGGGTTCGAGTCCCTGGCGGCGCACAGACATGAAGGCGTCCCTCCTCCGGGAGGGGCGCCTTCGTTCGTCGTGCCCGCGAACCAACAGGCGGCATCCTCGGGGACTCGGTGCGAAAATATGCCGTAACGACGAGGCAGGGGCTCCAGTGGGGGCTCCAGCGGGCCTACGAGGAGGCCATGCACGCACACGACGCAACGCCGCCCGGTACGGACAGGGAGGCCCGGCCAGCTCCCGGGACCCCTTCGCCCGGAGGCCTGCTCGACCTTCTCGGGGTCGCGGCGATGGTCCTCGACCGGCACGGCCGGATCGTCCTGTGGAGCCCCGAGGCCGAGCGGCTGTTCGGCTACAGCGCGGCCGACGCGCTGGGCCAGAACGCCGGGCTGCTCATGGTGGAGCCCGCGAAGCTGGAACTGGTCACCGAGCTGTTCAAGCAGGTCAGGGCGGGTGCGGTGTGGCAGGGCGTGTTTCCCATCGTGCACGCCGACGGCACGGTCCGTGACATCGAGTTCCGCAACATGCGCATGCTCGACGTCGACGGCGGGGTCTTCGCGCTGGGGCTCGGCGCCGATCTGACGACCGTCCGCCGAGTCGAGACGGACATGGGCCTGTCGAGCAGCCTGGTCGACCAGTCGCCCATCGGGCTCGCGGTCTTCGACAACGAGCTGCGCATCGTGCGGGTCAACGAGGCCCTGGAGGGCATGTACGGCCTGTCGGCCGCGTCGATGCTCGGACGCACCATGCGCGAGGTCTCGCCGGGCATCGACGCCGTGGGCATCGAGGCGGCGATGCGGCGCGTCCTGGACACCGGGGAGCCGCTGCTGGACCTGGAGACGGTCGGCCGCACCTACGCCGACCTGGGGCGGGACCACGCGTGGTCGATCTCGTACTACCGGATCGAGGACCCCACCGGGCGGGTGCTGGGCCTGGCCACCTCGGTGGCGGACTTCACCGAGCGGCATCACGCCGCCGAGGAGATCGCGGCCGCCCGCGGCCGGCTGGCGGTGATCGCGGAGGCGGGCACCCGCATCGGCACCACCTTGGACCTCCAGCAGACCGCGCAGGAACTGGCCTCGGTCGTGGTGCCGATGCTCGCCGACATCGCCACCGTCGACGTGCTGGACTCGGTGATGCGCGGCGAGACGGTGTCCCGGGTGGCCTCCGGCGAGACCGCCGAATTCCGGGCCCTGGCCGTCACCGCGGCCGACGCCGGCGAGGCGATCGGGGCCGTCGACCCGGTGGGCGAGCCGGCCTCGTACCCGACCGACCGGCTGATCACCCGGGCGGTGCGGGAGGGGCAGCCGGTGGTGGTGCACCGGGTGAGCAGCCGCATGCTGCGCCGGATCGCCCGCGACGACCGGGCCGCCGCGCTGCTGCGCCGGGCCGGGGTGCACTCGTACCTGGCCACGCCGCTCATAGCGCGCGGCGAGGTGCTCGGTGTGATCGGCCTCTACCGCACCCGCAACCAGAAGCCCTTCGACGACCAGGACCGCACCCTGGCGGTGGAGCTGGCGGCCCGGGCCGCGATATCCATCGACAACGCGCGGCTGTACGCGGGCGAGCGGCTGGCCGCCCTCACCCTCCAGCGGAGCCTGCTCCCGCACGAGCCGCCGACGGTGGACGGGATGGAGATGGCCACCCGCTACATACCCGCGGTCCGGGAGGTCGGCGGGGACTGGTTCGACGTCCTGCCGCTCAAGGACGGCAAAGTGGGCCTGATCGTCGGCGACGTGATGGGCAAGGGCCTGCGCGCCGCCGCGATCATGGGGCAGCTGCGCACCGCCACCCGGGCCTTCGCCCAGCTCGACCTGGCGCCGAACGAGCTGCTGCGGCACCTGGACGACATCATCGGCAGCGCCGAGGGGGACTTCATCGCCACCTGCGTCTACGCGGTGTGCGACCCGGGGACCGGCCGCTGCCAGTTCTCCACCGCGGGGCACCTGCCGCCGGTGCTGGTGCCGCCCGGCGGTCGTGCCGAGCTGATCGACATCCCGAACGGGGTGCCGCTGGGCGTCGGCGGAATCGGATTCCGCATGGTGGAGCGGGAGCTCGCCGAGGGGGCCGTGCTGGCGCTGTTCACCGACGGGCTGGTGGAGGACCGCCGGCAGTCCCTGGACGTGGGGCTGCGGGCGCTGATGCGCGTCCTCAAGCTCAAGACCCGCCACCGGTCCCTGGAGGACACCTGCGACCTGGTGCTGGGCACCCTGCAGCAGTCGGCGGACGACGACATCGCCCTGCTGCTGGCCCGGATGGGCCCGGTCGCCGCGCCCGTGCCGTGACGGCGGCAGCCGCCGCCCGGGTTTCCCACTGCCCGCATTGTCTGTCTATGTTCGAAAGGTGAGGTCGTCACGCAGGAGAAAGCCCTACAGCGGCGGACCCGCTCTGCGGGTCCTCGATTCGGTCGTACCGGTCGGCAGCGGAATCCTGCTGCCCCTGCTGCTGATCATCGGCATCTCGCTGAGCGACTGGCTGAGCGGCCCGCAGATCTACCTCGCGCCGATGATGGTCATGGCGCCCGCACTGGCGAGCGTCTCCACGACCTGGCGGCGCACGCTCGGCGTCGGCGCGGCCGGGCTCGTCGCGCAGCTGGCGCTGCTGCCGTACGACGAGGTGCGCCTGCCGGACACCGGCACGCTGCTGCGGGCGCAGCTCGTCGCCTATGTCGTGGTCTCGCTCTTCGGCACCTACATCGCATGGCGCTACGAACAGGGCCGGCGGGTGTTCGCCGCCGTCCACTCGGTCGCCGAGGCCGCGCAGCGGGCGCTGCTGCTGCCACCGGGGCCGGTGGTGGGGGACCTGCGGCTGGCGGTGCGCTACGTCTCGGCGGCCGACACCGCGCAGATCGGCGGCGACCTGTACACCGTGGTGGAGACGCCGCACGGCGTGCGCGCGCTCATCGGCGACGTGCGCGGCAAAGGGCTGGACGCGGTGCAGACGGCGTCGGTCACGCTGGGCTCCTTCCGGGAGGCGGCGTACGACGAGGAGACGCTGACCCGGGTCGCGCAGCGGGTGGACGCGAGCGTGGCCCGGCACATGGCCCCGGGTGAGTTCACCACGGCGCTGTTCCTCCAGTTCAACGACCCGGGGCAGGTGGGACTGCTGCACTACGGCCATGTGCCCCCGCTGCGGGTCGCCCCGGACGGCACGGTCACCTCGCTCGACCCGCCCGATCCGTGGGTGCCGCTCGGGCTGTCCCAGTTCGCGACGGGGCTGCCGCCCCGGCCCTGGCAGGAGACGCTGGGCCCGGACGACGTCCTGGTGCTGTGCACGGACGGGGTGATCGAGGCGCGCAGCGTCGCGGACGGCTCGTTCTACCCGCTGGCCGAGCGCGCGGCGCGGCTGGCCGCGGACTCGGCCGGCGACCTGGAGGCGGCCGTCGAACGGCTCTACGCGGACCTGCTGCGGCACACCGGCGGCGGCCTCTCCGACGACGCGCTGCTCATGCTGGTCGCCCGCTCCTGAGCGTCGCCCGAGCGGCCGAACGACCGAACAGACGTCCCAAATCGCTCATTTGGCCGGTTAGCGACTCTATTCCCACCTTGCGATCAAGACGGGCATTCAGGAAGGCTGGGGGCGCACGACATCTAAGCGCCAAACGGAATCTATCTGCCCGAAACGGGAGGACGGAGGTCCGTTTCGGCGCCTTTGACCGAGCGGGGCCAAGGGGAGACGGCCCCGGCGAGGGGGGTGGGCCACCGGCGTGACCCAGCGCGGTCGCCTCCGCGACGAGCCGTAGCGGCATCGCGGGACCGGCGGCGGACCGCACACGCGTGTACACCCCGGGGGGCGGGGGGCCGCAACGCCCGGGACATCATCGCCGCGCGAGCGGCGCAGTTGCTTCGGGGGGAGCATTCCCATGCCGCCGACACCGACCGGCGCCCAGCAGTACACCACCGACCACCCAGGTACCGGCGCGCCCGGCACCGCGCCCGTCATCCCGCACCAGACCCGCCCGGGCCCGTCCCGGCCGAGGCCCGGCGCGGTGGCACCCCGGTACGACTACGAGCACTACAGCAGACTCGCCGGCCCGCTCACCGAGCCGGAACCCGGCGTCCCCTACCGGGTGCGCTACCGCAGCCTGCTCGCCGAGGAGCCGCACCGGATCCGCGCGGCGCTGCTGCTCGGCGCGGCCCCGGTGCTCTCCGCGGTACTGCTCGCCTGGCTGCTGCAGCCGGCGCACTGGACCCGCCGGGAGCACGCGCCGGGCTGGATGACCGCCTGCGACACGGTGATGCTGATATCCATCGGCCTGATCGAGCTCTTCCGGCTGATCAACGTGACGTCGAACGCGCACGCGACCCTCGTCGCCCGCGACCCGGTGCCCGTGGTCCCCGAGGAGGGCACCAAGGTCGCCTTCCTCACCACCTTCGTCCCGGGCAAGGAGCCCCTGGAGATGGTGCGGGCCACCCTGGAGGCCGCGATCCGGCTGCGCCACCGCGGCACGCTGGACGTGTGGCTGCTCGACGAGGGCGACGACCCCGAGGTCCGGCGGCTGTGCGACCGGCTGGGGGTGCACCACTTCTCCCGCAAGGGCGTGGAGAAGTGGAACCGGCCCACCGGCTCCTTCCGCGCGAGAACCAAGCACGGCAACTACAACGCCTGGCTGGACGCGCACGGCGACGACTACACGTTCTTCGCCTCGGTCGACACCGACCACGTCCCGCTCCCCAACTTCCTGGAGCGGATGCTCGGCTGGTTCCGCGACCCCGACGTCGCCTTCGTCGTCGGCCCGCAGGTGTACGGCAACTACGACACCGCGGTGACCAAGGCCGCCGAGAGCCAGCAGTTCCTCTTCCACGCCCTCATCCAGCGGGCCGGCAACGCCTACGGCGCCCCGATGTTCGTGGGCACCAACAACGCCGTGCGGATCAGCGCCATCAAGGGCATCGGCGGTCTGTACGACTCGATCACCGAGGACATGGCCACCGGCCTCGAACTGCACCGCCACCGCAATCCCGCCACCGGCCGCACATGGCGCTCGGTCTACACCCCGGACGTGCTCGCCGTCGGGGAGGGCCCGTCCTCCTGGACCGACTTCTTCACCCAGCAGCTGCGCTGGAGCCGGGGCACCTACGAGACGCTGATCAAGCAGTTCTGGCGGCTGCCTTTCGCCCTGTCCCCGGGCAGGCTGCTCAACTACACGCTGATGGTCGTCTACTACCCGATGACGGCGGTCAACTGGATGCTCGGCGGTCTCAGCTGCGCCCTGTTCCTGGGGCTCGGCGCCTCCGGCGTCCAGATCGACTCCGAGGTCTGGATGATGCTCTACAGCGACGCCGCGGCCCTCCAGATCGGCCTGTACGTGTGGAACCGGCGGCACAACGTCAGCCCGCACGAGCCCGAGGGCTCCTCGGGAGCGGCCGGCATGGTGATGTCGGCGCTGTCGGCGCCGATCTACGCCCGCTCGCTGATCGACGCCGTGCTGCGCCGCAAGAGCCGCTTCGTGGTCACGCCCAAGGGCGACTCGGCCAGCCCCGACCGGCTGCTGACCACCTTCCGCACCCACATCCTGTGGACGCTCGTGTTCGGCGGGTCGCTGGCCGCGAGCTTCTTCAACGGCCACACCCACGCCGCGATGCGCACCTGGGCGGTGCTCGCGCTGCTGCTCGCCGCCGCGCCGGTCGCCGTCTGGTGGCTGTCGTCCGCCCGTACCAGGAGCGCCGCCCGATGACCTACCGACCGAGCCGCCGACTGCGGAAGATCGCCATCGGGAGCACCGCCGTGAGCGTCCTGGCCGGGATGAACGCGCCCGCGCTCTACGGCTGGACCACCTCGACCTACCACGACTACAAGATCGAGCAGCCGGAGTACAAGGCCGCGTACGGCCACTGGGAGCAGCTGGACGTCCCCAGGAAGTACCGGATCAACGCCATCCACGCCGCGCTGCTGCACACCGGGAAAGTGCTGCTCATCGCGGGTTCCGGCAATGACGAGACGAACTTCGGGGCCAAGTCGTTCAAGAGCGTCCTGTGGGACCCGGTGAAGAACACCTTCAAGGAGATCGACACCCCCAAGGACATGTTCTGCGCCGGCCACACCCAGCTGCCGGACGGCCGGCTGCTGGTGGCCGGCGGCACCGCCCGCTACGAGAAGCTGAAGGAGGCCGTGGACCGGGCGGGCGGCGCCATGCTGATCAAGAACGAGAACCCGGACGCGCCCCGGACGTTCCCGCAGGGCACGGTCTTCGTCAACAACGAGAACGGCCGCACCTTCCGCTCGGAGTTCCCGGTCACCGTGCCGCGGGCGAAGAAGACCACCGACAGGCGCACCGGCAAGGTCACGGTCACCGCGAGCGAGGTCCGGGTCTTCGTCCAGTCGCTGGTCAAGGGCGAGGCGGGGATCGTCAACACCGCCGCCCAGTACGGGATCCGGGGCCTGGAGGGCCGGGACCGGGACAACCTCTACGGGCTGGCCACCAAACTCGGCCTGGACAAGAAGGACTTCCAGGGGATCAAGGAGGCCTACGAGTTCGACCCGGTCGTCGAACGCTACATCCCGGTCGACCCCATGAACGAGGCCCGCTGGTACCCCACCCTGGTCACGCTCGCCGACGGGCGGGTGCTGTCGGTCTCCGGCCTCGACGACATCGGCCAGGTCGTCCCCGGGAAGAACGAGATCTACGACCCCCGGACGCGCACATGGAGCTACACCACCACGCGCTACTTCCCGACCTACCCGGCGCTCTTCCTCATGCAGGGCGAGAAGATCTTCTACTCGGGGGCCAACGCCGGCTACGGCCCGGCCGACCAGGGCCGCGTCCCGGGCCTGTGGGACCTGCGGACCAACCGCTTCACCCCGGTGGCCGGGCTCCGCGACCCGGGGGACCTGGAGACGGCCGCCTCGGTGCTGCTGGCGCCCGCGCAGGACCAGAAGGTGATGGTGCTGGGCGGCGGCGGGGTCGGCGAGTCCCGGTCCTCGACCGCGCGCACCGCCGTGGTGGACCTGAACGCGGTCCGACCCGCGTACACCGACGGCCCCGACCTGCCCGAGCCCACGCGCTACCTGAACAGCGTGCTGCTGCCGGACGACACCGTCTTCACCACCGGCGGCTCCCGCGACTACCGGGGGCGCGGCGGCAGCGACATCCTCACGGCGCAGATCTACGACCCGGTGCGCAACGTCTTCAAGGACGCCGCCGACCCGGCCGTGGGACGCGACTACCACGCCGAGGCCCTGCTGCTGCCCGACGGCCGGGTGGCGGTCTTCGGCTCGAACCCGCTGTACGGGGACGCGGCCGACACCACGCCGGGCTTCTTCGAGCAGCGCGTGGAGATCTACACCCCGCCCTATCTCCACCGGGACTCCAAGCCCTCGCTGGGCGAGGGCCCGCGGTCGGTGGAGCGCGGCGGCTCGATGACCTTCCCGACCCGGTACGCCGACCACATCGACACGGCGCGGCTCATCCGGCCGAGCGCGGTCACCCACGCCACCGACACCGAGCAGCGGTCGATCGCGCTGGACATCGCGCGCGGCAAGGGATCGGTACGGCTGACCGTGCCGCAGGACCCGTCGCTGGTGCCGCCGGGCTGGTACATGGTCGTGGTCACCGACGAGGAGGGCACGCCGTCCGCGGCGCGCTGGGTCAAGGTCTCCTGACCGCATCCGCCGGTGGCGGCCGGCCCGGCGCGCGGTGTCTCAGGACGACGCCGCGCGCCGGGCCAGTCCCAGGGCGTACTCGGGCCACCACTGGCCGGCCTTGGGGCCGCCCTTGCAGGTGCCGTCGGAGTCGCCGGGGCGCTTGATCCACAGATAGGCGTCGACCAGTTCGCTGCCGGTGTCGGTGGTCGGCGGGGTGCCCAGACCCCGGCCGGGCGGATTGCACCAGGCCTCGTCGTGACCGCCGTCGAACGGGCCGCGGCCGTTGCGGCTCGTGTCGATGACGAAGTGCTTGCCGCCGAGCAGTCCCGACAGTTGCGTGCCGTAGGCCGTGTTGGCCTCGGTGGTGTAGAAGTTCGAGGTGTTGAGGGCGAAGCCGTCGGCCCGCCCGATGCCCGCCCGGCGCAGCGGATCGGCCAGCCGCGCGGGGTCGCGCACCCAGCCGGCGTTGCCCGCGTCCAGGTAGACCGCGGTGTGCGGCAGTGCCCCCAGGGCGTCGACGGCGTGGCCGAGCAGGGCGTAGCGCTCCCGCGCGAAGCGTCCGGGGGTGCAGCCGTCGACCAGGTGCGTGAGCGCGTCGGGCTCCAGGACCACCAGGGCCTCGCGGTCGCCGATCCCGGCCGCGACCTCGTCCACCCAGGTGCGGTACGCCTCCGCGTCGGCGGCGCCGCCGCTGGAGTACTGGCCGCAGTCGCGGTGCGGGATGTTGTAGAGGACCAACACGGGGGTGCGGCCTGCGTCCTCGGCGGCGCGCGTCAGGCCCTCGGCCCGGCCGCGCGGGTCGTCGGGGCCGATCCACTCGGCGACCGGCCGGCCCGCGATCCGTTCCAGCAGGGCGGCGTCGGCGGCGCGGCCGGCGGCGCGCCACTGGCCGGCCTGACGCGCGGCGGAGGTGTCCGGGTTGACCCAGAAGGGCGCGCCGGCCATGGGGGTGCCGCGGCGTGCGGGCTCGTCCCGTCCGGCCCCCGCGGGATCGTCGCCGCGGGAGCAGCCGGCGAGGGCCGCCGCGAGCAGCCCGGCGGCGAACGCCGCGCGGGCGGCCTTGCGCGACGGGCCGGTGGAGGTTCCGTGCATCCACTCCCCCTTGGATGGCGGGACGGGACCGGTCTGCGTCAATCCTGACATACCGCGCCGTCAAAGTGCCCTCAGAACAGGGCAGTTGCCGTTTTCCCTGTCGAATGCCGCGGGTCTCCGGCATGGCAGAATCCCGGCGGAGCCGTGGCCGACGATGGCGGGAGCACGTCGTGACCGAACACCCGCACCGCCTCGCCGAAGTCCTGGTGGGGCTCGCCGACACCCTGGGCAGTGACTTCGACCTGGACGCGCACCTCGGGCGCGTGGCCGCGGCCTGCGTGGAACTGCTGGACGCGAGCGCGGCGGGAGCGCTGCTCGCCGGCCCGGACGGCACGCTGCGCGCCGCCGCCTCCGGCGCGGTCCCGGACCTGCTGCCCGCCCTCGACGAGGAAGGGCCGTGCCTGGACTGCTACCGGTGCGCGGCCACGACGGTCGTACCCGACCTGGCGCGCTGCGACGAGCTGTGGCCGCGCTTCGCGCCCCGCGCCCGCGAGGCCGGTCTGCACGCGGCGTACGCGGTGCCCCTGCGCCGGGGCCCGCAGGTGATAGGCGCGCTGGGCGTGCTGCGCGCGGGCCCCGGGCAGCCGCCCGAGGAGGACGTGGAACTGGCCCGCGCGCTCGCGGACGCGGCGGCCGTCGGAGTGCTCCAGCACCGCGCCCGGCGTGAACAGACGCTGCTGGCAGAGCAATTGCAAGGGGCGCTCGACAGCCGGGTGGCGGTCGAGCAGGCCAAAGGGCTGCTCGCCGAGCGGTGGGGTGTGGGCGTCGACGAGGCGTTCGCCGCGCTGCGCCGGTACGCCCGCAGCCACCGGATGCGCGTGGCGGAGCTGGCGACCCGCGTGGTGGCCGGCGGCTTCGACACCGACCGGCTGCGGGACGGCACGCCCTGACCCGCCCGGTCGCCGATTGTCAAGCCCTGGCCATAAGGGGGAAGCTGACGGTCCGTCTGCCCTAGGGTGGTGCCCATGTCCGACACCTCCCTCCTGACGAGCACCCCGTCCATCGCCTCGGTCCGCCGCCGCGCGGAGGGCGACAGCACGGTGGTCACCCTCGACGGCGAGGTGGACGTGCTGACCGCACCGCGGGTCTCCGCCGCGCTGGACCTGCTCACCGGGACGGACCGCCCCGACATCGTGGTCGACCTGCGGCCGGTCGACTTCATCGACTGCAGCGGACTGTCCGCGCTGGTGCGCGCGCGCCGCCGCGCGGAGCAGCAGCAGGGGCGCGTACGGCTGGTGTGCCGGGACGGGTTCACCCTGCGGACGCTGCGGACGACGCGGCTGACCCAGTACTTCACCATCCTGCCGGACTGGCCGGACGGGACGGGACCGACGGGTCCCGGGGCCTGAGGCGCGCCCCGTCCGCGCCCCCAACGCGCCCTGGCAGGGCCGAGATCGGCTGTTCTAGCCTGGCGGAAAGGGCGGCCCGGGACCCCGGTCGCCGGCAGAGCAGCCTCCTACGCCCACAGGACGTGGTCCGGCCATGGCCAAGCTCGCGGCCTCCTCACGACTGTCCCTGTCCGATCCGAAGAGATCCGCCCTCGACGTCTCCTGGACCTGCTCGCTGCGCCGCACACCCGGCAGCGACGCGCTCGCGGCACGCCTGAGCCGTGCCGCGCTGGAGACCCTCTCCTGCGGCCCGGCCGGCGCCCGGATCGCCCAGGCCGTACTGGTGGCCTGCGGCTATGTCGTCACGCACGGCCGGGCACGCCGTTTCCGCGTCACGCTCGGCGTGGAGGACGGGCACTGCTCGGTGTGCGTCACCGACACCGGTTACGACCAGCCGTCCGCACACGACGGCGGGGCGCCGCCGGAACCGCCGTCCTCCGCCGAGACCACCCGGCTGTGCCGGCAGCTCGCGGGCGCCGGGGACGAGGAACCGCTGGACGGCGTGCAGGTGCACCACACCGCCGACGGCGCCGTCCTGGTCCGCTTCCGCACCCGCCTGCCCGAACCGGGCGGAACGCCGCCGGCCCATCGTTCTCCCCCGGACGCGCCGGACCACTCCCGCGGTCCGGGCACCCGAGGGTGAGGAGCGCCCGGCCGGCGGCCGCGAGGGGAGCGCGCCGCAGGCCGGGCGACCGGGCCGCCGTCAACCGCGGGGCTCGCTTGACGCCCCCGGACGGTGCGCAGACAGCGCCACCACGGTCCGGCGGCCACGAGGGCAGCGCCCCCGGCGTCGCCGCGGCCTGCGCCGCGGCGATCGGCATCTCGGAGCCGTCGCGCACAGCAGCGAGCAACCGCAGCTCGCGGACGCCCGCCTCAACCGCGGGACGCGACCCGCACCCCGCAGCCCTCCCGGGCCAAGACACACCCGGCATCACGGTCGCCCGCGCCACAGCGACCAGCAACCCGGAGCCGTCCCTGGTCGGCGCGACCCTCGCCCTCGTCCGCTTCCGCCCGACCGGCGGCCACGAGGGCAGCGCCGGCGCCGCTGCGGCCTCCGGCCCGGTGCCGTCGCGCACAGCGGCGTGCCGGGGACGAACAACCGCTGAACGACGCGCAAGTGCACCACACCGCCGACAACGCCACCCGCCGACCTGTCCGCTGTCCGCACCCGGCCGGCGGCCGTGAGGGGTGCACCGCGGGCCGGGCAATCGGAGCACCGACGGAACCACCCGGCTGTGACGGCAACCCGGGGAGGAACGACTGCTCGACCGCGCGCGCAGGTACAGGCGCCGCCCCCGGGCGCTGCGCGTCCAGCCCGCGGGCCCGTCAGTGAGGGCTCCCCCCTCACGAGCACCGGTGGCCTCGTGGCGGCCCGGGCCCCGGTGAGCGGCGGTACACATGCCGTCCCGGACGGCGTGCAGGCGCCGCCCCACCGGCGCCCCCGTCAGGCGCGGGGCGCGAGCCGCACCGTGCGGCCCTCGCGGGCCGAGACGGCGGCCGCTTCCAGGACCGCCAGCGTCGCGGCGGCCTGGGCCGCCGTGACCGGCGGCTCCGTGCCGTCGCGCAGGGCGGCGGCGACAGCCGCGTAGTACGCGGGGTAGTCGCCGGGGAGCGTCGGCTCGGGACGGACGTCGTCGCCGGCGCCCAGCAGGCCCCACGCGGACTCCGGCTCGGTGCCCCACACGCCGCCGGGGGCGGGGCGGGCGCCCTCGCGCAGATCGGCCTCCTGCGGGTCGAGGCCGTGCTTGACGTAACCGGCGGTACTGCCCAGCACCCGGAAGCGCGGGCCGAGCTGGGCGGTGGTGGCGGTCATCCACAGGTGGGAGCGGACCCCGCCGGCGTGGGTGAGGGCGACGAAGGTGTCGTCGTCGGCCTGGGCGCCGGCACGGCGCACGTCCCGCTCGGCATACACGCTCTCGGCGGGGCCGAAGAGGGTCAGTGCCTGGTCGACCAGGTGGCTGCCGAGGTCGTAGAGCAGACCGCCGACCTCGGCGGGGTCGCCGGACTCGCGCCAGCCGCCCTTGAGGTTCGGCCGCCACCGCTCGAAGCGGGACTCGAAGCGCCACACCTCGCCGAGTTCGCCGCGCTCCAGCAGTCCGCGCAGGGTGAGGAAGTCGTTGTCCCAGCGGCGGTTGTGGAACACCGACAGCAGCAGTCCGCGGTCGGCGGCGAGGGCGGCGAGCGCGTCCCCCTCGGCGGCGGTGGCCGCGAGCGGCTTGTCGACGACGACCGGCAGCCCGGCCTCCAGCGCGGCCGTGGCGAGCGGGACATGGGTCTTGTTCGGCGAGGCCACGACGACCAGGTCCAGCTCGTCCGCGCGCTTCCAGAGCTCGTCGGCGGACGCGGCGAGGCGGACGTCCGGGTACGCGGCGCGGGCCTGCGCCTGGCGCTCGGGGTCGCTGGTGACGACGGTGTCGAGGGCGAGGCCGTCGGTGGCGGAGATCAGCGGGGCGTGGAAGACCGAGCCGGCCAGGCCGTAGCCGACCAGTGCGACGCGAAGGGGTGCGGAAGCCATGCGCCCCACTTAAGCAACGCTGTTGCGAAAGCGCAAGCGTGCCCGACAATGGGCAGGTGAACAACGGAACCGCCGGAGCCAACCTGCCGGTGCTGCGCAGCCACAACACCGCGCTGGTGCTCGGGCTGCTCCGCACCGCGACCGTCGCCGACGGCGCGGGGATCAGCCGGCTGGAGCTCGCCGACCGCACCGGCCTCACCCCGCAGGCGGTCAGCAAGATCGTGGCGCGGCTGCGCGCGGACGGGCTGGTCGACGAGGCCGGCCGCGGCGCCCCCACCGGCGGCAAGCCGCGCACCCTGCTCCGGCTGGCCCGGCGCGCCCGGTACGCGGTCGGGGTGCACCTGGACCGCGACGAGGTCACCGTGCTCCTGGCCGATCTGGCGGGAGAGACCACCGACGCCCGCACCGCCCCCCTCGACCTCGGCCGGCCCGCCGACGAGGTGCTGCGGGCGGTCGCCCGCCTGGTGCACGCCACCGTCGCGGACACCCCGGGCGCGGACGGCGCGGCGCTCGGCGCCGGGGTCGCCTCCCCCGGACCGCTGGACCACGGCACGGGCGCGCTGCTGCGCATCACCGGCTTCCCCGCCTGGGACGGCTACCCGCTGCGCGACGCGCTCGCCGAACGCCTCGGGCTGCCCGTCGTCCTGGACAAGGACACCAACGCCGCCGCCCTGTCGGTGCTGTCGCCGCCGGACCGCACCGGCGCCGGGGACTCCTTCGGCTGCCTGCACCTGGGCAGCGGGCTCGGCGCGGGCCTGGTCCTCGGCGGCGCGCTGCACCGCGGCGCCCGGACCGGCGCCGGGGAGTTCGGGCACCAGGCGGTCGCCCTCGACGGGCCGCGGTGCGCCTGCGGCAACCGCGGCTGCCTGGAGGCGCTCTGCCTGGCCGCCGTCGGCCGCGGCGACCACGCCGGGGCCGCCCGGCTGCTCGGGCTCGGCGCGGCGAACCTGGTCTCGCTGCTCGACATCGACCGCGTCGTCCTCGGCGGGCGCACCGTACTGGCGCGGCCCGAGCTGTTCCGGCGCGAGGTCGGCGCCGCCATGGACGCCCGCACGCGGCGGTCGGCGGGCCGTACCGTCCCCGTCTCCCTCGTCCCGGACGGCGCGCACGCGGTCGCCCGGGGCGCGGCGCTGCTGGCCCTGGCCCCGCTGTTCGGCCAGACGGCGGGCGGCTGACCGCCCGTACGGGTAGCCGCCGGGGACCGCCCCGCGTCGTACACGCATATGAGCGTACGAACGTGGGAGCTTCGCTGCCCATGAGGTGGCGCAGCGCTCTTGCCATGGCGGCGGCCTCGGTCGTGCTGGCCTCGGCCCAGGCGACCGGTGAACCCTTCCCCGTGCGGGCCCGGCTGAAGGACGGCCCACCGGCCTTCGTGGCGGGCGCCGCGGCGCGGGAGTTCCGTGTGGAGCTGGAGAACACCACCGGGCGGGCCCGGCGCGACGTGCACCCGGTCATCGTCCTCGTCGACCGCGACCGCAAGCTGACCGCACGCCAGGTGCGCCTGGAGTACCGCACGTCCGCGACGGGCGGCGCGAAGGGGGCCGGCCGGTCCGGCGGGGCGCGCTGGCGGCCGGTGCCGGTGGCGCACACCGGCAACGACGAGAACATCGCGGTGGTGGGCGAGCACGACCCCGGCGTGGTCCTGCCCGCGCACCGCACGGTACGTGTCGCGCTGCGGCTGCGCTTCACCCCGGACGCGCCGCCGGGGCCGGTCGAGGCCTCGGCCACCGTCGTGCAGCGACGCGGCGCGGACGGCGACTGGGTCGGCGAGTCGGCGCCGTACCGCTTCACCGTCGCGCCGCCGGGGGACGGCTCCGGAGCCGTGCCGCCGACAGCCCCGGGCACTCCCCGGGAGACCGCCGGCGGCCCGGCGCCGGGCGGCACCGGGACGGCCCCTGGGGCGGGCGGCGGGCATCCGGGGGCCGGGGAACACCCCGGCGTACGCCCCGGTGAGGGGCCCGGAGGACACCCGGCCGAACGTCCCGGCGCGGGCCCCGGCGCAAGCCCCGGCGCGGGCGGCGGTGCGGGCCCGGGCACCACCCCCGGCCGCCCCGGCGGCGCGGTCACCGGCAAGGGCGACGAGGGGGACCCCGGCCCGCGGGAGACCGCAGGCAGCCGGCTTCCGGACACCCCCGCCGCCTCCGCCGGGCCGCGCACCCGCACCCACCCGCCCGGCCTGGCCGACACCGGTCCCGCCCAGGACCCGAGGCCCGCCCTGCTCCTCATCGGCGCCGGTGCGCTGCTGCTGGCGGGCGGGGTCGTGCTGAGGGTCGGCCGCCGGAGGTGACCGGCGCACCGGCCGCGAACTCCCGCCCCCCGGTGGGTGATCGGCCGGTGAACGCCGCCCGGCGCGGCGCCCCCTGCCGCCTTCCGCGCCCGGTACCGGCGGCCGTCCGCCCCGCTCCGATCTGCGAGGATTCGCCGTGTGAACGACACCCAGGCGGGTGCGCCGGCCCGCGCCGGCATCCCCGAGCACGGCCGGCTTCCCAAGTACTTCGTCGTCAAGACGCGCTTGGAGGAGCTGCTCGGCGAGCTCGGCGAGGGGGTGCCGCTGCCGACGGAACGGGAGCTCGCCGCCCGGTTCGGCGTGGCACGGGAGACCGTGCGGCAGGCGCTGCGCGAGCTGCTGATCCAGGGGCGGCTGCGCCGCCGCGGCCGCGCGACGGTGGTCGCCGGCCCGAAGCTGGAGCAGCCGCTGTCGCTGGCCAGCTACACCGAGGGCGTGCGCCGCCAGGGGCGGGTGCCGGGCCGCAATCTGACCGCGCTCGACCGGATCGCGGCGGACGAGGTGCTGGCCGGGCAGCTGGGCATCGCCGCGGGCGGCACGGTGTGGCACATGGAGCGCGTCCTGCTCGCCGACGAGGAGCGGGTGGGCCTGGAGAGCACCTATGTCGCGGTGGAGCGCGTGCCGCGGCTGGACGTGGAGTTCGACCCGGACTCCTCCTTCTACGCGTATCTGCGCGAGCGGGTGGGCGTGGAGTTCGGCGACGCGGACGAGCGGATCGAGACGGTGCTGGCGACCCCGCGCGAGGCGCTGCTGATCGGCACCCCTCCCGCGCTGCCCATGCTGCTGCTGCACCGCCACAGCCGGGACACCGAGGGTGCGCCGCTGGAGCGGGTCCGGTCGCTGTACCGCGGGGACCGCTTCAGTTTCACGACCCATTTGTCCCGTACGTAACACGGAGAACCCTTTGCACCCTCCTCCAGAGGGCCTATAAAGTCACGAAAAGATAACGGGTCTAGTCCAAGATTGCGGGTCCGTTCACGACCGGTTCAGAAACCGGACCCGACCGCGCCCGCCGGCCGCACGACTGTGGTCCGCATGAGAGTCCTGATCGTGGGTGCCGGAGCACTCGGCACCCTTCACGCCTGGCACGCCGTCGACCGCGGACACGAAGTCGTCCACCTGGAACGGGAGACCGAGGCCCGCGGCGCCTCCGTCCGCAACTTCGGCCTGGTCTGGGTCGGTGGCCGGGCCTCCGGCGCCGAACTGGAGACGGCGCAGCGCGCCCGCGAGCTGTGGCAGCGCATCGGCGAGCGGGTACCCGGCGTCGGCTTCCGCGCCAACGGCTCGCTGACCGTGGTGCGCACCGAGGCCGAGCGCGCCGTCGCGGATCAGGTCCTCGCCTCCCCCGAGGCCGCCGCGCGCGGGCTGAAGTGGCTCGACGCCGCCGAGGTCCGGCACCGCAACCCGGCGCTGCGCGGCGAGTTCACCGGCGCCCTGCTGTGCGAGCGTGACGCGGCCGTCGAGTCCCGCGTCGCCCTCCCCGCGCTGCGCGCGCACCTGGCCGCCACCGGCCGCTACACCTTCCTGCCCGGCCGCGAGGTCCGCGACGTCGCGCCCGGCACCGTCCGCGACGACCACGGCGACACCCACCACGGCGACACCGTCGTGCTGGCCACCGGCGCCCACCTGACCGGACTCGTCCGCGAACTGGCGGGCCCCGGACTGCCGGTGCGCCGGGTCCGCCTGCAGATGGCGCAGACCGACCCGCTGGACGAGCCGCTGACCACCTCGGTCGCCGACGCCGACAGCTTCCGCTACTACCCCGCCTACGCCGGCACCGCGCTCGACGCCCTGCGCGCCGGGCAGCCCCAGCCGCCGGTCGCCGCCGAGCACCGCATGCAACTGCTCATGGTGCAGCGCCTCGACGGCGGGCTGACCATCGGCGACACCCACGAGTACGACGAGCCCTTCGCCTTCGACGTCACCGAGGACCCCTACGACCACCTCACCGCCGCCGCGGAAGCGCTGCTCGGCCGCCCCCTGCCGCGCGTGCGCCGCCGCTGGGCCGGGGTGTACGCGCAGTGCACCGACCCGTCCCTGGTGGTGCACCGGCAGCACGTCGCCGACGGCGTGTGGCTGGTCACCGGACCCGGCGGCCGCGGCATGACCTGCTCCCCCGCCATCGGCGAGGACACCGCCAACGAGATCGGCTGGTAACGACAATGACCGACAGCACTTCCCCCACGCTCGTCGTGCTCGACATGGCCGGCACCACCGTCGCCGACGACGGCCTGGTCGAGCGGGCCTTCGTCCGGGCCGCCGAACGCCTGGGCGCCGAGCCCGACCTGGACTACGTCCGCCGCACCATGGGCGAGTCCAAGATCTCCGTCTTCCGCGCCCTGTTCGGCACCGAGGAGCAGGCGCAGCGCGCCAACACCGAGTTCGAGCTCGCCTACGCGGACCTCGTGGACTCGGGCGCCTGCGCGCCGCTGCCCGGCGCGGCCGAGGCCATCGCCGCCCTGCGCGAGCAGGGCCGCACCGTGGTGCTGACCACCGGCTTCTCCCGCACCACCCAGGACGCGATCCTGGCCGCCCTGGGCTGGCAGGACATCGCCGACCTCACCCTGAGCCCGGCCGACGCGGGCGGCCGCGGCCGCCCCTACCCGGACATGGTGCTCACCGCGTTGCTGCGCACCCGCGCCGCCGACTCCGTCCGCGAGATCGCGGTGGCCGGCGACACGGCGTACGACATGCTCTCCGGCGTCCGCGCCGGCGCACTCGTCGTGGCGGGCGTGCTGACCGGCGCCCACGACGAGGCGGCGCTGCGCGAGGCGGGCGCCACCCACGTCCTGGACTCCGTCGCCGCGCTTCCCGCCCTGCTGGCGAAGGTCTGAGATGGGCATACGGTTCGAGGACGTGACGGTGGCCTACGGCCGCACCACCGTCCTGGATTCCTTCGACCTCACCGTGGAACCCGGCGAGGTGATGGCCCTGCTCGGCCCCTCCGGCTCGGGCAAGACCACCGCGCTGCGCGCCGTCGCCGGCTTCGTCACCCCGGCCCGCGGGCGGGTGTGGATCGACGGCCGCGACGTGACGAAGCTGCCGCCGTACAAGCGCGGCATCGGCATGGTCGTGCAGAGCTACGCCCTCTTCCCGCACATGCGCGTCGACAAGAACGTCGGCTTCGGGCTGCGGGCGCAGGGAGTGCCGCGCGCCGAGACCGCCCAACGGGTGGCCGAGGCGCTGGAGCTGACCGGCATCGGCGAGTTCGCGCGGCGCTACCCGCGCGAGCTGTCCGGCGGCCAGCAGCAGCGCGTCGCCATCGCCCGCGCCCTGGCCGTACGCCCCCGGGTGCTGCTGCTCGACGAGCCGCTGTCCGCGCTCGACGCGAAACTGCGCTCGGGGATGCTGGCCGAACTGGCGCGCCTGCACCGCGAACTGCCCGACGTCTCCATGCTGTACGTCACCCACGACCAGATCGAGGCGCTGACCCTGGCCGACCGCATCGCGGTGATGGACCGGGCCCGGCTGAGGGACGTCGGCACCCCGCAGGAGCTGTACCGGCGCCCGCGCACCGAGTTCACCGCGTCCTTCGTCGGCAACGCCAACCTGCTGCCGGTCACCGTCGGCAAGGACGGCGCGGTCCGCTTCGCGGAGCACGACCTGCTCGCCCCCACCGGCGAGGCGGCCCCCGGCGCCGAGGCCACGCTCTGCGTGCGCCCGCACGCCGTGGGCCTGGGCGACGGGCCCAACCCGCTGCCCGGCACCGTCACCGGCATCCAGTGGCGCGGCGCCACCCACCGCCTGCTGGTGGAGACCGCGGGCCACCAGCTGATGGCCGACGTCACCGAGCTGCGCGACCCGCCCGCCCCCGGCGACACCGTCACCGTGCACTTCGCGCCCGACGACGCCGTCCTGCTGCCCGCGGGCACCGGGGGCGGTGACCGCGATGGCTGAGGCACGCCCCTGGGCGCCCCGCCTGCTGTGGGCGGGCGTCCCCGTCGCGGCACTGGCGGCGGCCTTCCTGTACCCGCTGGTGCTGCTGGTGTGGCAGTCGGTGTCCCCCGACACCGGCGGGCACTCCTTCGCCGTGTACGGCGACGTCTTCGGCTCCGAGGTCTTCCGGCGGGCGCTGGGCAACACCGTGTGGATCGCGGCCGCCTCGACGGCCGGCTGCCTGCTGCTGGGCTTCGTCCTCGCCCTGGTGATCGCCTTCGTGCCGTTCCCCGGCGCCCGCGCGGTCGCCCGCTTCGTCGACGTCTTCCTGTCCTTCCCGTCCTTCCTGATCACGCTGGCGCTGGTCTTCGTGTACGGGTCGGCGGGCATGGCCAACGGGCTGTGGACGGACGCCACCGGCGCCGCCGAGGGGCCGTTCGCCTTCCTGACCACACCGTGGGGCGTGATCCTCGCGGAGGTCACGTACTTCACGCCCTTCGTGATGCGCCCCCTGCTGGCCGCCTTCGGGCAGCTGGACCCCGCGCAGATCGAGGCCGCCTCCTCGCTGGGCGCCCGCGCCCCGCGCATCGTGCGGCAGGTGATCCTCCCCGACGCGCTGCCGGCGCTGGCGGCCGGCGGGAGCCTGGTCCTGGTGATGTGCCTGAACGAGTTCGGCATCGTGCTCTTCACCGGCGCCAAGGGCGTCACCACGCTGCCGATGCTCGTCTACACCAAGGCGATCCTGGAGTCCGACTACCCGGCGGCCTGTGTCGTCGCCACCGTCAACGTCGCCGTCTCGCTGGCGCTGTACGGCATCTACCGGGCGGTGAGCCGACGTGCTGGTGCATAGCCGCGGCGGCCGCTGGGCCGCGTGGGCGCTGTTCGCCCTGCTCTTCCTGCCGCTGTTCGCGCTGCCGCTGCTGGTGCTGGTGGCCGCGTCCTTCGCGGGCCACTGGAGCGGCGCGCTGCCGTCCGGCCCGACCCTGGACCACTACGACGCCGCCGTGCGCGGCGAGTCGCTGCAGGCCCTGACGACCAGTCTGGCCACCGCGGCCGCCGCGAGCGTCCTGGCGCTGACCGCGGGCACCTGGGCCGCGCTGTCCGCGCACGCGCTGGGCCGCCGGGCCCGGCGGGTGATGGACCTGCTGTTCATGCTGCCGGTCGCGGTGCCTTCGGTGGTCGCCGGACTCGCGCTGCTGGTCGCCTTCAGCAAGCCGCCCGTGCTGCTCAACGGCACCCGGACGATCGTGATCCTGGCCCACACCGTCCTGGTGACGGCCTTCGCCCACCAGTCGGTGACGGCGGCCCTCGGCCGTCTCGACCCCGCCTACGAACAGGCCGCGGCCAGCCTCGGCGCCCGCCCCTGGTACGTGCTGTGGCGGGTCCGCCTGCCGCTGCTGCTGCCCTCCCTGGGGGCGGCGGCCGGGCTCTGCTTCGCCCTGTCCATGGGCGAGTTGAGCGCCACGATGATGCTCTACCCGCCCGACTGGCTGCCCCTGCCGGTCCTCGTCTTCAGCGCCACCGACCGCGGCTCGCCGTTCACCGGCTCCGCCCTCGCGGTGGTCCTCATGGGCACGACGCTGCTCGTCCTGCTCGCTCTCTCCCGCATCCGCACCAAAGCCTCCTACCGATGACCCTCAAGGAGATCAGTCCCGCCATGTCCTCCGTCCCCCGCGTCACCCGCGTCCCCCGTCGCGCCCTGCGCGCCCCGATCGCCGTCCTCGCCTCCTCCCTCGTCCTCGGCGGCGCCCTCACCGCCTGCGGCGGCGACTCCTCCGCCTCCGACGCCAAGGAGGTCACCGTCTACAGCGCCGACGGCCTCAAGGGCGAGAACGGCGACGGCTGGTACGACCAGATCTTCAAGGACTTCGAGAAGCAGACCGGCATCAAGGTCCGCTACGTCGAGGGCGGTTCCGGCGAGGTCATGCAGCGCGCCGTCCGCGAGAAGTCCAACACCCAGGCCGACGTCCTGGTCACCCTCCCGCCCTTCATCCAGCAGGCCGACGCCAAGGGCCTCCTGGAGAAGTACACCCCGAAGGGCGCCGACACGGTCGCCGCCCCGGACAAGTCCACGGACGGCACATGGACCTCGGTCGTCAACAACTACTTCGGCTTCGTCTACAACAAGCAGCAGCTGAAGACCGCCCCCACCACCTGGGACGAGCTGCTGGACGCCACGTACAAGAACAAGCTCCAGTACTCCACGCCGGGCGTCGCCGGCGACGGCACCGCGGTCGTCATCAAGGCGATGCACGACTTCGGCGGCAAGGACCAGGCCATGGACTACCTCAAGAAGCTCCAGGCCAACAACGTCGGCCCGTCCTCCTCCACCGGCAAGCTGGCGCCGAAGGTCGACAAGGGCGAGATCCTGGTCGCCAACGGCGACGTCCAGATGAACTTCGCCCAGGCCAAGTCGATGCCGAACCTGGGCATCTGGTTCCCGGCCGCCCAGGGCGGCAAGCCCACCACCTTCGCGCTGCCGTACGCCGGCGGCCTGGTCAAGGGCGCCCCGCACTCGGAGAACGGCAAGAAGCTGCTGGACTTCATGCTCGGCGAGGAGGCCCAGAAGCAGGTCAGCTCCATCGGCGGCGGCTTCGCCGCGCGCTCCGACGTGAAGGCCGACGACGCCAACGCCAAGGCGCTGGCCGGGATCCTCCAGGGCGTCGAGGTCTTCCAGCCGGACTGGGCCGACATCGACACCAACCTCGACACCTACGTCAAGGCCTGGCAGGACGCGACCGGCAGCTGACCGACCGCGGCACCCCCCGGCACCACGCACAGCACGCACAGCACGACCCGGACGCCCCTGCCCCGCCAGGGGCGTTCGGCTGTCCGCATCCGACGTGCACGACCCTTCGTCTGGAGGACCGTCATGCCGAACGGCATGTCCCGTCGCACCGTGCTCACCGCCTCCGCCGCAGGCGCCGCCCTGGTCGCCGCCGGCGGCCCGCTCGCCGGGCTCGCCCGCGCGGCCGCCCCCACCCTCCCGAACGGCACCAGCTCCGACAAGGTGCTGGTCATCGGCATGGACGGACTGCGCCACGACCGGATCGACGCCGCCAAGGCGCCGCACCTGAAGTCCCTGATGGCGAACGGGACCTACGGGCTCAGCCTGCTCTACGCCTCCCCGATGGCCGCCACGTCCTCCGGCCCCGGCTGGTCCACCGTCTCCACCGGTGTGTGGCCCGACAAGCACGGGGTGAGGGACAACACCTTCGCCGGCAAGAACTACACCCGCTACCCCGGCTTCCTGGCCCGCCTCGCCCAGGTGCGGCCGCAGTTGTCCACGTACGCGGCCGTCGACTGGAAGCCGCTGGACACCGAGGGCACCGTCACCGCGGGCGCCGACGGCAAGAACGTCTACGACGGCGACGCCGAGGGCTACCCGCTCCACGACGCCCACATCGCCGACGACGCCGAGCGCGTGCTGCGCGACCAGAACCCGGACGTCGCCTTCGTCTACTTCGGCAACACCGATGTCGTCGCGCACGCGGTGGGCGCCGCGAGCAGCACGTACCTGGACGCCATCGACGTCCAGGACGGCTACGTCGGCCGGCTGCTGGCGGCGGTCAAGGCCCGCCCCACGTACGCCTCCGAGCGCTGGACCGTCATCGTCGCCACCGACCACGGGCACCTCGACGCGGGCGGCCACGGCGGCAGCACCGTCGAGGAGCGGCGCACCTTCGTCCTGGCGCAGGGGCCGGGGATCGCCGCGGGCGCGCGGCCCGCCGACACCCGGCTCGTGGACGTCGCGGCCACCGTCTTCCAGCAGTTGGGCATCGTCCCCGACCCCGCGTGGGGCCTGGACGGCAAGCCCGTGCAGGAGCGCTCCACCGACCCCTTCGACGCGCTGCTGCCCGCGCTGGGCGGCCGGGTCGACGAGACCGGCATCCCGGCCTCCGTCCTGGGCTTCACGCACACCGCCCCCCAGCGGCTGGTCGGTGGTGAACAACGCGATGGGCACCGGCGGTGTCACCGAGTGGCGGGGCTGGTCCTTCGCCACCGACGAGTTCTGGTCCCGCTCGCAGCGCGACCAGTGGCGCGAGCTCAACGTCCGCTCCCGCGGGGTGTTCGCCGTCGCCGACTCCGACGAGTGGGACGACACGTCCCACTCGGGCGGCTACGACTCCACGCTGGTCACCCCCGCGTACGCCGTGACCGGCAGGAGCAGCGTCACGCTGTCCTTCACCACCTTCTACCGCCAGGAGGGCGCCCAGACCGCGCAGATCCTGGCCTCCTTCAACGGCGGCACCCCCACCGCCGTCAAGAGCTACACCTCCGACGTGGTCTCGCAGCCCCAGTCCGTGACGGTCGCCGTCCCGGCGGACGCCTCCAGCGTGAGCTTCCGCTTCCGCTACACCGGGGCCAACAACTGGTACTGGGTCATCGACGGGGTCAAGGTCTCCACCGCCTGACTAGGCTGGGGGCGCCGGCACGACGACGTGCCGGCGCCCCCTCACCTCAGCACCCCGCCGCACCGCAGGAGTCCGTCCCATGGCAGAACGCAAGCCGATCGAGTCCTGGCTCACCGACATGGACGGAGTCCTGATCCACGAGGGCACCCCGATCCCCGGCGCCGACGCGTTCCTCAAGCGCCTCAAGGAGTCGGGGAAGCCGTTCCTGGTCCTCACCAACAACTCCATCTACACCCAGCGCGACCTGCACGCGCGGCTGACCCGCATGGGCCTGCACGTCCCGGTGGAGAACATCTGGACCTCCGCGCTGGCCACCGCCCGCTTCCTGGACGAGCAGCGGCCCGGCGGCACCGCGTACGTCATCGGCGAGGCGGGCCTGACCACCGCGCTGCACGACATCGGCTACGTGCTGACCGACGTCGAGCCGGACTACGTGGTGCTGGGCGAGACCCGCACCTACAGCTTCGAGGCGCTGACCAAGGCCATCCGGCTGATCAACAACGGCTCCCGGTTCATCGCCACCAACCCCGACGAGACCGGCCCCTCGGCCGAGGGCGCGCTGCCCGCCACCGGTTCGGTCGCCGCCCTGATCACCAAGGCCACCGGCAAGGACCCGTACTTCGTCGGCAAGCCCAATCCGCTGATGATGCGCGCCGGGCTCAACGCCATCCAGGCGCACTCCGAGACCAGCGCGATGATCGGCGACCGGATGGA
Source organism: Streptomyces sp. NPDC088732 (assembly GCF_044751205.1). Classification (NCBI taxonomy): domain Bacteria; kingdom Bacillati; phylum Actinomycetota; class Actinomycetes; order Kitasatosporales; family Streptomycetaceae; genus Streptomyces; species Streptomyces sp. NPDC088732. The sequence continues at coordinate 458,475 of NZ_JBIVLI010000002.1, forward strand.
CACCGACGTGCTGGCGGGCCTCGAGGCGGGTATGGAGACCTTCCTGGTCCTCACCGGGCTGACGCGGCCCGCCGACATCGACCGCTTCCCCTACCGGCCCTCGCGTGTGGTGGAGTCCATCGCCGATCTGGTGGACCTCGTCTGACCCGACCGGAGCAGCCCCGCATGCGGCGGCCCGTCAGAAAAGAGACCTTCGAAGTACCGGGGCCGACCGATCCGACAACGTGAGCCCGGGTGAGTGGAGGTTTTCATCATGGGCTCTGTCAGGGACGCCGCCCGCATTCCCCTGTGCGCCGCCGCGGCGGTGGCGGTGATCGCCGTCTGCGGTCCCGTCGCCGTCGCGGACGACGGCCCGGCCGGGAGCGGGGACGCCACCAGCCGGCTGTGGGAGCGCGCGGCCGGCGGGGGCGGCGGAGCCCAGGGCGGCGACCGCCAGGACTTCGGCAGGCAGGACGGCGGACGCGACAACGGCGACCGGGGCGACGGCGGACGCGACAACGGGGGCCGGGACGACAACGGCCGCGACAACAGCCGGGACAACGGGGGCCGCGACAACAACCGGGACAACGGCAACCGGGACGACAACGGCCGCGACAACGGCGGACGTGACGACGACGGTGGTGAAGGCGGCCGCGGCGGAGGCGGGGGCGGCGGAGGCGGCGGGGGCGGGGGCGGGGGCGGGGGAGGAGGTGTCGTCGTCGGCGGCGGCGGTGTCGTCGGCGGGGGCGGTGTGACCGTCAACCCCGGTTCCGTCGGCCCGGGCGGCGACGTCGACGTCCGCACCCAGGAGTGCGACCGCGCCCAGTCGGGCACCGTCAGCTCCTCCGCCTTCGTCGCTCCCGTACGGCTCGCCCCGGCCTCGGACGGCGGCATGTACGCCTCCGCGGTGGTGCGCTCCGGGCTGGCGTCCGGCTCGTACAAGGTCTCCATCGAGTGCAACGGCCAGTCGCACGAGGGCCAGATCGAGGTCGGCGAGGGCACCGGGGACGGCGGCTTCCCGTCCGCACCGGTCCCCGCGGGTGGCGGTGCCATGGCCGCCGGCGTGGCACGGCACGCGGCCTCCGCCCCGCAGCCGGCCGGGGTGCCGGGCACCGTGGCCGCGGGTGTGCTGGCCGTGGCGGGGGCGGCCGGCCTGGTGATGCACCGGCGCCGCAGCCGGGACTGAGCGGTGCAGGGACGGACCGTCGCGGCCGCCACGGCCGCGGTCGTGCTCTTCGCGGCGTGGCTGAAGGGCTACGTCCACCCGGCCCCCGGGGACGCCATGGGCGCCCCGGGGGTCACCGCCACGTCCGCGCCCGGGGCGGACGGGCGCCCCACCCCGGTCTACGCCGCGCACACCCCGCTCCACCACGCCCGGCCGCTCAGCATCCGCATCCCCTCGGCCGGCATCGACGCCCCGCTCGTGGTGCGCGGGCTCACCGCCGACGGGGCCGTCGACCCGCCGCCGTTCACCTCGCCCGGGGTGGCGGGCTGGTTCGGCGCGGGCCCGGCGCCCGGCGACGCGGGCGCGGCGCTCGTCGTCGGCCATGTGGACACCCGCACCCGGGCCGCGGTGTTCTACAACCTCAGCACCGTCACGCCCGGCACCCTGGTGGAGGTCAACCGCTCGGACGGCTCGGTCGCGGAGTTCACCGTCGAGGGCGTGGAGATCGTCCCGAAGGAGGGCTTCCGCCCGGAGCGGGTGTACGGCTCGGGCGTCCGCCCCGAGCTGCGGCTGATCACCTGCGGCGGCACCTTCGACCGCGCGACCCAGAGCTACTCGGCCAACGTCGTGGTCTACGCGGCACTGACCGGCTCGCACACCCGGGCCTGAGCCGGTGGCGCCGCGGCGGCCCGAGGGGGCGTCAGACGCCCAGGTCGCGGATGAGCTTGGCCACGTGCCCGGTGGCCTTGACGTTGTACCAGGCGTGCTCGACCTTGCCGTGCTCGTCGACGACGACGGTGGAGCGGATCACGCCGGTCACCACCTTGCCGTACAGCTTCTTCTCGCCGAAGGCGCCGTACGCGGTCAGGACCGACTTGTCGGGGTCGGCCACCAGGGTCACCTTCAGCGACTCCTTCTCGCGGAACTTCGCGAGCTTCTCGGGCTTGTCGGGCGAGACGCCGATGACGTCGTAGCCGGCGCCCGCGAGGACGTCGAGGTTGTCGGTGAAGTCACAGGCCTGCTTGGTGCATCCCGGGGTGAGCGCGGCGGGGTAGAAGTAGACGATGACCTTGCGGCCGGCGTGCTCGGCGAGGGAGACCTCGTTGCCGTCGGCGTCGGGCAGGGTGAAGGCGGGTGCGGTGTCGCCGGGCTGGAGGCGCTCGCTCATGGGTGCAGTTCTCCGGTTCGGGGTGCCGACGGGCGCCGGCACGAGCGGACTGACAGACTGTCTGCACGGTACCGGTCGAGACAACGATGGAGGCTGCACGGTGTCGGATGGCAGGAGCCCGGCTCAGATCGAGGCGGACATCGCCCTGAAGCGGCGGGAGCTGGCCGCCACCCTGGACGAGATCGCCGTGCGGGTGCACCCGGCGACGATCGCCGCCGACACGAAGGCGAAGGTCGCGTCGGCCGTGGACCGCACCGCCGGACGGGCGTACGTGGCGGTCAACCGGGGCGTGACGGAGATCCGGGGGCACTTCGTCACCGAGGAGGGCGCGCCGCGCGTGGAGCGCATCGTGCCGGTCGCGGTGGCGGCCGTGGCACTGGTCACTGTGGTGGCCGGCCTCTCGCTGCGCAGACGACGCCGGTAACGTCGTACCTGTGAGTTCGCCATCGCATGACAAGCTTCCGATCCGCATGCTCCACGACCGTGTGCTGGTCCGTTCCGACACCCCCGAGGGGGAGCGCCGCTCCGGCGGCGGCATCCTGATCCCCGCCACGGCGGCCGTCGGGAAGCGGCTGGCCTGGGCCGAGGTGGTCGCCGTCGGCCAGAGCGTGCGCACCGTGGAGGTCGGGGACCGGGTGCTCTTCGACCCGGACGACCGCGCCGAGGTCGAGGTGCGGGGCACGGCCTACGTGCTGATGCGGGAGCGGGACCTGCACGCGGTGGCCGCCGAGCGGCTCCAGGGCTCGGAGGACTCCACCGGTCTTTACCTCTGATTTGCTATCGTCGCTCTCATCCCCCTGACGAGACGCGCCGTACCAGGGCCCATGCAAAGACGACGCACCGCCTGAGTCTTCAATGATCACGGAGGTGCTCGTCGTGGCATGGGTCCTGCTGTGTCTGGCCGGCCTGCTGGAGGTCGGCTGGTCGGTCGGCATGAAGTACACCGACGGTTTCACCCGGCTGTGGCCGAGCCTGGGCACCGGGTTCGGCATCGTCGCCAGCATGCTGCTGCTGTCGTACGCGGCGAGGACGCTGCCGATCGGCACCGCCTACGGGGTGTGGGTCGGGATCGGGGCGGCCGGGGCGGCGGTGCTCGGCATCGTGGTGCTCGGTGAGCCGGCGACCGCCGCCCGGGTCTTCTTCATCTGCCTGCTGCTGGTGGCCGTCGTCGGGCTGAAGGCGACCTCCGGTCACTGAGCTACTGGAAGCCGCCCCCGCCGCCTCCGTCGTCCCCCCCGACCGGGCCGCCGATCGGCAGCTCGGCGCCTCCGGGGCCGCCCTCGCTCGGCGGCGGGGAGCTGCTGGCCGGCGGCTCGGACGGGGACTGCGGCGGCTCCGACGAGGTCGGCGGCCCACTGGTCGTGGCCGGCGGCTCGGACGGGGTCTGCGGGGGCTCCGAGGAGGACGGCGGGGCGGAGCTGGCCGGCGGGGCCGAGGTGGCCGGGGGCTCCGAGGCGCCGGGCTCCAGCCGCAGGTGGAAGCCCTCCACCGGGGTGCCCTTCAGCGCGCCCGCGGTGTACTGCGCCCAGATCTGCGTCGGGAAGCCGCCGCCGTTGACCCGGTCCAGGCCGGTGGTGCCGTACAGCTGCTTCTGGGCGCCGGTCTGCGAGTCCTGCCCCATCACGGCGACCACGGTGGCCAGGTTCGGGGTGTACCCGGCGAACCAGGCGGCCTTGTCCTCCTCCGCCGTGCCGGTCTTGCCCGCGGCGGGGCGGCCGGAGGCCTGGGCGGCGGTGGCGGTGCCGCCCTGCACCACCGAGCGCAGGATCGAGGTCGTGGTGTCGGCCGCCTCCCGGCTGACCGCCTGCCGCGGCGCCCGCTCGGGCAGCCTCAGGTCCTCGCCGTTCTTGGTGACCTTCACCACCATGGTGTACGGGATGTACCGGCCGTGGTTGGCGAGCGTGGCGTAGGCCTGGGCCATGTCCAGCGGGCTGGCCTCCATGGTGCCGAGCGCCATCGCCGGGGTGCTGACCAGCTTGACCTGCTCGGGGACACCGAGCGCCCGCACCGTGCTGTTGACGTCGTCCGCGCCGACGTCCTGCGCCATCTGGGCGTAGACGGCGTTGACGGACTTGTCCATGGCGCGGGTGACGGTGATCGGCCCGTAGGAGACGTCGTCCTCGTTGGCCGGGGCGTAGCCGGTGCGGCCGTTGGGGCCGACGACCTCGCGCTTGTTGGTGCCGTCGTAGGTCGTGTACGGCGTGATGCGCCGGCCGCCCTGCGTGGTCGAGTCGTTCTGGACGGCCGAGGCGAAGATGAACGGCTTGAAGGTGGAGCCGACCTGGTAGTCGCGGCGCGTCGCGTTGTTGACGAACTGCTTGGTGTAGTCGATGCCGCCGTACATGGCGACGACCTTCCCCGTCGCCGGGTCGATCGAGGCACCGCCGGCCCGCACGTACTGGTCGGTCTTGTGCGCCTTGGGGTCCAGCTTGTCCAGGAGCTGCTCCTCGGCCGCCTTGACGAAGGCGTCCTCCTTCTTGCGGTCGATGCTCGTGGTGATGCGGTAGCCGCCGGAGCGCAGCGTCTCCTCGTCGAGGATGTGCGCCGAGGCCAGGTAGTCCTTGACCGCCTCGACCAGGTAGCCGCGCTGGCCGGACAGGCTGGTGGCGGGCTTGGCCTTCAGCGGGGTCGGGAACCTCAGCGAGGCGCGCTCGGTCCCGCTCAGCCAGCCCTCCTTGACCATGCCGTCCAGGACGTAGTTCCAGCGGGCCTGCGCCTGCGTCCGGTTCTCCGGGTGGGCGATCACGTCGTACTCGCTGGGGGCGTTGAGCAGCGTGGCGAGGTAGGCGCCCTCGGCCGTGCCGAGTTGGTCGGCGTCCTTGCCGAAGTAGGCCTGGGCGGCGGCCTGGATGCCATAGGCGTTGCGGCCGTAGTAGCTGGTGTTGAGGTAGCCCTGGAGGATCTCGCTCTTGCTCTTCTCGCGGTCGAGCTTGATCGCGATGAAGAACTCCTTGGCCTTGCGGACCGCCGTCTGGTCCTGGTTCAGGTAGTAGTTCTTCACGTACTGCTGGGTGATGGTCGAACCGGACTGCTTGCCCTTGCCGGTGACCGTGTTCCAGGCCGCGCGGATCATCGCCTTGGGGCTGACCGCGGACTCGTTGTAGAAGTTGCGGTCCTCCGCGGCGAGCGTGGCGTACTGGGCGGTTTTGGCGATCTGGCCGAGGTCGACGTTCTCCCGGTTGACCTGGCCGTCGCGTGCCAGCTGGCTGCCGTCGGAGTACAGGTACACGTTGCTCTGGGCGACCGCCCCCGCGTTGGCCTTGGGGATCTCCACCAGCTGGTACCCGATGACGAAGGCCCCGGCGCAGGCCAGCACGACCAGCAGGAAGGTGCCGACCACCGTCTTCCAGCCAGGGATCAGTCTGCGGATTCCGGTGCGCTTCGGCTTCTTTCCGGACGGCGCGGTTCCCCCGCCGCCGGGGGAAGCGTTGCTGCTGCTCATGTCTGTACTGACTCCTCCGCGGCCGCCGAGGGTTGTGCCGCGGCGGAACATCTTGGGTCAATCGTGCCGTACGACCCGGCGGACACTCACGCACCTTCGGGACAAAACGGTGCAATGGCGCGCGTCCGTGACAGGGCTGTGACAGCTCTGGAGCACACCGCGGACCCCACCACGGAGTGAAAAACCCGTGGCAGCGCGTGACGGCGGCCGGTAGCGTCGTGCGCTTGCGCCCGCTCCGGACGGCACGGACCGGGCCCGGCAAGAACAGCACGAACAGCATGAACGGCACGAACGGGAAGGTCGGGAGCAGGATGCGCCTGTACGCCGCCGTGGCGGCGAGCGGCTTCCGCCGGCACGCCACCTACCGGACGGCGACCGTGGCCGGGATCTTCACCAACACGGTCTACGGCTTCGTCATCGCCTACACCTACATCGCCCTCTGGGACGAACGACCCCACCTCGGGGGGTACGACCAGTCCATGGCGTTGACGTACGTCTGGACCGGCCAGGCACTCATCGCCGCCTGCGCACTGCTGGGCGGCGGCTTCCAGGACGAACTCATCGACCGCATCCGCAGCGGCGACGTCGCCGTCGACCTGTCCCGCCCCGCCGACCTGCAGGCCTGGTGGCTCGCCGCCGACCTCGGCCGGGCCGCCCACCAACTGCTCGCCCGCGGCGTGGTACCGATGGCCTGCGGCGCCCTCGCCTTCCGCCTCGCCCTGCCCACCTCACCCCTCACCTGGGCGTTCTTCCTGCTGTCGGTGCTCCTCGGGGCCGTCGTCAGCTTCGCCCTGCGCTACCTGGTGGTCCTCAGCGCCTTCTGGCTGCTCGACGGCAGCGGCGTGGTCACCGTCGCCTCGCTCGCCACGATGTTCTTCTCCGGCATGCTGCTGCCGCTCAACGCCTTCCCCGCGGCCCTGGGCGCCGTCGCCCGCGCGCTGCCCTTCTCCTCGCTCCTCCAGGTCCCCGCCGACATCCTGCTCGGCCGCAGCACCGGCACGGCACTCGCCGGCAGCCTGGCCTTCCAGGCCGGCTGGGCGGTGGCCCTGCTCGGCGCCGGCCGGCTCCTGCAGTCCGCCGCGACCCGCAAGGTGGTGGTCCAAGGTGGCTGAGGCACTGCGCACCTACGGACTCGTCGTGGGGATGTGGATCCGCTCCACCATGGCCTACCGCGCGTCCTTCGTGATGACCGCGCTCGGCAACTTCGCCGCCACCGCACTGGACTTCGTCGTCATCCTGCTGATGTTCTCGCAAGTGGACAGCCTCGGCGGCTGGAGCCTCCCCGAAATCGCCCTGCTCTACGGCACCGCCGGCACCTCCCTCGGCCTGGCCGACCTGGCCATGGGCAGCATGGAACGGCTCGGCAGCCGCATCCGCGACGGCACGCTGGACACCCTGCTGGTACGGCCCGTGCCCGTCCTGGCCCAGGTCGCCGCCGACCGGTTCGCGCTGCGCCGCATCGGCCGCGTCGTCCAGGGGCTGCTCGTGCTCGGCTGGGCGCTGGCCCGGCTCGACATCGCGTGGACCCCGCTGACGATCGTCCTGCTGCCCGTCAGCGTGCTCAGCGGCGCCGCCATCTTCGCCGCGGTCTTCATCGCGGGCGCCGCCTTCCAGTTCTGGGCCGGCGACGCCTCCGAGGTGCAGAACGCCTTCACCTACGGCGGCAACACCGTGCTCCAGTACCCGCCCTCCGTCTTCGCCAAGGACCTCGTGCGCGGCGTCACCTTCGTCGTGCCGCTCGCCTTCGTCAACTGGCTGCCCGCCCTGCGCGTCCTCGGCCGCCAGGACCCCCTCGACCTGCCCGGCTGGGTCGACTTCGCCCCGCCCCTGGTCGCCGCCGCGTGCTGCGCGCTCGCCGGCGCCCTGTGGCGGACCGCCCTGCGTTCGTACCGGAGCACCGGGAGCTGATACCGCCATGACCACCCCCGTCATCGAACTCGACCAGGTCGAGAAGGTCTTCGACGTCCGCCGCAAGACCGGCCTGATGCGCCGCGAACGCCGGCAGGTACGCGCCGTCGACGGCCTCACCTTCCGCGTCCCCGCCGGCGAGATGATCGGCTACATCGGCCCCAACGGCGCCGGGAAGTCCACCACCATCAAAATGCTCACCGGCATCCTCACCCCCAGCGCCGGCCGACTGCGCGTCGCCGGCATCGACCCCTCCCGCGAACGCGCCCGCCTGGCCCGCCGCATCGGCGTCGTCTTCGGCCAGCGCACCACCTTGTGGTGGGACCTGCCCCTGCGCGACTCCTACGAACTGGTCCGCCGTATGTACCGCATCGAGGCAGCGCGCTACCGCCGCAACCTCGGCCGCTGCGTCGAACTGCTCGACCTCGCCCCGCTGCTGGACGTACCGGTGCGGCAGCTCTCCCTCGGCCAGCGCATGCGCGGCGACATCGCGGCCGCCCTGCTGCACGACCCCGAAGTGCTCTACCTCGACGAACCCACCATCGGCCTCGACGTCGTCAGCAAGGCCAAGGTCCGCGCGTTCCTCCGCGACGTCAACACCGAGCAGGGCACCACCGTCCTGCTCACCACCCACGACCTCACCGACATCGAGCAGTTGTGCCGCCGCGTCATGGTCATCGACCACGGCCGCCTGATGTACGACGGCGGCCTCGCCGGACTGCACGCCATCGGCGAGAGCGAACGCACCCTTGTCGTCGACTTCGCACACGAACTGCCGCCCGTGGAACTCCCCGGCGCCCGCTGCGCCCGCGTCGACGGCCCCCGCCAGTGGATCGCCTTCCCCGCCACCGCCAGCGCGGCACCCCTCGTCGCCGAACTCGCCGCCCGGCACGGCGTCGTCGACCTGTCGGTGCGCGAACCCGCCATCGAGGACGTCATCGCCCGCATGTACGCCACCGGCGGCGCCCCCGTGTGACGCCGCCGGCAACCGCCCAGGGGGAGCCCAGGGGGATCAGCGCAGCGAACCCAGCGCCGCCCGCACCCGCTCCACCGCGCCCGACGTGGTCGACGCGTGCGCCGAGAACCGCACCGAGTCCGTCCGCACCGACGGCGTGACCCCCTGCTCGTGCAGCGCCTTCGCGATCCGCTCCGGATCGGTGCCGGGCACCGCGAACGACACGATGCCCGCCCGCTCCTCCCGCGCCACCGGCGACAGCACCTCGCCGCCCGCCGCGCGCACCACCTCGATCAGCTCGTCCACCCGCCGCGCCACATGCGCCTCGATCGCGGCGACCCCCGACGACTCCACCAGCTCCAGCGCCACCGCGAAGGCCGCCGCCGTCACCGGGCTCAGATTGGTGATGCTCCAACGCAGCGCGTCGGGCGCCGGCGGATGCTCCACATCGTCGAAGACCGCGACGTCCGTCACGCCCGTCCAGCCCGAGAGCGTCGGCTCCAGCCGCTCCAGGGCCCGGTCCGACAACGCGGCGAAACCCGTCGCCCAGCTCGCCCGCAGCCACTTCTGGCCGCCCGCGACCACGACGTCCGCCGCCTGCCACGGCAGCTCCGCGACACCGAACGCCTGCATGGCGTCGACGATCAGCAGCCGGTCGCCGATCACCTCGCGCAGCGCCGCCAGATCGGCGCGGTAGCCCGTACGGAAGTCCACCGCACTGACCGAGACCGCCACCACCTCGTCCGTCAGGGCCGCCCGCACCGCGTCCGCGGTCGGCGCCGCATCCAGCCAGCGCGGCACCGCACGGCCCAGGGCCGCACTGCGCCGCCACGGATAGTGGTTCGCCGGGAAGTCCGCCGCGGGCACCAGGACCGCGCCCCCCGCCAGACCGAACGCCGCGTGGAACAACCCCGTCGAGGCATTGGGCAGCAGCGCCACATGCGCCGCGTCCGTACCCGCCAGCCGGCCCGCCGCCGCCCGCGCCCGCGGCTCCGCCCGCATCAGCTCGTTGACGGTGGTGTGATCCGCCTCGGCGGACTCGGCCAGCGCCGCCGCCGTCGCCGCCAGCACATCCCGCGAAGGCGGCCCGTAGCGGGCAAAGTCCAGATAGCCCTCGGGCTCGGTGAAACGCTCGGCGTAACCGGGCAGACCGCCCGCGAGATCCGTCATCGCCGTCCTTTGAATTGCTCGTGAAGTCCGTGCACACCCCGCCCCGCCCCCGGGCCTCCCCCCGTCACACCTTCGTGGCGGCGGAACCCCGCAGCAGCGCCGGCCGGACGGCCTCGGCCATCCGGCGGTAGCCCGCGTCGCCGGGGTGCAGATGATCACCGGAGTCGTAGCCGGGCAGCATCCTCGTCGGACGGTACGGGTCACGCAGCGCCTTGTCGAAGTCGATCACCGCGTCGTACACCGTGCCCGCCCGGATCGCCGCGTTGACCCGCTCCCGCACGGCCTCCGTCGCCGGACCGTACATCCCGTGGCCCTCGAAGGGCAGCAGCGTCCCGCCGATCACCCGGATCCCGCGCGCGTGACCGCGCGCCACGATCTCCCGCAGCCCGGCGACCACGGCGTCCGCGCTGCCCTGCTGCGGCGGCCGGATGATGTCGTTGATGCCCAGCTCCACCACCATCGTGCGCACCCCCGTCTGGGACAGCGCGTCACGCTCCAGCCGGCGCAACGCGCCCTGCCCCGACCCGGCGAAGCCGTCGCGCAGCACCCGGTTGCCGCTGATGCCCTCATTGAGGACACCCAGCCGCAGCCGCGGATCCGCCGCATCCGACAGACGGTCCGCCAGGTAGTCGGGCCAGCGGTGGTTCGCGCCGACCGAAGAGGCGAACCCGTCCGTGATGGAATCGCCGAGGAACACCACCGAACCCGCCGCCCGCGCGTTGAGGACGTCCACCGCGCTGACATACCGCCAGTACGGGCTCGGCGTCCTGAACGACCGGCCCGAGACCTGCCCGGTGTGCTCCCCCCGCGCCATGAACGAGATCTGCCGCGCCTCCGGATGGAACGTCACCGGCCCCGACGGCAGCGCCGCATACGTCGTGACCAGCAGATCGGCCCGCTCCGGCACCGCCAGTTGCACCGGGTCGCTGACAACACCCCCGCCCACCGGGACCGTCACCGACTCCTGCCCGGCGAACGTCAGCGCCCGCATCGTGCCCCGGACCGCCGCCGCCCCGCCCCCGGCGGACCGCGCCACACTCGCGTGCGCGAACACCAGCGGCGCGGCACCGAACGCATTGGACAGGTGCACCCGCACCGAGACACCGCCGACGCTGGTGCGCACCACGTTGCGGATCGACCATCCGGGGTATCCGTCCGCCGTACCCGGCTCCCCGTCGGCCGGAGCCGCGGACCACGTACCGACCCACGAACCCGCGGCCGCAGGCGCGGCGGTCCCCGCGCCCCCGGCCGCCAGGGACGGACGCCCCGTACGCGCCGAGACGTCCACACGGCCGACGATGACGAAAATCGCCGTCGAAACGACCACCACCAGGGCGGCGAGTGCGGCGAGCAGGGCATAACCGGTCGTTCTGGCCACGCAGTGCTCAACTCCTGGGCAGGGGGGTATCGGAAACCGGCGCGATCCGCCCCCACTCATGATCCCATGGAGAACGCCGGACCTGCCCGTCTGCTCTGTCGGACGGCGGGAACCCGTTGTTCGTTCCAACTGGTGAGTGTGGCGTGCGCAATACGCAAAAGGGAAACGAGGGCAACGGATGGAGAGGACTCCGGTGACCGGAACGGGCCAGAACGCGACTCCGGCGTTCTCCTACAGCCCCGCCGACGAGGGCAGGCGGCGCGGCGTCCGCCGCATGAAGGTGATCGCCACCGGCCTGCTGCTGGCCGCCACCCTCGTGTACGGCCTCGCCAAATGGGCCGAATCCGCCGGCGCCGGCGCCTGGAGCGGCTACGTCGCCGCCGCCGCCGAGGCCGGCATGGTCGGCGCGCTCGCCGACTGGTTCGCCGTGACCGCCCTCTTCCGCAGGCCGCTCGGCCTGCCCATCCCGCACACCGCCATCATCCCCACCAAAAAGGACGCCCTCGGCCGCACCCTCGGCGACTTCGTCGGCGAGAACTTCCTGTCCGAGACCGTCGTCCGCACCCGGCTCCGCAAAGTCGGCATCGCCCACCGCCTCGGCACCTGGCTCGAGGACCCCGAACACGCCGAACGCGTCACCGAACAGGGCGCGGCCGCCCTGCGCGGCGCCCTGACCGTACTGCGCGACTCCGACGTCCAGGCCGTCGTCGGCGAAGCCATCACCCGCCGCGCCGACGCCCAGGAGATCGCCCCAGGCATAGGGAAGATGCTGGAACGCATCGTCGCCGACGGCGGCCACCGCCGGATGGTCGACCTCGTCTGCGTACGCGCCCACGACTGGCTCACCGAGCACGGCGACTCCGTCATGAACGCCGTCCAGGGCGGCGCGCCCGGCTGGACCCCGCGCTTCGTCGACCGCAAGGTCGGCGAACGCGTCTACAAGGAACTGGTGCGCTTCACCGCCGAGATGCGCGACATGCCCGAACACCCGGCACGCGGCGCCCTCGACACCTTCCTCGCCGACTTCGCCACCGAGCTCCAGTCCGACCCCGACACCCGCAGGCGCGTGGAACGACTGAAGAAGGACCTCATCGAACGCCACGAAGTGCAGGACCTCATCGAGTCCGCATGGGGCTCGGTGCGCGGCATGATCGTCGCCGCGGCCGAGGACGAGCACAGCGAACTGCGCATGCGCGCCCGCGCGTCCCTGCTGTCGCTGGGCGCACGCATGACCGAGGACCCCCGGCTCACCGCCAAGATCGACGGCTGGCTGGAGGACGCCGCCACCTACGTCGTCACCACCTACCGGGACGAGATCACCGCCCTGATCACCGACACCATCGCCGGCTGGGACCCCGAGCAGACCACCCGCAAGATCGAGGCCAACGTCGGCCGCGACCTGCAGTTCATCCGCATCAACGGCACGGTCGTCGGCGCGCTCGCGGGCCTGGTCATCTACACGGTGTCGCGAGTCCTCGCGGGATAGCGACAGCCAGACATCGGAGGAATCCCCGGGGTCCATTGCCTCGGAGTTCCACACGCCGCACGCTCCACCACCTGGACCACCGCCGAGCATGCCCGGCCGCACCGTTCGCACCCTGGGCAGGGGGTTGCGGGCGGCACCCCCTCCGCTGGAGGATCACCCAAGACCTCCGATGACCGTCCCCATCGGAAACGAACCATCCGCCCTCCCTCGACCCACCGGAGAGTCTCGTGAAGCTGCTGCGAGTCGGCCCCGCCGGAGCCGAACGCCCGGCCCTTCTCGACCAGGACGGCGTCCTGCGCGACCTGTCCGCCCTCACCCCCGACATCGACGGCACCCTCCTCGCCGACCCCGCCGCCCTCGACCGCATCCGCGAGGCCGCCGAAGCCGGCACCCTGCCCGCCCTCGACGTCGACGACCTGCGCACCGGCCCCCCGCTCGCCGGCATCGGCAAGATCGTCTGCATCGGCCTCAACTACCACGACCACGCCACCGAGACCGGCGCCGCCATCCCCAGCGAGCCGATCCTCTTCATGAAGGCCCCCGACACCGTCGTCGGCCCCGACGACACCGTCCTCGTCCCCCGCGGCAGCCTCAAGACCGACTGGGAGGTCGAACTCGCCGTCGTCATCGGCCGCGAACTGCGCTACGCCGCCTCCCCCGAGGAGGCCCTCGCCGCCGTCGCCGGCTACACCGTCGCCCACGACGTCTCCGAACGCGCCTTCCAGATCGAGCGCGGCGGCCAGTGGGACAAGGGCAAGAACTGCGAGACCTTCAACCCCCTCGGCCCCTGGCTCGTCACCGCCGACGACGTCCCCGACCCGCAGGCCCTGGCCTTGCGGCTGTGGGTCAACGGCGACCTCAAGCAGGACGGCACCACGGCCGACCAGATCTTCCCGGTCGCCGAAGTGGTCCGCTACCTCAGCCAGTTCATGACCCTCTACCCCGGAGACGTCATCAACACCGGCACCCCGGCCGGCGTCGCCCTCGGCCGCCCCGAGCCCAAGCCGTACCTCCGGGCCGGCGACGTCGTCGAGCTCGAGATCGACGGCCTCGGCCGCCAGCGCCAGGTCCTCAAGGACGCGTAGCCCTCCCGGCCCTCCCCGAAGGGCGCCCGGCGCGATGTGCGCCGGGCGCCCTTCGGCCTTTCCCGGACGGCGTAACCGTCGTACGAACGGGTCGTTATTCCGTGCGAAAGTGCAACACCAGATCGCATGGGGGATATGTGGCAGTCAGGTACACACGGGAGCTCGTCGAACGGGCGGTCGCGGATTGCCGGTCGTTGTCGGAGACGATCACCGCGCTCGGCGGGACACCCACGAACGGCAGCCGCGCCTACCTGCGCAAGCTGCTCGCCACCTGGGAGATCGACTGCACGCATTTCGAGCAGGAAGGGGTCCGCCACACCGAGCAGCGGCTACGAGCCGTCGTCCGGGAGTCGACGAGCATCGCGGACGTCGTGCGCCGGCTCGGCATCAGCCCGGTCGGCGGCAACCAGGCACACATCGGACGCCGCATCGCCCGACTGGGCATCGACACCTCGCACTTCACGCCGAACGCCGGGCCACGCCGTCCGCGGGTTCGGCTGGCGGATCGGCTGGTGCTCGGCACGCCGGTGGACGGACGCATCGCCAGCCACCGGCTGCACCGGTATCTGCTCAGCAGCGGCGTCCGGGACAGATGCGCGATGTGCGGTACCGGACCCGAGCGGAACGGCCGGCCCCTGCGTCTGGAGGTCGACCACGTGAACGGGGACTGGTGGGACAACCGCCCCGGGAACCTGCGGCTCCTCTGCCCCAACTGCCATGCGGCCACGGACACCTATCGCGGCCGAAAGCGTCCGGGGGCGGTCCGGTAGATGTCGCGCCTCTACGACAGCCCGGGCTACACCCGGGCCTCCCTCTCGCGCTGTGCGGCGGAGTCCACCAGTCTCGTCGACATGCTCCGGCGGCTCGCTCAGCCGCTCGGCAGCGGTCTTCTGGCCTATTTGCGGGAGCGATTGAAGCACTACGGCATCGACACGAGCCATTTCGTCGACGAACCGCTGCCCCGCAAGCAGCCCCGCAGGTACACAAAGGAGATCCTCGAGGATGCCACGTCCCGCTGCGGTTCCATCCGGGAGATCCTGGAGCACCTGGACGTGGCCCCGTACGACAGCGCCTACCGGCACATCGCCCGCAGGCTCGCCCATTTCGGCGTGGACACCTCCCATTTCTCTCAGCCCGCGACGAGCGGGCCCAGAGTGATCGGCTCTGACGAACTCCGCGCGGCGGTCAACGGGTCGACGAGCCTCGCCGGCATCATCCGGAGCCTCGGCCTGCCCGACAACGGGACGTGCAGGAGGAGGATCAAACGCGCCATCGCGGAACACGGGCTGTCCACCGCGCACTTCACGGGGCAGGCGCACGCCCGCGGCATCCCGTCGCAGAGGCGCAAGCCCGCGGAGGACATCCTGCGGCGGCTCGACGCCGGCAGTCCACGCACGAGCCGTCGCCAGCTCCACAGGGCATTGCAGGAAGTGGGCCTGGCCTACGTGTGCGGCGCCTGCGGCACGGGTCCCGTGTGGCAGGGCCTGCCCATCGCGTTGGAGATCGATCACGTCAACGGTGACCGGCTCGACAACCGGATCGGCAATCTCCGGTACCTGTGCCCCTCCTGCCACAGCCAGACCGCAACTTTTGCCGGGCGCGACCCTCGGGCGACCGTGGGGCGGATGCCGGACCAGCAGATGTGAGGTCAACGGCACGGCTGTGGAGACGCCGAGCCAGTACCATATAGGCGGCTGGTGGCCGTGGCGGAATGGCAGACGCGCGCCGGTTTAGGTCCGGGTGAGCTTCGCTCGTGTGGGTTCGAATCCCACCGGCCACACCTCCAGAAAGGGCCACGTCGGTCGCTCCGACGTGGCCCTTCGCCTTTTCACCCCACCAGTTCCCGCACCACCGGCACCAGCCCCCGGAAGGCCTGGCCGCGGTGGCTGATGGCGTTCTTCTCCGCCGGGGTGAGTTCGGCGCAGGTGCGGGACTCGCCCAGCGGCTGGAGGATCGGGTCGTAGCCGAAGCCGCCGGTGCCCTCGGGGGTGAAGCGGAGGGTGCCCAGGAGGCGGCCCTCGACGACGTGTTCGGTGCCGTCGGGGAGGGCGAGGGCGGCGGCGCACATGAAGTGGGCGGCGCGGTGGGGGGTGTCGATGTCGGAGAGCTGGGCGAGGAGGAGGGCGAGGTTGGCGCGGTCGTCGCCGTGCTTGCCGGCCCAGCGGGCGGAGAAGATGCCGGGGGCGCCGCCGAGGACGTCGACGCAGAGGCCGGAGTCGTCGGCGACGGCGGGCAGGCCGGTGGCCTGGGCGAGGGCGTGGGCCTTGAGGAGGGCGTTCTCGGCGAAGGTGACGCCGGTTTCCTTGACGTCGGGGATCTCGGGGTAGGCGTCGGCGCCGACGAGTTCCACGCCGAGTCCGGCGTCGGCCAGGATGGCGTGGAGCTCGGCGACCTTGTGGGCGTTGCGGGTGGCGAGGACCAGACGGGTGTGCGGCATGGTCCGATTATCCCGGTCAGCCGGGGGCGCAGATCTTGGTGAGTCCGGCGGCGGCGTCGGCGACGGGAGTGACGTCGGGGGTCCGGCCGGCGTCGGCGGCGTCGCGGGCGTTGTCGACGGCTTTCTGGAGGTCGTCGACGGCCTTGGTGACGTCTGCGTTGTCGGTCTTGTCGCCGAGGGTGGCCAGGTGGTCGGCGATCTGGTCGAGTGCGGTGGCGGCACTTTGCGGGTCGTTGCCCGCGTTGCTCACCGCGTTCTGGAGGTTCTGGACGTCGCCGGCGACCTGGGCGGCGACGGTGGCGCAGTCGAGGGCCTTGTCGACGGCGTCGATGGCGTCGGCGGCGCCGCAGCCGGTGAGGGCGGCGGCACCGAGGGCGGTGGCGGCGGCGAGTGCGGCGAGGCGGCGGCGGGTGCGTGAGTGCATGTCAGTACACACGCACCGGACCGCCGCCCGGGTTGCGTTCCGCAGACCTGTTCTTGGTCAGTTCTTGGTGGTCTGTTCGAGCTCTTCCAGTGCGGCGCGCTGCAGGGCGTCGAGTTCGGCGCAGCCCGCGACGGCCAGGTCGAGCAGGGAGCCCAGTTCCTTGCGGTCGAAGGGCTGGCCTTCCGCGGTGCCCTGGACCTCGACGAAGCGGCCGTCGCCGGTGCAGACGACGTTCATGTCGGTCTCGGCGCGGACGTCTTCCTCGTAGCGGAGGTCGAGCATGGGGACGCCGTCGATGATGCCGACGCTGACGGCGCTGACGGTGCCGTTGAGGGGCTGGGCCTTGGCGCGGAGGAGTTTGCGGCCGTGCATCCAGGTGACGGCGTCGGCGAGGGCGACGTAGGCGCCGGTGATGGCGGCGGTGCGGGTGCCGCCGTCGGCCTGGAGGACGTCGCAGTCGAGGACGACGGTGTTCTCGCCGAAGGCCTTGTGGTCGATGACGGCGCGCAGGGAGCGGCCGATGAGGCGGGAGATCTCGTGGGTGCGGCCGCCGATCTTGCCGCGTACGGATTCGCGGTCGCCGCGGGTGTTGGTGGCGCGCGGGAGCATGGAGTACTCGGCGGTCACCCAGCCTTCGCCGCTGCCTTTGCGCCAGCGGGGCACCCCTTCGGTGACGGAGGCGGTGCAGAGGACCTTGGTGTCACCGAAGGAGACGAGTACCGATCCTTCGGCGTGCTTGCTCCAGCCGCGCTGGATGGTGACGGGGCGGAGCTGGTCGGGTGTGCGGCCGTCGATACGAGACATGGCGACGAGCCTAGTCGTATGTGCGCCGCGGGCCCGTGCCGGTTGCGGAACGGGCCCCGTGCGGGTGATCAGTTGTGGGGGGCCGGGGTCAGAGCATGTCCTCGATCTCGGCGGCGAGGGGGTCGGCGTCGGTGCCGATGACGACCTGGATGGCGTTGCCCATCTTGACGACGCCGTGGGCGCCGGCGGCCTTGAGCGCGGCCTCGTCGACGAGGGAGGGGTCGGCGACCTCGGTGCGGAGTCGGGTGATGCAGCCCTCGATCTCCTCGATGTTGTCGAGTCCTCCGAGCCCGGCGACGATCTTCTCTGCCTTGCTGGCCATCTGTAGCTCCTGGTTGTCTCGGCCGTTCGGTCCGATTTCACACGGTAGTGCAGGGGTGGACCGCATTTGCGGGGATGCATCTCTGACACAGCCGCGCCGCAACTGGTCTACACCACATTACCCGCCAGGAGGTAGTGACCATGAGCTCGGACGCCGCCGCAGGTCCGCGCCCCGGCCGCAGGTGGACGGGCACGCTCTTCCAGGGGCTGCAGAAGATGGGGCGCAGTCTGCAACTGCCCATCGCGGCACTGCCGGCGGCGGGCATCCTGAACCGGCTGGGGCAGCCGGACGTGTTCGGCGCGGAGGGCCTGGGCTGGGACAACGTGGCGAGGGTGTTCAACGGCGCGGGCGGCGCGCTGCTGGACGGCTCACTGGGGCTGCCCCTGCTGTTCGCGGTGGGTGTCGCGATCGGCATGGCGAAGAAGGCGGACGGTTCGACGGCCCTGGCGGCGGTCGTGGGTTTTCTCGTCTATTACGGGGTGCTGCACCAGTTCCCGCAGGACTGCCCGCCCGGCACGGTCTTCACGCAGGCGAGCGCGATCAGCGGTGCCTGCGTCCCACCGGGCACGCCGTCGGCGGCGGTTCCCGCCGCGTACCAGGATCCCGGGGTGTTCGGCGGGATCGTGATCGGACTGCTGACCGCCTTCTTCTGGCAGCGCTACCACCGCACGCGGCTGGTGGACTGGCTGGGCTTCTTCAACGGGCGGCGCCTGGTGCCCATCATCATGTCCTTCGTGGCGATCGCCTTCGCGGCGCTGTCGCTGTGGGTGTGGCCGCCGGTCGGCAGCGGCCTGACGAGCTTCAGCCAGTGGCTGAGCGATCTGGGGTCGTGGGGCGCGGGCATCTTCGGGGTGGCGAACCGGGCGCTGCTCACGGTGGGTCTGCACACGTTCCTGAACGTGTTCGTGTGGTTCCAGTTCGGCAGCTTCACGAAGCCGGACGGGCAGGTGGCGCACGGGGACGTCAACCGGTTCCTGGCGGGCGACCCGACGGCGGGGCAGTTCATGTCGGGCTTCTTCCCCGTGATGATGTTCGCGCTGCCCGCCGCGGCGCTGGCCATCACGCACTGCGCCCGCCCGGAGCGCCGCAAGGAGGTCGGCGGCCTGATGCTGTCGGTGGGGCTGACCTCGCTGGTCACGGGGATCACGGAGCCGGTGGAGTACTCCTTCTTGTTCATCGCGCCGGCGCTTTACGCGATCCACGCGGTGCTGACGGGGGTCTCGATGGCGGTCACCTGGGCGCTGGGGGTGCACGACGGTTTCAGTTTCTCGGCGGGTCTCATCGACTACGTCGTGAACTGGTCGCTGGCGACGAAGCCGTGGCTGGTCGTCCCGATCGGGCTGGTGCTCGCGGCGGTCTACTACGGGCTGTTCCGGCTGGTGATCACGCGGTTCGACCTGGCGACGCCGGGGCGGGAGCCGGTGGAGGTCGCGGAGGAGATGGCGCAGGACAACCTCAAGGCGTAGCGGAGCCGCCACGCTCCGAAATGTGGTCTAGACCACACGGAGCCAAACGTTCCTCTGCGCGTCAAGTGCGTGTTAAGACTGGTCTACACCACTGAGTGGTTCAGACCAGGAGGAACTCCATGACGACCGCCACCCCGACGGCGGCTCCCGCAGCAAAGAAGCGGGGCTCCGGCCTTATCCAAGGCCTGCAGAAGGTCGGCCGCAGCCTCCAGCTGCCGATCGCCGTCCTGCCGGCGGCGGGCATCCTGCTCCGCCTGGGACAGCCCGATGTCTTCGGGGCCGACGGCCTCGGCTGGGACAAGGTGGCGTCCGTCTTCGCCACCGCGGGCGGCGCCGTCTTCGACAACCTTCCCATGCTGTTCTGCATAGGCGTGGCCATCGGCTTCGCCAAGAAGGCCGACGGCTCGACCGCGCTCGCGGCTCTCGTGGGCTTCCTGGTCTACAACAACGTCCTGAAGGCCTTCCCGGTCACCGAGGCGAAGGTCCAGAGCGGCGCGGACATCGCCGCCACGTACAACAACCCGGGCGTGCTCGGCGGCATCGTGATGGGCCTGCTCGCCGCCGTCCTGTGGCAGCGCTACCACCGCACACGGCTGGTGGACTGGCTCGGCTTCTTCAACGGCCGGCGCCTCGTGCCGATCATCATGGCCTTCGTCGGCACCCTGGTCGGTGTCTTCTTCGGTCTGGTCTGGGAGCCCATCGGCGACGCCATCAGCAACTTCGGCGAGTGGATGACCGGGCTCGGCTCGGTCGGCGCCGCGCTCTTCGGCCTGATCAACCGCGGTCTGATCCCGATCGGCATGCACCAGTTCGTGAACTCGGTGGCCTGGTTCCAGCTCGGTGACTTCACCAACTCCGCGGGCACCGTCGTGCACGGCGACCTCACCCGGTTCTTCGCCGGTGACGGCAGCGCCGGACAGTTCATGTCCGGCTTCTTCCCGATCATGATGTTCGGCCTCCCGGCCGCGGCCCTGGCCATGGCGCACTCGGCCCGGCCCGAGCGCCGCAAGGCCGTGCTCGGCATGATGCTCTCGCTCGCCCTGACCTCGTTCGTCACGGGCGTCACGGAGCCGATCGAGTTCTCCTTCATGTTCATCGCGCCGCTGCTCTACGCCATCCACGCGGTGCTGACCGCGGTGTCGATGGCGGTCACCTGGGCGCTCGGCGTCCACGCGGGCTTCACGTTCTCGGCCGGCGCGATCGACTACATCCTGAACTGGAACCTGGCGACCAAGCCATGGCTGATCATCCCGATCGGCCTGTGCTTCTCGGTCGTCTACTACGTGGTCTTCCGCTTCGCGATCGTGAAGTTCAATCTCCCCACCCCGGGCCGCGAGCCCGAGGAGGAGATCGAGGACCTCACCAAGGCCTAGCGACCGCGGCCGCGCAGACGCACGAGGCCCCCGGAACCGACCAGGTTCCGGGGGCCCCGTGCGTGCCGGGGGCGTACCGGCGGCGTCAGATCTCGTAGACCGCGCCCGCCTTCGCCAGCTCGACCGGGCCGTCGTAGACCGCGCGGGCGTCGTCGAGGTTGACCTGGGGGTCGGTCCACGGCGGGATGTGGGTGAGGACGAGGCGTCCGGCGCCGGCGCGGTCGGCGTACTCGCCGGCTTCGCGGCCGTTGAGGTGCAGGCCTGGGATGTCCTCCTTGCCGTGCGTGAAGGAGGCCTCGCACAGGAAGAGGTCGGTGCCCTCGGTCAGGGTCGCCAGGGCGTCGCTGCGGCCGGTGTCACCGGAGTAGGTGAGGGTGCGGCCGGCGTGCTCGATGCGGAAGCCGTAGGCCTCGACGGGGTGGCTGACCGTTGCCGCGGTGACGGTGAAGGGGCCGAGCCGGAACGCACCGGGTTCGAGGGTGCGGAAGTCGAAGACCTCGCTCATGCACTTCTCGTCGGGCACGTCCCCGTAGGCGCTCGCGAGGCGGCGCTCGGTGCCTTCCGGCCCGTGGACGGGGATGGCGTGGGCGGGGCCGCCCTCGTGGCGGTAGTAGCGTGCGACGAAGTAGCCGAGCATGTCGATGCAGTGGTCGGCGTGCAGATGGCTGAGCAGGACGGCGTCGAGGTCGTAGAGACCGCAGTGGCGTTGCAGCTCGCCGAGGGCGCCATTGCCCATGTCGAGCAGCAACCGGAAGCCGTCGGCCTCGACGAGGTAGCTGGAGCAGGCCGAGTCCGCGGACGGAAACGACCCCGAGCAGCCGACGACGGTGAGCTTCATGTGCAGAAACCTCCGTGGATTGTTCCGGGGGTCTTGCGGTGGCGCGCCACGATGCCCCATTCCGTACGGGAATGGGGGGAGGGCGGGTGCGACCCGCCATGTGCTTGAGCGTAAGGCGCCCGGGCTGCCCGTGCTCCTCTGCGGAGCCCCGTTGTGGGCGGAATCACCAGTACGGCGCCCTCGCCGCCGGAACTTCGCCGGGACGGGGGCGCCGCTGAGGGGTGCGGGCGGGGTTCAGGCCCAGAGCTGGCCGTGGAGGGCGGCGACGGCCGCCTCGGTGGACTCGGCGGTGTAGATGCCGGTCGACAGGTACTTCCATCCGCCGTCGGCGACGACGAACACGATGTCGGCGCGCTCGCCCGCGCGTTCGGCCTTGCGGGCGACGCCGAGGGCGGCGTGCAGGGCGGCGCCGGTGGAGACCCCGGCGAAGATGCCCTCCTGCTGGAGCAGTTCGCGGGTGCGGGCGACGGCGTCGGCGGAGCCGACGGAGAAGCGGGTGGTGAGGACGGACTCGTCGTAGAGCTCGGGGATGAAGCCCTCGTCGAGGTTGCGCAGTCCGTAGACGAGGTCGTCGTAGCGCGGCTCGGCGGCGACGATCTGCACGCCGGGGACCTTCTCGCGCAGGTAGCGGCCGACGCCCATGAGGGTGCCGGTGGTGCCGAGACCGGCGACGAAGTGGGTGACGGAGGGGAGGTCGGCGAGGATCTCGGGGCCGGTGGTCGCGTAGTGGGCGCCGGCGTTGTCGGGATTGCCGTACTGGTAGAGCATCACCCAGTCCGGGTGCTCGGCGGCCAGTTCCTTGGCGACGCGTACGGCGGTGTTGGAGCCGCCGGCGGCCGGGGAGGGGATGATCTCGGCACCCCACATGGCGAGCAGTTCGCGGCGCTCGGAGGAGGTGTTCTCGGGCATGACGCAGACCATGCGGTAGCCCTTGAGCTTCGCGGCCATGGCCAGGGAGATGCCGGTGTTGCCGGAGGTGGGCTCCAGGATGGTGCAGCCGGGGGTGAGGCGTCCGGAGCGTTCGGCCTGCTCGACCATGTGCAGGGCCGGGCGGTCCTTGACGGAGCCCGTGGGGTTGCGGTCCTCCAGCTTGGCCCAGACGCCGACCTCGGCGGACGGGGACAGGCGCGGCAGCCGTACCAGCGGGGTGTTGCCGACGGCTGCCAGCGGGCTGTCGTACCGCATCAGGCCATTCCACCCGCGACGGCGGGGAGGATGGTGACGCTGTCGCCGTCGGTCAGCTTGGTGGAGATGCCGTCGAGGAAGCGGACGTCCTCGTCGTTGAGGTAGACGTTCACGAAGCGCCGCAGGTCGCCGCCGGCGGCGGTGTCGACGATGCGCTCGCGGATGCCGGTGTGGCGGGTGTCGAGGTCGGTGAGGAGCTCGTCGATCGTGCTGCCGCTGCCGTCGACGGCCTTGGCGCCGCCGGTGTAGCTGCGAAGGATGGTCGGGATGCGGACCTCGATGGCCATGCGGGGCTCCAGTCGGAAGGGCTCGTGTGGTGCGGGCGGCGGTGCGGCGTCCCGGTGTGCGCGGCCCGGCGGACGGGGTCCGGTGGGCGGCCCGGAGCGCGCGGGCGGGGTCGGCGCGTCAGGGGCGGGGACATGCCGCGCCGGCGAGGCGGCACAGGTCGACGTACAGCCGCGCCACGAGCAGGGTGCCCGGCGCCTTGTCGCTCACGTCGTGGAGAACCATGGGGTCATCGTATCGATTCCCCCCGGCCGCCAGAGGTGGTCGTCCCATGATGCGGACGTGGCCGTCTCAGGCGTAGGAGTCCACGATCTCGACGGGTTCCTCGGTGACCTGGCCGTCCACGATGCGGAAGGAACGGAACTGGAAGGGCCCGGCGTCGTCGGTGTCGGCGGTGGACACCAGCACGTAGTGGGCGCCCGGTTCATTGGCGTAGGAGATGTCGGTGCGCGAGGGGTAGGCCTCGGTGGCGGTGTGCGAGTGGTAGACGACCACCGGTTCCTCGTCGCGGTCGTCCATGTCGCGGTAGAGCTTGAGCAGGTCCCCGGAGTCGAACTCGTAGAACGTGGGTGAGCGGGCCGCGTTGAGCATGGGGATGTGCCGCTCGGGCCGGTCGCTGCCGGCCGGTCCCGCGATGACGCCGCACGCCTCGTCGGGGTGGTCGGCACGGGCGTGGGCGACGAGGGCGTCGTGCAGGGCACGGGTGAGGGTCAGCATGGTCGTCAGGATATGCAGTCGGTCTCCGTACGGGAGTACGGAGACCGACTGCCGGACACCGGGCCCGGGGGCCGGCCGTCGGGGCTACTCCTGGGCGAAGGCCAGTGGCTGGTCGGTGGGGGTGCGCCGCTTGGCGGCCTGGTAGCCGACGGCGAGCACGGCGAACCACACGAGCCACACGTACAGGCCGAGCCGGGTGTCGGGGTCGATCGCCATGAGGACGACGACGAGCAGCAGGGCCGCGATGGCGAGCCAGTTGGTGACGGGGGCGCCCGGCATCCGGAAGTCGGAGGCGGGCAGCAGCCCGGCACGGACCCGGGCCCGGTACCGCAGGTGGGCGGCGAGGATCATGGTCCAGGTCCACAGTCCGGCGCAGGTGGCGACCGAGGTGATGTAGAGGAATGCCTTGTCGGGCGAGACGACGTTGACGATCACGCCGATGCCCATGACCAGGGTCGATCCGACAAGTGCGGGCAGCGGCAGGCTCCGGCCGCTGAGGTTGCCCATGGAACGGGGTGCCTCGCCGTTGACGGCCAGGCCGCGCAGCATGCGGCCGGTGGAGTAGATGCCGGAGTTGCACGAGGACAGCGCGGCGGTGAGGACCACGAAGTTCATGATCCCGGCCGCTCCGGGGATGCCGACCTGGGCGAAGACCTGCACGAACGGGCTGACGCCGGCGGTGTACTTGGTCCAGGAGAAGACCGACAGCAGGACGATCAGCGCGCCGACGTAGAAGATGCCGATGCGCACCGGGAGGGTGTTGATCGCCTTGCGCAGGGTCTGCTTGGGGTTCTCGGCCTCGCCCGCGGTGATGCCGACGAGTTCGACGCCGAGGTAGGCGAAGATGACGCCCTGCATGGCGAGCATGGCCTGCCAGGCGCCGTGGGGGGCGAAGCCGCCGTCGGCCCACAGGTGGGTGACCGAGGCGGTGTCGCCGGCGGAGGAGAAGCCGAAGGTGAGCACCCCGACGCCGATGACGATCATGGCGATGATGGCGGTGACCTTGATGCAGGAGAACCAGAACTCCAGCTCGCCGAAGAGCTTGACGGAGACCAGGTTCGCGACGAAGAGCACCACGAGGGCGACGGCGGCGGTGGACCAGACGGGGATCGCCGGCCACCAGAAGTTGATGTACGCGCCGGCGGCCGTGACCTCGGACATGCACGCGGTGACCCACAGCGCCCAGTACGACCAGCCGGTGGCGAAGCCGGTGAAGGGCCCGAAGAACGCGCGGGCGTAGTCGGCGAAGCTGCCGGAAGTGGGGCGGTAGGTGAGGAGTTCGCCGAGGGCCCGCATGATGAAGAAGATCACCACGCCGGCGGCGGCGTAGCAGGCGATGAGGCTGGGCCCGATGTTCGCGATGCCGGTGCTGGAGCCGTAGAAGAGGCCGGTGCCGATGGCGCCGCCGATGGCGATCATCTGGACCTGGCGGGCGTTCAGCGCCCGCTTGTAGCCCTCCGCTGTCGCGGTCCCCTCGGCCCCGCTGCCGGATTCGTGCTCGACCTGCGTCGAGGTCATGTCTGCTGTGCCTTTCTCCATGCCCGGCCGGCCGTGTACGGCTCGGCAGGGCTCCGATCCCCCCGGATGGCTGGAGGTGCACGCCGGGGTCGACCGGCCACGCGACCGACCGCGACTTGGGGTGGCGTCGCGGCCGGTGGTCGAGGATTCGTATCACGGGGCGGGCGTCGGGCACGCAGCGCAAATGTGTCATACGCCTCAGGGAGAAGCGGACAAAAGGTGCGCCGAACGGGAATGCGGCCGCCCGCGGTGACGCGATCGTTATCCGGATTTGAGCGCCCTCTGAGCGGACGGAGGGCGGACGGAGGGCGGACGACGGGCGTACGGCGGGCCGACGCGGGGGTGCCGGGGGAGGGCGGTGCGGAGCCCGGGCGGCGGGCTCCGCGATCACACCTGGAGGGTGGCCACCAGACTCTCCTGGAGGCCGCCGAGCCACAGGTAGGCGAGGACGAGCGGCTTGCGCTCGTCGGAGTCGGGGAGGTGGTAGAGCTCGTTCTCCTCGTCGTCAGTGACCTCCAGCCGGGACCCCAGCGTCAGCCGCAGGTCGTTGAGGGTCCCGAGCCACTGCAGCGCCTCGGCCTCGGTCAGGGTCAGCACCGCTCCCCCGCGGCGGCCCGGGCTCAGCGCGTCGAGGCTGCGCACCACGGCGAGGGCGTCGCCGCGCTTGCGGGCGCGCAGGTCGTTCTCGGTGAAGCGGCGGAACTCCGCCGAGTCGGCCGTCTCCTCGTAGGCGTCGGGGAACAGCCGGGCCAGGGCCGGGTCCTGCGGGGGCTTGGTCGGGCCGTCCTCGAAGAGGCCGGCGAACGGGTCGGCGGGTTCGCCGTCGCCGGTGCCGCTGTCGCCGTCGCCGGGCCCGATCAGCTCCAGGAGCTGGACGGCCAGGTTGCGCAGGATGGAGATCTCGACCTCGTCGAGCGCGACGGCGGCGGTGCCACCGGGCGTGGACTCGAAGTACCCGGGCATGTGTGTCTCAGCCGTCCTCATGGTGCTCGGCGGTGGTGGTCTGCGGGATCGGCGGTGCGTCCGGTCGTGCCGCGCAGCGGTGCGGTGGTGCTCAGCGGTCCTGGGTGAGCGTGGCCCACAGCCCGTATCCGTGCATCGCCTGCACGTCGCGTTCCATCTCCTCGCGGGTGCCGCTGGAGACCACGGCGCGACCCTTGTGATGGACGTCGAGCATCAGCTTGGTGGCCTTGTCCTTCGGGTACCCGAAGTACGCCTGGAAGACGTACGTCACATAGCTCATCAGATTGACCGGGTCGTTGTGGACGACGGTCACCCAGGGAACGTCCGGGGACGGCGCCTCGAAGGGGGCCTCGCTCGACTCGGTCCGTTCGATCTCTGCGGGGGCGACACTCACGGGTCCCATGCTGTCACCAGATCGCGCCCGCAGGGAAACCGGCCCCCGAGAAATCGTCACTCTGACGAGAGTTGGGGGTAGCATCCTCGCCATGAGCTCTGCAGACCTGGGGCTGCCCGTGGCCGTCCCCTCCACCGCGCTCTTCACCGACCGCTACGAGCTGACCATGCTGCAGGCGGCGCTGCGCAGCGGCGCGGCCGACCGCCGTTCGGTGTTCGAGGTGTTCACCCGCCGGCTGCCCGAGGGGCGGCGGTACGGGGTCGTGGGCGGCACCGGCCGCCTGCTCGACGCGGTGGAGAACTTCCGCTTCGACGACGGCATCCTCGGCTTCCTGGAACGCGAGCGGGTCGTCGACGCCGCCACCTTGAAGTGGCTGGCGGACTACCGCTTCCGCGGCGACGTCGCCGGCTACCCCGAGGGCGAGGTGTACTTCCCCGGCTCGCCGATCCTGCGGGTGGAGGGCTCCTTCGCCGAGGCCGTCCTGCTGGAGACCGTCGTGCTGTCCGTCCTCAACCACGACAGCGCCATCGCGGCCGCCGCCTCCCGGATGGCCGTGGCCGCGGCCGGCCGTCCGCTGATGGAGATGGGCGCCCGCCGGGCGCACGAGCTGTCGGCGGTGGCCGCCTCGCGCGCCGCCTACGTCGGCGGTTTTGTCTCGTCGAGCAATCTGGCCGCCGGTTTCCGGTACGGCCTGCCCACCATCGGCACCAGCGCTCACGCCTTCACCCTGCTGCACGACAGCGAGCGGGACGCCTTCACCGCCCAGGTGGAGTCGCTGGGCCGGGGCACGACCTTGCTGGTCGACACCTACGACGTGGCCGAGGCGGTCCGCGCGGCCGTCGAGATCGCCGGCCCCGAGCTCGGCGCGGTGCGCATCGACTCCGGCGACCTGCTGCTGCTCGCCCACCGGGTGCGGCAGCAACTGGACGACCTCGGCGCCAAGGACACCCGGATCGTGGTCACCTCCGACCTGGACGAGTACGCCATCGCCTCGCTGGCGGCGGCGCCGGTCGACGCGTACGGCGTGGGCACCTCCGTGGTCACCGGCAGCGGCCACCCGACCTGCTCGATGGTCTACAAACTGGTCGCCCGAGCCGCCTCCGACGCCCCCGACGCGCCCCTGGTGCCGGTCGCCAAGAAGTCGATGGGCGGCAAGACCAGCGTCGGCGGCCGCAAGTGGGCGGCGCGCCGGCTGGACGCCGACGGCGTCGCGGAGGCCGAGGTGGTCGGCACCGGTCCGGTGCCGGCGGCGCTGGCGGACCGGCAGCTGCTGGTGCCGCTGGTGACCGGCGGCGAGGTCGTCGCCCGGGAACCGCTGGAGGCCGCGCGCCTGCGGCACGTCGAGGCGCGCGCCGGTCTGCCCCTGTCGGCGACTCAGCTCTCCCGCGGCGAGCCGGCCCTGCCCACGGAGTACGCCGGCTGGTGAGGCCCCCTGCCGCGAACGGGACGCGGTACGTACAGTCGATGGACCGCGAGCAACGGAAGGACGGATCCCTGATGCACCGGGCACTGATCGTCGTGGACGTGCAGAACGATTTCTGCGAGGGCGGCAGCCTGGCGGTCGCCGGCGGCGCGGGGGTGGCCGCCGCGATCACCGACCTCATCGGGGACGCCGCGGCCGGTTACCGCTATGTCGTGGCGACCCGCGACCACCACATCGAACCCGGCGACCACTTCTCCGAGCGGCCGGACTACATCCACACCTGGCCGGTGCACTGCGTGGCCGGCACCGAGGGCGTGGGCTTCCACCCCAACTTCGCGCCGGCCGTCGCCTCCGGCGCGGTGGACGCGGTCTTCGACAAGGGCCACTACTCGGGCGCGTACAGCGGCTTCGAGGGCGCCGACGAGAACGGCACGGGACTGGCGCAGTGGCTGGGCGCGCACGGGGTGAGCGAGGTCGACGTGGTCGGCATCGCCACGGACCACTGCGTGCGGGCCACCGCGCTGGACGCGGTCCGGGCGGGTCTGCGCACCCGGGTGCTGCTGGACCTGACGGCCGGGGTGATGCGGGAGACGACGGACCGGGCGACGGACGAGCTGCGGGCCGCCGGCGCGGAGCTCACGGGCAAGCCGGTCGTGGGCGCGGCGTAGGTCGTGCCGCGGTCCTAGTGGGCGGCGGGGCGCCGGGCGGTCGGGCCCAGCAGGGCCGCGATGGACTGCCAGGGCTCGGCGGGGGCGGCGGGGATGCGGCGCCAGACCAGGCCGTCGGGGTGGTGCAGGACGGCGTTGATCTCGTCGCCGGTGGGCGGTTCGAGGTTGCCCGCGAGACGGGCGGTGCGAAAGCCCAGGTTACGCAGCCGGGTGAGGGCGCGCTGCCGGTTCGCGGAGACGACGATCACCCGTATGTGGTCGTCGGGTGAGCCGCCGGGCGAGGGCAGCCGGAGGGCGACGATGACGTCGCCGCTCGGGAGCCTGGTGAACCCGCCGCTGGCCATACGCACATGATCTGCGGATCGGCCCCCGTCCACCAGGGGACGGGGGCCGATCAGGTCACTTCGAGCGGTGTGCGATCACTTGTGGGACGGGCCGACCTTGATCGTGATAGTGCTGCCGTCCCGGGCCTCGTGCTCGATCGAGATGCGGGTGTTGGTGGGGGACACCTTCACACCGCCGGTCGGGTTCGCGGAGGACCAGTAGGTGTTCTTGTCGTCGAACACCGGGTTGCCGGGCTGGCTCGGGATCCGGGTGGCGACGCCGTTCTTGTGCAGGGTGATGGCGTCGGTGCGGGACGTGGTGAACGTGGAGTCGTAGGCCTGCACGCGGTTGCGCTGCAGCGTGCCGTCCTTCCACAGCAGCGGCTTCGGGTGGGCGTCGATCGGGAGGATCTTGCCCGCGCCCGGGTGCGCGCTGACGTTGTTGTCGTTCATCGAGGTGTCCCACAGCCAGACCAGCAGGCCGTTCTGGTAGGCGTAGTGCTCGACCCAGTTGTCCTTGGGCGCGGCCCAGCCGAAGTTGTACGGGCCGACCTTGAGGGTCTTGTCGTACGAGACGTACTGGCGGTTCTCGGCGATGTAGTACTGCGGGTACTCCGAGGAGAACGTGGAGCCCTTGGCGGTGAAGCCGTCGGCGGTCCAGCCGTTGTCGCCGTTCTCGGCGCCGTCGCTGAACACGGTCGCGCCGTCCGCGGTCAGCGTGATCGCGTCGGCCAGGAAGCCCTTCTGGGCCACGCCGCCGTCGCTCTGGTAGCGGAAGCGGAGCTTGACCGACGAGCCGGCGTACGCGCCGAGCGGGAACACCATGTCCTGGTAGGAGGCCGCGGTGCCGGTCAGGGCCGGCTTCCCGCTGGCGTCGCGCGGGAGCGGGGCGCCGCCGACGGTGCCGTCGACCGCGTTCCAGGTGGCGCCGCCGTCGGTGGACACCTCGGTGTAGAGGTAGTCGTAGTTCTCCTCGATGTCGTACCAGCCCTTGAGGGCCAGGCTCGCCGAGGACTTGCCGGTGAGGTCGACCGTGCGGGTGAGGGTGTTGCTCAGGTTGTCACCGCTGCCGCTCCACCACTGCTTGGTGCCCTCCGCCGGGGTGGCGAGCTCCGTGGTCACGGTCTTCTCGGGGAGCGTGACGACCAGGCCCTGCTTGTTCCTGGTGTTGTACTCCGAGACGCCGAGGGTGGTGGTCGACTTCGCACCGGCCTTGGCGGTGGCGTAGTTCAGCCAGCCCAGCTGGAGCTTGTCCCAGGCGGTCATGTCGCCGGGCAGGTCGCCGATGGCGTCCTTGCCGGTGCCGAGCCAGGAACCCGAGGACATCAGCGTCCAGAAGCCGGTGGAGTTCTCGGCGGTGTTGGTGGTGTCGTAGTGGTCCGGCAGACCGAGGTCGTGGCCGAACTCGTGGGCGAAGACGCCGAGGCCGCCGTTCTCGGGCTGCACGGTGTAGTCGCCGACCCACACGCCGGTGTCGCCGATCTGGGTGCCGCCGAGCAGGTTGCCGGCCGGGCCGGTCGCGCCCGCGTCGGTGCCGAAGGCGTACCAGCGGTGGGCCCAGATCGCGTCCTCGCCCTGGGCGCCGCCGCCGGCGGACTCGTCCTCACCGGCGTGCACGATCTGGAAGTGGTCGATGTAGCCGTCGGGCTCGTTGAAGTTGCCGTCGCCGTCGTAGTCGTAGCGGTCCCACTGGTCGTACTCGGCCAGCTTCGCCTTGATCTGGGCGGCGGAGTCACCGGCGGCCCTGCGCGCGTCGACCCACTTGTTCACCGCGTCGGCGACGAGGTTCCAGGTGCAGGTGTCGCACTTGTTGCTGCCGTAACGGGCTTCGTTCCAGTCGACCTTGACCCAGTCGGCGACCTCGCCGGCGACGGAGTAGCGGCCGGAGGACTGCTTCTCGTAGTACTTCGCCATCGACTCCTTGCCGGAGGCCTTGGAGAAGTACAGGTCCTGGAAGTGCTGCTTGTTGTAGTCCGCCTGCCACGCCGTGCTGTTGTCCTTGCGGCGGTCCGGCTTGGCGATGGAGTTGTGCGCGGGACCGGTGGTGCCGCCGTAGGCGGGGTCGGCCTTGTCCCCGAACTCGGCGAGGATCACGAATATCTTGTCGGTCTTCTCGCGCTTGAGCTCGACGTACTTGTTCCTGCCGAGCTTCACCACGCCCGAGGCGCCGCGGTCCTCGACCTTGGACTTGCCGGATATGACCTGTTCGATCGCCTGCTGGCGCTGGGACGCCTGACGCTCGCTCAGCGGGCCCTTCAGGTCGTGCGCGACCCGCTCCGCCCGAGCCGGGTCCTTCCGCACGGCGCCGGCCTGAGAGTCGGCCTGGGCTGCCGCGACGGGGAAGGCGCCGGCACCTATTGCGGCGATCGCCACGGCCAGAGCGGCGGATCTGATGGTCCGTCGGTGGCTTATCACTGTGATTTGACCTCCCTAGGGTGAGGCCATTGCACCGGAGTGACGTGAGAAAAGACAGATCTTGACTTGGTCATGACCGACAAGTACGGTGAGCGACCGGTCCGTTGCGCATAGCGGACGTTCCGGGCTGCCCAAGCGGCTGAACGGCGAACAGAGTTGGGTCCTCCGAAGATCGCGATGCGACCCCCTGCGCCCCCCATGCTTCCGTACCGTGGGTTAGGTCACGCTTACCGGATGTTCCGTCCGGGCATCCCGAAACGTAGAGTCGGTGGACGGCGTGCCACCTGTGAGCCACCCGAAAGACCGCCCTGGCCGACGCTTCGACACCATCGACGTACACGAGGACGGATCTGCCATGCCGCGTCCCACCCCCGCCCAGATCTCCTACGGTTCCGCGACCGTGGTGCTCTCGACCCTGGCGATGCTGCTGCTGTCCGAGGCACGTTCGGGCACCGGCGTCGCGGTCATCGCGGCCGCCGGGCTGCTGCTCGGCGTCCTGGTCGCCGTCACGGCGCCCCTGCCGGCCGCCGGCCGTCGCGCCCGCAGTGCGCCGGCCGCCACGCCGGTCCCACGCCCACGGGTGCGCGGCACCGCCGAACCGCGCGTCGAGGAGCACTCGCTGCACCGCTGAGCGATTCGCCGCACCCCCCGGCACGACAACGGCCCCGGAGTCTTCGCTCCGGGGCCGTCGTACATGTCCTTGCCGTCGGTCAGACCTTGACGACGACGGTCTTGGCCGCCTTGTCGTGCCAGCACTGGCGGTAGGGCTTGTCCCACAGGTGCGACAGCACGTTGAGCAGCGAGAGGATGACGCCGACGCAGGGCACGATGCCGATGAAGGAGTACACCGCCGCGCGGGCCCAGGCCGCAGAGCCGGGCGCGCTGCCGTCCGCGAGCTTCGCGACGCGGATCTTCATGACCTTCTTGCCGATGGTCTGGCCGGTGGACTGCAGCATCAGCGCCTCGTAGACGAACTGGCCGCCGAAGACGAGCAGTTCGATGACGAGGAAGGCACCGGTGTCCATGACCGACGTGCCCGTGACCACCAGGAGGATGATCAGCGCCACGAAGAACATGCCGAAGTCGATCAGCCGGGCGAGGAAGCGCTGGCCGCTGTCGGCCAGCGGCGGCATGCCCGCCAGGGCCGGGTCCACGGGCATCTGGCCGTAACCGGCGGGCGGCGCCTGCGGGTAGCCGTAGGGCGACGCGGGCTGCTGCGGGAACGGCGGCGGCTGCTGCTGGTCATAGGGGTTCTGGCCCTGAGGGTGAGGCTGCTGGCCGTACGGATTCTGGCCGTACGGATCCTGACCCCCCGAGCCGCCCTGCGGGTAACCGTAACCGGGCGGTTGATTCGAACTCATAGAGTGAGTAAATCAGCCGGGCATGACGTCGCATAGTGGCAATACGTCACGGCCCTGCGACGATCGTCGCGGTGA
The DNA here is from genome assembly GCF_044751205.1 of Streptomyces sp. NPDC088732. Taxonomy (NCBI): domain Bacteria; kingdom Bacillati; phylum Actinomycetota; class Actinomycetes; order Kitasatosporales; family Streptomycetaceae; genus Streptomyces; species Streptomyces sp. NPDC088732. Next base: position 491,202 of record NZ_JBIVLI010000002.1, read on the forward strand.
TGTCTCAAGCCGCGGAGACCACCACGGTTTGCCCGGCTTTGTCGTGCAGACACTGCCGGTACGGCTTGTCCCAGGTGCACCACAGCACCTCGATGATCCAGAAGATCGAGCCGCAGCACGGGATGACCGGCACCAGGGAGTAGACCGCCTCGCGTTTGAGCGCCGCCGGGGTCGAGGGGTTGGTGCCGTCGGCCAGCATGCCGACCCGCACCTTGAGCAGCTTCTTGCCCAGGCTCTGCCCGTAGCGGGTGAGCATCAGCACCTGGTAGACGAGGTAGACCACCGCGTAGATCACGCCCTCGGCGAAGCCCTTGCCGTAACCGCTGGTGTAGTCGTAGGCACCCCAGAACGCCCAGGTGATCGCGTAGACGGGGATGCCGATGATCAGTCCGTCGACAATGCGGGCGAGCAGCCGGCGGCCCCGGTGCGCCAGCGGCGGCATCCCCGCGAGCGGGTCGGGCGTGGGCGCACCGCCGTACGGGGTGTCGTACGGACCGCCCTGCGGGGCGCCGCCGTAGGGGCCGCCCGGGTAGACCGGGGGCGGCTGGTCGTACGGCCCGCCGCTCGCCGGCGGAGTCCCGGACGGCGGCGGCGGGGAGGGCTGCTGCGGCTCCTCGGGAGGCTTCGCGAACGGGTCCTCGGGCCGGTCGGTGCTCATGCCCCGAGTGAAACCCGGACGCCGTGGGGACGCCTCCGGCGTGGTCCGTTCGGGTGGCGGTTCTCAGCGGTCCGCGGCCACGAAGGTGCGCGCCGCCTTGTCGTGCCAGCACTGGCGCCACGGGCGGTCGAAGGCGCACCACAGCAGGCCGAGGAAGCCGATCAGCAGGGCGGCCGGCACGGTGCGCGTGAGCCAGCGCAGCAGCGACCTGCCGAAGCCGGGTGCGTGCCGGTCCTCGATGTCCAGCACGCGCAGGCCGCACAGCTTCTTGCCGAGGGTGCGGCCCCACTTGGCGGTCGGCAGCACCTCGAACAGCACACCGGCGACGAGCGCGACACCGAGGACGATGCCGAGCTGCGTGGCCGTCGTGCCGTCGAGGAACCACACGGTGACCGTCCCGCCGGACAGCCGGGCGGCGTCCATCTTGTCCTGGACGTGCTCGTACGCGGCGGTGCCCAGTGGCACGGCGGCCGCGGCGACGACCGCGCCCGTGAGCAGCGAGTCCACGACCCGGGCGAGCAGCCGCTTGCCGAGCGGGCCGGGACGCGCCTGTTCCCGCGCGGAGGCGAACGGGTCGTCGGCGACGGGCCGCCGCGGCGCGGGCGTGCCGGGGGCCTGTCCGCCGGTCCCGCCGCCGCTGCCCGCGGTGCCGTTCTGCGCGGGCACCTGGGGCTGTCCCTGGCGGGCCAGTTCCTGCACCTGCTGGGCCCAGGGGACGGGGTTCGCGCCCCGTGCCACGGGGGCGCCCGCGGTGGGCGCGGAGGCGATGGCCGGGGCGGGCGCCGGCCCGGGGGCCGGCGGGGGCGCGGGGACCGGTGAAGGTGCCGGGGCGGGAGCGGGAGCGGAGACGGAGGCGGACGTGGGGGTGGGAGCGGGGGTCGGGGCGGAGGGGGCGACGGGGGCGGACGCGGCGGCCTGGGGCGCGCCCCCGTGCTCCTGCGCGCCCCACGAGATCCGCGGGGACGGCTCCTGCCGCGCCGGGTCGGCCGCCCATTGCGAGACGGACGGCCCGCGTTCGACGGCGGGCGCCTGCGGGTCCTCGTCGAGGAACATCGGGCCCGACTCGTCCACCGCGGGGGTGCGGCGCACCGGCGGCGCGGGAGGGGCGGGCGCCACGGGTGCCGGAGGGGCGGCGGCCACCGCCGGGCCGGGGACGAGCAGCGGGGCACCGGTGGGCGGCGCGAGGTTCTCACCGGGCTGCGGCGCGGGGCGGCTCGTGCCGGGGACCCACGAGGAACCGTTCCAGTACCGGATGTAGCCCGGGATGGACGGGTCCGGGTAGTACCCGGGGCCGGGCACACTCCCGCCGCTGATTCCGGAGGTCATCGGTGGCAACTCCCATCACGTCCCGTCACGGCCACGCGCTCGGCCGGTCCGCCGCCCGGCGGTCCAAGGAGGACATTAACGAAGAACGCACCATCCGGAAGAAAGAAACGAGGCCCGGCCCAGGATCCGCAATCCAGGGCATTTCATCGCACCGGACCGGCTACGCTTCCCGCTTGACGGGTGCCCAGGGGAGCGGGTGACCCGTCGTCAGGCCATGCCGTGCCGCGACCGGCGAACCATGTGTGTATCGCATGCATGCAACTGCCGTCACACCTTCGGGAAAAGTCTTCCCGATCATGGGAAGCCGCGTAATGGTGAGTGCCCAATGCGCTCTCTCCCGGTGCGGGCCCCGCGCAGCACCTCGCCGCGCAGTACCGCCAGGGGCCTTGTGCCGAGGAAAGGACGACGACGCCATGCAGACCGTGGTGGAACGGGAACTGGAGATGAACCTGGTGCTGTCGCCGGAGCGCAGCATCGCCGTGCCGGCCCGGCTGGCCTACCGGGTCGAGGACCCCTTCGCCGTGCACATCGCCTTCCACATCGGGTCGCAGTCCCCGGTGAACTGGACCTTCGCGCGGGAGTTGCTCGTCGAGGGGGTGTTCCGGCCCTGCGGCCACGGGGACGTGCGGATCTGGCCGACCAAGACCGACGGGCGCAGCATCATCTGCATGGCGCTGAGCTCACCGGACGGGAACGCGCTGCTGGAGGCGGCGTCCATGCCGGTGGCGGCGTGGCTGGAGCGCACACTGCGCGTGGTGCCGCCGGGGACGGAGCTGGACCACCTGGCCATGGACGAGCGCCTGGACGAACTGCTGGCCCCGACCGCGGGCACGGCCGGTGAGCCGCGGGACGACCTGTGGCTGCGCGATCCGTGGTCGGGGCTGGACGAGTCCCCGGAGGCCTAGCCGGGCGCCGGTGCGGGCGCGGCCTTCAGAACAGCTTGCCGGGGTTGAGGATGCCGAGCGGGTCGAACACCGCCTTGATGCCGCGCTGCATCTCCATGCCCACCGGGCCGAGTTCGCGGGCCAGCCACTCCTTCTTCAGCACGCCCACGCCGTGTTCGCCGGTGATCGTGCCGCCGAGTTCGAGCCCGAGCGCCATGATCGCGTCGAAGGACTCCCTGGCCCGCCGGGACTCCTCCGGGTCGGCCGCGTCGAAGCAGACGACGGGGTGGGTGTTGCCGTCGCCGGCGTGGGCGCAGACACCGATGGTCAGTTCGTGCTCGGCGGCGACGGCCGCGACCCCGTCGAGCAGGGCGCCCAGCCGGCCGCGCGGCACGCAGACGTCGTCGATCATCGTGGCGGTGGAGACCCGCTCCAGCGCGGGCAGCGCCATCCGCCGTGCCTGGAGCAGCATTTCGGACTCCATGGCGTCCTCGGCGGGGACGACCTGCGTGGCGCCCGCGGCCAGGCACAGCTCCCCCACCGCGGCCAGGTCGGCGGCCGGGTCGGGGGTGTCGAAGGCGGCCAGCAGCAGGGCCTCGGTCGACTCGGGCAGGCCCATCGCGGTCATGGCGTTGACCGCGCGCACCGTCGTGCCGTCCATGAGCTCCAGCAGGGACGGCACATGGCCGCCCGACATGATGTCGCAGACCGCGGCGCAGGCCGCCTGCGCGGAGGGGAACTCGGCGACCATCGCGAGCTGGGCGGGCGGGGCCGGCTTGAGCGCGAGGATGGCGCGGACGACGATGCCGAGGCTGCCCTCGGAGCCGACGAACAGCCGGGTCAGGTCGTAGCCCGCGACGCCCTTGGCGGTACGGCGCCCGGTGCGCATCAGGCGCCCGTCGGCGAGCACCACGTCCAGCCCGAGCACGTACTCGGCGGTGACGCCGTACTTCACGCAGCACAGGCCGCCGGATCCGGTGCCGATGTTGCCGCCGATGGTGCACTGCTCCCAGCTGGAGGGGTCGGGCGGGTAGTACAGCCCGCGTTCGGCGACGGCACGGGACAGCGCGGCGTTGACCACCCCGGGCTCGACGACCGCGACCCGGTCGACGGGGTCGATCTCCAGCACACGGTTCATCCTGGTGAGCGACAGCACGATGCAGCCCTCGGACGCGTTGGCCGCGCCCGACAGGCCGGTGCGGGCGCCCTGCGGCACCACGGGCACCCGCAGCGCGGTGGCGGTCCGCATGATGTGCCGGACCTCCTCGACGGTCCGCGGCAGGCAGACGACGGCCGGCGCTCCGGCCGGGCAGAAGCTCGCCATGTCGTTGGCGTAGGAGGTGGTGACGTCGGGGTCGGTGAGGATCGCCTCGGCGGGAAGCCCGGCGCGCAGCCGTTCGATGAGATCACCCATGCCCACAGCCTCGCACCGCCGGGGGCGGCGGGGAAGGACGCCGACCGGCGATCCCGCGGCGGCGGGCTCCCGGGACCGGGGACGCGGCCGGCGCCGGACCACGCCCTCCCCCGCGGGGGGCGGTCCGGCGCCGGAATTCACGGCGAAGGGATCAGAGGTTGCCGCGGCGCTCCTGCTCGCGCTCGATCGCTTCGAAGAGGGCCTTGAAGTTGCCCTTGCCGAAGCCCATCGAACCGTGGCGCTCGATCATTTCGAAGAAGACGGTCGGGCGATCCTGGACGGGCTTGGTGAAGATCTGCAGCAAGTAGCCGTCTTCGTCCCGGTCTACGAGGATCTTCAGCTCCCGCAGGGTCTCGATCGGCACGCGGGTGTCGCCGGCCCACTCGCCGAGGGTGTCGTAGTAGGAGTCGGGCGTGTCCAGGAACTCAACGCCCGCCGCGCGCATGGCGCGCACGCTGGCGACGATGTCGTTGGTGGCGAGCGCGATGTGCTGGACGCCGGGGCCGCCGTAGAACTCCAGGTACTCGTCGATCTGCGACTTCTTCTTCGCGATCGCCGGCTCGTTGATGGGGAACTTGACCTTCAGCGTGCCGTCCGCCACGACCTTTGACATCAGGGCGGAGTACTCGGTGGCGATGTCGTCGCCGACGAACTCCTTCATGTTCGTGAAGCCCATGACGCGGTTGTAGAAGGCGACCCAGTCGTTCATCCTGCCGAGCTCGACGTTGCCGACGCAGTGGTCGATCGCCTGGAAGAAGCGCTTGGCCGGCGGCTCCACGATCGGCTCGGCGGCGACGTAGCCGGGCAGGTACGGGCCCTTGTAGCCGCCGCGCTCCACGAGGGTGTGGCGGGTCTCGCCGTAGGTGGCGATGGCGGCCAGCACGACCGTGCCGTACTCGTCCGAGACCTCGCGCGGCGCCTCCAGCCCGGTCGCGCCGTGCGCGAGGGCGTAGTCGTAGGCGGCGCGGACGTCGGGGACCTCCAGCGCCAGGTCGACGACGCCGTCGCCGTGGGCGGCCACATGCTGCTCCAGGAAGCGGCCGTGGTCGGTCGCGGCCCGGACGACGGAGGTGAACACGAACCGGGCACTGCCGGACTCCAGCACGTACGACGCGGTCTCGCGGCTGCCGTTCTCCGGTCCGGAGTAGGCGACGCGCTTCATGCCGAAGGCGGTCGAGTAGTAGTGCGCCGCCTGCTTGGCGTTGCCCACCGCGAAGACGACCGCGTCCATCCCCTTGACCGGGAACGGGTCGGCGTCGCCTGCGGTGCCGGGGGTGTGATCCAGGGTCTCAGTCATGGCGCCAGCCTCGCCCCGGGGGCCAAGGTGCGCAATAGTTCCAGGAACGAGTGAGCAATCTGTACAGCGGTTCGGGCATAACGGGCGGCATTCTGCACAGAGTGACCACTGTCACAGCGGCGACCACACGAGGGCGGCGGGACATCATGGGCATCGACCGACTGGACGGCCGGCTGATCGCGCTCCTCGCGCGGGAGCCGCGGATCGGCGTGCTGGAGGCCTCCCGGCGGCTCGGCGTGGCCCGCGGCACCGTGCAGGCGCGGCTGGACCGGCTTCAGGCCAATGGGGTGATCCGGGGCTTCGGCCCGCAGGTGGACCCGGCGGCGCTCGGCTATCCGGTGACGGCGTTCGCGACGCTGGAGATCAAGCAGGGCCAAGGCCCCGATGTGCGCGCGCACTTGAGGGCGGTGCCGGAGGTGCTGGAGCTGCACACCACGACCGGCCAGGGGGACATGCTCTGCCGCCTGGTCGCCCGGTCCAACGCCGATCTCCAACGTGTGATCGACCGGGTTGTGGGCTTTGATGGCATCGTGCGGGCCGCCACCGCGATCGTCATGGAGAATCCGGTCCCGCTGCGGATCATCCCGCTGGTCGAGCAGGCGGCACGGGACGCGGAACCGTGACCGGCGCCGCCGGCGGCGGGCGAGGCAGGCAGGTGGTGAGGCCGGATGAGCTTCTGGGCGTACCTCACCAGCCGCCGCGAGCAACTGCTGGCCGACGCCTACCAGCAGGCCAGCCTGGTCTTCCAGTGCATGGTGCTGGCCACCGCGATCGGGGTGGCGGTGGGCGTGCTCAGCTACCGCCGCGGCTGGACCGCGGGCCTGGCCGTCACCTCCACCGCGACGATCCTCACCATTCCCTCCCTGGCGCTGATCGGTCTGCTGATCCCCTGGCTGGGCCTCGGCGTCCCGCCGACGGTCACCGCGCTGACGCTGTACGGGCTGCTGCCGGTGGTGCGCAACACGATCGTGGGCCTGCGCGGGGTCGACCCGGCCCTGGTGGACGCCGCCCGCGGGATCGGCATGTCGCGCCCGGCGGCGCTGGCCCGGGTGGAACTGCCGCTGGCGTGGCCGCCGATCCTGACCGGCATCCGGGTGGCGACGCAGATGCTGATGGGCATCGCCGCGATCGCCGCGTACGCCTCGGGTCCGGGCCTCGGCAACGAGATCTTCCGCGGCATCGCCTCGCTGGGCAGCGCCAACGCCCTCAACCAGGTGCTGGCCGGAACGATCGGCATCGTCGTCCTCGCGCTGCTCTTCGACGCCGCCTATGTGCTGATCGGGCGGCTGACCATCCCGAGGGGGATCCGTGGCTGAGGCGGCGGGCGCGACCATCGAGCTGGAGCAGCTGACCAAGCGCTACCCGGGCAGCGCGGAACCGGCCGTGGACAGCGTGTCCATGGAGATCAAGGCGGGCGAGACGGTGATCTTCGTCGGGCCGTCCGGCTGCGGCAAGTCCACCACCCTGAAGATGATCAACCGGCTGATCGAGCCGACCTCCGGGCGCATCCGCATCGGCGGCGAGGACGTCACCGACATGGACCCGGTGAAGCTGCGCCGCAAGATCGGCTACGCGATCCAGTCCTCCGGGCTCTTCCCGCACATGACGGTCGCGGAGAACATCGCGCTCGTCCCCCGGATGGTCGGCTGGTCCAGGGCCCGGGTGCGGGAGCGGGTCGCCGAGATGCTGGACCTGGTGGGCCTGGACCCGCGCGAGTTCCGGGGCCGCTACCCCCGCCAGCTGTCGGGCGGCCAGCAGCAGCGGGTGGGCGTGGCGCGGGCGCTGGCCGCCGACCCGCCGGTGCTGCTGATGGACGAGCCGTTCGGCGCGGTCGACCCGATCACCCGCGACCACCTCCAGGACGAGCTGATCCGGCTCCAGCACGAACTGCACAAGACCATCGTCTTCGTCACCCACGACTTCGACGAGGCCATCAAGCTCGGCGACCGCATCGCGGTGCTGCGCGAACGCTCCCACATCGCCCAGTTCGACACCCCGGAGGCGATCCTGACGAACCCGGCCGACGACTTCGTCTCCGGTTTCGTCGGTGCGGGCGCGGCCCTGAAGCGGCTCAACCTCACCCGGGTCCGCGACGTGGGCGTCGCCGACTTCCCGACGGTGAGCGTGGACGACCCGCTGCAGTCGATCTTCGACCGGCTGCGGGCGTCGAGCCTGACCAACGAACTGCTGCTGCTGGACCGCAAGGGCCGCCCCTACAAGTGGCTGCGGCGCGGCGACCTCATGCGGGCCAAGGGCTCGCTCGCCCGCGCCGGGACGCTCGTGGGCGACACGGTCACCCGGGACGCGACGCTGCGGGACGCCCTGGAGGCGGTGCTGACCGACAGCAGCGGGCGGGTCGCGGTCACCGGCCGGCGCGGGGAGTTCACCGGCGTGGTGGACATGGAGACGCTGCTCAACTCCGTCCACGAGATGCTGGAGGCCGACCGGCTGGCGGCGCTGGAGCACCGGCACGACCTGGAGGAGCTGCGGGCCCCGCAGACCCGGGCGGAGCAGGAGGGCGCCGACCACGAGCCGGGAGCCCGCGCATGACGGGCCGCAGGGGCGCCGCGGACGCCGCCGGCCCTCCGCCGGCCGCCCAGGAGGAGGGTGGGGATCCCAGTGAATCAGGGGAATCAGGCGAGTCAGGGGAGCCGTCCGCGCCCGGCGCCCCGCACGGGCGGCGGCCCACCTGGCGGCACCTGGTGGTCACCCCCGCCGTGCTGGCCGCCGTGCTCGTCGCCACCTATGTGTGGATCACATCGGTCCACCTCGACTCCATCGCCGCGAACGCCCTGGCGGGCGACACCGTCCGGGTGCGGCTGTGGCAGCACGTCGAGCTGACCGCCTGGTCGACCTTCTGGGTGCTGGTCATCGCGATCCCGCTGGGCACCGCCCTGACCCGGCGCGGGCTGCGGGCCGCGGCGCCCGTCGTGACCGCGGTCGCCAACGTCGGGCAGGCGACCCCGGCCATCGGGATGCTGGCGCTGCTGGTGATCTGGCTCGGTATCGGGCCACGCACGGCCCTGGTGGGCATGGTCGTCTATGCCGTGCTGCCGGTGCTGTCCAACACCATGGCGGGGCTCAGGGCGATCGACCCGACGCTCGTCGAGGCCTCGCGCGGCATCGGGATGTCGGCACTGGGCACCCTGTCGCGGGTCGAACTGCCGCTGGCCGTACCGCTGATCCTCGCCGGGGTGCGCACGGCGCTGGTGCTGAACGTCGGCACGGCGACGCTCGCCACCTTCGTCGGCGGCGGGGGCCTGGGCGACATCATCACCACCGGTATCGTCACCCAGCGCATGCCGGTGCTGATCCTGGGCTCGGTGCTGACCGTGGTGCTGGCGCTGCTGGTGGACTGGCTCGCCTCGCTGGCCGAGCAGATGATGCGCCCGCGCGGCCTGGAGGACACATGAGCCGCCGCCGCACGACCGTTGCCCTGGCCTCGTGCGCGGCGCTGCTGGCCGCGGCGCCGGGCTGCGGGCTCAAGAGCGGCAGCCCGCTGGCCGACGACGTCCGTCCCGGCAGCCTCGGCCGGGGCCTGCCGCTGAAGGGCGCGACGCTGACGGTGACGTCCAAGAGCTTCAGCGAGCAGATCGTCCTCGGCTCGATGATCGGGCTGGTCTTCAAGGCCGCGGGCGCCGACGTGGTGGACCGTACGAACATCCAGGGCTCGATCGGGGCCCGCGAGGCCGTCCGGTCCGGCGACGCGGACGCCATGTACGAGTACACCGGCACCGCCTGGATCACCTACCTCGGCAACGACGAGCCGATCACCGACCCGCGGGCGCAGTGGCAGGCCGTCCACGACGCCGACCTGAGGAACGGCATCACCTGGCTGCCGCCGTCCACCCTCGACAACACCTACGCGCTCGCCACCACCCGGGCGAAGAACCGCCCCTACGGCCTGCGGACCCTGTCCGACGTCGCCGCGCTCTCGCACCGGAAGCCGTCGGCCGTCACCTTGTGCGTGGACAACGAGTTCGCCTCCCGCGACGACGGGCTGCCCGGCATGGTGAAGGCGTACGGCATGAACCTGCCCGCCTCCCACATCCGCAAGATGGACACCGGCGTCATCTACACCCAGATCCCGAAGCCGGGTTCCTGCCTGCTCGGCGAGGTCTACACCACGGACGGCCGGATCGCCTCCCTGCACCTGGAGGTCATGGAGGACGACAAGCACTTCTTCCCCAACTACGACGCCGCGCCCGTCGTCAACAGCAAGGCCCTCAAGCGCTGGCCGGCGATCCGGGACCTGCTGGACCCGATCTCGCGCAGGCTCACCACGGCCGTGGGACGCGAGCTCAACGCCAAGGTCGACGTGGAGGGCGAGGACCCGCGCGCGGTCGCCAAGGAGTGGCTGGTGAAGGAGGGCTTCATCACGGAGGGCTGAGCGGCCCCGCGGCGGGACGCAAAGAAGTCGTTGCAAAGAACTCTTTGCACCCTCTACGGTGGACGCGTGCCCGACGAACCCACCGCCGACGCGCCCGGCCCCGACGTCATCAGCCTCGACCCGCGCACCCTGCGCGGACTCGCGCACCCGCTGCGCATCCGGCTGCTCGCCGCCCTGCGCGAGTACGGCCCCGCCACCGCCTCCGGGCTCGCGGCCCGGCTCGGCGAGTCCAGCGGCGCCACCAGCTACCACCTGCGGCAGCTGGCGACGTACGGGTTCGTGGAGGAGGACCCCGGACGCGGCACCGCCCGCGAACGCTGGTGGAAGGCCGCGCACACCGGCACCCGCTTCAACGCGGCGGGCTTCCTCGCCCACGAGGACCCCGACGTACGCGCCGCCATCGGCCTGTTCGGCCGGGAGGTCGCCGCGGCCCACGCCGACGAACTGCGGACCTGGCTCGACACCCTGGACGACTGGCCGCCGCAGTGGCGCGAGGCCTTCGACCTCAGCGACTTCGCCCTGCGGCTCACGCCCGCACAGGCCCGCGCCCTGCGGGCCGAACTGCACGCCGTGGTGGAGCGCTACCGCGACACGGACACCGAACGGCCCGACGGCGACGACGCCGCGCTCGTCCACGTCCATCTGCACGCCTTTCCGCGCGCCGCGGACTGACCGCACCGACCACGGGGGACCCGCATGGACACCGGAACCGGCATATCCGACGGCACCGAACGGGCCACCGGGCCCGCACCCGATCCACGGCCGCTGCGGCTCGTGCTGGCCGCCAACGTCGTGTCGATCAGCGGCAACGCGCTCACCGTGCTCGCCGTCCCGTGGTTCGTGCTCCAGACCACCGGCAGCGCCGCCCGCGCGGGACTGGCGGCCTTCTGCGGGACACTGCCGGTCGTGGTCTCCGCGCTCGGCGGCGGACCGGTCATCGACCGCTTCGGTCGGCGCAGGACGTCGGTGGTCTCGGACGCGGTGTGCGGGGTCGCCGTGGCCGCCATCCCGCTGCTGCACTTCGCCGGGGTGCTGCGCTTCTGGCAGTTGTGCGCGCTCATGGCGGTCAGCGGGCTCTTCCACGCCCCCGGCGAGACCGCCCGCGACGTGCTGCTGCCCGTGCTCGCCGAGCGCGCCGGGACACCGCTGGGGCGCGCCGCCGGCTACTTCGACGGCGCCTCACGCGGGGCGCGCATGCTGGGCGCCTCGCTCGGCGGGGTGCTCATCGCCGTCCTGGGCGCGGAGGCGGTGCTGCTGGTGGACGCGGCGACCTTTGGAGTCTCCGCCCTGCTGATCGCCTTCGGCATCCGCGGTCTGCGCGGCGCCGAACCGGCCCGGGACGCGGCACCGGCCTCCCTTCGCACCTACCGCGCCGAACTGCGCGAAGGCCTGGTCTTCCTCGTCCGCAGCCGGCTGCTGCTCGCCATCACGCTCATGGTCATGGTCACCAACGGCCTCGACGTGGGCTGGAGTTCGGTACTGCTGCCCGTGCACGCCGAACGGGAACTCGGCGGCTCGGTCCAACTCGGCCTGCTCTCCGGCCTCTTCGGAGCCGGCGCCCTCGCCGGGGCGCTGGCCTACGGCGCACTCGGCCACCGGCTGCCCCGGTGGCCGGTCTACACCGTGTGCTTCCTGCTGTGCGGGGCGCCGCGGTTCGCGGTCGCCGCCTGGGTGCCCGGATGGGGCGCCCTGGCCGCGACGATGCTGATCGGCGGCCTGGCGGCGGGGGCGCTCAACCCGATCCTGTCCACGGTGACGTTCGAGCACATCCCCGACGAACTGCGCACCCGGACCCTGGGCACCCTGGGCGCCGGCGTCCTGCTCACCACCCCGATGGGCGGCCTCGCGGCGGGCTTCCTGGTGGACGGCATCGGGCTGCCGGCCGCACTGCTCGCCGTCGGCGCGGTCTACCTCGCGGCGACACTGTGCCCGCTGGTCTTCCCCTCCTGGCGCACGATGGACGCCCGCCGCACTTAGGGCCGCCGCCCTAGCAGCTGGGGACCTTGCCGCCGCTCTCGAGCGCCTTGAGGGCGTCGATCGCGCCGTCGAGCGTGGTCACCGGCACCAGGCGCATCCCCTTGGGGAGTTCGGCCCTGGCGTCGGCACACTCGCCCTTCGGCACGAGGAAGACGGTCGCCCCGTCGCGCCGGGCGGCCTGCTCCTTGAGCGGGACACCGCCGACCGCGCCGACCTGGCCGCCCGGCGTGATCGTCCCCGTACCGGCGATCCGGCGGCCCCCGGTGAGGTCGCCGCCGTGACCGTTGCCGTTGATCTTGTCGATGATGCCCAGGCTGAACATCAGCCCGGCGCTGGGCCCGCCGACGTCCGCGAGATGGAGGCCGACCTTCACCTTGGAGGGCGACAGCCCGAGGTGCGCCAGGGCGGCCGTGGTCGCGGCGTCCTGCGACTCGGTCATCTCCGCCTGGTTGTGCTTCTCGATCTCCTTGACGCTGCCGCCGGTCGGGTAGACCGCGTCCCGCGGCATCGCCGCCTGGTCGGTGGCGAACCACGCCTTCAGCACATCGCCGAACCGCACCACGGCGTCCGGGTTCGTCGCGGCGATCGTCGTCATCCGCAGCTGGCCGGAGGTGTCCCGCGTCGGGGTGCCGCTGACGGTGATCACCGGCTGGCCCTGGTCGCTGCCGAGCACGTCGGCCGTCAGCCCCGGCACGACGATCGAGATCGGCAGGGGGGCGAACCCGGCGACCGCCAGCAGGGCGACGACGAGGGCCGCGCACACGGCGAGGGTCCGGCTGCGGGCGGTGGCGAAGGGCATGGGGTGAATGTAGTTCACCGCGCCGGGTGGGACGCGCCACGGGCCTCCCCCGCACCCGCTACCGCAGGGCGTCCGCGACCTCCACCGCCGCCTCCACCACCCGCGGCCCGACCCGCTCGGGCACCGAGTCGGCGAGCATGACCACCCCGACGCTCCCCTCTATCCCGGGTACGCCCACCAGCGGGGCCGCCGCGCCGCTCGCGCCGGCCTCCAGCTCGCCGTGGGTCAGGACGTAGCCGGGCCCCTCCGCGCAGCGCGGGTCGGGCTCGTACGGCTGCGTGTTGCGCCCGGCGAGGATCGCGCGGCCCGCGGCACCGCGGTCCAGGGAGTGCCGGAATCCGGTGCGGTAGGCGACGTGGTAGTCGGTCCAGCTGGGCTCGACGACCGCCACGGCCAGGGCCTCGGTCCCGTCGACCAGGGTGAGGTGGGCCGTGGCGCCGATGTCCTCGGCCAGGGAGCGCAGTGCGGGGAGCGCGGCCTCGCGCAGCAGCGGATGCACCTGGTGCGCCAGGCGCAGCACGCCGAGGCCGACCCGGGCGCGGCCGCCGAGGTCGCGGCGGACCAGCGAGTGCTGCTCCAACGTGGCCAGCAGGCGGTAGACGACCGTGCGGTTGACGCCCAGCTTCATGGCGAGCTCGGTGACGGTGAGCCCGTGGTCGGTGTCGGCCAGCAGCTTCAGGACCCGCAGGCCCCGGTCGAGCGTCTGAGACGTCTCCGCGGTCACGACGCCCCCTTCTCGTGAGTGGTGGCACCTCTCTCACGGCGGGAAGCATGCCGGTCCCACGGCAGGGCGCGGAGAAGCCACCGGTCGGTCTGGCGGTACCGGCTGCGCCCCGAGGCTGCGGGCCACGGCGCGTTGGGTGACCGGAACGGTAGCGATGCGTACCGCTCAGCGGAAGACTTCGTCCACAATCCGGTCATGCGACCGGGCGTGCCGACCCGTCGAACGCAAATCCTCCCGCCGACGGCACGTCACACCGCAAGATTCACAGCACACCTGACAGCCCGTCACTAACCGGGGTCAGCGCATCCGGGTGGCCCACTCCTGGACCTTCTTGATGCGCTCGTTGAGCTGCCCCGCCGTCGCCTCCGCGCTCGGCGGGCCGCCGCACACCCGGCGCAGCTCGTTGTGGATCACCCCGTGGGGCTTGCCGCTCTGGTGGTTGTACGCCGACACAAGGGTGTTGAGCCGCTTGCGGAGCTCCAGCATCTCCTTGTGGCTGACCACCGGGCGCCGCTCGGCGGGCAGTTCCAGCAGATCCGCCTCCGCGTCCGGCTTCTTGCGGCTGTGCGCGATCTGCCGCGCCTGACGCCGCTGGAGCAGCATCTGCACCTGGTCCGGCTCCAACAGGCCCGGAATGCCCAGGTAGTCCTGCTCCTCCTCGCTGCCCGGATGCGCCTGCATGCCGAACTCGGCGCCGTCGTACAGCACCCGGTCGAAGACCGCGTCCGACTCCAGCGCCTCGAACGGCAGCATGTCCTGCTCGCCCGTCTCCTCGTCCTGCTCCTTCTCGGCCTCGGCGAGCTCCTTCTCGGACTCCGCGTACGGGTCCTCCTCGCCCTCCTTCTTCGGCCGGTCCAGGACGTGGTCGCGCTCGACCTCCATCTCGTTGGCGAAGTCCAGCAGCATCGGGATCGTCGGCACGAACACCGACGCGGTCTCACCGCGCCGCCGCGACCGCACGAAACGGCCCACGGCCTGCGCGAAGAACAGCGGCGTCGAGATCGTCGTGGCGTACACGCCCACCGCCAGACGCGGCACGTCGACGCCCTCCGACACCATGCGGACCGCCACCATCCAGCGGTCCTCGCTCGCGCTGAACTCCTCGATGCGGGACGAGGCGTTCGCGTCGTCGGACAGCACCAGGGTCGCCTTGTGGCCGGTGATCTCCCGGATCAGCTTCGCGTACGCCCGCGCCGACTCCTGGTCCGTGGCGATCACCAGCGCACCCGCATCCGGGATCGACTTGCGGACCTCCGTCAGCCGGGTGTCCGCCGCGCGCAGCACATTGGGGATCCAGTCGCCCGTCGGAGCCAGCGCGGTGCGCCAGGCCTGCCCGATCGCGTCCCTCGTCATCGGCTCGCCCAGACGCGCCGCGATCTCGTCGCCCGCCTTCGTCCGCCAGCGCATGTTGCCGCTGTAGGAGAGGAAGATCACAGGGCGGACGACACCGTCCGCGAGCGCGTTCCCGTAGCCGTACGTGTAGTCCGCGGAGGAACGGCGGATGCCGTCGTTGCCCTCCTCGTACGTCACGAACGGGATGGGATTGGTGTCCGAACGGAACGGCGTACCCGTCAGCGCGAGCCGGCGGGTCGCCGGCTCGAACGCCTCCTGGCACGCCTCGCCCCACGACTTGCTGTCGCCCGCGTGGTGGATCTCGTCCAGGATCACCAGGGTCTTGCGCTGCTCGCACCGGTTGCGGTGCAGCATCGGACGCACGCCCACACCCGCGTAGGTCACCGCCACGCCGTGGTAGTCCCGCCCCACCGGGCCCGCGCTGTACTCCGGGTCCAGCTTGATGCCTATCCGCGCGGCCGCCTCCGCCCACTGCTTCTTCAGGTGCTCGGTGGGGGCGACCACGGTGATCTGCTGCACCAGGTGGTTGTGGAGCAGGTACGAGGCCAGGGTGAGCGCGAAGGTCGTCTTGCCCGCGCCCGGGGTCGCGACCGCCAGGAAGTCACGCGGCTGCGTTTCGATGTACCGCTCGAGCGCGCCCTGCTGCCAGGCGCGCAGCTTGCCGGCGGTGCCCCAGGGGGCGCGTCCGGGGAACGCGGGCGAGAGGTGGTGCGAGGCGCTGGCGCTGTGCGGGGCGGTGGTAGTCACGGGCTCCGGGTGACGGGTTGGGGGTCGGGGGGCCGTCACAGCCTACCCGGGGGCGGCGTCCAGGGTTTTTCCCCGCCCTCCCACCCGTGTGCCCCAGGAAGTCTGGGCGCCCCGGCGCAAGTGGTGTGCGGGCCGGGTCCGGGGCCTCCGGGGCTGCACGTCCTGGACCGGATATTTACGTGCGTTTCCAGCACCCACCATCGTTCACCCCGGATACCGCACACAAATATGCCGAACGTCCAGAACATCCACCCCTACGACCCCGCCCCCTCCGTCTTGTCAAGCGCCTGATCCCCGGTGGTGGATATGGAGGCGGCCGTGGCCCGGGTCGCAGTCAGCGCGACGGAATCGGGCCAGCAGCCTTTCGGCCGAGGGGTGTCCGCAGGTGGGCACTCGCGCCCGATCCCCGGCGGGGGTAGGAAGGCGGCCAGGTCACCCGTCGGTGCGGCACGGTCGGCTGCGGTCGATGATCAGCCGGCAGCGCTGGGCGGCCTCGCGATCCTCTCGCGGCACTTCCCGGTGCATTGGCGATCCGGCGCGGTCCAAGTGCCGACAGGTGACGGCCGCGCAGCGCCAACGAGCGGCCTGGGCACGGTGCCGTCTACACCCCCCACCGGGGATCAGGCGCGTGACGAGACCTGAGGGGGCGGGGTCGGAGGGGTGGCGTTCTGGACACTGGAGCATATTTGGGTGCATGGCCCGGGGTGATCAGGCCGGGTGCCTGAGGCACCTAAATGTGCTGTCCAGAATGGCAGCCCCGGAGGGCCCGCACCCGGCCCCCACACAACGCGCGTCGGGGCGCCCTGACTTCACAGGGCACACGGGCGGGAGGGCGGGGAAAGAACCTAACGAGCCGCCAAGCCCCGCAGGGCCTGCCCGATCACCACCGGCTCCGCGACCGCGCCGGACGCCACCGCGATCACCAGATCGTAGGCCGCATCCTGGTCAGCCGACCGCAGATCAACCCCGTTGATATCCAGAAGCACCGCCGCCGCCAGCCACGCGGTCCGCTTGTTGCCGTCCACGAGCGGGTGGTTGGCGGCGATGCCGTGCAGCAGGGCGCCCGCGCCCGCGTAGAGGTCCGGGTACGCGGCGACGCCGAACATGCGGGCGCGCGGCCGGTGGACGGCCGACGCGAACAGGCCCGGCTCGCGCACGGCCGGCGGCAGGCCACCGCACGCGAGGCGGGCGAGCTCCGTGACCTCGGCCACAGTGAGATGGCGCACACTCACTCCCCGAGCCTGCGCAGCAGTTCCGCGTGGGCGTCCGCGAGGGCTTCCCCGGATGCCGTGACGGGGGCCGTGTCGGCCCCCTGGTAGGCGCGTACGGCCGTGCGCACGAGTTCGGCGACCGTGACGCCGTGCGCGTCGGCCAGGTCGTCGAGGGACTCCCACTCGGCGTCGGTGAAGACGAGGGTCAGCTCTTTCACACCGCGACGGTAGCCGCCCGGCGGGTTCGACTCACCCCGATTTCGGACGGAGCCGTGCCGCCACGGCGACGCCCGCGAGGCCGAGCACGCCCAGGGGCAGGAAGACGGCGGCGAAGGCGCCCCTCGCGCCGCCCAGGGCGGCGAACGTGGTGCCCGCGGCGGCGACCAGGACGACGCTGGCCAGCGCGTCGGAGACCTGGAGCGCGGCGGAGTTGGCGCCGGCCTCGGAGGGCGGCGAGAGCTTGAAGAGGATGACGCTCAGGGAGGAGATGACCAGGCCCGCTCCCAGGCCGCCCACGGCCCACGCGGCGGCGGAGCTCCAGACCGGGGCGGCGCCGATCAGCGGCAGGGCGACGCCGGCCGTGGCGGCGGCCATGAGGAACATGCCGATGACGACCATGCGGTCCCGGTGCGGTTCGAGGCGGGGGCGCCCCTGGATCCAGGACCCGATGCCCCAGGTGATGCCGCCGGAGGCGAGGGAGAGTCCGGCGAGGGTCGGCGACAGGTGCCGTTGCGTGACGAGCATGAGCGGCACGAAGGTCTCGGCGCCGAGGAAGGTGCCCGAGGCGACTCCGCGCAGCAGGACCACCGACGGCAGCCCGCGCGCCGCGCGGAACGTGCCGCGCGGCAGCAGTCCGAGGGCTGCCGGGACGATGAGGGCCGCGCCGGCCGCCGCGAGGACCAGGGAGAGCGGCCGAAGGTCCTGTCCGGCGTACTGCAGCAGCCCGGCGCCCGCGGAGACCGCCAGGGCGAGCCGGATGCGGCGGCCGTCGGGTGCGCGGCGGTCGTCCGGGGGCGGCTGGACGGGCATCCGGCGCATCGCGGGCAGGCCGATGAGCAGCGGGGGCACGATCAGGACCGGGATGGCGAGGAAGACCCAGCGCCAGCCGAACTGCTCGGTGACCGTGCCCGCCACGAGCGGGCCGACGATGGAGGGCACCACCCAGGAGGCGGCGAAGCCGGCCATGACGGCGGGCCGCAGCCGTTCGGGGTAGGCCAGGCTCACGACGACGTACAGGGCGACGATGACGAGTCCGCCGCCGATGCCCTGGACGGCGCGGCCGAGGACGAACAGCCACATCGACTGGGCGGCGCCGGAGATCAGCAGGCCGGCGGCGAAGGCGCCGATGCCGGTGACGAGAGGCGCGAGCGGGCCGCTGCGGTCCGACCACTGGCCGCTGACGACCATGGCGAACAGCGAGGTCGTGAAGTAGCCGGAGAAGGCGAAGGCGTACAGCGGCAGTCCGTGGAGCTCGCGCGCGGCGACCGGCATGGCCGTGCCGACGGCGGTGGCCTCGAACGCGATGAGCAGGACGACCGAGACCATGGCGAGGGTCAGCGCGCGGTAGCGGCTGCCCAGGACGGTGTCGGTGCCGGGGTCCGGCCCAAGGAGGAGAGGTCTGTCTGAATTGCCGGGAATCGGCTCGGCTTCGGCGGTCGTCACCCGGACAGGGTAAGGGGCGTAGGCGGCTGTCGCCCCTGGCGTCCATGAACATCGGGGTCGGCCTTTCGGCCCAGGACCGGAGATGGACCGCGCCGGGCCGGGAAGGCGTAGGCCATGCCGCACTGCACTTCGTACGACGGAACCGAGATCGCCTACCGCGACCAGGGGGAGGGCCCGGTGCTCCTCGCGCTCGCCGGCGGGCCCGGCCGCGACGCCGCGTACCTGGGCGACCTGGCCGGGCTGGACACGGTCAGGCGCCTCGTCGTGCCGGACGGCCGCGGGACCGGGGACACCGCGCCGGCCCCCGACCCGCTGGCGTACTCCTTCCCACGGCTCGCGCAGGACGTGGAGGCGCTGCGCCGCCATCTGGGACTGGAGCGCTTCGCCCTGCTCGCGCACGACGCGGCCGCCGCGACCGCGCAGGCGTACGCCGCCGAGTACGGGGACCGGCTGACCCACCTGGTCCTGGTCGCGCCCGGCTCGCGGCTGCAGGGCGTCCGCCCGGACGACGCCCGCGCGATCTTCGAGAGCCGGGCGGGCGAGCCCTGGTGGCCCGACGCCGTCGCGGCGCTGGGCGAGCTGGAGAGCGCCGACGACCTGGACCGGGTCCGCGAACTGCTGCTCCTGGTGGCCCCCATGGCGTACGGCCGCTGGGACGCCCCCCAGCGCGACCACGCCGCCGCCGAGGGCGCCCAGACGCACCCGGTCCCCCGCGCCGGCTTCTGGCAGGGCGTCGACGAACAGGCCCGGCAGTCCCTCCTGGACCGGCTGCGCGAGGTGACCTGCCCCGTCCTCGTCGTCACCGGCGACCGCGACGCGGTCACCGGCATGCGGGCGGGCGAGGTCGTCGCGGACTCCTTCCCGCACGCCCGCCTGCGGCCCCTGCACGCCGTCGGCCACTACCCCTGGGTCGACGAACCCGCCCTGTTCCGCCCGGTGGTGGAGGAGTTCCTGGCGAGCGGGGCGGCTCCCGGCCCCTCATGAACGGCGTATGGCAGTCCTGTTGCGGCCCCGCCCGATCCGTTGACCCGCCCCGGGCGGGGCCGCCTATGGTCGAAGCACGTCACAGACGCCCGGCCGTGTGCCCGAGTGGTTCAGGGGCTCGACTGCAAATCGAGTTACGTGGGTTCGATTCCCGCCACGGCCTCCACCGCCCTGACCGGGCAGGCGAACGGGTGGCACCCCTGAGGGGTGCCACCCGTTCCGCTCTCAGGTCCGGCCGTCAGCCGGCGGCGGGAATGAACGTCTGGATGTCGCTGGCGGGCGAGTAGTTGCCGGCCGCGTCATAGGTGCGGGCCCGGTACTCGTAGGCGCTGCCGGCGGCCGGGGTGTCGCAGACGCCGGCGGTGGCGATGATGCTGCGCGGGTCGTACCCCGAGTGCAGGACCACCGCCCAGGTGTCCGTCCCGGCCGTCCGGCGCTCGATCTCCAATCCGTCGAAGTCACGGATCGGAGCCGGCGTGTAGTCGGTCGCGGTCGCGCGGATGCCGCCCGCGCAGGACCTCAGGGACAGCTCGGGAGCCTGCTGCGGAGCGATGCCGTCGGGGATGCCGAGCCAGAGCTCGTTGGCGGCGTTGGCGTCGAGGGAAGCCGGGCTGTACGTAGTGGTCCCGTTGTCGTTGGTGACGAGGACACGGTAGTGGCGCCACTCACCGTCGGCCCGGATGGGACCCGTGGTCCACGTGTTCTGCGTGGTCGTGCCGAGCAGGACCCACGTGTAGTAGCCCTGGTTCCCCAGGTCGTTGCTCAGAACCGTGTAGTGGTTGAACTGCGGCTCGGTGTTGAGCGGCCACTTCAGGGTGACCCTGCCGGTCGCGCTGCTGTACGTACCGGTCAAGGAGGTCACCACGGGCAGCGGGCGGACGACGGTGTCCGCGCTGCCCGAGGAGGTGTTGCCCGCCTTGTCCTTGGCGCGCACCTCGTAGTAGTAGGGGGTGCGGTCGTCGGGGTTGACGAGGGGGTCGGTCCAGCTGCGGGCGGTGGTCGTGGTGACCCGCGTCCAGGCGGTGGAGGTGACGGGCCGCCGGTAGAGGGAGTAGTTCGCCAGATCCATCTCCTTGTTGGCGGTCCAGGAGACGGTGGTCTTGCGGGTCTTGGTGTTGTACACGGTCTTCACGCCGGTGGGGGTGAGCGGCTTCGTCCTGTCGTACGTCGCCGACGTACGGGGCGCGTAGGTGAACTTGACCTTGGCGGCGCCGGTCCAGTTCACATGGTCGACGCGCAAGGTGTGCTTGCCGGAGGGCACCGTGAGGTTGACGCCCTTGGAGCGGGCGGTGTCGCCGGTGCTCTTCCACAGGTCGATCTTCCGCACGCCGTCCAGGTACACACGGACGCCGTCGGTGGCGGAGACGGTGAACGTGAAGGGCCCGCCTGAGCCGAAGTCACGCGTCACCGACCAGCGCACGCCGAAGTTGTTCGACGGCATACCGGCGGCCGGGCTGCCGGACCAGCTCTCGCTGACGGCGCTGTCGCAGTCCGTCCGCGCGGGGGAGCCGGAGAGCGCGGTGTTCTTGTAGAACGTGCGCTTGTAGACGTTCGTCGCACACGTGACACCGGCGGCCGACGCCTGCGGGGCGACGGTCAGCAGACCGCCGAGGGCGGCGACGCACAGGGTGCCGCCCAGGGCGGCGACGGATCTCTTGTGGGGCACGGGGGCCTTTCTCGCTGTGCGGGCAAGGACGTACGGCGAGAAGACCCGTGAGGCAGCTGAAAGGTTGCGCGGCTTGGACACCGGCGTGAACGCCCGGAGGCCGGGCGCCGACGCCCGCCGCACGCGGGCGGCAGGTCACGCCTGGGGGCGGACCACCGCGTGCTGGGGGCGGATCGGCAGGCGGCTGACCGGGCGGCCGGTGGCGGCGCGGACGGCGGCGGCGACGGCGGCCGGGGAGACCACGACGGGGGCGGCGCTGGCCGCCTTGGCGCCGAAGGGGGCCAGGACGTCGCGCTCCTCGACGAGGCGGACGATGCGCACCGCGGGGGCGTCGAGGGCCGTGGGCAGGGCGTAGCCGGTGAGGTTGGGCCGCTTGACGACGCCGCGCGGGGCGCGCAGGTCCTCCATGAGGGCCATGCCGACGCCCTGGGTGACGCCGGCCTCGATACGGGCCCGCAGCTGCGCGGGGTTGAGGACGCGGCCGACGTCCTGCGCGACGGCCATCTCCACGACCCGGACCGCGCCGAGTTCGATGTCGACGTCGACCACCGCGCGCACGGCGCAGAACGCCAGGCCCACGAAGGCGTCGCCCTGGCCGGTCTCGTCGAGCCGGTCGGTGGGGTGCGGACGGCACTGCGCGGTGGCCCACAGCTCCTTGCCGGCCAGCTCCTCCTCGACGGTGGTGGAGAGCACCCCGTCGTAGCTGGTGATCTTGCCGTCGGCGATGGTGAGCAGTTCCGCCGACATGCCGAACTTCCCGGCGAGCGGCTGGAGGAGCTGGGTGCGCACCATCTTGGCGGCCCGTTCGACGGCGCCGCCGGACACCCAGGTGTGGCGGCCGCGCGCGGCGGCGCCCGCCGGCGGCTGGTCGGTGTCGGAGGGCAGGACGCGGACGTCCTCGATGCCGAGGACCTCCTGCACGATCTGCCGGGCGAGGGTGGCGAAGCCCTGGCCGGTGTCGACGGCGGCGCAGATGACGGTGGCGGCGCCGTCGTGGACGCGCACGGTGGCGGTGGAGACCTCGTCGGTGCCCTCGGCGCCGAGCATGTGCACCATGCCGAGCGCGTAGCCCACGCCGCGGCGCACGGCGCCCGGTTCGCCGGCGCCCTCCAGGCCGCCGGGGAGCAGCCACTCGGACTCGTCGTCGTCCACGGGCAGCGGCGGCAGGTCGGCGTCGCGCACGGCCTTCAGCAGCTCGCCGACGGGCGCCGGGCAGGTGACGGACTGCCCGGTGGGCAGCAGGTCGCCGGTGGCCATGACGTTGCGCATGCGGATCTCGGCCGGGTCCAGGCCGAGTCTGGCGGCGAGCTTGTCCATCTGGCCCTCGTAGGCCGCGCAGACCTGCATCGCGCCCTCGCCCCGGACGTGGCCGGAGGGCGGGTTGTTGGTGCGCACCGCCCAGCCCTCGACGAAGACGTGCGGGACGACGTACGGGCCCGCGGCGAAGGCCACGGCGGCGGCCAGCGCGTCGGACGAGGTGTCGGCGTAGGCGCCCGCGTCCAGCAGTACCTGGGCCTCGACCTTGACCAGCCGGCCCTCGGCGTCGGCGTGGTGGCGGTAGCGCAGCAGTGTGGGGTGGCGGTGGCTGTGGCTGAGGAAGGACTCCTCGCGGGTGGCCACGAACTTCACCGGGCAGCCGGTCTTCAGCGCGAGCAGCCCGAGCGGGATCTGCACCCCGGAGTCCTCGCGGTCGCCCATCGCGCCGGGCACGCCGGTGACGACGACCTTGACGCGGTCCTGCTCCAGGCCGAAGCAGGCGGCGGCCAGGTCGCGGTCGGTGTGCGGGTCGGTGGAGGCGACGTAGAGCTCGACGCCGCCGTCCGGGCGGGGCACGGCGAGGCCGGCCTCGGCGCCGATGGGGGCGGGGTCCTGGCGGCCCACCCGGTACAGGCCCTCGACGACGACCTCGCCGACCGCGTCCGGGTCGCCGAACTGCAGCGGGATGTGCCGGATCAGGTTGCCGTCAGGGTGCAGCGGGGGTGCGGAGAAGGCCCGTTCGGGGTCGATGACGGGTTCCAGCACCTCGTACTCGACCTGGATGGCGGCGGCGGCCAGCCGGGCGGTGTCGGGGTGGTCGGCGGCCACGGCGGCGATGGCCTCGCCGTGGTGCCGGACGGTGTCCTTGGCGAAGACCGGGCGGTCGGCGACGCGGCGGCCGTGCATGGCGTCGCCGGGCACGTCCTCGTGGGTCACCACGGCCCGTACGCCGGGCATCGCGACGGCTTCGGCGGTGTCGATGGAGACGATGCGCGCGTGCGGGTGCGGGGAGCGCAGCACGGCCGCCCACAGCAGGCCCTCGGCCCACAGGTCGGCGGCGTAGGGGTAGGTGCCCTGGGCCTTGGCGGTCGAGTCGGCGGCGGGCAGCGAGGTGCCGATGCCGTGGGGGTGCGCGTCGGCGGGCGGCGTCTCGGCGGCGGCCGCCGGGGTGCCCATGGCCGGAGTGGCCGTCGCGGCGTCGGGGCCCGTCATCGCGCGTACCTTTCGCTGCCGCGAGGGGTGGGGTGGTGCGGGGTGCGGTGGAGTCGCGGGGTCACGCCGGGCCTCCGGTGGAGGGGCGCGGGTGCGGGACGCGGGCGGCCTCCGCGGCCGGTTCGCCGTCGGCGCCGTCGGCCGCCTCCGCGGCCTCCTCGCGCTCCGCGACGATCGTGCGGACGGCCTCCAGGACACCGTGGTAGCCGCTGCAGCGGCAGAGGTTGCCGCTGATGGCCTGCCGGGTCTCCAGCTCGCTGGGGTGGTGGTTGCCCTCCAGCAGGTCGTGCACGGTCATCGCCATGCCCGGGATGCAGAAACCGCACTGCACTGCCCCGCACTCGGCGAGCGCCCGCTGCACGTCGGAGGGCCGGCCGTCGGTGGACAGCCCCTCGACCGTGCGGACGTCGGAGCCCGCCGCGGTCGCGGCGGGCACCAGGCAGGAGGCGACGAGCCGGCCGTCGACCTTGACCGAGCAGGCACCGCACTCGCCCTGCTCGCAGCCGTCCTTGGCGCCGGCCAGACCCAGCCGCTCGCGCAGGACGTAGAGCAGGGACTCGCCGAGCCACGCGTCGGTGACGGGGCGGTCGGTGCCGTTCACGTTGAGGACGTAGGAGGCCAGCGGGTGTTCGCTGTGCGGGTCCTCGGGCCCGTCGGCGCCGGGCTCCTCGATGGACGGGTCCTCGTCACCGGCGGCGCCGGCGTCCGCGGGACCGTCGTGGGGCGCCGGTACGGGCTCCGCGACCTCGGGCGGCAGGGGCGCGGAGTCCGGCAGCCGGTACTCGCCGGACTCCTCCGCGGTGCCGTCCGGGGTGATCGGCAGCTTCCACTGGCCGGTGGCGTCGGGCGGCAGCGACCAGCCCTCGGAGCGCGGCGCCGTGGGCGGTGCCTGCCGGCCGGCGCCGGCCGCCCACGGGGCGGGCTCGGGCGCGGACGCGAAGGCCCCCACCGAGTACTCGCCCGAGTCCCCCGGGTCGCCGGGGTTCTCCGCGCGTTCGTCGCGGACGACGGGGACGGCCCAGGTGGTCGCCGGGTCCTCGCCCTGCGCCGGACCGGCGGGCGCCGCGGTACCGACGGTGACCGGGAAGTCCGCGGGGCCCTGCGGGGGCTGCGGGGCGTAGCCGTGGCCGGGGGCGGCGAGCGGGTCGGCGCCGGGCTCGGTCATGGACAGCTGCGCGGCGAAGGACACGTGCATGGTCTGGTCGGAGTCGTACTCGCCGTGGGGCACGGGCTGCCACACCCCGTGCCCGGGGGCGAATCCCCCGGCCTCCGGGCCGGGAGTCCCCATGGGGGGCTGGTCGGTCATACGCCCGTCCGATGTCCTGTCGTCGTACATGTCGTCGCTCATGCCAGTGCCCTCCCCAGCGCGCGGCGGGCCAGTGCGGCCACCGTACGCCGCAGCTGCACGGCCGCGGCGGGCAGTTCGGGGGCCGGTGCGCCGTCCGGGGCCGGCAGGGGGTCGGGGATGCAGGCGGCGGCGACGTACTCGCCGAAGGCCGTGAGGGCCTCGGGTGCCAGCGTCCGCTCGCCGTCCCAGTCGATCAGTCCGGCGACCCAGCGTTCGGCCTCGAGCGGCCGCAGCGGCACTGGTGCGACGGCTCCCACCGCGCAGCGTACGCCCCGGCGGGCCGGGTCGAGGACGAGGGCGACGGAGGCGATCGCGCGGCCGGGCCCGGTGCGGCCGGTGGCCTTGAGGAAGGTCTGCGGCGCGTGCAGCAGCGGGACCCGCACGTACGCCAGGAGCTCGCCGGGCCGCAGCGGGTCCATGCCGGTGAGCAGGTGGCTGACGGGCAGTTCACGGTTGCCCTCGGGCCCGGCGACGACGACCGAGGCCTCCAGGGCGGCGAGCACGGGCAGCGAGTCGCCGGTGGGTGCGGCGCCGGCGATGTTGCCGCCCAGCGTGCCGGCGTTGCGGATCTGCGGGGGGCCGGCCGCGCGGGCGGCGGCGGCCAGGGCGGGGATGAGCGCGGCGAAGTCCGGGCGGCCCATGCGGGCGTGGGTCAGGCCGGCACCGAGGAGCGCGGCGCCGTCCGCGTACTGCCAGCCGCGGATCTCGCTGATCCGGCCGAGGCCGACGAGTCCCGCGGGGCGCAGCAGCCCGGCGTTCACGGCCGCCATGAGGTCGGTGCCTCCGGCGACGGGCACGGCTGCGGGCGTGGCGGCCAAGGCCGCCACGGCCTCGTCGAGCGAGGACGGCAATGCGACATCGCGCGTTGCCTGCCGTGCGTACGTGCTCACGCAGCTGCCCCTTCCCCGGCTGTCCGCGGTGCGGTAGCCGTACGGTACGTGCTGACAGCCCGGACGTGGCAACTCTGGCACATCTTCCGGGGTGATCAACGCGAGGGTCGCAAAGGGAAGCCCGCCCTCCGGATGGACATCCGACCGCTTTGCACCTTTCTCCGGCCGGCGGGACGAAATGGCAGAAGTGGAAGAAATGCCATCCTTTGCGCGTCTTGCGGTGTTTGACCGTTTGGTCGTTCGCCGCATCCACCCTGCCAGCCCCGGCGGTGCCGGGGCCGCGGGTTGTGGCAGGGCTCACACGATCGGGGGCGGGCCCTCGATCGGGCGTCCGACGACTCCGGGACGCCGCTGCCACGGCAGCGGGCCGCCCGGCGGCCGGTATTCGACCCCCAGTGCGTCAAGTCGCCCGTAGTGGGTGGCCATTCGCGCGACGAAGCCCTCGACGTCCCGTTCGGCCGGCGCCGGCAGCGGGCTCCACGCCGTCTCCGCGAACGCGGCCAGCCGCGGGAAGGCCATGTAGTCCACGGCCCGCACCGTGTCCATCGTCTCGGTCCAGATGTTGGCCTGCGCGCCGATGACCCGGGCCGCCTCGCGCGGGCCGAGGCTGTCCGGCACCGGCTCGAACCGGTAGACGTCCTCCAGGGTCCGCACATGCGCGATCGGCACCGGCTCGTCGTCGCCGGGAGCCTGCCGCCAGTCCAGGTAGACCTGTGACTCCGGGCACATCACGACGTCGTGGCCCGCCCGGGCGGCCGCGATGCCGCCCTCGTAACCGCGCCAGGAGGACACCGCCGCGCCCGGCGTGAGGCCGTACTCGGTCGTCTCGTCCCCGGGCACCCGCTCCCCCGACCGGCGTTCCCCCGAGGGCGACTTGGCGGCGCCGGAGCCCATGCCGCCTTCCAGGATCTCGTCCCAGCCGATGAGGCGCCGGCCGCGGTCGGCCAGCCAGCGGTCGAAGTGGCGGACGAACCAGCTCTGGAGCTCGTCCTCGTCGCGCAGGCCGAGCTCCTTGATGCGGGCCTGGACCACGGCCGAGGCCTTCCACTGGTCCTTGGGGCACTCGTCGCCGCCGAGGTGCACGAAGGTCGACGGGAAGAGCGCCAGGACCTCGGTCAGCACGTCCTCGTAGAAGCGCAGGGTGCTCTCCACCGGTGCCAGGACGTTGGGGTTGATGCCCCAACCGGTCAGCACCTCAAGGGCGGTGGTGTCGACCACGTCGGTGACACCGAGTTCGGGGTAGGCGGCGATGGCGGCCTGCGAGTGCCCGGGGATGTCGATCTCGGGGACGACGGTGACGTGCCGCTCGGCGGCGTACGCGACGATCTCGCGGATGTCGTCGTGGGTGTAGTAGCCGCCGTGCGGGCGCTCGTCCCACAGCGGCGACTCGCGCAGGCCCACCTTGGTACGGGTGCGCCAGGAGCCGACCTCGGTGAGCCGCGGGTGGCGGCGGATCTCCACCCGCCAGCCCTGGTCGTCCGTCAGGTGCAGGTGCAGGACGTTGAGTTTGTGCGCCGCGAGCAGGTCGACGTAGCGCAGCACGACGTCCTTGGGCATGAAGTGCCGTGCGACGTCCAGCAGTACCCCGCGCCACGCGAAGCGGGGGGTGTCGGCGATGTCGCAGTACGGCAGGCGCCAGGAGCGGCCCGGCAGCGGCGCCCGGCGGTACGCCTCGGCCCCCAGCAGCTGGCGCAGCGTCTGCGCGCCCCAGAACAGCCCCGCGGGCCCGCCGCCGTCGACCCGGACGCCCTGTCCGGGGGCCACCGACAGCCGGTAGCCCTCGGCGCCGAGTTCCGCGGTGACCTCGGGGTCCAGCCGCAGGGTGATCGATCCGTCGCCCGCGCCGTCGCCGGGCAGCAGCGCGAGGCCGGTGGCCGCGCCCAAGACGGACCGCAGCCAGCGGGCGGCCGGCTCCGCCCCGGGGCCCGCGGACAGCGCCGTGCCGGGACGCAGTTCGAAGTGACCGATGTCGGCGTGCCGGTGCGCCTCCACGGGCGCCGGGATGAGATCCATGGCGCCCATCCTGCCGGGCGGGACGAGATTGGCATAGACCATTCACGCCATCTTGGCGCCCCGCCGCCGCCCGCCCGCCCCCGCCGGCACGCCCGGACGCCGGGCAGCGCAAAAGGCGCGACCGCCCTGTTCCGGCGGCCGCGCCCGTCCGGGCCCGCGGCGGCTACTTCTTGCCGCTCTTGTCCTTGTCGCCGCCGCCACCGGCGGGCATGGACTCGAAGATCTCCTTGCACATGGGGCAGACCGGGTACTTCTTGGGGTCGCGGCCGGGCACCCAGACCTTGCCGCACAGCGCGACCACCGGAGATCCGGAGAGCGCGCTCTCCATGATCTTGTCCTTCTGCACATAGTGCGCGAAGCGCTCGTGGTCGCCATCGCCGTTCGACACCTGCGGGGTCGGCTCGACGAGGGTGCCGGTGCCCGCCCCGCGCTCGGGCTCAAGAGTGCTCATGGCACGCAAGCCTAATTGAGAGACGGATCGTCCGGGTACGTGGCGACCATCGCGAGTTCGCTGCGCTGCCGCCGCAGGACCGAGCGCCACAGCTGCTCCGGGTCGGGCGAGAACACGTCCCCCGGCTCGGACTCCACCACGTACCAGGCGCCCTCGACGAGCTCGTCCTCCAGTTGGCCGGGCCCCCATCCGGCGTACCCGGCGAAGATCCGCAACGAGCCCAGCTCGGCCGCCAGCAGCTCCGGCGGCGCCTCCAGGTCCACCAGGCCGATCGCGCCGAACACCCGGCGCCAGCCCAGCGGCTCCCCGTCCTCGCCGTCCCGGGGCTCCCCGGGGACGACCGCCAGGCCGAGCGCGGAGTCCAGGGAGACCGGGCCGCCCTGGAAGACCACCTGCGGGGAACCCGCCAGGTTCGCCCACGGCTCCAGGACGTCACCGACACCGACCGGTGTGGGACGGTTGAGGACCACACCCAAGGAGCCCTCCTCGTCGTGGTCGAGGAGCAGCACCACCGCCCGGTCGAAATTGGGGTCCGCGAGGGCGGGCGTCGCGACGAGGAGCCTGCCGGTGAGCGATGACACTTCGGTCATGGTCAACATAATCCCGCATTACTCCTCCGCGCGGGGTGGCAATGCGACGCATCAGGTACTCCCGGGACGCCCGGGACAGCCGTGGCGGCGACCCTCCGGCACCGCGCGACCGCACAGGGTGCTGTAGCGAAGCCATTACATGAGTAGGACCTCACAGCCCTGACCGCGGGCACGGAAGGCCGATTACCATTTCCCTCCGGTGCCTGCGGGGACCCCGCCTCATTTCTGCCCCTCTCCAGGAACGCGAGAGCAATGACCGGCCTTAACGATGTACTGCTCGTCCACGGCGGCACCCCGCTGGAGGGTGAAATCCATGTGCGCGGCGCGAAGAACCTCGTGCCGAAGGCCATGGTGGCCGCCCTGCTCGGCAGCGAGCCGAGCCGGCTGCGCAATGTGCCCGCCATCCGGGACGTGCGCGTGGTGCGGGGCCTGCTCCAGCTGCACGGCGTGACGGTGCGGGAGGGCGAGGAGCCCGGCGAGCTGGTGCTCGACCCGTCGAAGGTGGAGAGCGCCAACGTCGCCGACATCGACGCGCACGCAGGCTCCTCACGCATCCCGATCCTCTTCTGCGGCCCGCTGCTGCACCGTCTGGGGCATGCCTTCATCCCGGGCCTGGGCGGCTGCGACATCGGCGGCCGGCCGATCGACTTCCACTTCGACGTGCTGCGCAAGTTCGGCGCGGTCATCGAGAAGCGCCCCGAGGGCCAGTACCTGGAGGCCCCGCAGCGGCTGCGCGGCTGCAAGATCGAGCTCCCGTACCCGTCGGTCGGCGCGACCGAGCAGGTGCTGCTGACGGCCGTGCTGGCCGAGGGCGTCACCGAGCTGGGCAACGCCGCGATCGAGCCGGAGATCGAGGACCTCATCTGCGTCCTGCAGAAGATGGGCGCCATCATCACGATGGGCACCAACCGCACCATCCACATCACCGGCGTGGACAAGCTCGGCGGCTACAACCACCGCGCCCTGCCGGACCGGCTGGAAGCCGCCTCCTGGGCCTGCGCGGCCCTGGCCACCGAGGGCAACATCTACGTCCGCGGCGCCAGCCAGCGCGAGATGATGACCTTCCTCAACGTCTTCCGCAAGGTCGGCGGCGCCTTCGAGGTCGACGACCACGGCATCCGCTTCTGGCACCCCGGCGGCCCGCTGAACGCCATCGCCCTGGAGACCGACGTCCACCCCGGCTTCCAGACCGACTGGCAGCAGCCGCTGGTCGTGGCGCTGACGCAGGCCTCCGGCCTGTCCATCGTCCACGAGACGGTCTACGAGTCCCGGCTCGGCTTCACCTCGGCGCTCAACCAGATGGGTGCCCACATCCAGCTCTACCGCGAGTGCCTGGGCGGCACCCCCTGCCGCTTCGGCCAGCGCAACTTCCTGCACTCCGCGGTCGTCAGCGGCCCCACGCGGCTCCAGGGCTCCGACCTGGTCATCCCGGACCTGCGCGGCGGCTTCTCGTACCTGATCGCCGCCCTCGCGGCGCAGGGCACCTCGCGGGTGCACGGCATCGACCTGATCAACCGCGGCTACGAGAACTTCATGGAGAAGCTGGAGAAGCTCGGCGCCAAGGTCGAGCTGCCCGCCGCGAGCTGACCGGCAGGGCCCAGGAGGACCGCTCGCGGGCCGCCGGGGCCCCGGGCGGTCGCCGGGCCCTCCAAGGCCCCAGCGGGCCCCCAGGCGTGGGGGGGGGGGGGGGGGGCGGGGGGGGGGGGGGGGGGGGGGGGGCCCCGCGGGCGGGCTAGGGCAGGGGGGGGGGGGAGAGGG
>NZ_JBIVLI010000002.1:521822-585196 GCF_044751205.1 Streptomyces sp. NPDC088732
CCGCGCGCCCCCCCGGGGGCCCGCGGGGCCCCGCGCCGGGGGGGGCCCCCCCCCCCCCCCCACGCCTGGGGACTTACTTGCCCTTGGCGGCTTCCTTGAGCTTCGAGCCCGCGGAGACCTTGACGCTGTAGCCGGCCGGGATCTGGATCGGGTCCCCGGTCTGCGGGTTGCGCGCGGTACGAGCGGCACGGTGGCTGCGCTCGAAGGTCAGGAAGCCGGGAATGGTGACCTTCTCGTCGCCCTTGGCGACGATCTCGCCGACGACCTCGGCGAACGCGGCCAGAACGGCGTCGGCGTCCTTGCGGGTCACCTCGGCGCGCTCGGACAGCGCGGCCACCAGCTCACTGCGGTTCATCTAGTTCTCCTTGCATGGAATCCCCCAACGTCGACCGCCGGGGAAGGCGCATTGAAGTCGCTGTTAGCGCTTCTGCGGTGCGGCCCTCACCGCCCAGGTACGCATCCTGCCCCCATTTCTGGGGGAAACGCCAATCCGGCACCCGGGAGAGTCACACAAAAAGCGTCTCTCATACGGCCCGATGACGCTCCGTCGTCATGACGTCGCGGTAAGGCCCTGTGCCTTGGCCGCCTCGCGGACGGCACCGGCGACGGCACCCGCGACCTTGTCGTTGAAGACGCTGGGAATGATGTAGTTCGGGTTGAGTTCGTCCTCGGTGACCACGTCCGCGAGGGCCGTCGCCGCCGCGAGCATCATGTCGGTGTTCACCGTCCGGCTCTGCGCGTCCAGGAGGCCGCGGAAGACGCCGGGGAAGACCAGGACGTTGTTGATCTGATTGGGGAAGTCGCTGCGGCCCGTGGCGACCACCGCGGCGGTCTCCCGGGCCAGGCCCGGGTCGACCTCGGGGTCGGGGTTGGCCAGCGCGAAGACGATCGCGTCCTCGGCCATCGCCGCGACGTCCTCGCCGCCGAGGACGTTGGGGGCCGACACGCCGATGAAGACGTCCGCGCCGCGCACGGCCTCCTTCAGCGTCCCCGTGATCTCCTCGGGGTTGGTGTTGTCGGCGATCCAGCGCAGCGCGGACTCCTGGCCCGCGCCGACCAGGTCCTCGCGGCCGCTGTGCACGACGCCGTGGATGTCGGCGACGACCGCGTGCTTCACCCCGGCGGCCAGCAGCAGCTTCAGGATGGCGGTGCCCGCGGCGCCCGCGCCGGACATCACGACCCGCACGTCGCCGATCTGCTTGCCGACCACGCGCAGCGCGTTCGTCAGCGCGGCGAGCACCACGATGGCGGTGCCGTGCTGGTCGTCGTGGAAGACCGGGATGTCCAGGGCCTCGCGCAGCCGGGCCTCGATCTCGAAGCAGCGCGGCGCGGAGATGTCCTCCAGGTTGATGCCGGCGAAGCCGGGGGCGATCGCCTTGACGATCTCCACGATGGCGTCCGTGTCCTGGGTGTCCAGGCACAGCGGCCACGCGTCGATGCCGGCGAAGCGCTTGAAGAGGGCCGCCTTGCCCTCCATGACCGGCAGCGCGGCCTTGGGGCCGATGTTGCCCAGGCCCAGCACCGCGGAGCCGTCGGTGACCACGGCGACGCTGTTGCGCTTGATGGTCAGACGCCGGGCGTCCTCGGGGTTGGCCGCGATCGCCATGCACACCCGGGCCACGCCGGGCGTGTAGATCATGGACAGGTCGTCGCGGTTGCGGATCGGGTGCTTGGACGCCATCTCGATCTTGCCGCCGAGGTGCATCAGGAACGTACGGTCGGACACCTTGCCGATCGCCACGCCCTCGATCTCGCGCAGCTTCGCCACGATCTCGTCCGCGTGCGCGGTCGACGTGGCGGCGATCGTCACGTCGATGCGCAGTTTCTCGTGGCCCGAGGCGGTGACGTCCAGGCCGTGGACAGCGCCGCCGGAGGCTTCGACGGCCGTGGTGAGCTGGCTGACCGCGGATCCGCTCGCGGGCACCTCCAGCCGCACCGTGATTGAGTACGAGACGCTCGGCGCCGTTGCCATGGCCGCTGTTCCTCCGCTGTCGCTTGCTGTGCGCCCTCGATGCTGCCACCTACCCGCGGGTATGGGTAAACCGGGGCCCTTGCAGCAGAACGCTGCGGCAACGGCGGCTTCCTTGGGAAGCTTGCGTGCTTAGTGTTCGCCGTCCTGCCGCGACGCCGTCACATCGGATGCCGCGTACGGAATGACAATCGCGGATCGTTTGTTAGATTGGACAAGGCACCGGCTCGATCCAAGCCCCCGGGCCCAACCTTAGGCGCTTCGAGCGCCCACTTGCCGCGAGGCGAGCATGGCGGGTCGGTGTCACAGAAGTACGGCGGGGCGCCCTTCCCACGGGAAGGGCGCCCCGCCGCTTTGCGTCCGCGTCGGTCGGCGCCGGCAGCCGGCCCGTCAGTCCCGCAGCAGGTCCGGCACGCCGTCCGCGTCGGGCAGGTCCCGCCCGCCCGACAGCACCGTCAGGCGCTGCGTGGCACGGGTCAGCGCCACGTACAGCACGCGCAGCCCCGCGGGCGACTCGTCCGCGATCTCCGCCGGCGACACGACCAGCGTCGCGTCGTACTCCAGCCCCTTGGCCTCCAGGCTGCCGAGCGCCACGACGCGCTCGCCGAGCCCCGCCAGCCAGCGCCGGGCCTCCTCGCGGCGGCCCATGGCCACGACCACACCGACCGTGCCCTCGACCTCGCCCAGCAGCCGCTCGGCCTCCGCGCGGACCGCCTCGCCCACACCGCCGCCCGCCGCGACGGCGAACTGCGGCACCACGCCCGTGGAGCGCACCGCGCGCGGCGACTCACTGCCCGGCATCGCGAGCGCGAGCACCTTGGCCGCCAGATCGGCGATCTCGGCGGGGTTGCGGTAGTTCACCGTCAGCGTGAAGCGGCGCCGCGGGCGGGTGCCCAGCGCCTCGTCACGGGCGAGCGCCGCCTCGTCGGGGTCGGTCCACGAACTCTGCGCGGGGTCGCCCACCACCGTCCAGGTCGCGGCGCGGCCCCGGCGGCCCACCATGCGCCACTGCATCGGCGTCAGGTCCTGCGCCTCGTCGACGATGACGTGCGCGTACTCCGTGCGCTCCGCGTCCAGCCGCTCCTGGCGGGAGCGGCGGCCGCCGGCCATCCGGTCGGCGAAGGTGGTGACCTCCTCCAGGCCGGTGAGCTGGTCCAGCGGGTCCGCCTCGCGGGTGCGCACCTTCGGCGGCGGGCCGAGCAGCGACTCCAGTTCGTCCAGCAGCGCCACGTCGTGCACCGACAGGGCGCCGTTGCCCTCGCCGTCCAGCCGGCGCAGCGAACGGGCCACCCGGCGCACCTCCGGCGGGGTCAGCACCCGCCGCGCCCAGCGCCCGAGCCGCTTCTCGTCGGCGAGCGCGGCCAGCACCCCGCGCGGGGTCAGCACGGGCCACCAGGCCGCCAGGAAGTCCAGGAACTCCGGTTCGGTCGCCACGTCCTCGTCGAAGGCCTCACGGGCGTCCGCGGCCATCTCCGGGTCGTCGTAGCGGCGGTCGGCCTGCCGCCACAGCGCGTCCAGCAGCAGGCGGCGGGCCCGCGGCCGCAGCAGGTTGACCGGCGTCGCGCCGCCCAGCACCGCGTGCCGGATGCCCGACAGCTGCTCGGCGTCCAGCTCCAGACGGCGCCCGAAGGCCACGACCCGCAGCCGGTCCGGGCACTGCCCGTCCTCCAGCGCGCCCCGGGCCGCCCTGCGCAGCACCCTCAGCATCCGCAGCGAGCCCTTGATCCGGGCGACCGCCGGATCGTCGTACGTCGTCGCCTCCGCGCCGTCCACGAGCGAGCCGACGGCCCGGATGGCGACCTGCCCCTCCTCGCCCAGCGAGGGCAGCACGCCCTCGGTGTACGCCACCAGCAGCGGCGTCGGGCTGACCACGAGGATGCCGCCCGCGTAGCGCCGCCGGTCCTGGTAGAGCAGGTACGCCGCGCGGTGCAGGGCGACCGCCGTCTTGCCCGTGCCGGGACCGCCGGTGACCTCGGTGACGGAGGCGGCGGGGGCCCGGATGACGACGTCCTGCTCGGCCTGGATGCTGGCGACGATGTCGCGCATCGTGTGGCTGCGGGCCTGGCCCAGCGCCGCCATCAGCGCGCCGTCGCCGACGACCGGCAGTCCGGTGCCGAGCTCCGGGCGCAGCAGGTCGTCCTCGACGCCGAGCACCTTGCGGCCCTTCGAACGGATGACGCGGCGGCGCACCACCCGGCCGGGGGCGACCGGGGTCGCCCGGTAGAACGGCGCCGCGGCGGGCGCCCGCCAGTCGATGACCAGCGGGGCGTAGTCGGCGTCGAGCACGCCGAGCCGGCCGATGTGCAGGGTCTCGGCGATCGCGGCCGTGTTGTCCGGCCGCACGGCTTCATCGGCCGGCTCGACGGAGGTGTAGGCGCCGTCCGGCCCCTTCTTGCCGTCCTTGCCGAGCAGCAGGTCGATCCTGCCGAAGAGGAAGTCCTCGAACTCCGCGTTCAGCCGATTGAGGTGCAGACCCGCGCGGAAGACCTGCGCGTCGCGCTCCGCGAGCGCCCCCGGCGTACCGACCTGGCCGCGCTTCACCGCGTCGTCCATCAGGAACTCCGCCTCGTGGATCTTCTCCTCGAGGCGGTCGTACACCCGGTCCAGATGCGTCTGCTCGACCGCGATCTCCGTGTCCCGGACCGCTGCCACGCAGGACCCCCATTCTTCTCTTTCCGTACGTCATGCGCCGCCCCGCGAACGGAGCAGCCTGCCACCGTACGCCAACCAGGGGTTTTCCGCCCAGTCAGATGCGGGCCGCGGCGGCGCCGGCGCGCCTGCGGTGGCGGGCCACGCGTTCGCGGTTGCCGCAGGTGTCGCTGCTGCACCAGCGGCGACGGCGGCCGCGCGAGGTGTCCAGATAGACAAGAGTGCACCCGTCGCCCTCGCAACGCCGCAGGCGGGCGGCCGCGACGGGGTCGGTCAGCAGGTCCAGCGCGTCGCGGGCGACCGCGCCCAGCAGCCCCGCGCAGTCCGGCTTCGCCGCGAGCGCCCGGGTCAGCGTCCCGTCCGCGGCGCGGACCGCGCGCGGTGCGGGCGGCGGTGCCAGCGCGGCATCGTTCAGCGCCGCCACGTCCCCGTCCTCCGCCGTCCGGCCGGCCAGCCGCGCCTCCACCAGGCGCGCCACCACGGCGCCCAGTTCCAGGAACCGCCGCGGCCACCCCCCGTCCGCCGGCACCTCGGTGCCCCGCGGCACCAGCCCGGCGCCCCGCAGCCACTCCACCAGCCGCTCCGGGGACACCGCCCCGGGGCCGGCAGGACCGGGGCCCGGCGCCGCGGCCGCGACGAGGTCCAGGCTCGTCCGTCCCGTGTCGAAGCGCGGCTGCGTCCGCGCCGCGGTCGCTCCCATCCGCGTGCCACCTCCTTCGGTGGTCCTCCCCCGAGCCCCCGCCGCGAAACGGAACCCGTCCGCGCGGGGTCACGGAGCACCGGCGCGCGGCGGTGTGCCGGGCAGGGCCATCAGCCGGGCGTCGGACGCGGGCAGCCAGGAGCGGGGCGGACGGGTGAGCCAGCCGCCGTCGTCGCCCAGCCGGCGCGCGGCGGCGTGCAGCGCGTCCAGGCCGGGGTGGCGGAGCCCGCGCCGCCAGGCCATGGAGACGGGGGCGAGCGGGACGGGGGCGGTGAGCGGCCGCAGGACGAAGCCGGGCAGGTCGATGAACTCGGTGCTGGCCAGCACCGGCCAGCGGTGCTTGGTGACCAGCCGCGCGAACTCGTCCTTGCCGTCGATCTCCGGGAACGGCGCCACGAGGCCGATGCCGCGCCCCGCGAAGAGCCGTTCGGCGAGATCGGTCCACTCCGCGGTGTGCGGGTTGCCCGCGGCCGCGTACAGCGCCTCGCCCGCGAGAGCGGCGAGCGGCACCTCCGGCAGGGCGGCGAGGCGGTGGTCGCCGGGGAGGAGCACGGCCATGCGCTCGTAGCGGACCGGGAGGTGGTCCAGGCCGGAGAGCGCGGCCGGGGCCAGGCCCGCGACCCGGCCGAACGAGACGTCCAGGCGCCCGGCGAGGATCTCCGCGGCGGCGCCGGTGAGGCCGCTGTGGAAGCGGGCGGTGAGCTCCAGCTCGGGGGCGGCGGCGCGGGCCTGGTCGAGGACGCGCAGCGCGGTGCCGACCGGGGCGCCGATGTCGACCAGCAGCGGGCGGCCGGCGGGTGCGAAGGCGGCGGCGAGTTCGTCGTGGGCGGCGAGCACGCGCCGGGCGTGCGCCAGCAGCCGTTCGCCGTCGGCGGTCAGCCGCACGCTGCGGGTCGTGCGCGCGAACAGCTGCGTGCCGAGCGCCGCCTCCAGGCGCCCGATGTCCCGGCTGAGCGCCTGCTGGGCGAGATGGAGGCGGGCGGCGGCCCGGGTGAAGTGCAGTTCCTCCGCGACGGCGGTGAAGGCCCGCAGCAGACGGGGGTCGAGGTCGTGCGGCATCCGCTCATTCAACACGCGGCGCGGGCCGCGCCGGCGGCACTGACAACAAAAGTGCGTGAAAGGGCGCTGATCAGGTGTTGGACCACCGCGGGGGCGCCCGGCGAGGGTGGTGGGGTGATCAGCCGCCTTGCGCCCTACCGCCGGATCCTCGCGCCGCCCGGAGCCCTCGCCTTCACCGCGGGCAACCTCATGGCCCGCCTTCCCGCGGGCATGTTCGGGGTCAGCGCGGTCGTCATGATCTCGGCGGCCTACGGCTCCTACGCGCTGGCCGGGGCGGTCACCGCCACCGGCCTGGCCGCGACGGCGCTCGTGGGCCCCTGGACCGCCCGCATGACCGACCGGCACGGGCAGGGCCGCGTCGCCGTACCGGCGGCGGCGGTCGCCGCGCTGGGGTCGCTGGCCCTGGTGCTGTGCGTCCGCCTGCACGCGGCGCCCTGGACGCTCTTCGCCGCCTACGCGGCGACCGCGACGACCCCGAACACCGGCGGCATGTCCCGGGCCCGCTGGGCGTACCTGTTCCGGGACGACGAACGGGCCCTCCACGTCGCCCGGTCCTTCGAGCAGGCGGCGGACGAGGTCTGCTTCATGCTCGGCCCGGTACTGGCGGCGTTCCTGTGCACCGCGCTCTTCCCGGAGGCGGGCACGGTGGCCGGGGCGGTGCTGCTGTTCTGCGGGATCGTGCTGTTCGCGGCGCAGCGCGGGACGGAGCCGCCCCCGGTGCCCCGTCAGGGGGCGGGGGCCGCGGGGCGGGCGGCGGTGCCCCCGGTGCTGTTCACGTTCCTGGCGACAGGGGCCGTCTTCGGCGCGATGGAGGTCACCACCGTCGCCTTCGCCGCCGCTCAGGGCCACCGCGGGGCCGCCGGGGCGGTCCTGGGGCTCCAGGCGGCCGGCTCCTGCGCGGCGGGGCTGCTGTACGGGCTGCGGCCGCCCCGCGACCGTTTCCGGGCGAGTGTCGCCGCGATGGCCGCGCTGATGCTCCTCCCGCTGGTCGCGGCGCGGCTCGGCGGCCTGTGGCTGCTCGCCCCGGCGCTGCTGGTCGCGGGTATGGCGACCGCGCCCACCATGATCAACGGAATGGCGCACATCCAGCGGACGGTGCCGCCGGGGCGGCTGAACGAGGGGATGGCGCTCGCCGTCACCGCCCTGCTGGGCGGCATCGCGGCCGGGTCCTTCGCCGCGGGCGCGGTGACGGACAGCCGGGGCCCGGCCGCCGCGTACGCCGTGCCGGTGGTGGCCTCGGCGGCCGCCGCGCTGATCGCGGCGGTGACTCTGCGGGCGGCACCGGCGCGGTGACAGGGCATGCCGGGGAACGACGAAAGGCGTCGCCCGCCCGCGCAGTGCGCGGGCGGGCGACGCCTCCCGAGGGATGTGGAGATGGCGGGAATCGAACCCGCGTCCTGTGGTGCGGAACCAGGGCTTCTCCGAGCGCAGTCCGCTGTGCTTTTCTCGGCCCCGGCAGTCACGCGGACAAGCCGCCGACGGGCCCAGCCACTGTTTGATTTCCCACTGAGTCCCGTGGCCGGGCCCAGTGGTTTAGTTCCCTAGCTGATGCCAGGATCCGGGTCGGGAACAGCCCCGGGCTGACACTCCGCGGAGTCTTCGCTAGCTGCTAATTAGGCAGCGAGAGCGAAGGCGGAGGAATCGCGCTTAGAATTGGCGATTATTGTTTTCGGCATATGGTTTACGAGATCATTGCCGCTTTCTCGGCTCGCTTCCCCTGCTTCGACATCCCCAGTCGAAACCGATCATCCCCATGTTGATTTTTCAAGCTGCACACCGGACGTCACCGCCCGGTGGTGCTGCCGCCATCGTACGTGAACAACACGCACCGGGGCCAGCGCATTTCCGGCGGGCCGGACAGCGCGGCCGGACGGGGCGTCAGGCCGGTGCGCCGGCCCCGCCGGACGGCGGGGTCAGCCCTCGCGCTGGCGGCGGCGCGCCGAGGAGATCGCCCGGTCGGTCTCGCGGCGGTCCTGCTTCTCGCGCAGGGTCTGCCGCTTGTCGTACTCCTTCTTGCCGCGGGCGAGCGCGATCTCGACCTTGGCCCGGCCGTCCTTGAAGTACAAGGCGAGCGGCACGATGGTGTGCCCGGTCTCCTGCGACTTCTGGACGAGCTTGTCGATCTCCGCCCGGTGCAGCAGCATCTTGCGCTTGCGCCGCGCCGAGTGGTTGGTCCACGTCCCCTGCGTGTATTCGGGGATGTGGACGTTGTGCAGCCACGCCTCGCCGTCGTCGAGCTGGCCGAAGCCGTCGACCAGGGAGGCACGCCCCTGGCGCAGCGACTTCACCTCGGTGCCGGTCAGCACCAGGCCGGCCTCGTACGTGTCGAGGATGTGGTAGTCATGCCGCGCCTTCTTGTTCTGCGCGATCAGTTTGCGACCCGTTTCCTTTGCCATAGCGCCGCCATTCTCGCACTCCGGGGCCGTCCGGGGTACCGGATTCCGCGCCGGGCCGCCACGGTGTGCGAGGTCAGCGCGCCGAGGTGCCGAGGCCGTCCAGGATCTCCAGGGCCTTGGCACCGGCATCGGTGCCTCCGGAGATCCTCAGGTCCGGCTCGACGCCCTGCCCGTCGACACTGCGGCCCGCGGGCAGCCGGTAGTGGCCGACGGTGAGCTCGGCGACGGAGCCGTCCGACAGGCGGCTGGGCATCTGGATGGAGCCCTTGCCGAAGGTGCGCGAGCCGATCACGACGGCGCGGCCCCGGTCCTGCAGCGCACCGGCCAGCAGTTCGGCGGCGCTCATGGTGCCGCCGTCGACGAGGACGACCAGCGGCGTGTCGGTGTCGCCGCCGTCGTCGGCGTACAGCGCCTGCTGCCGCCCGTGGACGTCGTACGTGGCGACCAGGCCGCCGTCGAGGAAGGCGGAGGCGACGCCGACGGCCTCGGTGACCAGGCCGCCGGAGTTGCCGCGCAGGTCCAGGAGTATGCCCTCGTTCGCGGTGCGGGCGGCCAGCGCCCGGCGGACCTGGGCTGCCGCGCCCCGGGTGAAGGCGTCGACCTTGACGGCGGTGATGCGGTGGGGCAGGTGCCGTACCCGTACGGACTCGGTCGGCAGCAGGGCCCGCCGGGGCACGGCCTCCCAGGAGCGGGCGGCGCGTTGCAGCCCGAGGGCGACGGTGGTCCCGGCGTCGCCCGCGCCGCGCAACCGGGAGACGACCTCCGTGACGGGGCGGCCGGTGACATCGGTGCCGTCGATGGTGCGCAGCCGGTCGCCGGCGCGGATGCCGGCCCGGGCGGCGGGGCTGCCGGACTGGACGCGGTCGATCTCGATGCGGCCGTTCTCGATGCGCCGCACCCAGAGCCCGACCCCCACGTACCGGCCGTCGAGGGACTGCTGGAAGCCCTCGTACTCCTGCGCGGTGTAGAACGAGGACCAGCGGTCGCCGCTGCGGCTGACCAGCGCCTGCGCGGCCTGCGGGCCGACCTTGCCGTCGGCGATGGCCTCGGCGATCTCGTCGGTGTCGGCCACCGCGCCGGCCGGGACGGGGACGGAGCCCCGTGCCTGCCGGTCGCCGGCGCGGACGTCGCCGAAGGAACCGGTGGCCGCACCGGTGGCCAGGACCGCGCCGAACACCAAGGTCAGGGCAGCCGCGCTGCCGATGCGGCGCGGCTTCCCGGACAGACAGTGGCTCAGCACGTCGGGCAGTCTAGGCGAGAAGCGGGCGCTGTACGGAAAGTTGGCCGTACGGCGCCCTTTGCGCGAATCAGACCTTGAGGTACTTGCGCAGCGCGATCAGGGCGGCCACCGCGGGCATCAGCATGCCCACGACCAGCACCAGCGGCAGCACCTGCGCGACCTCGCCCCAGCCGAGGAAGTTGATCAGCGGGACCTTGGTCTGCAGCGACAGGCCGTGGTCGATCAGGAAGTAGCGGCCCACGAGCAGCATCAGGCACGCCAGACCGCCGCCGACGAGGCCGGCGAAGGCGGCCTCCATGATGAACGGCATCTGGATGTAGAAGCTGGACGCGCCGACCAGGCGCATGATCCCGGTCTCGCGGCGCCGGCTGAACGCCGACACGCGCACCGTGTTGACGATCAGCATCATCGCCACCGCGAGCATGAACGCCAGCACCACCAGGGCGGCGAGCGTCATGCCGTTGAGGAGCCCGAAGAGGTTGTCCAGCAGTGCCTTCTGGTCCTGCACCTCCTGGACGCCGGGGCGGCCCTGGAACGCGCTGGCGACCACCTGGAACTTGGTCGGGTCCTTGAGCTTGACGCGGAACGACTCCTGCATCTGATCAGGCGTCAGGGAATCGGCCAGCGGCGAGTCGGAGAACTGCTCCTTGTAGTGCTTGTACGCGTCCTCCGCGCTCTCGTGGAAGTACTTCTCCACGAGCGGCAGCGCCTTGAGCTGCTTCTCGATGTCCTGCTTCTGCTCCTCGGTGACGGCGCCCTTGGTGCAGTTGGGGTCGGTCTTGGCGTCGTTCTTGTTGCAGAGGAAGATCGACACCTGGACCTTGTCGTACCAGTAGCCCTTCATCGAGTCGACCTGCTCGCGGGCGAGCCACGAGCCGCCGGCGAGCGCGAGGGAGAGGGCGACGGAGACGATGACCGCGAAGGTCATGGTCAGGTTCCGGCGGAGGCCGACGCCGATCTCCGAGAGCACGAACTGGGCGCGCATGATGTCCTTTCAGCGGGCTTGCGATGTCCAGGGCCGGGGTTAGTGCTGATAGCCGTAGACGCCGCGCGACTGGTCGCGCACCAGCCGCCCCTTCTCGAGCTCGATGACGCGCTTGCGCATCTGGTCGACGATGTTCTGGTCGTGGGTGGCCATGACCACCGTGGTCCCGGTGCGGTTGATGCGGTCCAGAAGACGCATGATGCCGACCGAGGTCTGCGGGTCGAGGTTTCCGGTCGGCTCGTCCGCGATGAGGAGCATCGGGCGGTTGACGAACGCGCGGGCGATCGCGACACGCTGCTGCTCACCACCGGACAGCTCGCCCGGCATGCGGTCCTCCTTGCCGCCGAGGCCGACCAGGTCGAGCACCTCGGGGACCGTCTTGCGGATGGTGCCGCGCGGCTTGCCGATCACCTCGAGAGCGAACGCCACGTTCTCCGCGACCGTCTTGTTCGGCAGCAGGCGGAAGTCCTGGAAGACCGTGCCGAGCTGGCGGCGCATGTGGGGCACCTTCCAGTTCGACAGCCGGGCCAGGTCCTTGCCGAGGACGTGCACCGTGCCGGTGTCCGTGCGCTCCTCGCGCAGGAGCAGGCGCAGGAAGGTGGACTTCCCGGAGCCCGAGGAGCCCACCAGGAAGACGAACTCGCCCTTCTCGATTTCCAGCGAAACGTCCCGAAGTGCAGGACGGTTCTGCTTGGGGTAGGTCTTGGAGACGTTGTCGAATCGGATCACGGTCGCACTCCGGATACAGGGGATCGGAGGCGACCTTACGCGAACGCCGAGGGGCCGCGCAGTTCGCGGTCCGGGTTGGTGCGTTTATTCACCAGCCAAAGCAGACAAAGTGGGCATTGGCCACGCGGGTCACTCTTCGGAGTCGCAGGAATGACGCGGGACGCGCCTGACGCAGCGGAAACTGGCACAGTGGTGGAGGGACCGGGAACGGACCGTCCCCGACGCGCGTTGTTCATGGAGCGGCCGTGGGGCCGCAATGGGAGGAGGCGACCGCATGACAGTCGACCGACTGGTGTGCGCCAACTGCGCCGGCCCCGTCAGTGAAGGCCGCTGTGCGGTCTGCCGCGCTCACCGTGCACGCCTGCAGCAGGAGAACCCCTTCGCCGCCATCACGCCGGCGACCCTGATCGCCCTGCTCGTGGCGCTGCTCGCCGTGGCATGGGTGGTCCACGAGGCCACCGCGTAGCGGCACCGTTCGCAGCGGGAAGGGCCCGGGACGTCGATGACGTCCCGGGCCCTTCGCTGTACGTGAGTGCGCGGTGACGCCGCGTGCCGCCGGTGGGGGCTTCCCGATGACGGCACCGTCACCCTGAGTGACGAGGCCGCGGGCCACCGGACACACAGAACAACTGCCGCCCGAAGGACGGCAGTTGTGTCGACCGGCGTCCGTCAGACGGCCGCGGGGCGCTCCTGCTGCTTCCGCCAGCGGATGCCCGCCTCCAGGAAGCCGTCGATGTCGCCGTCCAGAACGCCCTGGGGGTTGCCGACCTCGAAGTCCGTCCGCAGGTCCTTGACCATCTGGTACGGGTGCAGCACGTAGGAACGCATCTGGTTGCCCCACGAGTTGCCGCCGTCGCCCTTGAGGGCGTCCATCTTGGCCTGCTCCTCCTGACGGCGCCGCTCCAGCAGCTTGGCCTGGAGCACGTTCATCGCGCTGGCCTTGTTCTGGATCTGGGAGCGCTCGTTCTGGCAGGAGACCACGATGCCGGTCGGGAGGTGGGTGATCCGCACCGCCGAGTCGGTCGTGTTGACGCCCTGGCCGCCGGGGCCGGAGGCGCGGTAGACGTCGATCCGCAGCTCGGTCT
This sequence comes from Streptomyces sp. NPDC088732, assembly GCF_044751205.1. Classification (NCBI taxonomy): domain Bacteria; kingdom Bacillati; phylum Actinomycetota; class Actinomycetes; order Kitasatosporales; family Streptomycetaceae; genus Streptomyces; species Streptomyces sp. NPDC088732. Next base: position 534,635 of record NZ_JBIVLI010000002.1, read on the forward strand.
CGTCGATCTCGACGTGGTCGCTCTGCTCGACGACCGGCAGCACCTCGACGCCCGCGAAGGAGGTCTGGCGGCGGCCCTGGTTGTCGAAGGGCGAGATGCGCACCAGGCGGTGCGTGCCCTGCTCGACGGAGAGCGTGCCGTAGGCGTACGGCGCCTTCACCACGAAGGTCGTGGACTTGATGCCGGCCTCTTCCGCGAACGAGGTCTCGTAGATCTCGGTCGCGTAGCCGTGCCGCTCGGACCAGCGCAGATACATGCGCTGGAGCTGCTCCGCGAAGTCGGCGGCGTCGACACCGCCCGCCTCGGCACGGATGTTGACCAGCGCCTCACGCGCGTCGTACTCGCCGGACAGGAGGGTGCGGACCTCCATCTCGTCGAGCGCCTTGCGGACCGACTCCAGTTCGCTCTCGGCCTCGGCGCGGGTGTCCGCGTCGTCCTCGGCCTCGGCGAGCTCGAAGAGCACCGCGAGGTCGTCGATACGGCCGCGCAGCGCCTCGACCTTGCGGACCTCGGCCTGCAGGTGCGACAGCTTGCTGGTGATCTTCTGGGCCGCCTCCGGGTCGTCCCACAGCGACGGCGCCGCCGCCTGCTCCTCGAGCACGGCGATGTCGGCCCTCAGTTTGTCGAGGTCCAGAACGGCCTCGATCGACCCCATGGTGGAGGAGAGGGACTTGAGCTCTTCGGATACATCCAGGACTGCCACGTCCCCCAGCGTACCGGGTGGGCGGCGGAGCATCGGCGGACCCGCGTCCGCACCCCGTTCCCGCACCCGGCGGGCACGGTGGGGCGCGGACGCGGTGCCGGCGCTTCGGATCAGAGCAGCGGCGGCGCGGGATCCGCGGCGGCGGACTCCGCCGCCCGCTGCAACGCGCTGGCCAGAAGGGCCAGGTCGGTGGGGCCGTTGCCGAGCTCGCGGACCGGGCGGCGGGTCGGCGGGTCGCCCATGCGGTCCCACTCCAGGGGAACGACGGTGGGCCGCAGGGTCGCCGTCCGCGGGATGCGTCCGCTGACCCGGCCGGCCTGGAAGGCGGTCACGGCCCCGTCGGGGCGGCGCAGATAACCGCGGCCGGGCAGCGTGTCCTCCAGGGCCGCCGGTTCCTCGACGGCCACCAGCAGGGCCGCGGACTCCGGCTCCTCCGTGCGCAGCGCGATGCGCAGCCGGGCGGCGTCGTCCGCCTCGGTCCCGGCCGTGCGCTCCGGACGGCCGGTGGCGGCCACCAGGTGCACTCCGAGGCGCTCGCCGTCACGGGCCACGCTCTCCAGCGCCCGGACGACGGAACCGGCGGCGGGCCGGCCGGGGCTGCCCAGGGCGGGCGCGACAAGGGCGTCGAAGTCGTCGACCACGACGACGAGGCGGGGCAGCGGCTCCGCCGTGCGCGTCTGGACCCGGACCGCGCCCTGGGGCTGCGTCTCCCCCGCGGCGCCGGGCGTGCGGCCGGGTTCCGCCTGGCGCGGCACCACGGGCACGCGGTGGCGGTCGTGCCACTGCCGGAAGTCCAGCCCGTCCAGCAGCTCCTCGCGCCGCTTCAGCTCCGCGGCGAGGGCCTGCGCGAACTCGCGCATCCGCACCGGGTCGGACGCGCACAGGTACGTGGACACGTGCGGCAGGTCGGTGCAGACGCGCAGGCCCTCGCCGCGCTCGGTGCCCGCGCCGTCGACCAGGACCAGGGCCAGCCGGTCCGGGCGCTCCGCGGCGGCCAGGGCGGCGGCGACGGAGCGCAGCAGTTCGGTCTTGCCCGAGCCGGGCGCGCCGCCGACCAGCAGGTGGGGGCCCTCGGCCACCAGGTCCACCAGGACGCGGCCGCCGGGGCCGGCGCCGAGGACCGCAGCGGCGGCTCCGCCGGAGGGCGCGGGCGCGGCCCAGCGGGCGGCGATCTTGGCCGGGGTGGCGAGGGCGAGGTCCAGCTCGTCCAGGAGGCGGGCGGTGCGCGGCAGCGCGGAGCGGGTGACGCGGGGCGCGGCGGCATCGCCCTCGCGCAGCGGTGCCAGGGCCCGGGCGAAGCGCTCGGCCCAGGCGGTGGAGACCGCCTCGACCGTCATCCGCTCCGGTCCGTGCGGCTCGATGCGCAAGGTGGTGGCCACGTCGCCCTCCAGGACGGCGACGGCGCCGCACTGGGCGGCCAGCCGTTCCTGGTTCTCGGCCAGGCACAGCACGTGGACGCCGACGGACGGGCCGGTGGCGGCGATGCGGTCGACGGCCTCGCCCAGATAGGCCGAGCCGGGGTCGCCGTCCACCACGAGCAGGGTGTGCGGTCCCTCGCGGTCGGCGGCGGCCTCGGCGACCGCCTCGGGGGTCGCCGTCGCCCAGCCGGTCCCGAGCGGGCCCTCCTCGATGCGCCGGACCAGCTCCGCGACGCGCGCCTCGGCCTGCTCGCGGTCGGTCGCGGTGAGCAGGCGGCAGTCCTGGCCGCGGGCGGGCCGCAGATGCGGCAGCCAGTGCAGCCAGGCCCATTCCTCGGCGCGCTGTTCGGCGGGGCGGGAGCGGTCGGCGGCCAGGAGGGCGACCTCCAGCGCGCCGGGCGGGTGCAGGGCGCACAGCTGGGCGATCACGGCCCGGGCGAGCCCGGTGAGCCGGGGGCGGGGGCCGGCGAGGCCGAGCACCTGGGTGTGCGGGTCGCGCAGGTCGATGGTGAAGGGAACGGCGGGCAGGGTGCGGTAACCGTCCTCGGCGGGCAGGTCGGCGGTGCCCAGGCGGACCGTCAGGGTGTCCGGGTGACCGGGGGCACGCTCCCACAGCCGCGGGCCCGGCCCGAGGGCGGTCAGCAGCACCGCCGCGGGGTCCGGCCAGCGCTCGCGCAGCCCGGCCGCGTCGGTGACGGCGTGGCCCGGGCCCGCGCTTCCGTCCGGTCCCGTGCCGTCGGGAAGGTCGCGCCCCGTGGCCAGGCGCCTCGCCCAGCTTCCTATGGCACCGGCCATCCGGCTGCCGGCCTCGGCAGCACGCCCGGCGGACCGGCGGCCCTGTGCGGGCACGACCGCCCGCGCCTGCTCGGACAGTCCGCGCTGCGGGGTGTCGCGGCGGCCGCCCGCCCCGCCGGCGGGTGCCGGCGGCGCCTCGGGGGCCGCCGTCCCCGGGGCGCCGGGAGCTTCCGCCGGCCCGGTGTCGGCCGGGGCCTCGCCCGCGGTGGCGCCGGGCCCGTCGGAGTGGTCCGCGGGGCCCGCCGGCCGGGCGGGGCGCCAGGTGGCCACGGCGTCGCCGTCGGGCCAGGAGGCGGGCGGGAGGGTGACGTGCAGATGGCCCTCGGCGTCGGGGACGGCGGGAATGGACGCCGGCGGGGGCGGGACCGTGGACCCGGGCGGGGTGGGTTCCAGCTGGAGGAGGGACTCGCCGATGCGCAGCAGCGCCCCGGGGTCGAACGGGACGCCGCGGGGCCCGACGGGCCGGCCGTCGAGCGTGGTGCCGTTGGTGGAGCCGAGGTCGTGGACGGTGACCCGGCCCGCGGCGTCCACGGTGATGGCGCAGTGCAGCCGGGAGACGTCGGGGTCGTCCAGCGGGACGTCCGCGTCGGCGGACCGCCCGACCCGGATCCGGCCGCCCTGCAGCAGATGGACCCCGCCGGCGTCGGGACCGCCTATGACGTGCAGCCGGGCGGCGGCGGAGGGGCGTTCCTCGTGGTGGCCGTCGGCGGGCGCGTGCAGGGAGAGCACGGCGCCGTCGAGCAGGGGCGGCACGCCGAGCACGGCGGTGGCCGGGTCCAGCCGTTCGGCGCCCGCGTACAGCGGTGGCAAAGACCGCAGGGACCCCAGGGACCCCAGCGACGCAGTGGAGCGCGCGGGCTGCCCGGAGCTGCCCGTGCCCGAGGTCAGGGCACCCGCCACGGCTCCCAGGAGAGTGCCCGCGGGCGCGGTGACGAGCACGTCGGAGGAGCGCGCCCCTCGGCCGCCGCGCGGCCCGAGAACGGTCAGCCGGATCTGCATCTCCGTCCACGGTCCCTTCTGCCCGGTCCGCCGGCGGGAAGGGGCCTTGCCCCGCCCGCCGTGCCCGGGCACATCGACACGTACAAGAGCGAACCGACCGGCTCCCGTTGCTCAGCGATCCGCGATCCGCGAGGGCATCCTCCCACTCGCCACTGACAGCCTGCCGCCGGTGCCCACCTTCACGATCTTGAATGATCAGCATTGGGCGAAAAAAGCAACCAAACGACCGTAGTCCGCGTCCTAATCCCACGCCCGCCGCGTGCGTGAACGAGCTCCGCTCCCATGTCGCGGCACTACAGTGGGCGCACACAGGCCACGGACCAGGCCAAGATCCAGGGAGTGCGAGACGTGCGGCCGGTAGGCAGCAAATACGAACTGGTGGAGCCGCTGGGACGCGGTGCCACGGGCACCGTGTGGCGCTCCCAGGTGCGGGACACCGGCGAGACCGTCGCGATCAAGGTGCTCAAGGAAGAGCTCGCGAGCGACCCCGATGTCGTCATGCGCTTCCTGCGGGAGCGCTCGGTGCTGCTGCGGCTGCGCCACCCGCACATCGTCCGGGTGCGCGACCTGGTCGTCGAGGGCGACCTGCTGGCCCTGGTGATGGACCTCATCGACGGCCCTGACCTGTACCGGCACCTGCGCGAGAACGGCCCCTTCTCCCCCGTGGGCGGCGCCCTGCTGACGGCCGCCGTCGCCGACGCGCTCGCCGCCAGCCACGCCGACGGCGTCGTGCACCGCGACCTGAAGCCCGCCAACGTACTGCTCGCCACCGTCACCGGCCCCGACGGCAGCCCCCAGATGCACCCGATGCTGACCGACTTCGGCATCGCGCGGCTGGCCGACTCGCCCGGCCTCACCCGGACCCACGAATTCGTGGGGACCCCCGCCTACATAGCGCCGGAATCCGCCCAGGGCCGGCCGCAGACCTCCGCGGTGGACATCTACGGCGCCGGCATCCTGCTGTACGAGCTCGTCACCGGCCGCCCGCCCTTCCACGGCGAGAGCGCCCTCGAAGTGCTGCAACGGCACCTGAGCGCGGAGCCGCGCCGCCCCACGACCGTCCCCGAGCCGCTGTGGACGGTCATCGAGCGCTGCCTGCGCAAGGAGCCCGCCGAGCGCCCCAGTGCCGAGAACCTGGCCCGTGCCCTGCGCGTGGTGGCCGCCGGCATCGGCGTCCACGCCTCCCCCGCGCAGGCCGAGGCCGCCATCGGCGTGGCCGCGCTGCTCGCGCCCGACCCGGCGCCCGCGACGGTCCCGGACACCCCGCTCGTCCCGCCGGGCACCGCCGACCCCACCCAGGTGCTGCCGAACCGCTCGCCGCTGGGCGGGTACGACCCGACGGCCGCCACCAGTGTGCTGCCCTCCTCCGCGGGACCCGAGGGCGGCGCCGACCGGACCCAGGTCATCCCCGGGGGTTCGCACCCCGCGGCCGGCGGCGACGGCACGCGGGTGATGCCCCCGGTGCCGGGCGGCCCGCCGAACGAGCCGCCGCAGGGCCCGCACCCGTGGGAGTCGCAGCTCAACCGGGCCCGGGCACGCGCCGAGCAGACCGAGATCCAGTACCTGGACCCGGAGCAGGACCCGCTGCGCCGCCGCCCGCGCCGCCAGCAGGGCCCGCAGCAGCCCCCGCAGTCCTACCAGCAGCAGCCCGGCGGCCAGGGGTACGCGCCACAGCAGCCGCCGCCCCATCACCAGCAGCAGCCCCCGCGTCCGCCGCAGCACCGCCAGCCGCAGCCGCAGCAGTACGCCCCGCCGCAGCCCCAGCCGCAGCAGTACGCGCCCCGGCCGCAGCACCAGCAGCCGGTACCGCCGCGCTACGAGCAGCCGCAGCCCCGGCGGTACGAGCCGCAGCGGGCGTCCGCGCCCGAGCCGCCCCCGGCCCGCGAACCACGCCGGGGCAGCGCCAACCCGATGCGCATCCCGGGCCTGGGCTGCCTCAAGGGCTGCTTCACGGTGATCGTCGTCCTGGTCGCCGTCTTCCTGCTGGCCTGGTACTTCGGGCCGTTGCAGGGCTGGTTCGACACCGGCAAGGGGCTGTGGGACACCGTCTCCACGTGGGCGAGCGACATCTGGAACGGGATCACGTCGCTGGGCGACTCCACCGGCGGCACGCCCTCCGCCCCGTAGGGGCCCGGGCGCGGCACCCTGTCGCGCCCGCGCGTTCAGAGGATGACGGCGGAGCATTTCTGAGAGCGTTTTCAAGCGCCACGTCTTGACGCTTCGTCAGCCCGGGCGGACAGTGAACTGCCCGGGCAACCCCCCTTCACGCGCTCCCCCGCCTCTCCCCACAGGAGGACTTGTCATGCGCGCGTCCAAATTGTTCGTCCGGGCCGGCGCGGCCGCACTGCTCGCGCTCGCCGCGGCCCTCCCCGGCCCGGCCTCGGCCAGCGTCCCCCCGCCCGGCACCGGATGGTCCCTGACCTGGAGCGACGACTTCACCGGCGGCGCCGGGTCGGCCCCCTCCAGCACGGACTGGATCACCGACACCGGCACCTCCTACCCCGGCGGCCCCGCCAACTGGGGCACCGGCGAGGTGCAGACGTACACCGCCAGCGGCACCAACCTCCAGCAGGACGGCAACGGCAACCTGCGCATCACCCCGGTCCGCGACGGCTCCGGCCGCTGGACCTCCGCCCGGATCGAGACCCGCCGCACCGACTTCCAGGCCGCCGCGGGTGGTCGGGCCCGCATCGAGGCGCGCATCCAGATGCCGAACGTGACCGGCGCCGCGGCGGCCGGCTACTGGCCCGCGTTCTGGACGCTCGGCGCCGACTACCGCGGCAACTACCAGAACTGGCCCGGCATCGGCGAGTTCGACATCATGGAGAATGTCAACGGGATCAACCAGGTCTGGGGCACGCTGCACTGCGGCGGCAACCCCGGCGGTCCCTGCAACGAGACCAACGGCCTGGGCGCCACCCACGTGTGCCCGGGCAGCGCCTGCCAGGGCGCGTTCCACACCTACACCTTCGAGTGGGACCGCAGCGTCAGCCCCGAGACGCTGCGCTGGTACGTGGACGGCGTGCAGTACCACTCCGTCAACGCCTCGCAGATGGACGCGACGACCTGGGCCAACGCCACCCACCACGGCCACTTCCTGCTGCTGAACGTGGCGATGGGCGGCGCCTTCCCCAACGGCGTGGCGGGCAGCGGCACTCCGACCGGTGCGACCGCCTCGGGCGTGCCGATGCTGGTCGACTACGTGGCCGTCTGGAACTCCGCCGGCAGCGGCGGGGGCGGCGGCGGAGGCGGAGGCACGGGCGCCTACGGCACCATCCAGGCCGAGTCGTACGCCGCCCAGTCCGGCACCGCCACCGAGACCACGACCGACACCGGGGGCGGCCAGGACGTCGGCTGGATCGCGGGCGGCGACTGGCTGCGCTACAACGCGGTCGCCTTCGGCTCCACTGCCGCCCACCAGTTCAAGGCCCGGGTCGCCTCCGGGGCCGCGGCCGGGGTGAGCGGGCTGGTCGAGGTGCGGCTGGACAGCCCCACCGCGACTCCCGTCGGCAGCTTCGCGGTCGGCGGCACCGGGGGCTGGCAGAACTGGACGACGGTCCCGGCCAACACCTCGGCGATCACCGGGACGCACGACGTCTATCTGACCTTCGCCAGCGGTCAGCCCGCCGACTTCGTCAACCTCAACTGGTTCACGTTCACCACCTGAGATTGCCCATGCTGGTGATTTGTCGACTTCTGGAGGGTGATTTCTTCCGCAGAAGCCGCACTCACCCCCGACTGGTTCCCCCAACCGGCTCGCATCCGCGTAGTTTTGTCGCCAACACGACGGCACGTCGGAGGAGTCGGAGCAGCCTTGGGACGCAAGATCGGCAGCCGGTACACCGCGCACCAGGTGCTGGGGCGCGGATCCGCCGGCACGGTGTGGCTGGGCGAGGGCCCCGAGGGCCCGGTCGCCATCAAGCTGCTGCGCGAGGACCTCGCCTCCGACCAGGACCTCGTCGGCCGCTTCGTCCAGGAGCGCACCGCCCTGCTCGCACTGCACCACCCGCACATCGTCGGCATCCGCGACCTGGTGGTCGACGGCTCCGACCTGGCACTGGTCATGGACCTGGTGCGCGGCACCGACCTGCGCTCCCGCCTGGAGCGGGAGCGCAGGCTCGCCCCGGAGGCCGCCGTCTCCGTCACCGCCGACGTCGCCGACGGCCTGGCCGCCGCGCACGCGGCGGGCGTCGTCCACCGCGACGTGAAGCCGGAGAACGTCCTGCTGGACTCCGCCGCGCCGCCCGGACCGGGCGGGGCGCCCCCGGCGCTGCTCACCGACTTCGGCATCGCCCGGCTGGTGGACTCGCCGCGCCGCACGCGGGCCACCCGCATCATCGGCACCCCGGACTACCTGGCCCCGGAGATCATCGAGGGCCTGCCGCCGCGGGCCTCCGTGGACATCTACGCGCTCGCCACCGTCCTGTACGAACTGCTGGCCGGCTTCACGCCGTTCGGCGGCGGCCACCCCGGCGCGGTACTGCGCCGCCATGTCACGGAGTCGGTGGCGCCGCTGCCCGATCTCCCGGACGAGCTGTGGCAGTTGCTCTCCCAGTGCCTGGCCAAGGCGCCCGCCTCGCGGCTGACGGCAGCCGAAGTGGGCGCGCGGCTGCGGGAGTTGCTGCCGGATCTGGCCGGACTGCCGCCGCTGGAGGTGGACGCGCCCGGCGACCACCACCACGAGGACGCCGGCGGCTTCGGCGCGGAACCGGCGGGCGCCGGGGAGCCGTACGACCCGCCGGCCGGCCGCCGGCGCGGCGCGGTCCCGCTGGTCCGGGGCGCCGCGCCGGACTCCACCCGGGACACGCACACCAGCATCAAGCTGCCGACCGCCGAGGAGCTCGCCGCGGGCCGTGCCGCGGGCGACGACCCGCGCTCCCGGGCCCGCCACCGGCACCGCGCCGTCACGGAATCGCCGCAGCGCCGCCGGGCCAAGCTCGGGGCGGCCGCGGCGGCCGCCCTGGTGGCCGCCGGGCTCGGCGGCTGGGCCATCGCCGCCTCCGGCTCCGACGACGGCGGGTCCACCAGCCGGGAGGACCGGGAGCCGGGCGACTCCACGCCGCACGCGCCGACCCCCACCGCGCCCACCGGCGCCGCGGCCTCCCCGCAGGGCGCCGTCAGTTCCGCCGGCGCCGCCGAGGACGCCGCCGACGCGACCGGGGAGGCGTCGCTGCGCTGGACGGGGCTGACGGCGCTGCCGCCGCTCCCGGTGGCCGGCGTCGAGACCACCGGCCGCCCGCGGGCGGTCACGGGCGCCGGGGCGACGTATGTCTTCACCCGGGGCACCGACCGGAACCTGTGGTACCTGGTGGACGGCGGCTGGCACCGGCTCACCGGGATAAGCGTCGCCGACGACCCCTCCGCGGTCTCCTCGCGCGCCGGGCAGATCGACGTGTTCGCGCTCGGCACCGACCACAAGGTGTACCGGCGCACCCTGACCGACGGTGCGTGGGGCGGCTGGTACCAGGTCGACCAGCCCGCCACCTTCGACACCACCCCGGCCGCCGCGTCCTCCGCCCCCGGCCGGATCGACCTGGTCGCCCGCTCCAGCGGCGACCTGGTCACCTCCTCCTGGGTCGACGGCCGCTGGAACGCCTGGGCACTGGTGCCCACCGCCGGCCGCATCACCTCCGCGCCGGGCCTGGTCTCGCGCGCGCCCGGCACCCTGGACGCCTTCGTCGTGCGCAAGGCGGACGGGGCGGTGCTGCGCCTGCCGTACGTCAACGGCGCCTGGCGCCCGTCGGAAGCCGTCACGGGCCTGGAGGCGACCGGCCGCCCGGAGGCCGCCGTCTCCGGGGGGCGGCTGTACGTCGTGGCACCGTCCGGCGACAGCCGGCTGGCCGCCGCCGTGGGCGCCGGCGCCGACTGGGTGCCCGTCCCGGTGGGCACCACCAGCCGCACCGGCGCCGCGCTCACCGGATCCGCGAAAACCCTCACCCTCTACGTCCGCCGTCCCGACGGCTCCCTCGCGCGTACGACCGGCTCGCCGGTCACATGACGGTCACGATCCAACCGCCGCGTGCATGGGCGGTATTGCGGCGGTCATCCGAGCGGGCGTAACACTGAACGCGGAACAGCGGATGACGCGGGACGGTACGCCCGGCGCAGCTGCCCATGCCATCCGGCGGCTGCCACCGCGGCGCGGGTCCGCGCTGAGGGGATGGGCAGGCAGATGCGGACATCCAGCAGGCGCACGCGAGGTACGCGCAGGGCCGTCGTCGCCGCCGTGGCGGCGGCCGCCCTGGCACTGACGGCGGCCGGTTGCGGCGGCGGCAAGAGCGACGAGGGCGGCAACGGCGGTGCCTCGCCGAGCGGTTCGGGCGGCGGCAGCGGCGGCAGCGGCGGAGTGGCACTACCGGACCTCAAGGGGCAGAGCCTCGAGGTCGCGGCGGTGTGGACCGGCCCCGAGCAGAAGCACTTCCAGAAGGTCCTCGACGAGTTCGGCAAGCGCACCGGCGCCGAAGTGAAGTTCGTGCCGACCGGTGACAACGTCTCCACGTTCCTCGGCACCAAGATCGAGGGCGGGCAGCCGCCGGACGTGGCGTTCCTGCCGCAGGTCGGCGTGTTGCGGCAGTTCGCGCAGAAGGGCTGGCTGAAGCCGCTCGGCCCGGAGGCGCAGGCACAGCTGGACAAGAACTTCACGCAGGGCTGGAAGGATCTCGGCGCGTACGAGGGCACGCAGTACGGCGTCTACGCCAAGGCCGCCAACAAGTCGCTGGTCTGGTACAACACCACGGCCTTCGAGAACGCCGGCATCTCGCAACCCCCCACCACCTGGGACGACTTCCTCAAGACCGCGGAGACGGTCTTCGAGTCGGGCACGCCGCCGGTATCGGTGGGCGGCGGTGACGGCTGGACCCTCACCGACTGGTTCGAGAACATCTACCTCTCCCAGGCCGGGCCGGAGAAGTACGACCAGCTCGCCGCCCACAAGATCAAGTGGACCGATCCCTCGGTCAAGGAGGCCCTCACCACCCTCGGCGACCTCTTCGGCAAGAAGGACCTGATCGCCGGCGGCCAGAGCGGCGCCCTGCACACCGACTTCCCCACGTCGGTGACGCAGACCTTCACCGGCAACCCGCCGAAGGCCGCGATGGTCTACGAGGGCGACTTCGTCGGCGCGTTCATCGGCGACAACACCAAGGCGAAGGTCGGCGAGGACGCCAAGGTCTTCCCCTTCCCGGCGGTCGGCTCCGGCAAAGCGCCCGTGGTCAGCGGCGGTGACGTCGGCGTCGTGCTGAAGGACTCCAAGGGGGCGCAGGCGCTGGTGACCTTCCTCGCCTCCACGGACGCGGCCGGGGTGTGGGCGTCCTCCGGCGGCTTCGTGTCGCCGAACAAGTCCCTGGACCTGTCGGTCTACCCGGACGAGGTCTCGCGTTCCATCGCCCAGGGCCTGGTCGCGGCGGGCGACGACTTCCGCTTCGACATGTCCGACCAGGCCCCGGCGGCCTTCGGCGGCACCGCGGGCAAGGGCGAGTGGAAGGACCTCCAGGACTTCCTGAAGAACCCCTCCGACGTGGCGGGGGCGCAGGCGAAGCTGGAAGCGGACGCCGCCAAGGCGTACGCGGGCTGAGGCGGCCGCGATGGCGACGGCGGCGACCGCTCGGGGCCCGGCCGCGCCGGGCGGCGCTCCCCCGGTGCGGCGCAAGGGCGTGGCGGGCACGCGGCGCTGGGTGGCGGCGGTCTTCCTGCTGCCCGCGCTGGTGCTGCTGGGCGCGCTGGTGGTCTACCCGATCGGGTACACCGTCCGGCGCAGCCTCTTCGACAAAGCGGGTTCGGGCTTCGTCGGGCTGGCGAACTACGGCTCGGTCTTCAGTGACGACAGCACCCTGACCGCGCTGCGCAACACCGCGGTCTGGGTGGTCGTGGCGCCGGTCCTGGCCACGGCGCTCGGCCTGGTCTTCGCGGTGCTGACCGAACGGGTCAGCTGGGGCACCGCGTTCAAGCTGGTCGTCTTCATGCCGATGGCGATCTCGATGCTGGCGGCGGGGATCATCTTCCGGCTGGTGTACGAGCAGGACCCGGCGCGCGGCGCGGCGAACGCGGTCGTCGTCGGCGTCCACGACACCTTCGCCGGCTCCTCCGCCTACCCCGGTGCCAGGCCCCGGCCCGGCGGGGACCTCGCGGCCTCGGGCGGCGGTTCGTACACCACGCGGCAGGCGGCGCGGGGCGGCACGGCGGTCGTGCTGCCGCTGATCGGCATCCCGGCGGCGAAACTCCCGGCGGGCACGGGCGACGCCCGGCAGGCGGCCCCCGGCCCGGGGGTGACCGGAACGGTGTGGCTGGACTTCACGCCGGGCGGCGGCGGCGCCGCGGGGACCGTCGACACCGGGGAGAAGGCGCTGAGGGGCGTGACCGTGGAGGCCGTCAAGGACGGCAGGGTGGTGGCCTCCGCGACCTCCGGCGCCGACGGCACCTTCGCGCTCCCCGCCTCGGCGGACGGCGCCCGACTGCGGCTGCCTGCCTCGAACTTCGCGCAGCCGTACAACGGGATCGACTGGCTGGGGCCTGCGTTGGTGACGCCCGCCATCATCGGCGCCTACCTGTGGATGTGGGCGGGCTTCGCGATGGTGCTGATCGCCGCGGGGCTCGCCGGGGTACCGCGGGAGCTGATGGAGGCGGCGCGGATCGACGGCGCCAACGAGTGGCAGGTGTTCCGCCGGATCACCGTGCCGCTGCTGGCGCCGGTGCTGGTGGTGGTCGTCGTCACGCTGATGATCAACGTGATGAAGATCTTCGACCTGGTGTACATCATCGCGCCCAGCACCTCGCAGGACGACGCCGACGTCCTGGCGCTGCAACTGTTCCTGTCGTCCTTCGGGGGCGGCAACGACCAGGGCGTCGGCAGCGCGATCGGCGTCATCCTGCTGCTCCTGGTCGTCCCGGTCATGGTGTTCAACATCCGCCGTCTGCGCAGGGAGGCCCGCCGATGACCACCGTCGCAGGCACAGCGGAGCCACCGGAGCCGGCAGGACCCGCTCGGCCCTCCCGCCCGGAGACCGCCGCCCGGGCCGCCAGGAGCCCGCTCGCCGCGCGCCTGGCGGAACGGGCCGGCGGCGGCGTGCTGCGCGTGTTCCTCGTGCTGGTCGCGCTGTTCTGGCTGATGCCGACCGTGGGGCTGCTGATCTCCTCGTTCCGCGGCCCCGTCGACATCGCCGCCTCGGGCTGGTGGAAGGTGTTCACCGCGCCCTCGCAGCTGACCGCCGCCAACTACCGCGAGCTGCTGGGCAACGACGCCGTCACCTCCTCGCTGCTGAACACCGCGCTGATCACGGTCCCGGCGACGCTGCTGGTGGTGGTCATCGGGTCCCTGGCGGGCTACGCCTTCGCCTGGATGGGGTTCCCGGGCAGGGACTGGCTGTTCCTGCTCGTCGTGGGGCTGCTGGTGGTGCCGGTGCAGATCGCGCTGGTCCCGGTGGCGCAGCTGTTCGGGGACATCGGGATCTTCGGCGACATCATCGGCGTCGTCCTGTTCCACACCGGCTTCGGCCTGCCGTTCGCGATCTTCCTGCTGCGCAACTTCTTCGCGGAGATCCCGCGGGAGCTGCTGGAGGCCGCGCGGCTGGACGGGGCGGGCGAGCTGCGGCTGTTCGCACGGGTGATCATGCCGCTGGGCGGTCCCGCGATCGCCTCGCTCGGCATCTTCCAGTTCCTGTGGGTGTGGAACGACATGCTGGTGGCGCTGATCTTCTCCAACGCCGACTCGCAGCCCATCACCGTCGCACTGCAGCAGCAGGTCAGGCAGTTCGGCAACAACATCGACATCCTGGCGCCGGGCGCCTTCGTGTCGATGGTGGTCCCGCTGGCCGTCTTCTTCGCCTTCCAGCGGCAGTTCGTCTCCGGCGTCATGGCGGGCGCCGTGAAATAGGCGCGCGGGACCGGGGCCCGGCAACACTCCGTGGCCGGAACGGTCGCCGGACGCGGCACACCCGAAGGGATATAACGGGCACAAGCCGCGTACGTCGATCCTACGGATGTGCTGCCTTGCCCCGGTTCAGCGTCATCGTGCCCGTCCACCAGGTGCAGGCCTATCTGCACGAGTGCCTGGAGTCCGTGCTCGGCCAGAGCTTCACCGACGTCGAACTGATCGCCGTCGACGACCGCTCCCCCGACGGCTGCGGCGCGATCATCGACTCGTACGCGGCCCGCGACCACCGGGTCGTCGCCGTGCACCTGGCCGAGAACACCGGCGCCGGACGCGCCCGCAACGCCGGCACCGCCCACGCCACCGGCGACTACCTGCTCTTCCTCGACGGCGACGACACCCTCGCCCCCGGTGCGCTGCGGGCCGTCGCCGACCGGCTGGCCGAGACGGCGGGACCCGACGTGCTGGTCTTCGACCACGCCCGCACCTACTGGGACGGCCGCGTCGCCCGCGACCGCCGCTCCCACCTGCTCTCCCACGGCGGACCGCCGCCCGGCCCCCTCACCGACCGCCCCGAACTGCTGCGGCTGCCGCCGGTGGCCTGGAACAAGGCCTACCGGAGGGAGTTCGTCGAACGGCACGGCCTGTCCTTCCCGCCCGGCTGGTACGAGGACGTGCCGTGGACCTACCCGGCGCTGCTCGGCGCCGGCAGCGTCGCGGTGCTCGACCGGGTCTGCGTGCACCACCGGCAGCGGCGCCGCGGCAGCATCCGGCACACCACGAGCAGCCGCCACTTCGACGTCTTCGACCAGTACGAGCGGCTCTTCGACCACCTCGACCGCCATCCCGTGCACGACCGGTGGCGGCCCGCGCTCCACCGGCGGATGGCCGACCACCTGCTGCTGATCTACAACAGCCCCGGCCGGCTGCCCCGTTCGTCGCGCGCCGCGTACTTCGAGCGCTGCGGGCGGACCCTGCGCCGACTGCGCCCCCAGGAACCCGGCCGCGCCGGCGGGCCCCGGCGGCTGCTGGTGCGGCTCGGCGCCCGCCATGTCTTCGACGCCGTACGGGCCGCCGGGACCCTGCGCCGGCGGCTGCGCGCACTGGCGCGGACCGCCCGCCTCGCGGGGCGCGCGGCCGCCCTGCGAACGCACTACCGCCTCCAGCGGCACCGCCCCCTGGACCCGCGGCTCGCGGTCTTCGCCGCCGACCGGTACGGCGGCTACGCCTGCAACCCCGCCGCCGTGGAGACCGCCGTCCGCGGCCTCGCCCCGCACCTGCGCACCGCCTGGATCACCACGCCGGAGCACGCCGGCACGCTGCCGCCCGGGGTGCGCCGCGTCCAGCCGGACTCCCCCGCGTACTGGACGGCGCTGGCCCGTGCCACGTACCTGGTCAACAACGTCAACTTCCCGCACGCGTACGTCAAGCGCCCGGGCCAGGTGAACCTGCACACCCACCAGGGCACCCCGCTCGGCCACATGGGCCTGGACGTGCAGGACGACCCGGCCGCCTCGGCCGGCCGGGACTTCGCCCGCATGCTCGCCCACACCGACCGCTGGGACTACTGCCTGTCGGCCAACCCGCACTCCTCGGTGGTCTGGGAACGCGCCTACCCGGCCGGATACGCCACCCTGGAGTACGGCCAGCCCCGCAACGACGTGCTGCTCCAGGCGTCCGCGGAGGACGTACTGCGCCTGCGCGCCGCCCTCGGCCTGCCCGAGGGCGTCACCGCCCTGCTGTACGCCCCGGCCCACCGCGACCACCGGCACGGCTTCCGCCCGGCCGCCGACCCGGCGCGCCTCGGCCGGGAACTGGGCCCCGGATTCGCCGTCCTGTACCGCGGGTGGGCGGCCGGCCTCCCCGAGGACCTGCCGGGCAACGTGCTCGACGTCTCCGCGCACCGCAGCGTGCAGGAACTGTGCCTGGCCTCCGACGGGCTGATCACCGACTACGCGTCCCTGATGTTCGACTACGCCGTCCTGGACCGGCCGGTCGTCGTGCACGCCGAGGACTGGACGGCCTGCCGGATCGCGCGCGGCGCCTACCTCGACATCACCGCCGAGCCGCCGGGACCGGTCGCCGGGTCCGCGGACGAACTCCTCGCCGTCCTCCGCACCGGCGCCTGGCGCGGCCCGGAGTCCACCCGGCTGCGGGCGGCCTTCCGGGCGCGCTACTGCCCGTGGGACGACGGGCACGCGGCCGAGCGCGTCGTCCGCCGGGTCTTCCTGGGCGAGCCCGGCGGGCTGCCACCGGTCGTACCCCCGGAGGCCCGCCGCCCGGCCCCCGCCCCGGACCTGGCCCGGGCGCAGGCCCACGAACACAGCCGCGCCCAGGACTTCGGCGGCGTGTACGACCAAACCCGCGACCCGGCACCCGGCGGCTGAGGCGCCCCTCAGGGCAACCGCCCCAGCGGAGGCAAGCGGCCCGGCCGGGCACGTCGTACGCCGGGTCCTCCCGGACCCAGGCCCACAAGCACGGCCACGCCCAGGACTTCGGCAACGTGTACGACCAGACCCGCGACCCCGCACCCGGCGCCTGAGGCCCCCAACCGGGCAACCGCCCCAGCGGAGGCAACCGACCCGGCCGGACGCGTCGTGCCGCCGGAGGCCCCCCACCCCGGACCTGGCCCGGACCCAGGCCCACGAACACAGCCGCGCCCACGAGTTCGACGGCGAGTACGACCAGACCCGCGACCCCGCACCCGGCGCCTGAAGCGCCCACCCGGGCACTCCGCGGTTCACCCGTTCGGCCCAGCGGAGGTGACCGACGCGGCCGGGGCGAGTTGAACCCCTCGTTCCCGCACGCCGCCCGTACCCGGAAAGGGTCACGTCAGCCGATGGCCTCGCGCACGCCCCGCCTCACCGTCGTCGTCCCGGTCCACAACGTCGAGGCGCACGTGGCGGAGTGCCTGCGCTCGGTGGCCGCGCAGACCCTCGACGCGCTCGACGTCGTGGTCGTGGACGACGGCTCCACCGACGCCGGCGCCGCCGTCGCGCGCTCCTTCGCCGACCGCGACCCCCGCTTCCGGCTGGTCCGCCAGGACGCCGCGGGACTCGGGCACGCCCGCAACACCGGTGTCCGGCACGCCGATCCGGGCAGCACCTACCTCGCGTTCCTCGACGGGGACGACGTCCTGCCGCCGCGCGCGTACGAGACGCTGGTGCGGATGCTGGACGCCTCCTGCTCGGACTTCGCCACCGGCAACGCGTGGCGGCTCACCGAGGACGGCCGCACCGAGGCCTGGCCGCGGCGCGAGCTGACGCGGAACGTGCCGCGCACCCACGTCACCCGGGACCCCGGCCTGCTCTCCGACCGGGCCGCCTGGAACAAGGTCTTCCGCCGCGACTTCTGGGACCGGCACCAACTCGCCTTCCCCGAGGGCGTGCTGTACCCGGACGCCCCCCTCACCCTGCCCGCGCACTTCCTCGCCGAGGCCGTGGACGTCCTGCACGACCACGTCTGCTACCGGCGGTCGGACGCCGGTGCGCTCACCCGGCGCCTCACCGATGTGCGGTCCGTGCGCGGCGCGGCTGACCGCGTCGCCGCCGTCGACGCGGTCAGCCGCTTCCTCGCCGACCCGGCGCACCCCGGCCGCGCCGCACGCAAGCGCGCCTACGACCGCTCGGTGCTCACCGACGACCTCCAGGACCTCGTCGAGGCGCTGCCGACGGCGGGCCCGGAGTACCGGCGGGTGTTCATGGAGCGCACCCGGGACTTCCTCGGCAGTGTCGACCGCGGCGTCTTCCCCGAACTCCCCGTCGCGCAGCGGATCGTGTGGCACCTGGTCGCCAAGGACCGGATCGACGACCTCGTCGCGTTCCTGGACCACCAGCGCGCCAACCCCGCCGGTTTCTCCGTCGCCGGGCCGCCGTTGCGCAAGCGCGCGGTGGTCCCCGCCGCGGACGGCACCCCGATGGCGCTGCCCCCGTCCGTGGCACGGCTGCGCCGCACGGACCTGCCCGTGCACGCCGAGGTCGCCGAAGTGGCGCGGGAGAACGGCCGGCTGGTGCTGCGCGGCCACGCCTACCTGCACAACATCGACGCCGGGCAGCCCGGCGACGCCCACATCACCGCCGTCGCCCTGAACGGCCGGCGCCGCCGGGTCAAGGCGCTGCTGCTGCCGGTGCGCATCCACCAGGAACCGGCCGCGACGACCGGCTCGCGCCAGGAGGAACACTGCTACGACTGGTCGGGCTTCGAGATCACCGTCGACCCGGCGCGGCTGCGGCCGGGCCGGTGGCGGATCGCGGTGGTCGTCGCGGCGAGAGGCGTCATCCGCACGGCGGGACTGCGCGCCGCGGAATCCGGCTCCGGTGCCTCCCCGCAGTCGTACCCGGCGGGCGACGGGACCCGCGTGGTGCCGTACCACCGGGCCGGGCGGCTGCACCTGTCGGTGGAGCCGGTGACCGGGGCGGTGACGGACCACCGGGCGGGCCCCGACGGCACGGTGGAGCTGGACGTCACCGGCGCGCCGGACGCGACCGCGCTGCGCCTGACGCTCGCCTCGACGCGGGTGCTCCGCACGTATCCGCTTCAGGACCCGGACCACGGCGTCCGCCGGGTCCGCGTGCCCCTCGCCGACCTCGCGGACGTCCGGCCCGCGCTGGAGCCGGGCCCCCGGCAGATCGCCCCGGAGACCACCGAGACCTGGGAGGCCGTCCTGATGCGGCCGGGCGGCACCGACCCGGTCCATCTCGACGGGGACCTGCCCGCCGGCCACTACCCGCTCGGCACGGACGCCCGG
This sequence comes from Streptomyces sp. NPDC088732, assembly GCF_044751205.1. Lineage (NCBI taxonomy): Bacteria > Bacillati > Actinomycetota > Actinomycetes > Kitasatosporales > Streptomycetaceae > Streptomyces > Streptomyces sp. NPDC088732. The sequence goes on from NZ_JBIVLI010000002.1 coordinate 553,162, forward strand.
TTCGGCGGTGTCCGCCGCGAACTGCTGGTCGAGGCCGACACCGCGGGCCGGCTGGTGCTGCGCGACCGCACACCCCAGCCGGTCGTGGACGCCGTCGGCTGGACCGCCGAGGGCGCCCTCGTCCTCACGGGGCGGCTCTCTCCGGACACCGCCGCCGGACGGGCCGAACTGGTGCTGCGCCACGGCACGTTCAGCGTCGAGCACACCTTCCCGGTACGGCTGGACGGCACCGCCGCGCCCCTGGACCCGGCGGGCCGGCCCCCGCACCGCGAGGGCCGCCGCTTCACCGCGACCGCGCGCCCCGGCCGGATCGAGACGCTCGCCGGGACCGTGCCGCTGGCCGAGGGCCGCTGGGACCTGTGGCTGCGCGCCGGCGCGCACGACGCGCCCGTGCGGGTGGCCCCCGGCGTGTTCGACGCGCTGCCGATGGCGGCGGGCTCCGGCGGCAAGGCGTTCACCGTGGACCGGCGCCTGCACGACCGGCTGTTCGTGGCGGCCGGCCCGACCGTGCCGGAGCCGCAGCGCGGCCCGTACCGGCAGCGCGTGCTGCGCGAGACGCACTACCCGCGCGCCCGGGGCCTACCGCGCCGCGAGACCGTGCTGTACAGCTCCTTCGGCGGCCGCTCCTGCGGCGACTCCCCGCGCGCCGTCCACGAGGAACTGCTGCGCCGCCCCGAGGCCGACGGCCTGGAGCACCTGTGGGTGGTGCGGGACGGCCAGGCCGTGCCGCCGGGGACAGCGCGGCCGGTGGTCCTGCACAGCGCGGCCTGGTACGAGGCGCTGGCGCGCAGCCGCTACGTGGTGACCAACACGCATCTGCCGCAGTGGTTCGTCCGCCGCCCCGACCAGCGGGTGCTCCAGACCTGGCACGGCACACCGGTCAAGCGCACCGGCCGCGACCTGGCCGGCACCCTGTGCGCGGACCTGCCCCACCTGCCGCGCCCGCCCCACGACACGGGCCGCCAGTGGAGCGTGCTGCTGTCGCCGAACACGGCCGGCACGGGCGCGCTGCGCACGGCGCTCGCCTTCGACGGCGAGGTCGCCGAGACCGGACTGCCGCGCACCGACGTGCTGTTCGCCGACGACCGCGACAAGATCGCCGCCGCGCTGCGGGACCGGCTGGGCATCCCGCGGGGCCGCACCGTCGTGCTGTACGCCCCGACCCGGCGCGACGACCTCGCGTACGACGCCGGCCACTACCGCCGCTCCCCGCACCTGGACCTGGCGGAGGCCGAGGCCGCCCTCGGCCGGGACCACGTGCTGCTGTACCGCTCGCACCCGCTGGTCGCCGACCGGCTGCGGCCCGGACGCTCCGGCTTCGCCCGCGACGTGTCCGCGCACCCCGACGCGGCCGAACTGCTGCTGCTCGCCGACGTGCTGGTCACCGACTACGCCTCGCTCGCCGCGGACTTCGCCAACACCGGCCGCCCGATGCTCTTCCTCGTCCCCGACCTGGAGCACGTCCGCGACACCCTGCGCGGCTTCTACCCAGACTTCGAGGCCCAGGCGCCCGGTCCGCTGCTGCACTCCACCGCCGAGGTCGCCGGCGCGCTGCGCGACCTGGACACCGTGGCACGGCACAGCGCCGACGCGTACGCCCACTTCCGCGCGACGTTCTGCCACCTCGACGACGGCCGGGCCGCCGCCCGCGCCACCGACCGCCTCCTCGGCCTGCCGGACACCGCACGCGACTGAGCCGGACCCCGTGCCCCGCTCCACGCCCGCCGTCCCGGCCGACGGCCCCTCAGAAGGGCGCGGCCCAGGGGCGGCCAGTCGGCCGCAGCCCCCTCCCACGAACGAGTGGCGGGACGCGGGGACACGTCCCCGTACGGACCCGTCGGGGATGCAGCACCGCATGCCACGGCCGAACATCGTGATGACGAGCTGACGACGGCCGGGAGGGCTGCGTGACCGGCGTTCTGACGACCCAGCGGGACTGGCGTATCCAGACCTACGAGCTGCGCCGGGTGCGGCGCCCCTCGCCGTACCTGATTCTGGGCACCCTGTTCTGGCTGGTGGTGGCCCTGCGGACGTGGGACGCCGTGCCCGCCGCCGACTTCGGGCAGCACGCCGCCGCGATCGAGCGGATCGCGGCGGACTGGCGGCACCCGTCCAACCCGCTGCTCGACATGCCCGGCGCCGGCAGCCCCTACTTCACTCCGTACACGGTGCTGCTGGGGCTGCTGAGCAAGCTCACCGGGGTGCCGGGCTGGCAGCTGCTGAAGGGCTGCGGCCCGCTCAACCTCGCCCTGGTCGTCAGCGGCATCGGCGCCTTCACCCGCACCCTCAGCACGCGGCGCTGGGCGCCGGTGCTGGCGCTGGCGGCGTTCGTGCTGCTGTGGGGGCCGGAGCACAAGGAGTGGAGCGGCTTCCTCGGGCTCCAGTCGATGACCCTCGGGCTGACCTACCCGAGCGCGTTCGCGATCGGCCTGACGTTCTGGACGTGGGCGATCACCGCCCGCACCGCGCGGCGCGGCGTCGGCGGTCCGTGGCTGCACACCGGGCTCGGCCTGCTGCTGGGCGTCATCCTGCTCGTCCACCCGTTCACGGCGATGGGCGCGGTCATCGGCGTGGCCGCCCTGGTGCTCGGCCTCCAGCAGACCCCGATCGTCGCCGGGATCCTGGGCCGCTGGGCGCTGACGGCCGCCGTCGCCTTCGCGGTCGCCGGCTGGTGGCCGTACTTCAGCCTCTCCGCGCTGCTGGGCGACCCCACGGTCGACGGGATCCACCGGCAGCTCTACGGCGACCTGTGGCAGTGGTACGGGCTCGCCCTGGCCGGTCTGCCGGCGCTGCTGTACCGGCTGCGGCTGAACCCGCTGGACCCGCTGGTGCTGATGTTCGCCGGGGACTGCGCGGTCGCCGCGTACGGCTGGTTCAGCGGCGAGTACTCCTACGGGCGGATCTTCGGGCTGCTGCTGGTGCCGCTGCAGTTCGCGCTGGCCGTCGAACTCGCCGAGGCCCCGCCGTGGACGCTGCTGCGCACGGTGCTGGCGCCGCTGGCCGCCGTGGCCGCGTGCGTGGGCCTGGTGGCGCAGGCCGGCGCGATCGTCCCGAAGCGCTTCGTGCCCCCGGCGGTGCACCTGCAGCGGCTGAGCCAGTGGCCGAGCTACCAGTGGGCGCAGCGGCACGTGGCGCCCGGCGACGTCCTCCTGACCGACGCCTACGGGCCCGCCCATGTGATGCCGGCCTACGGCGCGTTCCTGGTCGCCCCCACCTGGCCCGACCCGTCGACCACGGCGGCGGAACGGGGGCGCCGCGCCGCCGACGTCCGCACCTTCCTGGCCCCGACGACCGCACCGGACCAGCGGCAGGCCATCGCCCGCCGCTACCACGTCCGCTGGATCATGACGGCGCCCAGGGCCCCCGTCCCGCCCGGCGCCTCGCTGGTCGCCACCGGCCCGCACACGCGCGAACGCCTCTACCGGATCGGGTGACAAGAGAACGCGGGCCGACGGCGAAGGGGCCGGGGGAAGACCCCCGGCCCCTTCGCCGTGCGGCGGCCCGCGGCGGGGACCGTCAGCGGTGCGTGCGCAGCAGCGTGCGGAAGGTCCGCATCGCCACCGACAGGTTCGCCAGGTCGAACGCCTCCGACCCCCGGATCTCGTCCAGGGTGGTGCGGGCCCGGGCGACCAGGGCACCCCTGGCCTCCTCCCACGTCTTGAAGCGCTGCTCCGGCGTGGAGGAGCCGTTGCCCACCGAGAGCACGTCCGCCGTCAGCGCGGCGTGCGCGGCGAACAGGTCCTCGCGGATGGAGGCACGGGCCATGGACTGCCACCGGTCGGCGCGCGGCAGCTCGATGATCCGGTCCAGCAGCTGCGTGATCTGCAGGCGGTCGGCCAGGTCGTAGTAGACCTCGGCCACCGCCAGCGCGTCCTTGCCGCTGCGGTCGGCGACGTCCACGATGTCCAGCGCCGGGAAGGCGGAGGAGAACCCGGCCACCTTGGTGGCCAGTTCCTCCGGCACGCCCGCGCCGGTGAGCTCGTCGTGGATCGACTGGTACCACTCCAGGTCCGCGCCGCGCAGCAGCTTGGGCAGCTCGGCCCAGACCCGGGTGACCCCGTCATGGAAGAACTCGATGGTCTCCGCGATCCGCAGCGGCTGCGGGCGGTTGTTGAGCAGCCAGCGCGAGGCCCGCTCCACCAGCCGCCGCGAGTGCAGCCGGACGCGGGTCTGGACATCGGCCGGCACGACGTTGTCGAGGGCCTCGACGTCGTCCCAGATCCGGTTCAGCCCGAAGATCGCGCGGGCCGCGGTGTGCGCCCGCACGATCTCCTCGCTGGTGGCCCCGGTCTCCTCCTTGAAGCGGTGGAGGAAGGTGCTGCCGCCGGTGTTGACGGTGTCGTTGACCAGCACCGTCGTGATGATCTCGCGGCGCAGCGCGTGACCGTCGATCTGCGCGGCGAAGCGCTCGCCGAGCGCCGTCGGGAAGTACGCGTCCAGCAGCCGCCGCAGGTACGGGTCGTCCGGCAGGCCGGTGGCGAGCAGCTCCTCCGCCGCGGTGATCTTGGTGTAGGCCAGCAGGACGGCCAGCTCCGGCTGGGTCAGGCCCTGGCCGGCGGCCAGCCGCTCGCGGATCTGCCGGTCGGTCGGCAGGAACTCCAGCGCCCGGTCCAGCTTGCCGTCGCGCACCAGCCTGCGGATGAAGCGCTGCTGGGCGTGGAGCAGACTGGCCGACTGGGCCATGCTGTTGGCCAGCGCCACGTTCTGCGCGTAGTTGTTGCGCAGCACCAGGGAGCCGACCTCGTCGGTCATCTCGGCCAGCAGGGTGTTGCGCTGCTTGACCGTCATGTCGCCCTCGGCGACGACCGCGTTGAGCAGGATCTTGATGTTGACCTCGTGGTCGGAGGCGTCCACACCGGCGCTGTTGTCGATGGCGTCGGTGTTGACCCGGCCCCCGGCCAGGGCGAACTCGATGCGGCCGAGCTGGGTCAGGCCCAGGTTGCCGCCCTCGCCGATGACCTTGGCGCGGACCTCCGCGCCGTCCACGCGGATGGCGTCGTTGGCCTTGTCGCCGACGTCCAGGTGCGACTCGGTGGACGACTTGACGTAGGTGCCGATGCCGCCGTTCCACAGCAGGTCCACCGGGGCCTTGAGGATCGCCTTCATCAGGTCGGCCGGGGTCATCTTCGCCGCCGGCTGCTCGATGCCGAGCGCCTTGCGGATCTGCGGGGTGAGCGTGATCGCCTTCGCGCTGCGCGGGAAGACCCCCCCGCCCGCCGAGATCAGCTTGGCGTCGTAGTCCGCCCACGAGGACCGCGGCAGCTCGAACATCCGGCGGCGCTCGGCGAAGGACACCGCCGCGTCCGGCGTCGGGTCGAGGAAGATGTGCCGGTGGTCGAAGGCCGCGACCAGCCGGATGTGCTCGCTGAGCAGCATGCCGTTGCCGAAGACGTCACCGGACATGTCGCCGACGCCGACGACGGTGAAGTCCTCGTTCTGGGTGTCGTGGCCCATCTCGCGGAAGTGCCGCTCGACGGACTCCCACGCGCCGCGGGCCGTGATGCCCATCTTCTTGTGGTCGTAGCCGACCGAGCCGCCGGAGGCGAACGCGTCGCCGAGCCAGAAACCGTAGGAGTTCGCGACCTCGTTGGCGATGTCGGAGAACGACGCGGTGCCCTTGTCGGCCGCGACCACCAGGTAGGTGTCGTCGCCGTCGTGGCGGACCACGTCGGCCGGCGGCACGACCTGGCCGCCCACCAGGTTGTCGGTGATGTCGAGGAGACCGGAAATGAAGGTCTTGTACGAGGCGATGCCCTCGGCCAGCCACGCGTCGCGGTCGGCCGCCGGGTCGGGCAGCCGCTTGCCGACGAAGCCGCCCTTCGCGCCGACCGGCACGATGACGGTGTTCTTCACCATCTGCGCCTTGACCAGGCCCAGCACCTCGGTACGGAAGTCCTCGCGCCGGTCGGACCAGCGCAGACCGCCGCGGGCGACCTTGCCGAAGCGCAGGTGCACGCCCTCCACCCGCGGGGAGTACACCCAGATCTCGTACTCCGGGCGCGGCGCGGGCAGGTCCGGGATCGCCTGCGGGTCGAACTTCATCGACAGGTAGGCGTGCGGCTTGCCGCCGTCCGCGCGCTGGAAGTAGTTGGTGCGCAGCGTCGCCTTGATCAGCGTGAGGAAGGAGCGCAGGATGCGGTCCTCGTCCAGGCTCGCGACCTGGTCCAGGGCGGCGTCCACCTCCTCCAGCAGGGCGTCGGTCAGCTCGCTGCCGGCCCGCTGGTGGTCCGGGGACAGGCGCGCCTGGAAGAGGTTGACCAGCAGCCGGGTGGTGTGGACGTTGTTGCGGAGGGTGTCCTCCATGTAGTCCTGCGAGAAGGCCGTGCCGGCCTGCCGCAGGTACTTGGCGTAGGCGCGCAGCACCATCGCCTGGCGCCAGGTCAGACCGGCGCTCAGCACCAGCGAGTTGAAGCCGTCGTTCTCGGCCTGACCGGTCCAGGTCGCGGTGAAGGCGTCCTGGAAGCGCTCGCGTGCGTCGTCCCCGAGGTCGCCGAGCGAGGGGTCGATGCGCAGCCCGAAGTCGTAGATCCAGGCGCGGCCCGCGTGCTCCTCGCCGTCCTGCGACGAGGAGGGCGTGCGGCGCAGCTCGTAGGGGCGCTCGTCGGTGACCTCGACGCCCAGGCGCTGGAGCGCCGGCAGCACCGCGGACAGCGACACCGGCGCACCGGTGCGGTAGATCTTGAAACGGCGCTCGCCGGGGGCGGCGCCGACCGGCTCGTACAGGCTGAGGCAGAAGTCCTCGCCGTTGAGCCGCTCCAGGTGCTGCAGGTCGGCGACGGCGGCACGCGGGCTGAAGTCGGCGCGGTAGCCGTCGGGGAAGGCCTGCGCGTAGCGGCGGTTCATCTCGGCGGCGCGCTCCTCGCCGCACTCGGCGTTCAGCGCCTCGGCGAAGCCGTCGGACCAGGAGCGCACGGCCTCCGTCAGCCGGCCCTCGATACGGTCGACATCGCCCTCGCTGAGCTGCGGCAGCCGGGTGCCGGGGGCGACCCGGACCACGAAGTGCAGCCGGGAGAGCACCGACTCGGTGCTCCAGGCGGTGAAGTCGACGGTGACGCCGTTGAGTTCCTCCTTGAGGATGTCCGTCAGCCGCAACCGGGACGCCGTGGTGAAACGGTCGCGCGGCATGTAGACCAGCGCGGACAGGTAGCGCCCGTACTCGTCCTGCCGCAGGAACAGCCGCAGCCGGCGGCGCTCCTGGAGGTACAGCACGCTGGTGACGGTCTGCCGCAGCTCGTCCGGCGAGGTCTGGAACAGCTCGTCGCGCGGGTAGGTCTCCAGGATCTGCAGCAGGTCGCGGCCGTCGTGGCTGTCCGGCGAGACCCCGGCGCCCTCCAGCACCTCGGCGACCTTGCGCCGGATGACCGGCACCCGGCGCACCGACTCGGTGTACGCGGCCGAGGAGAACAGGCCGAGGAAGCGGCGCTCGCCGATGACGTTGCCGTCGGCGTCGAACTTCTTGACGCCGATGTAGTCCAGGTACGACGGCCGGTGCACGGTGGCCCGGCTGTTCGCCTTGGTGATGATCAGCAGCCGCTGCTCGCGGGCCTTCTTGCGGGCGTCGACGGGCAGCCGGTTGAACGACGGCGACACCGGGTGCGCGTTGTGGCGGCCCTCGTCGTCGTGGTGGTGCGGGTCGGAGCGCAGGATGCCGAGCCCGGTGCCGGGCACCGCGGTGAGCACGTCCTCCTCGCCCTCGGGGGTGCTCTCCGTGGTGAGCGCGTACTCCCGGTAGCCGATGAAGGTGAAGTGGTCGTCCGACAGCCAGCGCAGCAGCTCCCAGGCCTCACCGACCTCCTGCTCGGGCAGCGGCGGCGGGGTCGCGGCGAGCTCGTCGGCGATGCGCAGCGCGCCGTCACGCATCTTCTGCCAGTCCTCGACGGCCTCGCGGACGTCGGACAGCACGCGCCGCAGGTCGGCGCCGATCTGCTTGAGGTCCTCGCGGTCGGTCTCGCGGTCGATCTCGACGTGGATCCAGGACTCGGTCAGCACGTCGTGCGGCAGGTGGGCGCCGTCGCCGGGGACGGCCTCCAGCACCTCCAGCAGGTTGCCGGTCAGGTCGCGGCGCACGAGCATCTGCGGATGGACGACCACGTGGATCGCGCGGTCCTGCCGGGACAGCTCATTGGTGACGGAGTCGACGAGGAACGGCATGTCGTCGGTGACCACCTCGACGACCGTGTGGCTGCAGGTCCACCCGTTCTCCTCGACCGAGGGCGTGTGCACGCGCACGTTCGCGGTGCCCTGCGGGCGCACCTCGGCGAGGCGGTAGTGGGACAGCGCCGCGCCGTAGACGTCCACCGGGTCGCGGTGGACGAGGTCCTCGGGCGCGCTGTGCAGGTAGTAGCGCTGGAGGAAGGAGTCCAGCGCCTCCTTCACCGGGCCCGCACTGCCGTCCGCCCCTGCTTGGCCGGGAGCCGGCGTTCCCCCCGCCGAAGGTCCGGGGCCCACGCGGGCCGCCCGTTCCAGCAGCTCGGCCTTGGCTTCGTCCAGCTTGGTCTGCATGTCCTCATGCTCCCTGTCGCGCGCCGTTGCGTGACGTAGGTCGTGGTGATCGATGGATCAGCGCTGATCACGCTGTAAGGCTATCGCTACGGCCGGGGGGGCTGTCAGGGCCTCTTTGTGTACAAAAGCACGAACCAATCTTTGACGAACTGGACAGTCCGGCCGCGCGGGTGCAGGTTGAGGAGGTGACCGTACGGAGGTCGTAACGAGACGTTCACCCACGCCACGGGAAGGGACGGGAAACCCGGTCATGGCCACCAAGATCCTGATCGTCACCGGCGACGCGGCCGAGTCGCTCGAAGTCATGTACCCGTACCAGCGGCTCCTCGAAGAGGGATACGAGGTGCACATCGCGGCGCCCAGCCGCAAGAAGCTCCGGTTCGTCGTGCACGACTTCGAGGAGGGCTTCGACACCTACACCGAGAAGCCGGGCTACACCTGGCAGGCGGACCTGTCCTTCGCGGACGTCGACCCCGGCGCGTACGCGGCCGTCGTCGTCCCCGGCGGGCGCGCCCCCGAGTACCTGCGCAACGACCCCGAACTGCGCAAGGTGCTCAAGGCCTTCTTCGACGCCGACAAGCCCGTCGCCCAGATCTGCCACGGGCCGCTGCTGACGGCCGCGGTGGGCGCCCTCAGCGGGCGCCGCGTCACCGCCTACCCGGCACTGGAGATGGACATGGAGGCGGCGGGCGCCGGCTTCCAGGACACCGCCGTCGTCGTGGACGGCATGGTGGTCTCCTCCCGCGCCTGGCCGGACCACCCCTCGTGGATGCGGGAGTTCCTGACCGTGCTGCGGGCCAAGGCGCCGGTGACCTGAGGCGGGCGCCGGTCCGGGCGGCCGGGGCCCCGCGCCTGCCTCAGGCGACCAGGGCCTCGGCCGTCTCCACGGCCTCCAGCAGGGTGTCCACGACCGGGACGCCCGCCTTCTCCAGGCTGGCCCGGCTGTGCGAACCGCCCGTGTACAGCACCGCTAGGGCGCCCACGTGCCGGGCCGCCACCGCGTCGTCGACCGCGTCGCCGATGACCACGACCCGGCCCGCCGCTATGCCGTCCATCGCCGCCAGGTGCCGCGCCATCTGCTCGGACTTGCCCGTGTGACTGCCCTCGGTGCGGCCGTCCACGCGCACGAAGTGGTTCTCGATGCCGTGTGTGCGCAGGATCGGTATCAGCTGCTCGTGCGGGGCCAGCGAGCACAGCGACTGGGTGAGCCCCTCGTACCGCCGGCGGGCCAGGATCTCCGCGGCGCCCTCCGCGAGGCAGCAGGTGCCGGCGAGGGCCCAGTAGTGGCGATGGAAGATCTCGTCCATCACCTCCCACTCGTCCTCGGTGGGCAGGCGTCCCATGAGCCGCTCGTAGAACTTCGGCACGGGCACGCAGTACAGCTCGCGGTAGCGCTCCAGCGTGATCCGCGGGAGGCCGATCTCGGCGAAGGAGGCGTTGGTCGCCTCGATCACCGCGTCGATGTCGTGGAGCAGCGTGCCGTTCCAGTCCCACACCAGATGCGCGTTCACATCCGGAACCGTACCCAGACCCTCCCGGCCCAAGGCAAGTGCCGAGGTCACATACGAAGCCGCATCGTAGACACCGGCGCCCGCCGGGGCCGCCTCCGGGCGGTCCGCGGGGCGGTCACGCGATCAGCGTGGGGATCTCCTGCGTGGCGTACCAGAGCAGTTCGTGGTCCTCCGCGCCGTCGACCGTGAAGCGCGCGTCGTCGTCCCCGGCGTCGGCCGCGCCCAGGGCCCCCGCGGCCGCGGCGATGTCCGCCTCGGCCTCGTCGGCGTCCGCGTGCACCGCCGCGGCCCGCGCCATCGGCACAGGCGCGGACAGCCGGACCGCGCCGAGGGCGGACGGGTCCAGGGCGCGGTCGGGGTCGAAGGAGACGGCGGCGTCGGCGACGTCCACGGCGAGCACGACACGGCGGCGCGGCGCGTCCGGGGTGAGCGCCAGCTGCCGCAGCGAGCTCTGGGCGGCCCGGGTCAGGGCCGCGTACTCCAGTTCCTCGATGTCGTCGGAGACGTACCACTCGCGCAGGCTCGGGGTGACCGCGAAGGCGTCCAGCGGGGCGGGGCCCAGCTCGCCGGCCTTGTGCGCCTCGGCCAGGCCGGGAAGGGTCGTGGGGATGTAGACGCGCATGGCGTCAGCATACGTGCGCGGCACTCCGGATAGGTGAATCCCGGCCCACCTCCCGTGCCGCCCCCGCTCGGCTTCCGCACCGTGCGGCACCCCGCGTACAACCCGGTTACCAATCGGTAGACCACGGGGGTCCTCACATGCCTGTCACCACTTCGTCACCCAGCGCGACCGTCCGCGCGCACACCGTCACCGCACTGCCGCCCCATGTCTGGTTCGCCGGGCGGCTGCTGGACGTCCTCACCGGACGCCGGCCGGTCGCCGGCCTCGCGGGACGCGTGCGCCCCGAGGCCTACGACCGCCTGTGGGACCTGGTGAACGCCCGCGCCGACTGGGGCTACGTCGCCCGCGGGCACACGCCCCGGCTGCTCGGCAGGCCGCGGGTGTCGCCCTCCCCCGACGGCACGGCCCTCGAGGTCGCCGCCACCGTCGCCCTCGCCCCCGGCATCGTGCGCGCGCTCGCCTTCCGCCTGGAGCGCGACGCCGCCCCGCCGGGCGGCGGCCCCGGCCACTGGCGCTGCACCGCCGTGGAGGCCCGCTGAGACGCCGCCGGGGCCGGCCCCCGCAGGAGTCCGGCCCCGGCCGCCCGCGTCACCGCGGAAGTGCCCTTCGACGCCGCCGCTACTTCTTGCGGCGCCGGCCGCCCTTGGCGGCGCGACGGCGCTCCGCCCGGGTCAGGCCGTCCGACTCGGGGATGTCGCTGTCGGCGTCGCCGTTGTCGAACTCGCCCTGCACGACACCGCCCTCGCCGTCCACCGTCGGGGCGGAGAAGTGCAGCCGGTCCGCCCGCTTCGGGGCCTCCAGGCCCTTGGCGCGGATCTCCGGACGGGCGTCCTGCTTGATCAGGGTCGGCACCATGTCCTCGGCACCGGCGTCCACCGGCACCTCCTCGACCTGCTGCTCGACCTGGACCTCCAGGTTGAACAGGTAGCCGACGGACTCCTCCTTGATGCCGTCCATCATGGCCTTGAACATGTCGTAGCCCTCGCGCTGGTACTCCACCAGCGGGTCGCGCTGCGCCATCGCCCGCAGGCCGATGCCCTCCTGCAGGTAGTCCATCTCGTACAGGTGCTCACGCCACTTGCGGTCCAGCACCGACAGCACCACGCGCCGCTCCAGCTCGCGCATGATCTCCTCGCCGAGCTGCTTCTCCCGCGCGTCGTACTGCTCGTGGATGTCGTCCTTGGCCATCTCGCCGATGAACTCGGCGGTGATGCCCGCCCGGTCGCCGGCGGCCTCCTCCAGGTCGTCCACCGTCACCGTGATCGGGTAGAGCTGCTTGAAGGCGCTCCACAGCCGGTCCAGGTCCCAGTCCTCGGCGAAGCCCTCGGCCGTCTCGATCGCGATGTAGTCGTCGATCGTGTCGTCCATGAAGTGACGCACCTGCTCGTGCAGGTCCTCGCCCTCCAGGACGCGGCGGCGCTCGCCGTAGATGACCTCGCGCTGCCGGTTGAGCACCTCGTCGTACTTCAGGACGTTCTTGCGGATCTCGAAGTTCTGCTGCTCGACCTGCGACTGGGCGGAGGCGATGGCACGGGTGACCATCTTGTTCTCGATCGGCACGTCGTCCGGCACGTTCGCCATCGCCATGACGCGCTCCACCATCTGCGCCTTGAACAGGCGCATCAGGTCGTCACCGAGGGAGAGGTAGAAGCGGGACTCGCCCGGGTCGCCCTGACGGCCGGAGCGGCCGCGCAGCTGGTTGTCGATACGCCGCGACTCGTGGCGCTCGGTGCCCAGCACGTACAGCCCGCCGAGCTCCTTGACCTCCTCGAACTCGGCCTTGACCGCCGCCTCGGCGCGCTCCAGCGCCTCCGGCAGGGCCTGCGCCCACTCCTCGACGTGCTCCACCGGGTCCAGGCCGCGCTGGCGCAGCTCCGCCTCGGCGAGGTCGTCCGGGTTGCCGCCGAGCTTGATGTCCGTACCGCGGCCGGCCATGTTGGTGGCCACCGTGACGGCGCCCTTGCGGCCCGCCTGCGCGACGATCGACGCCTCACGCTCGTGCTGCTTGGCGTTGAGCACCTCGTGCGGCACACCGCGCTTGTTCAGCTGCTGCGACAGGTACTCGGACTTCTCCACCGAGGTCGTGCCGACCAGGACCGGCTGGCCCTTCTCGTGCTTCTCGACGATGTCCTCGACGACCGCCGCGAACTTCGCCTCCTCCGTGCGGTAGATCAGGTCCGCGCGGTCCTGACGGCTCACGGGGCGGTTCGTCGGGATCGGGACCACGCCGAGCTTGTAGATCTGGTGGAACTCGGCGGCCTCGGTCATCGCCGTACCGGTCATGCCGGAGAGCTTGTCGTAGAGGCGGAAGAAGTTCTGGAGGGTGATCGTGGCGAGCGTCTGGTTCTCGTCCTTGATCTCCACCCCCTCCTTCGCCTCGATCGCCTGGTGCATGCCCTCGTTGTAGCGGCGGCCGGCGAGGATACGGCCGGTGTGCTCGTCGACGATCATGACTTCGCCGTCCATGACGACGTAGTCCTTGTCCTTCTTGTAGAGCTCCTTGGCCTTGATGGCGTTGTTCAGGTAGCCCACCAGCGGGGTGTTCACCGACTCGTAGAGGTTGTCGATGCCCAGCCAGTCCTCGACCTTCGAGACGCCGACCTCGTGGATCGCGACGGTGCGCTTCTTCTCGTCGAAGTCGTAGTCGCCGGTCTCCGCCTTGCCCATGCCGCCGGCCTCGCCCGGCTTCAGGCGGGTCACCAGGCGCGCGAAGTCCGAGTACCACTTGGTGGCCTGGTCCGCCGGACCCGAGATGATCAGCGGGGTACGGGCCTCGTCGATGAGGATCGAGTCCACCTCGTCCACCACCGCGAAGTTGTGACCGCGTTGCACCAGTTCTTCCTTCGACCACGCCATGTTGTCGCGCAGGTAGTCGAAGCCGAACTCGTTGTTGGTGCCGTACGTGATGTCGCAGGCGTACTGCTCCCGGCGCTCCCCCGGGTTCATGTTCGCCAGGATGCAGCCGACCTTCAGGCCCAGGAAGCGGTGCACCCGGCCCATCCACTCCGAGTCGCGCTCGGCGAGGTAGTCGTTGGTGGTGATCAGGTGCACGCCCTTGCCGGACAGCGCGTTCAGATACGTCGGCAGCGTGCCGACCAGGGTCTTTCCTTCGCCGGTGCGCATCTCGGCGACGTAACCGAGGTGCAGGGCGGCGCCGCCCATCAGCTGGACGTCGTAGTGGCGCTGCCCCAGGACGCGCTTGGCGGCCTCGCGGACGGTGGCGAACGCCTCGGGAAGCAGGTCGTCCAGGCTCTCGCCATCGGCGTAACGCTGCTTGTACTCGTCCGTGAGGGCCCGCAGCTCGGCGTCCGTCAGGTTGACGAAGTCCTCTTCAATGGAATTGACCTGGTCCGCGATGCGGTGCAGCTTGCGCAGGATCTTGCCTTCGCCTGCACGCAGGATCTTGTTGAGGACGGACACGTAGGCTGGCTCCTTGCCGGTCGGGCCTGGCACGGGTTCTCGCGCTGGGCACAGCGGGTCACACCCCGCTGCAACGGCCATCGTAAGCGAGGACCCCAGCAGGCCGGGAGGTCCGTCGCCAAGCCGGGCGGTTCTCACCCGCGAACCGCCACCCCCAGGTGGCGACATCCGGTCGTGGCGGGGCACCCGTTCCTGGATACTCCCGCACATGGAGGCCGCATGGAACCGATAACCCTCACCACCGCGCACCTGCTGCTCCGCCCCTTCGGCCCGTCCGACGCCGACGCCGTCCACACCGCCTGCCAGGACCCCGAGATCCCGCGCTGGACCTCGGTACCGTCCCCCTACACCCGCCAGCACGCCGAGGACTTCGTCGGCCGCATCTGCCCCGATGGCTGGCGCGACGACCTGGTCTACAACTTCGCGGTGGTCACCCGCGACGAGGGACACCTCGTGGGAGCCATGGGACTGGTGAGACTGGAGCGCCTGCACACCGCGGAACGCCAGGCCGAGCTCGGCTACTGGACCGCCAAGGAGCACCGCGGCCGCGGCCTGACCGCCGAGGCCGCCGGGGCCGTCGTCCGCTGGGCCCTCCACGACCTGGGCGTCGAACGGCTCGAGTGGTACGCCGAGGCCGGCAACCACGGCTCCCGAGCGGTCGCCCTCAAGGCGGGCTTCCGCATGGAGGGCACCCTGCGCGCCCGGATCGTGCACCAGGGGACCCGGCGGGACGCCTGGAGCGGCTCACTGCTGCCCTCCGACATCGGCATGGACGGCGGAGCGGCGTACCTGCCTTACCCGGGCGAGTGACCCGGCGGGCCGGGAACCGGTTGCCGACCGGACCCGGCCCGCCGCACCGGGGACCGGCCGGGACCGGCCGGACCGGCTGTCGGACCCTGCTTCTACGCTGGGGCGCATGACCAAGCCCGCTCCGCTCTCCGCCGACGAAGCCCGCCGCACGGCACTGCGCGCCCAGGGGTTCCTCGGCGCCCCCGACCGCCGCGGCGGCGTGCGCGGCATACTGCGGCGGCTCGGCGCGGTGCAGCTCGACACGATCTCCGTCCTCGCCCGCTCCCACGAACTCATCCCTTACGCACGGCTCGGCGCGGTCGGCAGGACCGCGGTCGAGACGGCGTACTGGACCGAGAACCACGCCTTCGAGTACTGGTCGCACGCCGCGTGCATCCTGCCCGTCGAGGAATGGCCGCACTTCGCCTTCCGCCGCAGGGCCCGCCGCGCCCGCGGCCACCGCTGGCACGTGCTCCAGGACGCCGAACGCTCCATCGCCGCGGTGCTGGACCGGCTCAGGACCGACGGGCCGCTCACCTCCACCGAACTCGGCGGCGCCAAGAACGGCGGCCCCTGGTGGGACTGGTCCGAGACGAAGATCGCGGTGGAATGGCTGCTCGACACCGGTGACGTGGTCTGCACGCAGCGCCGCGGCTGGAAGCGCGTCTACGACCTCGCCGAACGCGCCGTCCCCGACGCCCTGTTCCACGACGACATCGACGACGACGAATGCCTGCGCCGCCTGGTCGCCCAGGCCGGCGCGGCCCTGGGCGTCGCCACCCGTGCCGACCTCGCCGACTACCACCGCGTCAAGGGCGAGCAGGTGGACGCCGTCATCGACGGCACCGGCCTGGTCCCGGTCGAGGTCGAGGGCTGGGGCAGACCCGCGTGGGCCGATCCCGCCGCCCTCGCCGAGCTCTCGCGCGGCGGGCGGCACCGGACCACCCTGCTCTCCCCCTTCGACTCCCTGATCTGGGACCGGCCGCGCACCGAGCGCATCTTCGGCTTCACGCACCGCCTGGAGGCGTACGTCCCCAAACCCCGGCGCATCCACGGCTACTTCGCGATGCCGCTGCTGGCCGGCGGCCGGCTCGTCGGACGTGCCGACCCGGCCCGCGAGGGCAGCACCCTGATCGCCCGTCAGGTCACCCTCGACTCCGCACGCGCCGTGCAACCCATGGCCGAGGCGCTGCGCGAGGCCGCGGAATGGGTCGGCTGCGACAGCGTGCGCGTCGAGCGGCTGGACGACCCCGCGCTGGCGACGGCGCTCCGGGCCGCGGTGGCGTGACACCGGACCCGGCCGGTCGGCCGACCGGGCACCGCTAGCGGATCTCCAGGATCTTCTCCCGCATCGCGTACACCACGGCCTCCATGCGCGAGTGCAGTTGGAGCTTCTCCAGGATGTTGCGCACATGGTTCTTCACGGTGTTCTCACTGATGAAGAGCTCCTTCGCGATGTCCCGGTTGTTCATCCCGGTCGCGACGAGCTTCAGCACCTCCAGCTCACGGTCGGTCAACCGCGGTGCCGGGACGAGCCGTCGCTCGTCCGTGCGCTGGATCATCGACTTGAACTCGGTGAGCAGCTTGGACGCCATCGACGGGCTGATCTGCGACTGCCCGTCGGCGACCGCGCGGATCGCGGTGGCGACCTCGTCCGTGGAGATCTCCTTGAGGAGATAGCCGGTGGCGCCGGCCTTGATCGCCTCGTAGAGGTCGGCCTCCTCGTCGCTCATCGTCAGCATGATGATCTTCGCGCTCGGCGCCACCTCCTTGATGGAGGTACAGGCCTCGATCCCGCCCCGCCTCGGCATCCGCACATCCATCAGCACGATGTCCGGGAGCAGGTCGGCGGCCTTCTCCGTCGCCTCCGCACCGTCCCCGGCCTCACCGATGACCTGGATGTCCTCCTCCTGCGCGAGCACGATCTCCAGTCCCCGCCGGAACAACGCGTGATCGTCCACCACGAGAACCCTGATCGGCTCCTTGCGCGGCACACCGGCCGTGCCGTGCGCGCCGTTCGCGCCCGCGTCCTGCGCGGCCCCGTCACCGGGTTCCGCCGCACCGGACGGCGCGGGCTCGAAGCTGTCGGCCATCGGTTCCTCCCCCTCGGGCCGGCCGCCCGTGGTCGTTGCACGCTTCTGTGCACCTTCGTGCCAGGCCGATCGGGCAGTGCGGCCCGACAGTCGGCTGCCCGGCCATGATTCCATGCCGGGACACGGCAACGCCCCCGGACGGAGGTCGTTTCCCGCCCGGGGGCGCCGCCCGTTACCGTCACATCACCGGCGCAGCGCTCCTCCCGCACCGGACGGCGCCACCATGACGGAGGGGTCCGCCTTCAGGTGGATGACGCCGTAGTCGTAGCCGTGCCGCCGGTAGACGACACTCGGTTGTTCCGTGTCGGAGTCGATGAACAGATAGAAATCGTGCCCGATCAGTTCCATCTCGTAGAGCGCCTGATCGAGCGTCATCGGTGCTGCCGCATGCGTCTTCTCGCGCACCACCAGCGGGCCTTCGCCCTGGACCTCCAGGGAACCCATCTTGGTGGTGGGCACGCCGGCGGCGGAGTCGTCCGCGGGCCGGGTGCCGTTGGACTCCTCGGCGGCCAGCACGGCCGTCGCCTCCGCCACGCTGAGGGGCGCACGGCTCCCGCCGCGGTGGTGCACCCTGCGTTTGTCGGCGGCCTTGCGCAGTCGCGCCTCGAGCTTGCTCACCGCGAGGTCGAGCGCCGCGTACGGATCCGTAGCGGCGGCCTCGGCCCGGATCACCGGTCCACGCGAGAGCAAGGTGATCTCCACCCGGTCGGAGCGGTCCGCCTGCCGGGGGTTGGGCTCCTTCGACACCTCGACCTCGAGGCTGATCACCTTGCCGTCGAGCTTCTGGATCTTGTCCAGCTTCTCGGTCACGTGCTTCCGGAACCGCTCGGGCACCTCGGTCTTGCGGCCCTTGACGACGATGTCCACGCAGAACTCCGTTCCCGGATCGCCCCGTTCGCACAGGACGAATCCCTTGCGCTGAGGCCGGCGGGTACCAGGTCCCGCCCGGCGTCGACGTTCGTAGCCACTCCGCACACCTCCGGAGGCCTCCGGGGCGGCGAAGCCGCAACTCTCACCTCCTCCTCCCCCGGGAGAAAGATCAACATCCACTGAACGGTGGGTGAACCACAACCCGCGGTCCGCGGAACGGCGGGCCACCTCCGGCGGCCGCGTCCCTCACAACCGAACATAGACCCGGAGTACCACGGTCGGCACCCCCAGCGGGGCGATACCTCCGTTCGGGTGAA
Organism: Streptomyces sp. NPDC088732; assembly: GCF_044751205.1. Lineage (NCBI taxonomy): Bacteria > Bacillati > Actinomycetota > Actinomycetes > Kitasatosporales > Streptomycetaceae > Streptomyces > Streptomyces sp. NPDC088732. The sequence goes on from NZ_JBIVLI010000002.1 coordinate 571,286, forward strand.
ACGGCGGTTGCACGACCTGCAACATCACCGGTGCCCGAGGGGTTCCGCTTACCGGCGCGCGGAGGCGACCACCCGCGCACGAGGGGCTGCGGACCCGCTTCCGGGCACCGGCGCGCGCCGTTTCCGGCACCCCTGGCCGTGCCGCACTCCGTGACGCGCCTTGCTCACGGACGGGCGGCCCCGCTACTCCGTTCGGCGGCGCAGCGGAGCCGGGCCGCCGATCACCGCGGCGGCAAGGACTCGGCCGCCGGCCGCCTCGACGGCCCGGGCGGCGGCCACCAGGGAGGCACCCGTGGTCATCAGGTCGTCCACGAGGACCGCCCCGGTGCGACTGAGCAGTCCGGCGGCGCCCGGTACGGCTTCCAGGGCCCCGGAGAGGTTGGCGAGCCGGTCCGGTGCGGCGAGGCCCGCCTGGTCGGCGACGGGGCGGCGCTGCCGCAGGACCCTGGCGGCCCGCACGGGGAGCCCGTCCCGGCGGAGGTCCGCGGCGGCGGCCCGGGCCATGCGGCGGGTGGCGTCGTGGCCGCGGGAGGCGACGGCGCGGCGGGAGGAGGGGACGGGGACGAGGAGCAGCGGCCCGGTCTCGGGGGCCCCTCCCCCACCCCCTCCCCTCACCGCCGCGTAGACGGCGCCCGCCAGCGCCGCGCCCAGCGGCCGCGCCAGCCCGAGGGCGCCGCGCTCCTTGTGCGCGAGCAGCACGGCGCGCGGCTGGTCGGCGTAGACGGCCGCCGCCCACACCTCCGGGAGCCCGGCGGGCGGCGGGTCGGGCCATACGCGCCGCGCCCCCGGCTCGTACAGCGTCGCCCCGCACTCCTCGCACAGTCCGGTGCGCGGCGCGCCGCACCCCGCGCACTCCCCCGGCAGCACCAGACCCGCGATTTCGCGCCACCATTCCCGTAGGCCTCGCATGACTCAACGATGCCGGGTGGGGGAGACATCCGCCAGGGTCGTCCACAGGGCTGTGGATAACTCCTGTGGGTAAAGCTTCGCGGGAGGCCGAGCACGACAGAAAAGACCCGCTTTGTCACGTTTCTACGGTGCCTCGCCTGTGTGTTGTCCACGCAACCGACGCCCGGCCGCCGCTCAGCCCGGATAGACCGGCGCGGTGCCCTTGGGGGTGACTTCCTTCCAGTTCGCGTCCGGGGGCAGCCGGAAGATGCCGCCGTCCAGTTCCGCGAGCAGCGGCTTGTCCTGGTTCTCGGAGGCGGCCACCGACTTGACGCCGCTGATGCCGGGCAGGCTCGGGGTGAAGGACGCCGAGCCGTCCGCGTTGATGTACTGGATCTGGGGGACGCCCCCGGTCTCCCGGCCCACCACCACGAGGCGGCTCACCCCCGCCCAGGAGGCCGCTATGACGTCCTCCAGCTGCGGGGTCACGCGGCGCAGGTCGGCGACGGCGATCTGCGGGTCGTCGGAGGGCCCGGTGCGTTCGATGCGGCCGAGCCGCAGCGTGGTGTGCTTGCCCTCGCTCACCAGCAGGGCGATGCGGACACCGTCGGCGGCCACCCGCAGCGACTCGATCCGGCCGTCGCCGAGCTCCGGCACCGCGACGTCGACGGGTGTGCCGGCACCGTCGCGGAACATGAGCAGCCGGGGCCGGTTGGGGTCGCGGTCGGCGACCCACAGGCCGCCGTAGCCGTCCCAGCTGGGCGCGCTGAGCCGGTTCTTCCGGTCGGCGGCCTCACTCTGCGCGACGACCGGCCCGAGCTCCCCGCCCGCGTTCAGCGAGGAGACGTAGAGGTCGGCGCCGTCGTCGGTGACCCCGGCCGCGGACTGCTCGTCGCGGCGCACCGCGACGGTGCCCAGCTTGAGCGGCCCCGACCCGAAGGGCCCGGGCACCGTGATGGGCTGGGTGCCCTCGCCGCTGAGGCTGACGAGGTGGTGCTCGGCGTCGATGAAGTACTGCTCGTTGCCCTGACCGGCCAGCCCCTCCGGTGCGTAGGCACTGGCGGCCTGCTCCCGCGACAGGGAGCAGGCGACGCGGCCGGCCGGGCCCTGCACCTCCACGGACGGCAGGGGGCTGGAGGACATGCCCTGCACGGTCTGGATGAGCTGGGCGGCCATCCGCTCGCAGCGAGGGCCGTCGCCGGGCGCGCGGTTGAGCCGGACGGTGAGGCGCTGGGTGTCGTCCAGGGAGACCTTGGTGGCGCGGATGCCGCTGGAGAAAGCCGATTCGACGACGGGCTGGAGCCAGTCGGTCGGTCCGGTCAGCAGCGCGTCGACGGTCGCGGCCAGCGGGTTGATGCGCTTGCGCAGGTACAGGGGGTCGGCGACCAGGGAATCGCGATGCCCGGTGAGGGCGTCCGCGCCCAGGGAGGCGAAGTAGTACGTGTCCACCGAGCGGTAGAAGCGGGTGAAGTCGGCCTCGCTCAGCACGAGCCCGTCGGCGACGCCGGCGATGCGCCATTCGCCGTTCTCCTTGGTCAGCCGGATCCCGGTGCTGAAGGTGCCCTCGTCCGCGCGGTACGCGTGCCTGGCGTCGACCGCGGCGACCTTCTCACCGGTGAGGCTGATTTGGGTGCCGTCGTCGCCCTTGCCGTCACCCGTGGCGTCCGGCTCCTGCACCTGGGTGGGGCCGTCGGCGAGGATGGTGATCCCGGAGTCCGGCTTCCACAGCTGGGCCTGCTCCTTGGTCATGTAGAGCTTGGCGGTGTCGTACTTCGCCTCGTCGCTGGTGGTCGCCTCCAGGAAACCGCTGACGATCTCCCGCGGCGTCTCGCCCTTCTGCGGTTTCACGCCGTAGACGCGTACCTGGGGGTCGGTGTCCGCGTGCTGCTCGCCGCCGACGCGGTGCACCTCGCCGCTGTCGGGCATGGAGGCGCAGCCCGTGAGCAGGACGAGGAGACAGCCCAGGAGCATGCCCGCCTTGACCGGCCGCGGTCGGCCGCCCCCCATCGCGCGCATCAGCTCTCGTCCTCCCGCGCCTGGTCCGTGGTGGTGGTGTGGGTGGCCGTGCCGCTGCCGGCCCGGTGGCCGACGACGCGGGCGCCGTTGCCGGGCAGTGCGGCGGGGTCCGCGGCTGGGGGCCGGGGAGCGCTGAGCGGCATGTTGGGGATGGCGGGCGCGGCGAACCGCGACACCGGCACCCCGTGCAGGGCCGGGGTGTGCGCCGGGACGGCCGCGCCTTCGAGGGCCGCGCCGAGCGCGATGGCGCCGGCGGGCATGGCGCGGGGGCCGGCGTTCAGCTCGCGGTTGCGGCGCGAGTCCTCGGGTTCCAGGGCGATCGGGGAGCCGCGCAGGCTGTCGGCGCCGGTGCGGGGCAGGGTCAGCCGGAACTGCGAGCCGCCGCCCGGTTCGCCCCAGGCCTGCAGCCAGCCGCCGTGCAGCCGGGCGTCCTCGAGCGCGATGGACAGGCCGAGGCCGGTGCCGCCGGTGGTGCGGGCGCGCGCGGGGTCGGCGCGCCAGAAGCGGTTGAAGACGCGGGTGGCCTCGCCGGGCTTGAGGCCGACGCCGTAGTCGCGGACGGCCACGGCGACGGCCCCGCCGGCCGAGGCCATGCGGACGTGGACGTCGCGGCCCTCGCCGTGCTCGACGGCGTTGACGACGAGGTTGCGCAGGACCCGCTCGACGCGCCGGGCGTCGGCCTCGACGGTCACGGGCTGCTCGTCGCCGTGGACGACGATGCGGCTGCCCTTGCGCTCCGCCAGCGGCTCGGCGCCGTCGACGACCCGGCGCACGACGTCGCGCAGGTCTATCGGCTCGGCCTCCAGGGCCGCGGCACCGGCGTCGAACCGGCTGATCTCCAGCAGGTCGGAGAGCATCGACTCGAACCGGTCCAGTTGGTTCTGGAGCAGTTCGGCGGAGCGGGACGTCGCCGGGTCGAAGTCCTCGCGGGCCTCGTGGATAACGTCGGCGGCCATGCGGACCGTGGTCAGCGGGGTGCGCAGTTCGTGGGAGACGTCGGAGACGAACCGGCGCTGCATCCGGGACAGGTCCTCCAGCTGCTGGATCTTGACCTGGAGGGTCTGGGCCATCTTGTTGAAGGACTCGCCGAGCCGGGCGATGTCGTCCTCGCCGGTGACCTTCATGCGTTCCTGCAGGTGTCCGGCGGCCAGCCGTTCGGAGATCTGGGCGGCCATGCGGACGGGGGTGACGACCTGCCGCACGACGAGCCAGGCGATGGCGCCGAGCAGCACGACGACGAAGATGCCGGCGGTGGCGAGGGTGCCCTTGACCAGGCCGAGGGTCTTCTCCTCCTGGTCGAAGGGGAAGAGGTAGTACAGCTGGTAGGGCTTGCCGTTGGGGTCGTTGAGGCGCTGTCCGACGATGAGGGCGGGTTCCCCCTGGGGGACGCTGTCGCTCTTCATCGAGGTGTAGCGCTCGTAGACCTCCAGCGTGCCGTCGAGGGACTGCCGCAGGTCGGCCGGCACGCTCTCCTCGGGCCACACCCCGCCGGAGCCGCGGGGACCGTGGGTGCCGGGGCTGTCGGCCTGGGTGCTGTACGTCATCTGCTGCTCGGCGTTGGAGCTGAGGGCGACGACGGAGTAGACGCCCTGGCCGCCGCTGGCGAGCTGTTCGACGAGGTTGTTGAGCCAGGTCGCGGTGTCGGTCTGGCTGCGCGCGTCGGTGCCGGAGTCGCCGCTGTCGGTGACGTTGCGGGCCTTCTCCTTGGCCACGGCGAAGCCGCCGACGGCCTGGCTCTGCGCGGTCTGCCGCTTGGCGTCGAGCAGTCCGTTCTTGACCTGGCCGATCACGACCACGCCGAGGAGCAGCACGACGCCCAGCGACATCAGCAGTGTGGTGGCGACGACGCGCAGCTGGATGTTGCGCCGCCACAGCCGGGTGGCGGGCTGGAGGGGCCGCCTGGCCCAGCGGACGCACGAGCGGAGCACCGGCAGCAGGCCCGTGAGGGGGTCCGCGTGCCGGCTCTCCTGCCGCTCACGCTCGTACGGGGTCCCCATGTCAGCCCGGTCCGGCCTTGTAGCCGACGCCGCGGACGGTCACCACGATCTCGGGGCGCTCGGGGTCGCGTTCGACCTTGGAGCGCAGCCGTTGGACGTGGACGTTGACCAGGCGGGTGTCGGCCGCGTGCCGGTAGCCCCAGACCTGCTCGAGGAGCACCTCGCGGGTGAAGACCTGCCACGGTTTGCGGGCGAGCGCGACCAGCAGGTCGAACTCGAGCGGGGTCAGCGCGATGGGCTGCCCGTCCCGCTTGACCGAGTGGCCGGCGACGTCGATGACGAGGTCGCCGATGGTGAGCTGCTCGGGTGTCGGCTCCTCCGCCCTGCGCAGCCGGGCCCGCACGCGGGCCACCAGCTCCTTGGGCTTGAAGGGCTTGATCACGTAGTCGTCGGCGCCGGACTCCAGGCCCACCACCACGTCGACCGTGTCGCTCTTCGCGGTGAGCATGACGATGGGTACCCCGGACTCGGCCCGGATCTGGCGGCACACGTCGATGCCGTCCCGTCCGGGGAGCATGAGGTCGAGGAGGACCAGATCCGGTTTGGTCTCACGGAAAGCGGCGAGGGCCTTGTCACCGTCGGCCACGAACGACGGCTCAAAACCCTCGCCGCGCAGCACGATGCCAAGCATCTCCGCCAGTGCGGTGTCGTCGTCGACGACCAGGACGCGTCCCTTCATAGCGACCATCATCCCATTTTCGCATCGATAGCTTTGACCATGGTGTTCGTCGTCACCCCGCCGTGCTCTCCGTCGACTGGCATCTGCCGTTGACCTGGGATGTTCGGAGCCGTGGCGTCACTCACGCATACGGTCTCCGGACACCTGGTTCCGGACAGTGAACACCCTGCCAGGTCCATGGCGAGCTGCGCGACGGGTCGTAGGGCCTTGTTCTCCGACGAAGGTCACTTCGCGACGGTTCCGGCAGGCCGGAGGGGCGGCCCGGCCGGGTCGGGTCGGGTCGGGTCGGGTCACAGGCTCTGGCCGCCGGAGATCTCGATGCGCTGGGCGGTGACCCACCGGTTCGCGTCCGAGAGCAGCGCGGCGAGCGCCGCGCCGATGTCGTCGGGCTCGCCCGTGCGGCCGAGGGCGACCTGAGAGCTGATCCGGGTCCGCACGTGCTCGTTGTGGATCATGCCACCGCCGCCGAAGTCGGTCGCCGTCGCGCCGGGGGCGATGGCGTTGACGCGGATACCGCGGGCGCCGAGCTCCTTGGCCTGGTAGCGGGTGAGGACCTCGACCGCGCCCTTGACGGCGCCGTAAGCGGCGTGGCCGGGGGCGGTGATGCGCGTCAGGCCGGTGGAGACGTTGACGACGGCGCCGCCGTCGGCGAGCTGCGGCAGCAGGGACTGGGTGAGGAAGAAGGCGCCCTTGAGGTGGACGGAGACCATGTCGTCGAAGTCCTTCTCGGTGGTCTCCGCGAAGGACGCCGTCAGGTCGTGACCGGCATTGTTGACCAGGTAGTCGAAGGTGGTCCTGTCCCAGCGGGACTTCAGCTCGCCGGCCAGTTGCGCGGCGAAGCCGGCGAAGGAGCTCACGGCGCCGGTGTCCAGCCGCAGGGCGACCGCGGTCCGGCCCAGAGCCTCGACGGCCGCCACGACGTCCTCCGCCTCGGCCCGGTTGTTCCGGTACGTGATCACGACGTCCACCCCGTCCGCGGCCAGCCGCAGGGCGCCGGCGCGGCCCAGGCCTCGGTTGGCCCCGGTGATGAGGGCGATCTTCCGGTCGGTGCTCACAGCGACTCCTTCGCGGGTGCTCGACGGTGGGGATCGCTCCGGTTGGTCGGCGACCTCACCCACTCCAGTGGAGGCGGCGGAGCCCGGCGCAGCCAGTGCATCCGTCTTCCACGGACTGCCGGTACCAGGAAGCGCCGGGAGCCCGGCCGCGAGGAGGGCATGCCACGGCCCCTGGCCCGCATCACAGCGCGGGCCAGAGGGCCGTCGCCGTGCCTCAGCCAGGGATCACCCCGGTGCCGGATCGCGAACCCGGGACACGGGGAGCGCACAGTGCCGCCAGCGCATCCGCCGTGACCGGCGAGACCACGCCGGTCTCCGTCACTATCGCCGTGATCAGGCTCGGCGGCGTGATGTCGAACGCGGGGTTGTACGCCTGGGTGCCGAGCGGAGCCACGGCGCGCCCTGACACGTCCGTGACCTCGTGACCGGAACGCTGCTCGATCTCCACGGCCGCCCCGTCCGGTGTGTCCAGGTCGACGGTGGTGGTCGGGGCCACCACGACGAAGGGCACGTTGTGGTAGCGGGCGAGGACGGCGAGCGGGTAGCTGCCGACCTTGTTGGCGACGGAGCCGTCGGCGGCGATGCGGTCGGCGCCCACGAGGACGGCGTGCACCTCCCCGGCGGCGAAGAGCGAACCGGCGGCGCTGTCGGTGAGCAGCGTGTACGCCATGCCGGTGCGGGCGGCCTCGTAGGCGGTGAGCCGGGCGCCCTGGAGCAGCGGCCGGGTCTCGTCGACCCACAGCCGGCGCAGCTGGCCGCGCCGGTGGGCGGCGAGGGCGACGGCGAAGGCGGTGCCCTCGCCGCCGGAGACGAGCGCACCGGTGTTGCAGTGCGTCAGGATCTGGTAGCCGCCGCCGGGCAGGAGCTCGGAGAGCAGATGGAGGCCGTTGCTGCCCATGGCGGTGCTGGCCGCGGCGTCCTCGGCGTGGAGACTGCGGGCCTCGGCGAGGGCGGCGGCCGCCGCGCGGTCGGGGTCGCCCTGGGCGTCCCCGCTCAGCGCGGCGCGGTAGGCGGCCACGGCGCGCTTGACGCCGTAGGCCAGGTTGACGGCGGTGGGCCGGGCATGCGCGAGGGATTCGGCGGCCTCGTCGACGTCGTAGCCGCGCACGGCGGCGAGCGCCACACCGTAGGCGCCCGCGACACCGAGCACCGGCGCCCCGCGCACGACGAGGGTGCGGATCGCCTCGACGAGTGCGGGCACATCGGTGCAGACCAGTTCCACTTCCTCCGCGGGAAGACGGGTCTGGTCGAGCAGGACGAGGACGGGCCCTTCCGGCGGCTCCTCCCAGCGGAGCGTCGGGAGCGGTTCGTCGGGGTTCCCCTTGGTTTCGTTGGCCAGAGATACCACGTACTGATCACCCATCTGCCCAGTCTGCCGTGAACGGCAGCACGTTTTGAACGGTTGCGGCGTACCGCATCCCCGGGTACAAGCCCACTTACCCCATGGCACGATTGCCACCGTCCCGGCGTTGAACGATCGGGTAGCGCAGTAACGAAGGAGCGATGATGAACGACTCTCCGGGCTGGGCCTCGCCCGGATCCTCCCCCTCCGACGAGCCGGGCCACCCGAACGGGCCCGACACGCCGCAGGATTCTGCGCCCCCGAACTGGACTCAGCAGCAGCCTCCGGCCGGCCAGTGGCAGGCCTCCGGAAGCGGAGGATGGGGCAGCCCGCCCCCGCCGCCCGCGTGGGGCGGCACCGGACAGCGCGGCTGGCAGCAGCCGCAGTGGGGTCTTCCGCCCTCCCCCAAGCCCGGCGTCATCCCGCTGCGGCCGCTGGGAGTGGGCGAGATCCTGGACGGGGCGGTCTCCACCATGCGCGCGCACTGGCGGACGGTCCTGGGCATCGCCCTGGTGGTCTCCCTGGTCACCCAGGGCGCCTCGGTGCTCCTGCAGGGGCTGGCGCTCAGCGACAACAGCAGCATCAACGCCCTGGAGAACAACCCCGAGCCCAGCCTCAGCGATGTCGCGGACGCCGTCGGCGGCAGCCTCGCGGGCGCCGGGGTCACCATGGTCATCACGCTGCTCGGCGTGGTGATCGCCACCGCGATGCTCACCATGGTGATCAGCAGGGCCGTGCTGGGCCGGCAGGTCACCACGGGCGAGGCCTGGTCCGACGCCCGGCCCCAGTTGAGCCGGCTGCTCGGTCTGACCCTCCTGATCGCCCTCATAGGGGTGGGCATCGTGGCCGTCGGCATCGGCCCCGGGGTGGCACTGGCCGTCGGCGGCTCCGTCGGTGCCGGGCTCAGTCTCGCGTTGTTCGGTGGTCTGGCGGCTTTCGTCGTCGTCGTGTGGCTGATGATCCGGTTCAGCCTCGCCTCTCCCGCGCTGATGCTGGAGAAGCAGGGCGTGGTCAAGTCGATGGCGCGGTCGTCCAAGTTGGTGCGCGGCTCGTGGTGGCGCGTGCTGGGTATCCAGTTGCTCTCCTCGCTGCTCGTCTACCTCATCACCTCGATCATCCAGATCCCCTTCCTGATCGTGGGCCTGGCGATCAGCGGCGACGGCCTGTCCGCCTTCACCTCGCCCAACTCCGGCGGGCTCGGCTGGTCCTACCTGATCGTCGTCGGCATCGGCGCCGTCATCGGATCCACCATCACCTTCCCCATCAGTGCGGGCGTGACCGCCCTGCTCTACATGGACCAGCGCATCCGCCGCGAGGCCCTGGACATCGACCTCGCCCGCGCCGCCGGCGTCAGCGGGTACGGGGAGCCGACGGGCGCACCCGGCGCGAGTCCGGCCACCGGGGCCTGACGCCGGTGTCGGGGGGCGTACCGGTCACGATCCCGCGCGTCCCGGCGCGCGAGGCGGCCGAGGACGAACTGTCCAAGGCCGTCTACCACCAGAACGATCCCGGCCTCCTCCAGCGCGCCATCGCGTGGCTGTGGCGGAAGTTCGCCGACCTGATGGACAGTGCCTCCGGGGCCGCCCCCGGAGGCGCTGTCGGCCTGGTGACGGTGATCGTGCTCGTCGTTGTACTGGTCGTCGCCCTGCGCCTGCGGCTCGGCAAGCTGCGGGCTCAGCCCACCGTGGCCGGCGGCCTGTTCGCCGAGACGCCGCGCACCGCCGCGGAACACCGGGCGGCGGCCGAGGAGCATGCCCGCAACGGCGCCTGGACCGAGGCCGTCCAGGAGCGGATGCGGGCGATCGTGCGCTCCTTGGAGGAACGCGCCGTGATCGACCCACGTCCCGGCCGCACCGCCGACGAGGCCGTGGCCGACGCCGGCCGCCACCTCCCCGACCACGCCGCGGCGCTCCGCGACGCCGCCCGCACCTTCGACGACGTCACCTACGGCAACCGCCCCGGCAGTCCCGAGGCCTATGCGGCCCTGCGCGACCTGGACACCCAAGTGGAGCGCGCCAAGCCCCGATTCGCCGCAACGGCCGCTGGACCGTCCGGGGGCGCCCGCCCGTGACCACGGCCCAGGCCACGACACCGGCCCCTGCCTCGACCTCCGCGTCCCCCACGGCACATCAGCTCTGGAGCCGCTGGCGTGCCGTACTGGCGGCGGGCCTCGCCCTCGTCCTGTTCGGCGTCGCCTACGCCGTCCTGCAGTCCGGTGAGAACCACCATGCCCTGGACCCCCGTTCTCCCGACCCGGCGGGAAGCCGGGCCCTGGCACAACTCCTCGGCCACCGCGGTGTGACGACCACGGTCGTCACCACCACCGACGACGCCGCTTCCTCCGCCGGCCCCGACACCACCCTTCTCGTCACCGTCCCCGATCTCTTGACGGATCGTCAGCAGTCGCGTCTACGCAAAGCCATGACGCAGTCCGGCGGTGGTCGGACCGTGCTGCTGGACCCGAGCGACGCGTCCGTCGGCGTGCTGGCCCCTGGGGTCCACTACGCCGGACCGGCCTCCGTCCGGACCCGGCGGGCCGGATGCGACCTGCCCGCGGCGGTCCGCGCGGGCGACGCCGATCTCGGCGGCACCGCCTACACGACCACCGCCGAGGGGGCCGACCGGTGCTACCGAACCGCCGCCGGCAACCCCACCCTGCTGCGTCTCCCAGCAGCGGACGGCGGTGACATCGTGGTCCTCGGCACCCACACACTCCTGCAGAACGAGAACCTCCGCGACCAGGGAAACGCCTCCCTCGCCCTTCAGGTCCTCGGCGCACACCCGCACCTCGTCTGGTACCTCCCCTCTCTCGATGACGCGGCCGCGTTCGACGGCGGCCGGCAGAGCTTCCTCGACCTCATCCCCGACGGCTGGAGCTGGGCCTTCCTCCAACTCCTCGTCGCCGCCGCATTCGCCGCACTCTGGCGGGCGCGCCGACTGGGCCCGATCGTCGCCGAACGGCTGCCCGCGACCGTGCGCGCCGCGGAGGCCACCGAAGGACGGGCCCGCCTCTACCGCCGGGGCAACGCCCGCGCTCGCGCCGCCGAAGCACTGCGGACCGCGACCCGGGACCGGCTGGCCCCCCTTCTCGGCATCCCTCCATCCCAGGCCCACGACCCGGGCGTCCTCGCCTCCGCCGTCGCCGCACGCCTTGACGATCCCGCGGCACAACCGCATGTCACGCTGCACGGCCCTCCCCCGGCCGACGACGCCGCCCTGCTGCGCCTCGCCGACGACCTCGACGCACTCGAACGCCGCATCCTGCGCAACGAGAGGAAAGCAACCCCGTGAGCGCCGCTCCCACCGCCGACAGTGCCCGCGCCTCCCTGGAGGCACTGCGCACCGAAATCGCCAAGGCCGTCGTCGGCCAGGACCCGGCAGTCACAGGCCTGGTGGTGGCCCTCCTCTGCCGAGGGCACGTCCTGCTCGAAGGCGTGCCCGGTGTCGCCAAGACACTGCTGGTGCGCGCCCTGGCAGCGTCGCTCCGACTGGAGACCAAGCGCGTCCAGTTCACGCCCGACCTGATGCCCGGCGACATCACCGGATCCCTCATCTACGACGCCCGCACCGCCGAGTTCTCCTTCCAGGCCGGTCCCGTCTTCACCAACCTCCTTCTCGCCGACGAAATCAACCGCACACCTCCCAAGACCCAGGCCTCACTCCTGGAGGCAATGGAGGAGCGCCAGGTCACCGTCGACGGCCTCCCTCGCCCGCTGCCGGAACCGTTCCTGGTCGCGGCGACGCAGAACCCGGTCGAGTACGAGGGCACCTATCCCCTCCCGGAGGCCCAGCTGGACCGCTTCCTGCTCAAGCTGGTGCTGCCCCTGCCCTCCCGCGAGACCGAGATCGACGTCCTCACCCGGCACGCCGACGGCTTCAACCCCCGCGACCTGGACTCCGCCGGCATCCGCCCCGTCGCCGGTCCCGCCGACCTCGACGCCGCACGTGCTGCGGTCGCCAAGACGTCGGTCTCCCCCGACATCACCGCCTACATCGTCGATATCTGCCGTGCCACCCGTGACTCCCCCTCACTCGCTCTCGGTGTCTCCCCTCGCGGAGCCACCGCCCTCCTTGCCACCGCCAGGGCCTGGGCCTGGCTGACCGGACGCGACTACGTCACGCCCGACGACGTGAAGGCCTTGGCTCTGCCCACACTCCGGCACCGGATCCAGTTGCGGCCCGAAGCCGAGATGGAAGGCACGACCGCCGACTCGGTCATCACCTCGGTCCTCGCCCACGTCCCCGTGCCCCGCTGAGACGACGGGCCGACCGATGTCACTGACCGGACGAACCGCCCTCCTCGCCGCGATCGGCGCCCTCGTCGTCGGGCTGCTCCTCCCTGACTGGAACGGCATCCTGATCGTCGAAGGCGTCCTTCTTCTCGGAATTCTGTGCGACCTCGCCCTCGCCGCGCCAGTACGAAAGCTCCATTTCACCCGAACCGGTGATACATCAGTTCGACTCGGCGAGAGTGCGGAGGTCACGCTCACCGTGACGAACCCGAGTCGCCGAGCTCTTCGTGCCGCCCTGCGCGACGCCTGGCCGCCCAGCAGCTGGCACCCCGGCACCGAGGTCACGTCCTCACGCCACAGGCTGTCCGTCCCGGCAGGCGAGCGCCGCCGCCTCAGCACCGTCCTCCGGCCCACCCGCCGCGGTGACCGCCGGGCGGAGCGTGTCACCGTCCGCTCCTTCGGCCCCCTCGGCCTGGCCGCCCGCCAGGGGTCGCACCGGGTGCCCTGGACCGTTCGCGTGCTGCCGCCCTTCCACAGCCGCAAGCACCTCCCCTCCCGCCTCGCGCGTCTGCGGGAACTCGACGGCCGTACCTCCGTCCTCATCCGCGGACAGGGAACCGAGTTCGACTCGCTGCGCGAGTACATCCCCGGCGACGACACCCGCTCCATCGACTGGCGGGCCACCGCCCGCCGCTCCGCCGTCGCCGTCCGGACCTGGCGCCCCGAACGCGACCGGCACATCCTCGTCGTCCTGGACACCGGACGCACCTCGGCGGGACGCGTGGGCGACGCACCACGCCTGGACGCCGCCATGGACGCGGCTCTGCTCCTCACGGTGCTCGCCGCCCGCGCAGGCGACCGTGTGGACCTCCTCGCCTACGACCGCCGGGTACGGGCCGCGGTGCAGGGCCGCTCCGCCCGCGACATGCTTCCCGCCTTCGTCGACGCCATGACCCCGCTGGACGCCGAACTCGTCGAAACCGATGCACGAGGGCTGGTCGCGACGGTCCTCCAACGGGCCTCCCACCGCTCTTTGGTGGTACTGCTCACGGGCCTGGACGCCGCTCCCATGGAAGAAGGCCTCCTGCCGGTCCTCCCCCAGCTCACGCACCGCCACGAGGTCCTCGTCGCCTCCGTCGCCGATCCTCGCCTCGAAGACATGGCCACGGGCCGCAGCAGCATCGACGCGGTCTACGCGGCCGCCGCGGCAGAACAAGCCCGCGCAGAACGGCGTCGGGTCGCCGAGCGCCTTTCCCGCCACGGCATCACCGTCGTCGACGCCCCGCCGGCCGATATCGCCCCCGCCCTGGCAGACGCCTACCTCGCACTCAAGGCCGCCGGCCGCCTGTAAAGGCGGTTGCCATCACAACGCAAAAAAGCCTCAACCCCCGAGCATGAGCTCGGGGGTTGAGGCTGAAGAATTGTTCGGCGGCGTCCTACTCTCCCACAGGGTCCCCCCTGCAGTACCATCGGCGCTGAAAGGCTTAGCTTCCGGGTTCGAAATGTAACCGGGCGTTTCCCTAACGCTATGACCACCGAAACACTATGAAACTGTACGAACCGGGGTTCGTTGTTTCAGAACTACACAGTGGACGCGAGCAACCTATGGACAAGCCCTCGGCTTATTAGTACCGGTCAGCTCCACCCATTACTGGGCTTCCACATCCGGCCTATCAACCCAGTCGTCTACTGGGAGCCTTAA